>NZ_JAOPKZ010000015.1 GCF_025519785.1 Staphylococcus marylandisciuri | reverse complement strand
GCAGTAGATGACTGATTTGAAAACGCGCTTGTATCAAGCTTTTTTCAATTCTAGTCATCCTTGCCGGGGCGGGACTACGAAATCTTTTTATTCAAATTAGATTTCTGTCCCGCTCCCTTCAACATCTCGGCAGTAGATGACTGATTTAAAAATGCGCTTGTATCAAGCTTTTTTCAATTCTAGTCATCCTTGCCGGGGCGGGACTACGAAATCTTTTTATTCAAATTAGATTTCTGTCCCGCTCCCTCACTGCACTCACATTAGAAATGATAGCATAATTCATCCCTTAGTTTACAATGAGTAAGCGCTTACCAGTCTTAAACACATTTTGTATCGATATAGTGATTAAAACAAGTTTGCAGTTGTTTAGTAATAGGTCCGACTTGACCATCTCCTACTTGTTCCCCATCGAGCTTTGTCACGCCCATTACCTCGATAGATGTATTAGATATGATAATTTCATCAGCACTTTTTAAAAATTCTAATGAAAACGTTTCTTCTTTGAATGGAATGTTCTCATCTTTGCATATCCACTTAATAACCTGACGAGTGATACCATTCAGAATATAGTTGTTAGTTGGATGGGTGTAAATGACGCCATCCTTTACAGCGTACGCATTACTTGCTGAACCTTCTGTAACAATGCCGTCACGATGTTGAATTGCTTCACTTGCGTTATATTTCTCAGCGTATTCCCTAGCCAATACATTCCCTAGTAAGTTCAGGCTTTTTATATCGCATCTTAACCAACGAATATCTTCAGTAGTGACAGCATATATACCTTGATCCATCTCTTTAAAAGGTCTACCGTAACTCTTAGTAAAACCCATTAAGGTTGGTTGTATGTCGGGAGATGGAAAACGATGATCACGCGGGGCTGAACCACGTGTGATTTGCAAGTAAATACCGCCATTAACCACTTTATTAACAGCTACTAACTCCTTGGCAAGCTCCGTTAAAGAGTCTACAGTATGATTAACGTCTAGCTGAATTTCTCTGGCGCTGCGTAATAAACGCTCAAAATGTTCTTGTGCTGTAAAAATTTTATTATTATAAACGCGAAGGTACTCATAAATGCCATCCCCAAATACGAAGCCTCGATCGTTGTACTGGATAGTTGCATCCTTCTCTTCAACTAGTTGTTCATTGATTAATACTTTTGTCATCGTTTACTCCTCCACGCAAATAGAATAAAGTGCTTCTAAATAAATGCTAGTTGCTCTAAACAACTGATCTTTAGTAATATATTCATTTTTCTGATGCATCAGATCTTCTGACTCAGGGAACATCGCACCAAAGGCCACACCTTTATCTAGGTTACGAGCATATGTACCGCCACCTATGGTATAAGGTTCAGAGTTATCATTCGTTTGGTTTCGATATGCTTTAATTAGTTTTTGAACAAATGGATCATCCTTATCTACGTAATGAGGTGGTTGTACTTTACCCACTTTTAATTTAAAACCTAATGCTTTAATTTCATTTTCGAACCGAGATAGAGACTTTTCAAATTCAAATCCTTCTGGGTAGCGGAGATTTATACCAAACTTACCACCTTCATCTTTATGATAAGTGATCACACCTGTATTAGTAGTAACATCGCCCATAGTTTCTGTATGGAATTTCATACCCATTTTTTCACCAAAATGAGAGTCAAACAAGAACTTCTCACTAATTTGAACAAAATTAGTTGCTGTTTTATCCAAATTGAGCGAAGCTAAAAAGTTTAATAAATATAATCCGGCATTTGTTCCAATTGATGGATCCATACCGTGCACAGCCTTACCTTCAACTTTTAAATGTAAAATACCGCTGTCCACAAAGTTTGAACCTTCCAATTCGTTGTCAGTTAAAAATTGTTCAAAATTTTGTATGACATCAGTCATATTTTCTTTTACAGAGATTTGAGCTTCAGCCTCATCAGGCACCATATTGTATCTTTGACCTGAATAAAAAGTATATAGTTCATATTCAGGCTCATCCACGTCTTCACCTTTGTAATTTTGCACTAAGTCAAACGTGCTAATCCCTTTTTCGCCGTGAATAGCTGGGAATTCAGCATCAGGTGCAAAGCCAATTTGAGGCATTTCCTCAGTTTCAAAATAGCGATCAGTACATTTCCAATCAGACTCTTCATCGGTACCTATAATGATATGTATACGTTTCTTCCAATCAACATTCATCTCGTTTAATATCTTGACCGCATAATATGCGGCAATTGTTGGTCCTTTATCATCTAGAGTACCACGAGCTATAATGCGATCTTCGGTTACTACAGGTTCAAAAGGCGAACTGTCCCATCCATCTCCTGCAGGCACCACATCTACGTGACACAAAATACCAAAAAGCTCATCCCCAGCCCCTGCTTCTACTCGACCAGCAATATGATCCACATCGTGAGTTGTTAGCCCATCTCTCTTAGCTAAGTCGTAGATATAATCCAATGCTTGTCGAGGACCTGGACCCACTGGATGCTCTTTTGAAGCTTGTGAATCATCTCGTACACTCTCTATTGAAAGTAATCCTTTAAGATCTTCAATAATTTGATCTTCGTATGCTTGGACTTTCTCTTTCCACATTACTAATCAACTTCTTTCTTAAAACTGAATTTCTCTTTATTGTACATCATTGTGCAGTGAAACAACAGTCTAAAGGAATAATTTAACCCATAAAGTTTGAATAGTTTAAATATTACAAATAAAATTTATCTTAATATTTATTATCCTCCTTCTCCTAAAAGATTGATTAACTAAAAAAGAGGCTGGGACATAAATCCCAGCCTCTTCAACATTTCGGCAATAGATGACTGATTTGAAAACGCGCTTGTATCAAGCTTTTTTCAATTCTAGTCATCTTTGCCGGGGCGAGACTACGAAATCTCTTTAATCAAATTAGATTTCTGTCCCGCTTCCAAGAAATTCTATTTATTTTTATCTTGTTTAGGTTTGTTATTATTGTTCTTGAGATCTTCTTCTGAAACGACACGAAGATTGTTAGAAGGATCGACCGCACCTTCGTCAGCAAAGCGTGCTTCTTCAACATGATCCTCTTTCTTCTCTTGACCATCAGCAAAGCGTGCTTTTTGTTCATTTAAAAAACCTTTAGGATCTTCTTTAATTTGCTTAGCGTACGCTTTAGGGTCTTTTTTAACCTCTTCGATAGTATCTCCAGCTTTATCTTGCAAATCATTAGCTACTGAACTTGCTTTCTCTTTGTAACTTTGAGCAACTTCTTTAGCATTCTGCTTGTAAGCCTCTGGATCTTCTTTGTATTTGTTGTATTCATCTTTTAATTTATCTCTATTTTCTTTACGAGATAGTAGATATGCAGCTGCTACGCCACCAATTCCTAATACAACTTTAAGAAATTTAGACATAATTACACCTCTTTTTCTTTGTTTGTTAATAACTCTATTTCTTCAAGAGTTAATTGGCGATACTCACCTGGAGCTAAACCTTCGTCGAGGGATAAACCTCCAATAGCAATACGTTTCAACTCTATAACCTCATTATCTATAGCGTGAAACATGCGTTTTATTTGATGATACCTTCCTTCAAATAAAGTTACAAGTGATTTGTTGGAAGTCTCACATTTTTTCAATACAGCAGGTTTAGTAACACCATCAGTTAATTCTATACCCGATTTGAACCTATCTATGTCATGTGAAGTAATATTTTTTTGTGCTGTTACTTCATAAGTCTTAGAAATATGTTTCTTAGGGCTCATTAAATCATGAGTGAATTGCCCATCATTAGTTATAAGTAACAAACCTTCAGTATCCTTATCTAATCTCCCTACCGGAAAGATATCTAAATAATTATATTCAGAAATTAAATCTATAACAGTATCGTTAATATCATCTTTAGTAGCTGAGACGAAGCCTTTAGGTTTATTCAACATAATATATATTTTATCTACATATCTTATGAGTTTACCTTGACATTCAATTTGATCTTGATCGACGTTAACGTGGGTTTTAGGTGACTTCTCAACTACACCATTCACTTGTACTTTACCTTTTTTAAGTAATTGTTTCACTTCAGAACGAGTTCCTTGTCCCATTTGAGCTAGATATTTATCTATTCTCATTTTAAAATACCTATTTTTCCACGAATTTTCTTAGGAATATCTCCTAAGAACTCATCAGCAAGTTTAGTTTTAATCGTGATTATACCATAAATTAAAGCGCCTACAATTACACCCGTAACTAAAATGATAAGTGAATTAACTTTATTAACTGGCGTTAGGAAAGTTTGTAGTATGAGAAACACTAATTCCACACCAATCATCATAATAAACCCATATATAAATATTTTACCAAAGTGAATCCAAGTTTCTTTAAAGTCGTACTTTGCATAAACCTTTAATACAATTAGATTACATATGTTCGCAAACAACAGTGCAATTCCTGTAGTTAGTATAGCGCCTGCAGTATGGAATAGCATAATCATTGGAATATTCAGCACTAATTTAATGACTACAGCCGCAAGAATGATAAACACAGTCAGCTTCTGTTTATCGATTCCTTGAAGCATGGACGCAGTCACGCTTAACAGAGCAATCAGAATTGCAACAGGTGCATAGTAGAATAACAATAAACTGCCATCGAGTTGATACTTATAGAATACAGTGTATAAAGGTAAAGCTAGCGCCATAATCCCTAAGCTTGCTGGCACTGTAATAAACATTAACACTCCTAATGAAGTGCGAATCTGACGATGCATCTCTTTCATATCTCCTGATGCAAAGGTCTTAGTTATGAAAGGAATTAAACTAACAGCAAAACCTGATGCTAGAGAAGTTGGAATCATCACTATTTTGTTAGTCGTAAAATTCAACATGGTAAAGAAAGCATCATGTAAACGCTGAGGTACTCCGGCTAGCCCCAATGCATAGTTATGAGTAAACTGATCTACGATGTTAAATAGAGGAAAGTTCAAGCTCACTATTACAAATGGGATACTATAAGAAATGATTTCTTTGTACATGTGAGCGTATGTTACATCAATACCAGTATGATCATCCTTTACATGTTGTTCTATATTATGCTTGCGTTTCCGCCAATAATACCAAAGTGTGAAGATACCTATTATCGCTCCTACTGCTGCCCCAAATGTCGCTATACCATTAGCTAATAATAAAGAACCATGGTAAACGTTAAGTACGAGGTATGTACCAATTAATATAAATAATATACGGGCAACTTGTTCTGTCACCTCAGAGACTGCTGTGGGCCCCATCGATTTATAACCTTGGAATACTCCTCGCCAAGTAGCAAGTAAAGGTATAAAGATAACAACGAAACTAATGATTCTAATGATCCATGTGATGTCTGCTAACGTCCAACCACCCTTAGCTCCATTTTCGTGAGCTAAGGTGATTTGAGCTATAGTTGGTGCTAAACCAAATAGAACTAAGAAACCTATAATTCCAGTTATCGACATAACAATGAAACTTGACCGGTAAAGCTTCTGGCTAACTTTATAGGCACCTAATGCATTGTATTTAGATACATATTTTGAGGCGGCTAATGGCACACCAGCAGTGGCCACAGCTATAGCGATATTATACGGTGTATAGGCATAGCTAAATGGTGCTAAATTCTTCTCATCCCCCATGATATGGTAGAACGGAATGTTATAAATGACCCCTAGTATTTTGGTTATCAATATACTTAAGGTAATCAAAAATGTACCTCTAACTAGTTCTTTACTTTCACTCATCCTTATCTTCCTATCTTCAATAAAGTTTATCTTTAATAATCGTAAATTTCATAATAACGTTATATAGTCTTTTTTTCAAAACGATATCATTTTTAAAGGAAAGTCATACTTTTCCTTAACTACTAATTATAGCTTATTCATTGCTTTTCAGTCTATCTTACGTAAAAATTAAAACGTGAATGAAAGAAATGTTGGAGGCAAAAAATGTATCAAACAGTAATAATTGGTGGCGGCCCTAGTGGTTCTATGGCAGCTGTCGCAGCAAGTCAATTAAATGATAAAGTATTATTAATAGAAAAGAAAAAGGGGTTAGGTCGGAAGCTGAAAATATCAGGAGGAGGGCGCTGTAACGTTACAAATCGCCTTCCCTATGAAGAGATAATTAAAAACATCCCTGGAAATGGTAAATTTTTATACAGCCCGTTTTCAACATTTGATAATGAATCGATCATTGATTTCTTTGAATCACGCGGTGTTAAGTTAAAAGAAGAAGATCATGGTCGAATGTTCCCAGTCTCAAATAAAGCACAAGACGTCGTTGACACTTTAACTCAAACTATTCAGCAACAACATGTTGAAGTTATGGAAGAAACGCAAGTAAACTCAGTTATATACGAAGACAATATTTTTAAATTAACGTTAGACAATTCAAAAGTAATCAGTGCACATACCGTTGTAATAGCTACTGGTGGCAATAGTGTACCTCAAACTGGATCTACAGGAGATGGTTATAAATTTGCGGAAAGGCTTGGGCATACGATTACAGAATTATTTCCCACTGAAGTTCCTATTACTTCTGCAGAACCCTTTATTAAAGATAACAGGCTCAAGGGCTTAAGCTTAAAAAATATCAAATTATCCGTATTGAAGAAGAACGGCAAACCAAGAGTCACACATCGTATGGATATGATATTTACCCATTTTGGAATAAGTGGTCCTGCAGCTTTAAGATGTAGTCAATTTGTTTATAAAGAGCAAAAATATCAAAAAAAGCAAGTGGTTCATATGTCTCTAGATGTCTTACCTGACATCAATGAAGAAGAGCTACGCCATAAGTTGAAGAAACTTGTAGATAAATCACCCAACAAAGCTATAAAGAATAGCCTTCATGGTTTAGTAGAAGAACGATATTTACTCTTTATGCTAGAACAAGCAGGCATATTAAATGATATTACAGGTCATCACATTTCGAACGAGCAATTGAGGAATTTAGCTCAGCATTTAAAGAACTTCACCTTTGAAGTAAATGGTACACTTCCACTAGATAAAGCTTTCGTGACTGGTGGAGGCATTCACTTGAAGGAACTTAATCCTAAAACGATGATGTCTAAATTATTGCCGGGTTTATTCTTCAGTGGTGAAGTATTAGATATTCACGGCTATACTGGAGGTTATAACATTACAAGCGCATTAGTTACTGGATACGTAGCAGGAAGGAATGCAGGCCAATTTACTCACTGAAGCTAAATGACGTCTTCAGATGAGCATCTGCTTAAGATAAAATGTCTATGAATCCACTCTATTTAAAGACCGATATTAGTGTTTTAAAGCTTGCTAGTTTAGCTTTAATTAACTGAGAAACCTCTTTCAACAAATGATGCTTTATCGCTCAACGATCTCAATTTCAGTTATATACAAAAAGCCAGCACTTAGTCTAATGCCTAAAGGCAAATTGAACTGAGAAGTGCTGGCTAATATATTAAGATTTCATATTTATAGGAATCAGGATCACATTAAAAGACCGATAGCGCTTAAGTTCTATTAGACTCACTGAACATCTTGCGTAGGTTTTATGAGATGATTAGATACTATCTATTTCTAACCCTTCATCACCCCACGCATCCATTCCACCTTCTACATTTACAGCATGAATGCCTTGTGATTCTAGATACTGAACAACTTTAGAGCTTCTACCGCCTACTCTGCAGACGATATAGTATGTTTCATCTTTATCAAAATAATTGAGATTATCTGCAATTTGATCCATCGGTATGGTCTTAGCGCCAGGTATTATACCCATAGCTGTTTCCTCGTCAGTACGTACATCTACAATGTTGACAGGATTAGCATCTAATATTTTTTCTTTTAACTGATCAACTGAAATACTTTCCATTTCTACTTCTCCTTTCATCTATTTAGCTACGATATTAACTAATTTTTGAGGTACTGCAATAACTTTTTTAACATCTTTTCCTTCAATTGCAGCTTTGACATTCTCATTATCCAATGCTACTTGTTCCATCTCATCTTTTGAAAGATCCTTTGAGATAGTGAGCTTCGCACGTAATTTACCGTTAACTTGAACCACTATCTCTATTTCTTCATCTTGTAAAAGGGACTCATCGTACGTAGGCCAAGATTCATAAGTAATAGAGTCTTCATGACCGAGACGTGACCACAACTCTTCACTTATATGTGGTGCTATCGGTGCTAACATCTTAACAAACCCTTCAATATAAGGTTTGTATAATTCTTCAGCCTTATAACTATTATTTATGAATACCATTAATTGACTTATTGCAGTGTTGAAGCTTAAATTGTCGAAGTCCTCAGTTACTTTCTTAACAGTTTGGTTATAAGATTTATCTAAGCCACCCTTATTGTTATTTACCACTTTTTGAGAGATTGAACCATCTTCATTTATGAGTAAACGCCAAATCCGATCTAAGAAACGACGAGAGCCGTCGAGCCCTTTTTCACTCCATGCGATAGCAGCATCCAATGGCCCCATAAACATTTCATAAAGTCTAAGCGTATCAGCACCGTGGGACTTAACTATGTCGTCAGGATTAATAACGTTACCTTTCGACTTACTCATTTTTTCATTTCCTTCCCCAAGGATCATTCCTTGGTTAAATAATTTCTGGAATGGCTCTTTGGTAGGAACTACCCCAATATCGTAGAGCACTTTATGCCAGAATCTTGAATATAATAAGTGTAACACTGCATGTTCTACCCCACCAATATATAAGTCAACGGGTAGCCAATGTTTTAATTTTTCAGGATCTGCTAATTGCTGATCATTATTAGGATCGATATAGCGTAAATAATACCAACAACTTCCAGCCCATTGCGGCATGGTATTCGTCTCTCTACGACCTTTCATACCAGTTTCCGGATCTACTACATTAACAAACTCATCAATATTTGCTAATGGTGATTCGCCATTACCTGACGGTTTGATCTCATCAGTTTCTGGCAGTAATAACGGCAGCTCATCTTCTGGTACAGTAGACATCGTGCCATCTTCCCAATGAATAACCGGGATAGGTTCTCCCCAATAACGTTGACGGCTAAAGAGCCAGTCTCGTAATTTATAATTAACTTTACGCTGACCTGCTCCTTTTTCTTCAAGTATATTGATAGCTTTATCAATAGCTTCCTCAGTGTATAAACCATCTAACTCACCTGAATTGATGTGAGGCCCGTCTTCCTCATAAGCTTCTTTAGTCATATCTCCGCCTTCAATCACTTCTACAATAGGTAAATTAAATGTTTGAGCAAACTCGAAATCTCTTTGGTCTCCACTAGGTACAGCCATTACAGCTCCGGTACCGTACGTTGAAAGCACGTAGTCTGCAATCCATATCGGGACACGTTGACCAGATAGAGGATGTACAGCGTAAGCACCAGTGAACACGCCTGTCTTTTCCTTTGACAGACCTGTGCGCTCAAGGTCAGATTTCTTTGCAGCTTCCTCTTGATATGCTTTAACCTTATCATTCTGTTCGTCCGTAGTTATTCGATCAACTAAACTATGCTCAGGGCTTAACACTAAAAATGTTGTGCCGTAAATAGTGTCTGGACGAGTAGTATAAACTTCAACCTGAGCTCCTTCATGGCCTTCAACATTGAAGCTGACAGAAGCACCTTCTGAACGTCCAATCCAATTTCTTTGCATATCTTTGATCGATTCAGGCCAATCCAAATCATCTAGGTCTTCAAGTAATCTATCAGCATAGTCTGTTATTTTGAGAACCCACTGTTTCATCGGACGACGATAAACGGGGTGGCCCCCACGCTCTGACACACCATCTACCACTTCTTCATTGGATAGCACTGTTCCTAATTCAGGACACCAGTTCACTGCCACTTCATCTACATATGCTAAACCTCGATTATATAACTGAATAAAAATCCATTGCGTCCATTTATAGTATTCAGGATCAGTTGTATTGACTTCTCTACTCCAGTCATAGCTAAAACCAAGTTCCTTGATTTGACGTTTGAAAGTCTCAATATTCTCTTGTGTGAAAGCTCTAGGATTATTGCCAGTATCTAAAGCATATTGTTCAGCAGGCAAACCGAAAGCATCCCACCCCATAGGGTGCAATACATTATAGCCTTGCATTCGTTTATAACGCGAAATAATATCCGTAGCTGTATATCCCTCGGGATGACCTACGTGTAGCCCAGCCCCTGAAGGGTAGGGAAACATATCCAAAGCATAAAACTTCTTCTGTCCAAATTTGTCATCAGCTTTGAAAGTTTCATGTTCATCCCAATACTTTTGCCATTTTTTCTCGATTTCATTGTGATTAAAGCTCACAAGCACTCCTCCTATTCACTAAAAAACACCTCAAACTATTATTTACTTCAGGGACGACTTACGCCGCGGTACCACCCTTTTTCACACAACGTGCACTCAATATTACAATAATAGTAAGAGATGTAAAAGCTTTTATTAAATTAAACTGGTAAGTTCACCTACTACATTAACGCTATTTTTCACCATCCTAGCTCTCTGTAGAAATGCATATAGGTTACTACTCCGATACACTAAATATATTAATTCTTGTTTGAAAGGATTTCAAGTTTATTATGGTAAAATTCTTCGTTTTAGAAACAAGGATGGTGATGAGTCTGGGACATAAAGGTCTTTGACTAGAGAGAAAGGGAGCGGGACAGTAATCTTTTTTATTCAAATTAGATTTCTGTCCCGGTCGTATCATGTTTCACTAGACTAAGAAGAATGATGTGTTAAACCTTTATCGTAGAAGTTGGCAATGAACATACCTATAACCAGTAAGAAAATCATACTTAAAAACATGATACGCATATTGAATGTATCTACTAAGAAACCACCTATAAATGGTCCAAGCGCTTTACCTACAGTTGAAGCTGAATTAACATATCCCTGATAACTACCTTCTTTGCCAGACGGGGCTAAACGGTTTGCAATAGTAGGGACAGCTGGCCATACAAACATTTCTCCAACGGTTAAAATAATCATTCCTATTAAGAAAATAGTAAAATGTTGCGCAAAACTAGTGATGAAGAATGAACAAATAAATATAGCGATACCTAAACATATTTGATACTTGAGATTTCCTCTTAATAGTACGATGACTGGTTTAATTAATGGTTGTGCTACTAAAATCATAAGGCCATTTACAGCCCATAGTACACTATATTGGGTCATTGAAATATCGAGCTCTTGAGTAAATGAAGCTATAGTACTTTCCCATTGAATATAGGCTATCCAACAAATGACAAACATGAGGCACAATAAGATCAGCGCAATAACTTTCGGCCGGTTCTCTTTAGTAAATAGCCCTGTGTTTAGTTGTGATTTAACCTTATAATTAAATTTAACGTTAAATTGAGTGACAGCTACTAGCGCAAAGAGGACATACATAATGAGATTTGCAAGGAAGATATAATTAAAACTCATCTCTGCTATAAACCCACTCGTTGTGGCTCCTAAAGCGACACCGATGTTTTGAGCCAAGTAAATTGCATTAAAAGTTTTCCTTCCTCCTTTGGGCCAAATCGCACCAGCCATAGCGTAAATAGCTGGAACGATCATGCCACCACCAAACCCTAAACAAACAAGCCATACTGCATACCATGGCCAACCATGAAAGAAATTAAGAAGTGAAGTACTCATTAAACAAATGATCGTTCCGCAAAGAATAGTCCGATAACCACCTAATTTGTCAAACAATGTACCACCGAGCAAATTACCAATAACCATTCCTAACGAGTTAATCATCAACACAATCCCAGCTAATGTTAAACTTTTACCTAACTCTTCTTTCATATATATTGTGTTAAGTGGCCATAGAAAGCTGGATCCAGTAATATTCAATGCCATGCCGACTACTAGCCACCACACTGCTTTAGGCATCTTCATATTTAGCCCTCCTTAACTTCTACAATTATATTCACTCAAGCATTTAAAGTAAAATAAAACATGAGAACAAGTAATTAATATATACGAGACGTTGAGACACAAAAATTCTGTGCTCTCTGAAACCGATGAACGGCGTCTTAAAAGCAGTATTGTCGACAAAAGTACTCAAGGTTCGACGAAATTTGAAAAAACATATTTGCCCATCGTTCGGTTTTGCTCACATCCTAAACGCTTTTGTCCCGACCTCTTCTCAGTTTTATAAATACCACACAATTAAAGCGATTTTTAAGTCCTTTAAATCAAGCTTTCAGGTACTTTAAACACACGAACCAAGCAAATATATGTTAAAATTTGGAGCGATACTCGAATAAGAAAGGACAATGTTTCATGGGTAAGTTTTTCCCTTACGCATTTGAAAATAAAAGATATCATACATGGAATTACCATTTAAAAAATAAATTTGGCCATAAGATTTTTAAAGTGGCTCTTGATGGAGGATTTGATTGTCCTAATAGAGATGGCACAGTGGCTTATGGAGGATGCACATTTTGCTCAGCAGCTGGTAGTGGGGATTTCGCAGGCAACCGTGTAGACCCAATAGAAGTGCAATTCCAAGAAATTAAGGATAAAATGCACGAAAAATGGCACGAAGGTCAATATATAGCTTATTTCCAAGCTTTTACAAATACGCATGCGCCTGTCGAAGTTCTTAAAGAGAAATACGAGGCAGCTTTAAAAGAAGACGGCGTTGTTGGTTTGTCGATAGGTACTAGACCAGATTGTCTTCCAGATGATGTAGTGGAATATCTAGCTGAGCTTAATAAGCGTACGTACCTCTGGGTAGAATTAGGTCTACAAACGGTCCATCAAAAGACGTCTGATTTAATTAATCGTGCACATGATATGAAGACATATTATGAAGGCGTTAATAAGTTGAGAAAGCATAATATTAACGTCTGTACACATATTATTAATGGTTTGCCTGGTGAAAATTACGAAATGATGATGGAAACCGCTCGTGAAGTGGCTCAAATGGATGTACAAGGGATTAAGATTCATTTGCTTCATCTTCTTAAGGGGACACCAATGGTTAAACAATATGAAAAGGGTCTCTTGGAATTTATGTCACAAGATGAGTATACGAAACTCGTATGTGATCAATTAGAAGTCATACCCCCTGAAATGATAGTTCACCGTATTACTGGCGATGGCCCCATTGATTTAATGGTAGGTCCAATGTGGAGTGTAAATAAATGGGAAGTATTAAACGCAATTGATGATGAGTTGGCGAGAAGACATTCTTATCAAGGTAAGAAGTTCGAAAGTAAAGTTAAGTCATGAAGCTCAAACGTATTCTAGAATTTGCCCACACACTTATTCGTCAGCACATTAATGAACGTAGTATAGTGATAGATGCCACTTGTGGAAATGGTAATGATACTTTATTCCTAGCGCAACATACTACTCAAGGTCATGTTTACGCAAGCGATATCCAAGAACAAGCTATAGAGCAAACCGCTTTAAAGCTCGAAGCATTTAATAATGTAAGTTTAATATGCGACAGCCATGCACATATAGCGAACTATATAGAAGAGAAACATAAAGGACATATAGATGCTGCTATCTTTAATTTAGGTTACTTACCTAAAAGTGATAAATCTATTATCACACGGCCTGACTCCACTATCGCCGCCATTGAGGCTATTTTCGACTTATTAGCACCTGAAGGGATTATAGTACTAGTGATTTACCACGGTCACGAGGGTGGAAAGCTCGAAAGAGATAAACTATTGGATTATTTACATAACTTCGATCAACAAATCGCACATGTTCTTCAATATCAATTCATTAATCAACGAAACGCTCCACCATTTATTTGTGCTATTGAAAAAAGATAGCTTTTTACTCATCATGTTCAAGTTAGATGTTGTAGCCAAAAGCAATAGTATTAAATTGAAAAGATCCTTCCATGTGATTATTAAATCAATAATATTAAGATGAAACGGGGCCTCCCTAAAAAGTTAAAACTTCGAGATTTCTCGTAAATGATTACGACAAACTCGAAGTTTTTTAGTTATTGGGAGCGGGACAGAAATCTAATTTGAATAAATAGATTTCTGTCCCGCCCCAGCAAGGATGACTAGAATTAAAAAAAGCTTGATACAAGCGCGTTTTCAAATCAGTCATCTACTGCCAAGAAGCTGAAAGAGGCTGGGACATTACATTATGTCCCAGCCTCGAGTTATATCTTAAATTAAAAAGAGTTATAATAATTAAACACTTTTAATAAATAACTTAATCGTACATCTAATTGCTATTTATCTGTAGCACAACCTACGGTAATTTGATTAGCAACAACAAAATTTATTTTTATCGCACAAAAATTATAAATTTAAAATAGAATTAAGACTAGATTGCATTTTCTGTTTATTTTCTCGAATATCGTTTGCGATAAAACTTAATAACGCTTGCTTTTGATCATTGCACTCTGGATTAAAATGAATAATTACAGTGCGTTCATCATCTTTAGGTCGCTCTTTAATTATCCAAGCTTTATTCACTAAATCATTGTACGTTCGTGTACGTTTATAAGATTTAATTTGAACATAATCATCCATTTCTTTTAAGGTCATTGAACCTTTATCCCACAAAGTAAGAAGAATCAAGATCTCTTCTCTAGATAGGTCATAACTCTTTTGAACATTATTGAAGATGCCCTCAATATCCACAAATAAAGAGTCAAGCTGTATGATTTTTTCTACTTGTTGCTCAGTCTTGTTCCCCATTATACACTCCCCCAATCATTAGTTATTAGATAAAGAAAGTTAATATATATAAAATGATGAGGTAACAGAATCTGTTTGATAAAGACCTTCCCTATTTATAATCTTTAAATACAACATAAAACTGTTACCTTTCAAGCAATCAACTTTTATAAATGCTTAATTATCTTGCATTCACACAATTTATTTGAATACTTAAACATTTTATATATATTTAATCTCAGTTTCATTTTAAGAGTAATCTATGATTTATGCAATTATATGAGATTTGATTTTATCTTGCATATCTTTCAACACTTGAGCTGAAGTATTAAACTTGCTCTGTTCATCTTCGCTTAGAGGAGATTCGAAGATACGCTCTGCCCCCTCACGAGTGATTAAAGTAGGTACCCCAATGTATACGTCATTTTGACCAAATTCACCCTCTAAATAACTTGATACAGTTAGTACTTTCTTCTGATTAAATAATATCGCTCTCGTAATATGTAGGAGTCCCATTGCAATGCCGTAATAAGTTGCTCCTTTTGCTTGGATGATGTCATATGCAGCATCTCGAGTTTGAACAAATATTTCTTCAATTCTTTTTTCTCTTTCTGGATCACTCTTTAATATGTCAAATAGAGGTTGCCCAGCTATATTAGCCTGAGACCAGACAGCTAGCTCTGAATCTCCGTGCTCACCAATAATTTGGCCATGAACACTACTAGGCGAAACCCCAAATTCCTCAGCTAATTCATATTTGAAACGCGCTGTATCTAATATCGTGCCTGAACCAATAACGCGTTCCTTAGGTAAACCTGAAACCTTATAAGTAACATAAGTTAGAATATCCACTGGGTTTGTAGCAATTAAAAAGATGCCATCAAACCCGCTTTCCATTATTTGTGTGACGATTGATTTAAAAATTTTAGTATTTTTTTCAACGAGGTCTAAACGTGTCTCACCTGGTTTTTGAGCAGCACCAGCAGTGATTACTACGATATCAGCGTCATTGCAATCTTGATATTCTCCTGGTTTAATCTCTACTCGAGAATCAGCATACGGAGCTCCATGATTAAGATCCAGTACATCCCCTTTTACTTTATCTGTATTTAAATCGATGATAACCAATTCATCAGCAATCCCTTTAGTTACCATAGCAAATGCATAACTTGAACCTACCGCTCCATCGCCAACAATTACAACTTTATTCCCTTTCGTACCTTTCATACTTACTCTCTCCTATCTTAAAACTTTCGTTATGTGATTTATTTCACAAACTTAAGGTAACAAACATCTCTACATAAAGCAAGATAATTGCCTTTAAAGTAGCACTTTAGAAGAGATTGGCGAAACTATCGATGAGGATCAATTGGCAAGTTAAAATGGTTTCAATATGGCTAGCTGACCCCGACTGATAAACTCATCAGATTATGAACGTTTCTGAGTCATTATTCAGGTATAATTCTATTGAATGAAAATTACACTCCTTCCTGAGGTCTACACCTTTCAACTTATAATAAAAGGGCGAAGAGGGGAGCGGGACAGAAATCTAATTTGAATAAAAAGATTTCGTAGTCCCGCTCCCCTCATTCTTTTCAACACTAATCATTTACTTACGAATCATTCACTTACAGCTCTTTTTATTAATCATCATAATTTACTTGGTTTTCATCATTAATTATGAACCCTACATTACTTACACTGTTATTTAAGAAAGCTAATATGTAACGCATCACTTCATCTCGTTCAGGCTCATTATGTACTTCGTGATACAAGCCTTCCCAAACTTTATAGTATAATTCTTGCGTTTTTACTTTTAACTTTACTTCTTCCACTGCAGAATGATCAGCAATACTATCTTTAGATCCGTACATCAGTAACATAGGGATTCTATTTATGTCGTTTAAGTGTTCAACAGTTTCTTTCATCACCTCAACGACCTCTTTGTACCAATGATAAGTTACTTTTTGTAACATCATTTGATCTTCATTTGTTTCTTCTCGAACTTCTTCGTTTCGAGTTAATTGTTCTGCTGTTATTCCAATATTAAAGCGAGTGTCTTTAGAAACTTTACCTAAATTCGAAAGTATTTTATCTCTACGTGTCTTGCTAGTTTGGGCAAATTCAAGCAGTGGCGCAATGAGTAATATACCTTCAATAGGCAGATCTGTCTTTTCGAGTAAATTAAGTGTTATGAGCCCGCCTAAACCAACTCCTAAGATATAAGTTGGCAATTTATATTCACATGCTATGCGTACCCATTCAAGTAAAGCTTCATGATACACATCAAAGCGTTCTATTTGCCCTTTGCTTGAACGTGAAGTTTGTCCCTGTCCAGGCAAATCACCCATAATCACATGATATCCTTGGCGTCGTAACATTGTAATCACATAAGCATAACGACCTGTATGTTCTAACATATTATGTACAATGACTATGACGCCTTTCGCTTCACCTTCAGTTTCCCACTTCCACATTAGACTAATTCCCTTCTTTAGTAATTCTTATACTTTATTGTATCAACTTCGTGTTACACTTTCTATTCTGAACTGTAGTGATACCTGCACTTAATTTATTTGGAATTAAATTTTACTATCACTGTTAATAAGTTTATATAGAGTGAGATTGCTTATCGGTATATAAAAATTGATAGAAAAGCGTCGAGATTGAAGTATAAAGTATCTGTGCTCTGAGAAACCGATTAACGGCATTCTAAAAGCAGGATCGTCGACCACAACGCTCACGATTCGGGAGCGGGACAGAACTCTAATTTGAATAAAAAGATTTCGTAGTCCCGCCCCAACTCGCTGTGCTTGTGGAAACTGGTTTACCAGTTTCTCTTTGTTGGGGCCCCACCCCAACTCGCATTGCTGGTGGAAACTGATAAACCAGTTTCTTTGTGTTGGGGCCCCACCCCAACTTGCTGTGCTTGTAGAAACTGATAAACCAGTTTCTTTGTGTTGGGGCCCCACCCCAACTTGCATAGCTTGTGGAAACTGGTTTACCAGTTTCCCTTTGTTGGGGCCCCCTGCTCAAATCCTAAACGCTTTTGTCCCGACCTCTAGTTAGAACATGCTCAACTAGACCAATCTTTCTTTATTTGTAAAGAATTACGTATCTGCCTCGTCGATTTAGAGTTATGATAGAACTCTGTTATAGGCTTAAATCCTATTTCTTATAGGTATAAAATGAAAATACTTTTATCTATATAATATAAAAAACTAAAGTCAAATTAACTTACCGTATATTTAGTGAATAGAGTTAAAATTAAGAAAATAAGTAATTTATATATTTGTAAACGATTTCACAACTATTAATTTCGTGCTACACTATAGTTAAAGTAAATTTTTCTAATGAAATGGGAGGAATTGTGATGCCATTGGTGAAGAATTTTTTTATAGGTATATCTAATAATGCCTTTTTAAATAAGGTAGCTAAAAGTATGGGGCCTTCTCTAGGCGCGAATAGAGTTGTTGCTGGTAATACGATCGATCAACTCATCGATAAGATTCAACAGCTAAATGACAAGGGTATTACAGTTACTGTAGATAATTTAGGTGAATTTGTAGAAACTGAAGGTGAGGCTTTATTAGCTAAACAAGAAATACTAAAAGTGATGTACGCTATCAACAACCATAATTGTGATGCGCATATGTCTGTTAAATTAAGTCAGTTAGGTGCAGAATTTGATTTAGAATTAGCATATCAAAATTTACGCGAAATCCTATTAAAAGCGAATGAATTCAATAATATGCATATTAATATTGATACAGAAAAATACGATAGCTTATTTGAAATAACTCAAACCATCGATCGCCTCAAAGGTGAATTTAAAAACGTTGGTACGGTCATACAAGCATACCTATATAAAGCTGATGCTCTAGTTGATAAATATCCGGAACTCAGATTAAGAATGGTTAAAGGAGCATATAAAGAGGATGAATCGATAGCCTATCAAACTAAAGAAGATATAGATAAAAACTATATTCACTTATTAGAAAAAAGGTTAAATAATGCGCAACATATAACGTCTATAGCCACACACGATGATAAAATTATTAATCATGTTAAACAATTTGTTAAAGATAATAATATTGAACGTGACCGCTTCGAATTCCAAATGTTATATGGCTTTAGAACAGAACTTGCTGAACAAATTGCTAAAGAAGGTTACAATTTCTGTGTGTACGTTCCATACGGAGATGATTGGTTCGGTTACTTCATGCGCCGTTTAGCTGAAAGACCACAGAATCTTAATTTAGCCCTTAAAGAGTTCATCTCACCTGAATCAATTAAAAAGACTGGTTTCATAGCAGGCGCAGTCATCGGTTTTGGTATCATAGCTGGGTTAGTGTCTAAAATGTTTAAGAAATAGATGAAAGTTATAACTAGATTGATAAATAATCTAAATTATTAAATGTTTGAATATTCAATAAGTAATAATATTTTTAATGGGAGCGGGACAGAAATCTAATTTGAATAAAAAGATTTCGTAGTCCCGCCCCGGCAAAGATGACTAGAATTGAAAAAAGCTTGATACAAGCGCGTTTTCAAATCAGTCATCTACTGCCGAGATGTTAAAGAGGCTGGGATTTATGTCCCAGCCTCCGGCTTTGCTTTTATAGGGCCGCCCCAACTCGCTGTGCTTGTTGAAACTGGTTTACCAGTTTCTCTTTGTTGGGGCCCCACCCCAACTCGCTGTGCTTGTAGAAACTGAATTATCAGTTTCTCTGTGTTGGGGCCCCGCGCTCAAATCCTAAACGCTTTTGTCCCGACCTCATCATCTTTTATAAATTATCATTACCAAACTAGTTAATTAAGAAAGTTTAAAAAGCAGCCAACACTTAGCCTAGAACTTAGAGGAAATTCTCTCAAGCGACTGTAACTAAAAAGTGCTGGCTGACAATTTAAACGCATACTTATTTTAATAAATAAACCTTGTTAATTTTCAATTTTTATCTTTGCAACTTAAAAAGCACTAGTGAGTGAATGATTAACAGCTCCTTTTAAACTTATTCTTTTAATCATTATTAATTAATTTAAATAAGTTAGCCATTTCTATAGCGCTCATTGCTGCATCAGAACCTTTATTCCCTGCTTTAGTTCCAGCACGTTCCACTGCTTGCTCGATATTCTCCGTTGTAACTACTCCAAAAATAACTGGAGTTCCACTCACGTCATTAGCGCGAGAGATACCTTTTGACACCTCATTACAAACGTAATCATAATGGCTCGTAGAACCGCGGATAACACATCCTAACGTAATAACAGCATCGTATTTGTCTTTTTGAGCTAATTTCTTTGCAACTAAAGGAATTTCAAAAGCGCCTGGTACAAAAGCCACATCAACATTATTATCATCTACATCATGACGTCTTAAAGTGTCTTGAGCACCTTCGAGTAATTTCATTGTAATAAAATCATTAAAACGACTAACTACTATCGCTATCTTTAAATCTGATCCTATAAGATTTCCTTCAAAATTCATAAGTAAAACCTCCTATATTAATGAGGATGAGACATAAATCTTCTGTGTTTTAGAAAACCGATGGACGGCGTCCCAAACGCAGGATTGTCGACAGACATTCTTACGATTCGACACAATTTGCTCATCGTTCGGTTCCGCTCAAATCCTCAACGCCTTTTGTCCCGACCTCTTATATTAAATGACCCATTTTTTGTCGTTTAGTTTCTAAATAATCATGATTGTATTTGTTACCAGTAACAATAACTTCGATTCTTTTTTCTATTTCAATACCGTAATGTTCTAAACTGTGGAACTTAGCAGGATTATTACTCAGCAAATTTACTTTTTTTATACCAAAATGTTTGAGTATTTGAGCTGCTTCATAATAATCCCTTAAATCTTCATCAAATCCTAAAGCGGTATTAGCCGTGACGGTATCATAACCGTCTTCGATGAGCTCATAGGCACGTAATTTATTAATTAAACCAATACCACGGCCTTCTTGAGGAAGATAGAGGATCATACCACCGTGCTCATTGATATACTTCATTGATGCTTCAAGTTGTTTGCCACAATCACACCGTTGACTGTGAAATATATCCCCCGTCTTACATGCAGAATGTAGACGAACGTTTTCAGTTTCACTGATTTCTCCTTTGACGATAGCAATGATTTCTTCATCATCACTAGTAGTAAAACCATACATATCAAATTGCCCGTAGTCAGTGGGCATCTTAACCTTTGCTTTAGCTTCTATTTGTTCGTGCTGAACATAGCGCTTATAGTTGAGAAGATCTTTAATAGTGATCAGGCATAAATTATGCGTTGATTTAAACGCTTCTAAATCTCTTCCCTTCGCCATCGTCCCATCATCATTCATGATTTCACAAATAACAGCAGCAGGAGCCGCTCCTGTCAATTTAGCTAAATCAACCGACGCTTCTGTATGTCCCTGTCTTTCTAATACCCCGCCTTCTCTAGCTATAAGTGGAAACAAATGACCAGGTTTATTGAAATCTTGAGCTTGAGTGTCAGGAGAAATCAATGCTTTAGCGGTTAGCATGCGTTCGTTCGCACTGATGCCTGTAGTGGTATCACAATGATCTACACTCACAGTAAAAGCCGTACTATAAGTATCAGAATTATGGGTTACCATCGGTGTTAATTCTAAACGGTTAGCGATGTCTTGACTCACTGGAGCACATATCAAGCCCCTTCCGTAAGTTGCCATAAAGTTGATTGTATTGTGTTTCATCCATTGTGAAACCGCCACTAAATCCCCTTCATTCTCTCTATCTTCATCGTCAACGACTATTATACTTTCTCCTCTTTTAAGTGCCTGGAGAGCATCTTCTATACGATCTTTTTTCATCCTCTACCCCTCCTAAAAACCGTACGCTTTCAACTTATCCTCAGATATACCGTGAGATTTGCTACCTATAATACGCTCCACATATTTGAATAACATATCAGTTTCTAAATGTACTGGATCACCGTTTCTTTTTTCATCTAAAATAGTGGAGTGACGCGTCTCAGGTATTAGATGAATATCAAATTCATTGTCCCGTAATTCAAATATAGTTAAACTTGTACCGTCTACTGCAATAGAGCCTCTAGAAACTATTTGATTTAACAGCTGCTTTGATGCCTTAATGGTAATTACAGTTGAATTGTTACCTCTAGAGATCTTAGAAATGTAACCCACTTCATCTATATGACCTAAGACAAAGTGGCCGCCAAATCGACCTTTACCACTCATCGCTCGTTCTAAATTCACAGAGACACCGCGAGACAGTTGATTAAGATAAGTTTTGTTCTCTGTCCCTTTAATGACTTGAACTCTAAAGGAGTCGCTATCAAAGTCGACAACGGTTAAACAGACACCGTTTACACTAATTGAATCACCAATTTGAATATCCTCTAATATCGTTTCACACTGAATCTTAAGTGTAACTATAGATTGAATAGCTTGTAAGCTCTGAATGCTACCTACTTCTTCTACAATTCCAGTGAACATTGTAAGGTCACTTCTTTCGTAATTGAACTTTAATATTTTGATCAAGCATCGAAGTATTAACAATTTCAAAGTTGGGTACATCGGCTAGTTCAAGAACATGTTCAGTTGAATAGAATTGATAACGTCCTGAACCACCTATAATTTTCGGGGCATAATAGATGATAAGCTCGTTCGTATAGCTAGATTGGAGAAACTCAGAAGTAATATGTGGTCCTGCTTCTACAAGTACTCGACCAACGCCTTTTTGATATAAATCGTGCAAGATGTTCTGTAGTGAACAATCCTCTAATATATTAATATCGATATTATTTTTATTGCTAGTTAAATTTTCATTTTCAGTATAAATCCATATAGGTGCTTCTGTATCTTTAAACATATCTAAGGTAAAATCTATTTCGCCACTTCTTGAAAGTATGACACGAATTGGATTCTTACCTTCTTCAATACGAGCAGTATAACTAGGATTATCGGTGTTCAGTGTACCTGTTCCTGTAATTACCGCATCGTTGATGTGCCGTAGTTGAAAGACATCTTGTTTGACAGCCCGGTTTGTTATCCACTGGCTCTGCCCTTCATCCGTAGCTTGTTTACCATCGAGACTACAAGAGACCTTAACCATTACCTCAGGCACGCTATTTCTTTTAGCTGTAAAAAAGTCGTTATATAACTTGGCAGCAGCTTCTTGGTACCTGAACTCAACATCGATGCCAGCATCTTTAAGAATCTGATCGCCTCTTGAAGAAAGTGTAGTGTCTTTAATTGCATATACAACTTTAGAAATACCGAATTCAATAATTTTATCTACACATGGTGGAGTAGAACCGAAGTGTGTACAGGGTTCTAGCGAAACATATATCGTTCCACCTTGTGCTCTGTTTCCTGCCATATCTAATGCTTGAACTTCAGCATGTTTATCTCCTTGTTGTAAATGGGCACCTATGCCGACGACTTTACCATTAGTAACAACTACAGCACCTACAGGAGGATTAATACCTGTTTGACCTTCAACCATTTCTGCGAGTTGAATGGCATAATTTAAATATTGACTCACTCTATCACCTCATATAAAAAACACCTAAAACACGAAGCTTCAGGTGTGGGAATTTCATAAACGATCATAAACACTCATAATAAATTTCAAAATAAGCATTTGAATTAGGTTGATGTCATATTAAGCACTTATTTTGTGCATCTTTAAATAAAGTTCTGATAGTTTAAAAGAAGTTGAGACATAAAGATTCTGAGCTCTGGAAACCGATTAACGGCGTCTCAACAGCAAGATTTTCGACAGAAACTCGTACGGTTCGGGAGCGGGTCAGAAATCTAATTTGAACAAAAAAGATTTCATAGTCCCGCCCTGGCAAGGATGACTAGAATTGAAAAAAGCTTGATACAAGCGCATTTTCAAATCTGTCATCCACTGCTAAGATGCTGAAACATTACATTATGTCCCAGTTTCTTTGTTGGGGGCCCGCCCCAACTCGCTATGCTTGGGGAAACTGGTAAATCAGTTTCTCTTTGTTGGGGCCCCACCCCAACTCGCTATGCTTGGGGAAACTGATTTATCAGTTTCTCTTTGTTGGGGCCCCACCCCAACTCGCTGTGCTTGGGGAAACTGGTTTACCAGTTTCTCTTTGTTGGGGCCCCTGCTCACCGTTCGGTTCTGATCAAATCCTAAATGTTTCTGTCCCGACCTCTTCATCAAGAGTTTAAAGCAGAACTAAATAAAGGTCACAATCAACCTATGTTTACTTCATTCTTTCTCCCATCCAGACTATACTGTCGGCTCTAGATTTTCACTAGATCAGCCAAGATTGTTTAAACAACCTTAGGTCGCAGGCTTAAATTTACTGCCGGTTGGGAATTTCACCCTGCCCCGAAAGAATTACTTATTAAATTGTTATACATTTAAGATGATTGAGTCATAAATATATTAGTTGAGGAACAATTTGTATTTAACAATGTCTCAACTTAATTTTAATCTTACAATAAAACTTTTAAAAACACAATAAAACAAATTTAAAGTATCATAATACACTAGCTCTAATTCAACATCTGTTCTACGACACTTTTCGCTTGTTTAACGATCATGTTAACGCCATTTCTTGATTGATTAACACCATTAGTGAGCTGTCCAAACGCGTACATACGATGTAGTGTTCCATATCTAGGGCTGATGACTTGGTTCGTCTCAGGAATAATTTGTATCCCACCTAGTGGATGAGCTTGGACAATCTGGCGATTCTGAAGATTGATAACCAGCTGATCATCATGATCGAGATCTTTTAAATGGGTTTTAGAACCGGTAGCATTAATTACCACATCATAAATATGGGGCTTTTCATTGTCTTCTTCAAAATAAATATTAAACTTTTCTTCTTTTTCATCATAGTAGACATCTTTAATATTTTTCTTTATTTCAATCAACCCATTTTTAATACCTTTAATCATGAGTTGCGCTGTTCTCGGAGGCATAGGGTTAGAATTAGCTTTTAATATATGATGGTATTCTCGTAAAAATTTCTCTTGATCCTGGTGACTAAAGCTATTCCATATCCAATTCATATTTTCCTTAACTAATTCCAATAAACTTTGAAATATTCCCAGTTCTTTTTGATGTCGTAAATCATATTCTAAATCTTCTACCGGTTTGCCACTTTTTCGATGAATAAGACTTTGTACATCTAAATTAAATCGCTTACACTCTTTTTTAAAAAGCTCAATTGCTTCTTGTAAAGGGACGTTACCAAAGCGTTGACTTTTAATTTCATTAAAAACTTGAGGTGTCAAAAATTTAAATTCTATCTCTGGCATGTCACCTCTTACACTCGGTAAATTGCCACTACGACTCATCACGGATATAGGTAAATTAGGATGATGAGCAGCTACATATCTGATGACATCTAAACTTGCTAAGCCAGTACCTATAATAGCTATACGATCTTTATCATTTACATCATCTAGCGTGCTATAAGTCGGATAAGGTGTTTGTATGTATCCCTGTGTCCCCTTTAAATGATAAGGGTCATGGTAGGATAGTGTGCCAATAGCCAAGAAGACCGAATCGTAAATCTTACACTCTTTCATGTCTGACGAAGTGCAAACATGATATTTAATATCAGTCTCCCCAATCTTTGAATTGATAAATACTTCTGTAACTTCCTTCGATATAATATTTAAATTACTGTATTGATCATTATACTTTTCAAGGTATGATTTCATATAATGACCAAATATAAACCGCGGTAGGTACTCAGGGTTATCAAATTTAAATTCGTTTTGACTTTCATACCACTCGTAAAATTCTCTTGGGTTATCAATATTCAAAGACATTTGATCTGATGGTATATTAATTAACAATTCTTGGCTATCATTTTGGAATGGTACACCTTGTCCTAAATGATCAGGATTATCGTATACATCAATTGCCATGTCATTAAACTTGTTATATTTAACTAATTCTCTTAATATACTTACGCCAGCTGTTCCGGCGCCAATTATTGCCACTCTCATAATAAATCTACCTCTTAAACTTTGGTGTTAAATAGGTCACAAGGACCTGGTTACTAATTTATTCACGTTTTGATAGGAAAGTAAACCGATATTATGTTATTGGATGAGTTGTGTTAGTATATAGATGATTACAAGACATGGTTGAGGAGTGTATTTATGAAGAAAAATAACCTTCTCCTTTTCATTCTTTTATCTGTGCTCATACTGTCTACAGCATGTGACCTTCCAGGCTTATCGGGAAGTCCTAAAGCTAAAAAGAATATTAAAGTCTCAGCTTTAGCCACCAGTGAATCTCAGATTATGGCTTATATGATTAAGGATCTGATTGAGCACGATGGTCCTGATGACTATAACGTGTCTATTATTAATAACCTAGGCTCAGCTACTATTCAACACAATGCTTTACAGAACGGTGATGCAGATATATCAAGCACACGATATACAGGGACAGATCTGGTAGGTGCGCTAAATCATAAACCTATACGTGAACCTGAGAAAGCTATGCAAGTCACACAACATTTGTTTAATACTAAATATAAGCATACTTTTTTTAATTCTTATGGCTTCGAAAATACTTTTGCTTTCATGGTTACTAAACAGACTGCTAAAAAGTATCATCTCAAAAAGGTCTCAGATCTACAAAAAGTGAAAGATAAAGTTAAAGTAGGTACCGACACCACTTGGATCAAAAGAGGTGGCGATGGGTATGCACCTTTCAAACACTATTACGGTTTTGGTTTCAAGCAACTCAAACCAATGCAAATAGGTTTAGTTTATGATGCGCTTAAAAATAAAAAGCTTGATGTCGCTTTAGGTTATACTACTGACGGCAGGATTTCTGCATATCATCTTGTCGTATTGAAGGATGATAAGCACTTCTTCCCTCCGTATGATGCAAGTGCAGTAGCCCCAAATCAAGCATTAACTCAAAATCCAAAAATTAAACGTGCACTAAAAAAATTAGAAGGTAAAATTTCTACAAGTCAAATGCAACAATTAAATTATGAAGCTGATGGTCAAGGTAAAGAACCAGCTCTCATAGCACAAGAATTTCTTGAAAAACACCATTACTTTGATAGTAAAAAGGAGAATAATTAATGAAATTTATAATTAAATTTATCTTATCATTTTTAGTCTTTTGGATTGTGTTTAATCGTAACAACGAGGCAAAATAGAGCCGCTTACAAATTAACAATTGTTTAGAAAAGTGAATATCTTTCAGCAATAGAAAACCTTCGAGATTGTCGTAACTCTTAACGATAAATCTCGAAGGTTTTACCTTTAATAGATTATTTATAGGGAGACTCTACCCCTTCAGAAAAAGAGTTCGAGACTAAAGCGTTTAGGATTTGAGCAGGGGGCCCCAACAAAGAGAAACTGGTAAACCAGTTTCAACAAGCACAGCGAGTTGGGGTGGGGCCCCAACAAAGAGAAACTGATAATTCAGTTTCTACAAGCACAGCGAGTTGGGGTGCTCCTATAAAAGCGAAGCCGAAGGCCGAGAAATAAAGGTCTTTGACTAGAGAGAAAGAGGCTGGGACATAAATCCCAGCCTCTTCAACATCTCGGCAGTAGATGACTGATTTGAAAATGCGCTTGTATCAAGCTTTTTCAATTCTAGTCATCCTTGCCGGGGCGGGACTACGAAATCTTTTTATTCAAATTAGATTTCTGTCCCGCTCCCTCTTTCAGCATCTTGGCAGTAGATGACTGATATGAAAATGCGCTACTATCAAGCTTTTTCCAATTCTAGTCATCCTTGCCGGGGTGGGAAGACGAAATCCTTTTATTCAAATTAGATTTCTGTCCCGCTCCCGAATCGTGAGCGTTTCTGTTGAACACCCTGCTTTTGGGACGCCGTTAATCAGCTCCCCAGAACACAAAAGCATTGTGTCTCAGCCTCGCTATAATTCGATTTTTCTTACCCAGCAGCTTAAATTGTATGATAGTTACTTATCAATATAATTAATGTTTAGGATCATCTTTATAGGTATAATATTTATAATATTTACCTTCAGTATTCATCTTAGCATAGAAATCAGCCATCAACTTAGCATTGCTTCTCGCCCAATAAATATCTGTAGCATACTGGTGCTTACCGGTATTCTTAGGATTCCATCTCATGCTGTATAGTGTGTTCTGATCATCTCGAGATAAGAAGTGCTCGTGAATGAAACCTGCTCCACCTTTAATAGCTTTCTCAGGTGTATCCCAACCATGCTTCTTGGCATAGTTACCTCCAGTTTTAACTGGATCTTCATCGAGAGCTCCTACACCGAAGAAATTGTAATATTTCTTACCATCAATCTCTACACCTTTAGCTAATTCACTATTAACTGAACCGGTTTCGAGTAACGCATGAGAAATCAAATAAACTTCGTTCAAATGTTTCTCTTTAGCTGCTGCTATAAAATCATCCGTGTGATGTAAAAGCGTACGGTTATCGATGAGCATGCGTTTAATACGATTTCTATTTATACCTTGATATCTATCAAGTCGTAAAAATTGGTATTTTTGAACATCACTATCCATTAACTTGCTTGTATCCATTGCATCTTTAATTTCTGATAGTGAAGCATCTCGCCATTTATTATTTTTATTAGATACTTGTTGCTTCGTATAATTATTAACTTGCTTTTTTGAAGCTTTATCAAGAGTATTATCTAACTTTTCTACTTTTTCAACTTGCTTCTCATGTTTAAAGATAACTTGGTCAGATATCAAAGAAAATCCGATTGCTAAAAATATACCTAAGATGACTACCAAACCAATAATTGAAAAAATAGAACCTTTTTTATGTTTAATCATGTCTACACCTCTTAGGTTATAATTGAAACTTTGCTAATAAAGTTTAACATTAAATCGGATGTCACACAATTTTCTACTGTGGTTGTTACACACTCATAAAAAAAGTAATGAAAATTTAATTTCATTACAATCGAAGGCTACTATATTTAAAATCTAGTTATAAAAGTCAAATGCTTACGGTCTAGAATTATGTTTATAAAAATCCATCATAATGAAACTAACTGCTTGAGAACGATTCTTATAATAATACTGCTTTAAGTCTATATTTCCCTCAATACTTCCATCTCTATACAGCATTTCCTTAGTCATATTATTTATCATTACAAAGTCAGACTTATCTTTTATAGAATCTAACTCATCATGGCGAGCGAAAAAATGTTCTAAATTTAAGTGAGCGTAATCCATTTGTGAACCCTCCTAGCTATCTATTCTAGAATTATGTCGAATGTTTAAAATACGAAGTAATATTTGCCTTAATACAATTTATTTTACATAACCTATTACCCTTATTTAACACCTTTTAAGTTAATATATCAAATGAAATTTTTTAGTATAAATTCTAAAATTTCACTATCCGGAAATATCAAATTGTGTACACAATAGTTTGGAGTACAGGTTGAAGTTTGATAAGTACTATTCGAAATATCAGAACATTATTCATTATCTATTGAAAAGTTATAATATAAAGTATGATTATGATGAATTTTATCAATTATTGCTAATAAAAATGTGGTTACTCATTAAAAAATACGATTCTACTCACTCATCCACGCTTGAACAATTCCTATTTATAAGACTCCGTTATCATCTCATAGATTTATTTCGATCTAAAACAAGGCTCGATACTATCGTAGTTGATGATAACATAAATCATCTAGCTCTATTTCATTTCGAAGACAATTACGTATATAACAGTTTGTTAAATGACTTTAAATCCTCTTTAAATATAAATGAGAAAACGTGGTTAGAAATGAAACTTGCTGGCTTTACTATGAAAGAAATTGCTGCAAAGTTAGAGAAATCTACAAGCTCTATAAAATTATATCGGAAGTCCACAATAGAAAAGTATAAGGCATTCATTAAGAATAGCGAGGTGTAAAATGATAAATTTAGATCAGCTATTATATTTAAAAACTAAACCAACCTTAGAAGCTAATACTGAATGTGTCTTCCAAACTTATTCTATAGACCTTCCCGCTGCCTCAAATAAAATAATTAAGTATTTATTAAAACAGTATAACTTAGATTTACATCATCAAGTCTCATTGACAAAAAGATTCTTAAATATCAATAAACTCGTTCCTTTATACTTTAGCCAATCACTTATTTTGTTCCCTATTAAACATAAACGAGCTCCACTTCAAATTTATATAAATGCTTACCAAATTACAGGACTATCATCTAAAGGATCACAAACCATTATTTACTTTACTAATCAAAAGTATATTTTTGTAGATGAAAATTACATCTTCATCTATAAGAAGTGGTTAGAGGCGCTCTCGCTGAAGTCATTTTATAAAGTATAACAGCTACTTTCAACTAATTTTTATTAAACTTATATTCTAATAATTTCTTAGTAAAAAAAGCAGTTACGCGTTTGATTAGAAATAACGAGACGACTAAAAGTAATAAAGAACCTATAAATGTAAGTGATACTATTAAAAAGGACAGCTCTTTAGCTGGATTCAATAAATGTTGCACTGCACTTAAACTAGTTAAAAATCCTAATAAAAATAATCCTACACAAATCACATAACTAGCAAAGAGCCCGATTAATATCAAAAAGAAATGATTGGTGTTCATCGCTTTTTCTTTAAATATATATCTTTTCAAAAATTGATTAGCAAAGTATATAGGCCGTTCATCATTGCTATGACTTTTACTATCATTCATAACATTCGCCAATTTGGTTTTCTCTTTTCTATTAAGGAACCATAAATATTTTCTTACTTTGACTTCAAAATTAGATTCGCTCATGACTTCAATACTCCCTCATAATTGTATCACTATCATAACTAATGACCCCTTGCTATTCAATAACGAAATATAACTATAACTAAAAAATGTTGATATAAAAACTCTCTCGGGAGCGGGACAGAAATCTAATTTAAATAAAAAGATTTCTGCCCCGCTCCCGAGAGCTAAGCAATAAACGAATTACCAGTACTACAGAATAGATAAGCCTGAACTTTGGATATCTTTAGCAAAACCTTTTACAGTATCTACAGATAACTCTTCTATATCACGACCTAAGTTATTATTAACCTTCGTCACCACTCCTGCTGGACAAGTGATAATATCTGCACCAATGCTGTCTGCTTGAATAACATTGATTACTTCTCGACAACTTGCCCACAGTAATTTGACACCTTGCTTACTATGAGTGATCTCAACCGCTTCTTTCATTAACGGCAGTGGATCCACTCCAGTATCAGCTATTCGACCAGCAAATACTGAAACATAAGTTGGAACACCTTCTGTAACCGCCTCTGTGATCTCTTTAACTTGTTCTATGGTATAGACTGCTGTCACATTTAATCTGACATGGTCGGCCGATAATTTTTTTATTAAGGGAATAGTCGATTCGCCTTTTGTATTGACTATTGGTATTTTTACGAATACATTGTCCCCATATTGTTTAAGTATTTCAGCTTCTTGTTCCATCGTCTCTAAATCATCTGCAAATACTTCAAAAGAAATAGAGGCATCTGGAATCTCTTTCACCACTTCTTTAGCAAACGCATTGTAATCTGAGACCCCTGCTTTAGCCATCAAACTAGGATTAGTCGTAAAGCCATCTACTTCTTTATTCTTATAAGCTAACTTCATCGCTTCAATATCTGCTCCATCTGCAAATACTTCAATGTTAAGCTGTGTCATTCAAGTTCCTCCTTATGTATTGCACCCACAAATTTAATTCCTTACTATACGTCTTTAGCTCTCTTTTGTACGTATAATAGGTCTGTCACCTACAGCTAAAGATTTCACTCTCAACTGAGCGAACATTTTAAGTCATTTATACCACCCTAATAAAGTGAATACTACTATTTTGCTTATATACATTTTGAAGTGTTATTTACCCTCTATAGATATTTTGACTATTAAATGATTATAAAAGTGTGATAGTATAAAGAAATGTAAACATTGAGGAGGTTACTATGGCACGTTCAAAGTTGTATTTTTACTTAGCTACAATATTAGTTTTAATCAGTATCTACTTTAATACCCATAACCCTCTACTCACAACATACTTTAGTTCAATGATCAAAGTCATATTTATGTGTTGTATTATTAATGCAATTATTCTAATAGTAGCTATTATATTAAATGATAAATCTATTAAGCATTTACATGAAAATTCCGATTGGGTAAGGATAGCAAGCAAAATATTACCTTTCATTATTTTAATAGTAATCTTATTCCATCTAATTTCTTCTTTATCTACATTTGGAATTCTTTTCTAGTTAAAAACCCCAGTAATTTGAGCAATTAAAGTTTAGTCACTTAGTCAAATATACTGGGGCTTTTTATTTGCTTAAGGAAGTGAGGTTCGCTATGTCACGCTATGTTTATATTTTTGTAGGAGGCGCAATCGGTGCCATGTTGCGCTATAAGTTGTCGCAATTAAATAGTCTCGAACAGTTTCCACTGGGCACGTTTATAGTAAATTTAACTGGTGCTTTTCTCATGGGTTTAATCAGCGTTTTAGCCCTGCACTATTTTGCCTATAATTCTAATTTGAAAAAAGGCCTAACAACTGGATTGCTTGGAGCGCTTACGACCTTCTCAACATTACAATTTGAATGCGTTCAACTCCTCCAACAAGGTGACTATATCTTACTAATGCTCTATGCGATGAGTAGTTATTTACTTGGAATTGCATTATGCTTTCTAGGCGCAAAGATAGGAGGCCGCTTTAGATGACAATCTTATACATATTGTTAGGAGGCGGGCTAGGTGCGCTGTTACGCAGCATTGCTACAGAATTAAGTAATCGTTTCATTAACACGTCATACCCTATTGCCACACCGCTTGTGAATATAGCTGGGAGTTTCCTAATCTCTTTCGTCTCTGGAATTTCTCTATATCACCAGTGGTTATCACCTTTCTTTACAATAGGTTTGTTAGGCGGTCTTACTACCTTTTCAACACTTTCGTGGGAAATAGTAAATATATATGACAATAATCGTCATCTAATGACCGTTATTATCTATAGCTTTATTCAATACATTGGGGCATTCCTAGCTTGTCTATTAGGTTATTATCTTTCGTAATGGTGTTAATAAATAGTTATAGTTCCAGTTAGAACCTTATATTACAGCTTAATAATAGATAGTAAATTATATTAGCCTTCATAATCAGCTGGATTAGGACCAAAGCGTTCATTTTTATCCAAGGAACTTATTTGTTGCATATCTTCATCTTTAATCTCGAAATTAAAAATATCAATATTTTCTTTGATATGAGTTGGATTAGCTGACCGCGGTATAGCCACAATACCTTGTTGATAAACCCATCTCAGGATGATCTGAGCAGGACTTTTACCATACTTCTCAGCTATTTGCTTAATTAAATTATTTCTTAACAATGCACCACGAGCTAGTGAAGACCATGATTCAAGATAAACCTTCTGAGCTTTGAGATATACATTTAATTCCTTCTGTGTGAATTCTGGATGAAATTCTACTTGATTGATGACCGGTTTGATAGAAACTTGTGCTAATAGTGCTTCAAGTTGACTAGGTAAAAAGTTACAGACGCCTATATTGCGAACGTTCGTATCTTTATATAAATCTTCCATTCCTTGCCATGTGTCTATCATTCGTGCCTCGTCAGTACCGGGCCAATGCATGAGATACAGGTCAAGATAATCCAGATTTAGGCGTTTCAATGATTGAATATATGCTTGTTCAACATGCTCACGACCAAAGTCTGTAAGCCACAGCTTGGATGTCACGAAAATATCTGATCGCGTCAGTCCCGACTCTTCTAGGGCCTCTTTAATACCTTGTCCTACTGCCTCTTCGTTATTGTACCTTTTAGCTGTATCAATATGCCTATATCCACTCAATATCGCTGTTTTAACTGCTTCTTTGCATTCTTCAAAGTCCGTTAATTCAAATGTTCCAAATCCGAGCATAGGCATTTGATGACCATTGTAGAATTCAATTGATTCCATTCTTTCCCCTCCTTGTGATAATTCATTTATTTTTAATTGTACAGACAATGCATAAAAGTACAATTCTTAGGGTTCATCAAGCCATCTAAAACGATCTTGTTTATAGTAGTTTAACATTGACTTCTTATAAAAATATAAGAAGTGGCAAGTGCATCAACCAATATTACTACCAACCGCTTTACTAAAATATCTAGTTATATTGAGGCTGGGACATAATGGTCTTTGACTAGAGAGAAAGAGGCTGGGACATAAGTCCCAGCCTCTTTCAGCATCTTGGCAGTAGATGACTGATTTGAAACGCGCTTGTATCAAGCTTTTTTCAATTCTAGTCATCCTTGCCGGGGCGGGACTACGAAATCTTTTTGTTCAAATTAGATTTCTGTCCCGCTCCCATGTCTCACCACGAGTCGTCATATTTCAATTTAATAGCAACTTAATTAAAAGTTTCAATTTCTTCCATGATTCGTTGTAATTCTTTAACATCATATTGGATGCGACCATGGAAGACAAATTTATTAAAGTATTCATTTAATTGTTCTGGTCCTACTAATACTTTAGAATTAGATGTTTGCGCGTAATTAGATATAGTCACATCACCAGCTCGCTTAGGATTGAAGTAGAGAATAGTAGTTGGAGTGAACTTCAAATTGAGCTTAGTTTGAATGTCCCTAGCTAACTTTTCAATATCTTTCAGATGTTCAGTATAATCAATGATTGAAAGTGACTTATTGTCCTTGTTCTTATCAAATACTAAAGTATGGGGCACATCTTTAGAAATATCTAAAGTATCAAATACTTGTTCAAGCAGTGGTTGTTCTTTAAATTGCATCGCGCTCACGCCGCTCAACACGTGACCTTTAAGCAATTGCGAGTCAATAATATAAAGACCTGTACGTGTTAAGACGAGATGACTAATCCGTTTAACATCATCAAACTCGTTACGAGGTAGGAAGATGTTAGCCATGATATGCATATCTTCAGGGCGTATACGCTTTTCATTAACGAGACGCTCTCGTATGCCAATGAGTCGCATATCAGTCACGTATTCACTGTGATTTTTAGAGAACAATTTCAAAGCATCTATCTCTCTATCTTTAGAATTTACTGTAGCTTGATGTTCTTCATTCTGTTTCGTTACAGTCTTTTTATTTTCAATTCTTTCTTTTTCTAATTCATCTTTATGCTTATCACTTAGTTGTTGTTCACGGGTTTCATATTGCGATTGTATTTTATTTTGAACTTTTTTCTTACTTGCTAACGCTACCAAGAACAGTATGAAACATATTACAGCAATAATCACAGCTACGATTAAACCAACTTCAATTGGTACTAACGCACTCATAAATAGAACGCTCCTTTTTCTTTATACTTCATTCTAATAAATATTCAATTATTATCGGGTTAATGCTGTCAATTTCATCATTAACTCTTTTGAATTGAATCCTTCAAGAGATTGACTTTATCTAATTTTTCCCAAGGTAAGAGAACGTCAGTGCGACCAAAATGGCCATATGCTGCTGTTTGTTTATAGATTGGTTGTTTTAAATCTAACATTTTAATAATACCTGCGGGACGCAAGTCAAAGTGCTCTCTGACCGCTTCTACTAACACCTCTTCGCTGACTTTGCCTGTACCGAAAGTGTAAATAGAAATAGACACTGGCTCTGCAACACCTATAGCATATGCAAGTTGCACTTCACATTTATCAGCTAGTTCTGCAGCTACGATATTCTTAGCAACATAGCGCGCAGCATAAGAAGCAGAACGATCTACTTTAGTGGGATCTTTACCACTGAAACAACCACCGCCATGACGGGCGTAGCCGCCATAGGTATCTACGATAATCTTACGACCTGTTAATCCAGCATCACCTTGAGGCCCCCCTATAACGAAACGACCAGTCGGGTTAATATAGAACTTTGTATTATCATCAATTAGTTTGTCAGGAACTGTAGGATAGATCACATACTCTTTAATATCATCTTGAATTTGATCTAACTCTATATTATCAGCATGTTGTGTGGACAGCACTATAGTATCAATTCTTTGAGGCTCATCATTTTCGTCATATTCAACGGTTACTTGTACTTTTCCATCTGGTCTTAAATAATCTATAATCTTATCTTTACGGACATCTGACAAGCGTTTAGCAAGCTGATGAGATAAGAAAATAGGTAATGGCATAAAGGTATCTGTTTCATTTGTCGCATAGCCAAACATTAATCCTTGATCCCCAGCGCCAGTAGCTTCTATTTCCTCTTCAGAAATATCATTGCGGTATTCTAACGCTTTATCAACACCTTGAGCGATATCAGGTGATTGCTCATCAATTGCCGTCATAACAGCCATAGTTTGACTATCATAACCATATTTAGCACGAGTGTAACCAATGTTCTTCACTGTCTCACGAACTACTTTAGGAATGTCTACATATGTACGAGTTGAAATCTCTCCTGTGATTAACGCCATCCCAGTGGTCACAGTCGTCTCACATGCGACCCGTGCGTGAGGGTCATCTTTCAATATTTCATCAAGAATCGCATCTGATATTTGATCCGCTATCTTATCAGGATGTCCTTCAGTTACAGATTCTGAAGTGAATAACCTTTTATTATAAGTCATAATGTGCTCCTTTATTATATATTACGTATATTCCCTTCCAACAGAGCTTAACAAAAAAGAGCCCTCTTCACTATTAGATAGAGAGAAGGCTCTGTACGTCCATTCGCTCTTATCGTTCAGACATAGCGTCTGCAAACGGTTTGGCACCTTTCTTCATTATTAAGAAGAGGTTGCTGGGTTTCATTGGGTCCATGTCCCTCCACCACTCAGGATAAGAGAATCCGTTAACATTTATACTACCTAAACTGACTCATTCTGTCAATTTTACTTTTTTATCATAATCTTTCAGTTATCGGTATGGATTAATAAAAGAGATGTGTTATACTTTTTAACTGTAAAGGCTTACATAAATTTTTACCGCTGGAGGGATTAAGTATGGCAACTGATACGTATACTTATACAAATAAAATTAAAAATTTATTAAAAAAATCTACCTCTCTTTTTCAGTTATCAACAACAGAACTTTATTATAAAATACTTCAAAATAATGAAGGTGAACTGACTGAGTTAGGCGCTATCAATGCGCGAACTGGTAAGTACACAGGTCGTTCACCTAAAGACAAATTTATTGTGACTGAGCCTTCGTACAAAGATGATATTGATTGGGGAGAAGTGAATCAACCAATCGATGAGGAAACTTTCCTTAACCTATATAATAAGGTATTAGATTATTTAGAAGAAAAAGATGAATTATACGTATTCAAAGGTTACGCAGGTAGCGATAAGAAAACTACGCTTCCTTTAACCGTAATTAATGAATTAGCTTGGCATAATCTGTTCGCTCAAAATATGTTTATTCGCCCTAGCAGTAAAGAAGAAGCAGAAGAAATTGACAGTGGGTTCACGATTGTTTCAGCCCCTAAATTTAAAGCGGACCCTGCCGTTGATGGTACTAACTCTGAAACATTTATTATCGTTTCTTTCAAACATAAGCTCGTTCTCATTGGTGGTACAGAGTATGCAGGCGAAATGAAGAAAAGTATCTTCTCTGTGATGAACTATCTCTTACCTAAAGGCAATATTATGAGTATGCATTGTTCAGCAAACGTAGGTAAAAAGGGTGACGTTGCTCTCTTCTTTGGTTTATCTGGTACTGGTAAGACAACCTTATCAGCTGCTCCCGATCGTAAACTCATAGGCGATGACGAGCACGGTTGGAACGAAGACGGTATCTTCAATATTGAAGGTGGCTGTTACGCTAAAGCTATCAACCTATCGCGTAAAAAAGAACCACAAATTTACGATGCGATTAAATATGGTACAGTATTAGAAAATGTTGTCGTTGACAATGATGGCGATATTGATTTTGACGATAATTACTACACAGAAAATACACGTGCAGCTTACCCTATTCATCACATTGAGAACATTGTAACGCCATCTAAAGGGGCTCACCCAAACACTATTATCTTCTTAACTGCTGATGCCTTTGGAGTATTACCACCTATTTCTAAATTAAATAAACAACAAGCTATGTATCATTTCTTAAGTGGATTTACATCAAAACTAGCTGGTACTGAACGCGGCGTCACTGAGCCAGAGCCATCCTTCTCTACTTGCTTTGGCGCGCCATTTATGCCGCTAAATGCGAAAGTTTATGCGGATATACTAGGAGATCACATCGATAAACATGAGGTAGATGTATACTTAGTAAACACTGGTTGGACTGGTGGTAAATACGGTGTAGGTCGTCGTATAAACTTAAACTACACACGTCAGATGGTAGACAAAGCTATTACTGGCGAGCTGAAAAGTGCTGAGTTCACTCAAGATGAAATGTTTGGTTTAAGTATCCCAACTAATATTGACGGCGTTCCAAAAACTATTCTTAATCCTATCAATGCGTGGAGCAGACCTGAAGAATATAAAGCACAAGCTAAAGATTTAATAGAAAGATTTGACAATAACTTTGCTAAGTTTGGTGAAGAAGCACAAGAACTATCTCAAACAGGTGGCTTTAATAAACAATAATTGAGCTATACATTAAACTGACAATAACTGTGAATTAACGATAATTGCTCGTAACACAAGAGCTATATAGACCTCTCTATTTAAAACGGTTGGTGATGAAAATCACTGACCGTTTTTGTTTGGAAAAAGAATGGCTATTTCTACAAAGAGATCGTCATTTCATTTTAAAAAAACAAATAACTTAAATCCAAATAGTTTTGTTGTAAAGTTATTTTTCTAATGAGAGCGGGACAGAAATCTAATTTGAATAAAAAGATTTCGTAGTCCCGCCCCGGCAAGGATGACTAGAATTGAAAAAAGCTTGATACAAGCGCATTTTCAAATCAGTCATCTACTGCCGAGATGTTGAAGGGAGCGGGACAGAAATCTAATTTGAATAAAAAGATTTCGTCGTCCCGCCCCGGCAAGGATGACTAGAATTGAAAAAGCTTGATACAAGCGCATTTTCAAATCAGTCATCTACTGCCAAGAAGCTGAAAGATCTTGAAACATTACATTACGTCCCAGCCTCTATCTCTCTAGTCAAAGACCTTTATGTCCCAGCCTCGTAGCGTGTGCTTAAAGAAGTTACTTGCGATATAAGTAAATGTAATCTCCTAGAACTTGACTTTATTACATCTCGAAATATATCTTAAAAGTATATAAATTATTTAATTTTAAACTTATTAAAACTTAGAAGTGGAGGTCTATATGAATAAAAAGTTTAAAATTATAGGTATTGTCATTATTACTTTAATTATTATATTAATAGTAGCGTTTATTATTTGTAAGCATATGTATTTAGACTATCAAAAACATGAAGAAGCGAAACTAAGACATAAAGTTCACCATGTATTTAAACAAAAGGGTTGGGAGGATAAAATTAAAGATGAAGAAAATATCTTTACTTTAAACACCGGTGATAATGATTTACAAGTCACTTTTAAAGATGAACCATATAATACATATACGTATTCTGTGGATGAAGACAATAAAGTTCGTGGAGATGCTGTGTTGAAAGATAAATATGATAAAGACTTTGAAAGTAAGAAAAAGTATAAAGAATATTTAAAAAGGATTCATTTTAAAGAAACATATGATTTAAAGTAAGTGCTTAAGTCTGATATAAAAATGTGCTGGATCGAACAAATACAGTGGGGTTCACTTCTGATTTGAATTCTACTGTATTGCTTATTTAAAGACTTGAGGTTGAGACATATAATGCCTGTGCTCTGGGAAATCGATTAACACCTTCCCTAAAGTAATAACTTTAACTTATGCTGCCTAATAGAGCTTGACTTTATTCTTCTTACAAATATATCTTATAAATGTATAAAATTATTTATTTTTATAAAAATTAATGCAAGTAAAAGTTTAGGTTAGGAGGTTAATATGAATAAAAAATTTAAAATTATAGGTATTATCATTATTTCTTTAATTATTATATTAATAGTAGCGTTTATTATGGGTAAACACTTGTATTTAGGTTATCAAAAGCAAGAAGAAGCTAAAACTAAAGCAAAAGTTCATCGCGAACTTAAGAAAAGAGGATGGGAGGACAAAATTAAAACGGAGAAACCCTCTTTCGTGTTGAACACTGGAGAAAATGATGTCGAAGTCACTTTTAAAGATGAGCCTTACAACACGTATACGTATTCTTTTGATGATGATAATAAATTAACAGGAGAAGCCATTTTGAAAGAGAAATATGATAAATATTTTGACAGTAAAAAAAAGCATAAAGATTATATAAGGCGACCTCACTTTGAAGAAAAATATGATATAAAATAAATTTAAAAGTCTCGTTCATAAATGTGCTCTATCGCTAAAATGGGAGCGGGACAGAAATCTTATTTGAATAAAAAAATTTCTGTCCCGCTCCCATTGCTTATTAAAGTCTTATTTCTATCTTTAATACTGCATCAAGAAAGGGCCTTTTTATAGGTCGACTATAAATAAATTTACTTCTATTCCTCAGTCTTTATAATCAATGTACTAAACAACGAAATATTAATGTCGCTTAATGTATTATTACCTTATCAACTGCTATTAGCAAGTTACTATAATATATTATAATCCTTAGCTAATATAATTGGATCAGATCCTACTTAGATTGAAAAGAAAGCATCTCACATTTAGCATTGTGCTTTGTTACTTTATCGATTTATTTAAACAAAAGCTTCTATATTTCCTAAGTTAAACATCTACGCTAGATGTTGTTGCGTTCTATATCGTCCATCCATTGATGTACTTTCTGCAATGCAGAAGTTAAACCAGGAGGGCGAGGCACATGCCCCTCAGTTGGCTGATAATACGTTTGATACGTTGCCCCTATTTCATCAAGTCGATGTTCCAGTTTATAAGCTTGCTGAATATTTACTTGCTTATCCTTCCCACCATGAACTATGAGTATAGGAGGGCTATGTCTAGATAATGATGACAGTCCATTACGTTCGTGATATACAGACAAATTTTTAGTTGGATGACCTATCATCCTGCGCATCATTCCTCGTAAATCTTGTCTTTCTTCGTACATAAGCAAGAGATCAGTCACTCCGCCCCATATAATAAAACTAGTAATTGGAACCTCTTGAAACGTAAGTAACCCCTGAATCCCCCCTCTTGAAAATCCAACGATATGTATAGGCACATTCGGGTAGTGTTGAGCTAACATTTTAATAGGAACGATGACATCATTAAGATCATTACCACAAAATTCATCTTTACCCTCACTGCCATTATTACCGCGATAGTATGGCGCAAAGATCAGTGTAGTTTGATTACTAAATTGAAGCAGACGAGCAGTGCGTACGCGACCCACTTGTCCTTTGCCACCTCTAAGATAAACGACGATACGCTGAATTTTTCTAAGAGGTGTGAGCAATAAACCTTTGATAGCTAGGTTTTGAACGAGGTAAGTTACTTCTTCTGAAATATGGTTATTAAGCTCTGCAGGCATGCGTTTACGTTTAATAAAGTCCAAGTTTCCTCACTCTTTCTAAACAATGAAGTATAGCTGGATCATTTAACAAATAGCTCTTCTCGCCTTCACTTATCTCACTCACTTCTTTAAATAAAATAGGTCCAGCGGTTTCATAATAATCTGTTCGCGACTTTAGAGATTTCACTTTAACAAAAAATACATCTTTGCTAAAAGATTGACCGTGTTTTCTCTTGACGAAATATTGAGCGATGTAATGATGTTCTAACACTTCTGCTCCTGTCTCCTCATATAATTCCCGCTGCATTGCTTTTAACGCGGATTCATCTTGTTCCTTTTTCCCTCCTGGAAATTCGATGCCTCGTATCTTATGTTTCGTAAAGAGTAATTGATTCTGATATTCAGGGATAATTAGTACGTGTTCACCATTCGGATCATCATCATTTTTATACTCTAAAAATACATCATCATTCTCGCCGTCTATAAATCTCAACCCATCACCACCCATGTAAAATATGTTATAATCCCTATAATCCATAACGATGAAGCGAGGATTAATTATGAAAAAACTGTTTTTATCTTTAATTAAATTCTATCAACAATATATTTCGCCTATGACACCTAGAACATGTCGTTTCTACCCAACTTGTTCAGAGTATACTCGCGAAGCCATCGAAGTTTACGGCCCTTTAAAGGGAACTTGGATGGGTATTAAGCGCATATCTAAATGTCATCCATTTCACAAGAGCGGCTTTGACCCAGTACCAATCAAGAAAGAACATAAGAACAAGAAACATCATTCATAGCTTTTAAGCTGACGAGATAACATCTGAGGTGGTTCAAATTTAATATAACCATCCTCAAGTTTACCTCCATGCCGAACGATATCTCTTTCAAAATAATAACCTTCAGGCGTGATGTCACCTGGTAGAGGAGCATAACTTGATAATAAGGCAGTAAAGTACTTACTTAAACCATACTCATACATGCCACCGACAACAGTTTGTATGCCTTTACCCCCTAGGTACTGGATAACTTCCATAGCCTTATCCATTCCCCCTAATCTGAAGGGTTTAATAACAACCACTTTAATATCATAGTGACTGACAAGATGCTCTATCGCCTGAATACTAGTGGCTTTTTCATCAATAGCTACCGGCACGAGATGACTCACAGTTTGTATTAACGCTTTATCCATCTTCTTGAAAGGCTCTTCGATATACAATATATCACTCTCTGCTATCTTCTCCAATTCTGCTATATCGGGCTTAGTTAGCGATTCATTGGCATCTAAAGCTATCAGAGGTTGATAATCAAGTGATTGCAGCCCGTGTATGTCCTCTTGAATTGTTGAAGACCACTTGACTTTAACGCGCTTTGGACGGTTATCTTTAATGTACTGTAGTGACTGATTAGTCATCCCATTCACTGTCGCACCGTATTCCACCCTAAACGTCGGTAATTTATGAAATAATTGATAAAGCGCCATCACAACTGTATGTCTTGCGTCCTGTTGATCCTTTAACATATCCGCATAATGTAAGGCTTCCTGGTATGTACATAACTTTTTATTTTTAATTTTAATAAACCACTTCTCGATAGCCTCTTTAACATCACTAATTACGGTATCCGCATACCAGTTCGTTTCGAAAGCATTACACTCTCCATACACATTCTTTCCATCTTCAGTGATAAGTTCTATAATTAACGCTTTCCTTCTATCTAAGCGTATTTTAGGCGTAACAATGGCTTGTTTAAATGGTTCGTCCACTAAGTAAAAATTGAGTGATACTAGCCGCATAACTTCCCCCCTCTACTCATTTATCCTTTAAAATAACTACGTTGTAATTTACCAGTGGATGTATAAGGGAGTTCTTCTACAACTTGGATCTTCTTAGGAACTTTATATTTAGCAAGGTGTACAGTTAAATATTCTCTAAATTGTAATTCGTTATAACCTTTTTGAACTATGACGAATAGTTTGGGCACTTGACCCCAGACCTCATCCTCAACTCCGATACACATGGCATCTATTACATTCGAATATGCACGAGCGACGCTTTCGATTTGATAGGGATAAATATTTTCGCCACCACTAATTATTAAATCTTTACGACGATCATACACCATTATGTAACCTTTGTTGTCAATTTCAGCTATATCTCCAGTCTTAAAATAGCCATCTTCAAAAGTATCGCTTAAATGACTTGGATAGAGATAACCATCCATGACATTCTTACCCTTTATCAACAATTCTCCATGCCCGTCCTTATTAGGTCTCTTTATTGTAACTTGTACATTTTCACTTGGTTGCCCCACTGTATCAGGTCGACATTTTAGCATTGAAGGCGAAGCTGTTAGAAATTGAGAACACGTCTCTGTCATACCGAAGGAATTATAAATAGGTAATTGTCTATCCAAAGCCTGCTCAATAAGTTGTCGTGATAACTTTGCGCCACCTAGTAAGATCTTTTCAATTGAATAAGGTTGGTTGAGACCTGCATCCATTAACCATTGTAATGTCTGTGGTACAAGTGAAATATGAGTAGGGCCCTCACTCTGTATAATATTCAACATACGTTGGGTCTGAAACTTTCTTTCCAATCTAACTGTAAACCCTTTGATCAACGCACGTATAATGACGCTCAATCCTGAAATGTGATAAATAGGTAATACAGATAACCACACGGTATGTCGATCAAATCCTAAGCTTTCTTCACAGCCTAAAGCACTAGCGTAATGATTCTCAAACGTCTGGGGAACGGCTTTTTGCGGGCCAGTGGTACCAGAAGTAAACATGATGGAAGCTATCTGTTCAGGGTCGCTCGTCGTTTCATACATTTTTTTAGATGTTTGCTTAGTTATATCGTTATAATCTAATAAACGTATATTGTTTAATTGTAGTGGTTTGGTCTTCAATATCGTTTGTATTTCCACTGACTTCATCTGATTCAAAATTTCATCTTTAGTTAAACGCGTATTGATCATAGCAATTTCTATACCAGCTAGCCACGCCGCATTGATTAAAATGACAGACTCAATGGAATTATCGATGTAAAGCCCTACCCTACGCAAGTCATATTCTTTTAACACATATGCGAGTTTCTTAGCTTTACTATAGCAGCTCGAAAAACTTAATCTTTCACTTCCATTATCTATAAAAACTTTATCAGGTTGTAGGTGTGCTTGTTGAGCTAACCACGGTTTCAACTTTATCCCTCCATTTTCTTAATTATTATAACGTTTTTACAGTCTATAAGCACAACATTGAGATCCTGGGACATAAAGGTCTCTGACTAGAGAGAAAAAGCTGGGACATAAATCCCAGCCTCTTCAACATCTCGGCAGTAGATGACTGATTTGAAAACGCGCTTGTATCAAGCTTTTTTCAATTCTAGTCATCCTTGCCGAGGCGGGACTACGAAATCTTTTTATTCAAATTAGATTTCTGTCCCGCTACCCTATCTTTTCTAATATTTATATCCCTGGCTCAATCTTAGTTTGTTTTACTTCATTTATCATTACTAAAGTTAGTCATCAACACAAATAAATTATTTTGAAATTATATTGCAATTCTTCTGAACCCTATTATAATTAGCTTTATATATAGAGAATTTAAAAATAAGAGATAACATCAATCATAAGAAAAGGAGCAACTATATGGCAGACTATCACAATAAAAGCAAGCAAGAGCAACGTGAATGGGTAGAATTTCAAGAATATAAGCGTCGGCAACAACACAAACGTCCTAAAAGAGGATGGCTATTAGGTTTAACTATTTCAGCAGTCATCCTGTTACTTCTATCAATTGGTATCATATCTATTATATTCTTTATTAAAGGTGATACGCCTTTCACCCAGCCTGTAAAAAGTGAATACAAAATGGGTGAAACTGCTAAAAATGGCGACCTCAACGTTACAGTTAACTCAGCTACTAAAACTAATGTAGTCAATCCTACATTTATGCCGACATATCCCAAAGGACAATTTATAACTGTCAACGTGAGGATTAAAAACAAAGGAAATGAAGCACTAACCGTTGATAGCACTATGTTTAAATTAAAGTCTGAAGGAAAGACATTACAAGCAGATAGCAGCGCTTCCACAGCAGCAAATATCCGTGAAGATGGTTCCGGTTCAACTTTCTTCTTAGAACAGATTAACCCTGATAGTAGTGCATCTGGTCAAATCGTGTTCGATGTCTCTTCAAAAGTCGCTAACTCTAAAGATAAGAAGTTAGAGATTTCATCTACCCTATTTAGTAGTAAAAGCGTCACATTTGATATTTCAAAATTAAAAAGTGACAGCAAAAATGTAGCGGACGAGAAAGATTCCAAGAATGAAGATGCTAATTCTACTGTAGACGAAAATAATAATTATAATAAGACGCCGACTGCCCCTTCTCAAGGAGCTACAGAACGTAATCATTCAGCAGTTCAAGCACCGAGTCAACAAGAAACGTCGGCTAATAAAGCTAAACCATCTACAAATAAAAAAGATGATTCTTCGGCAAAGCAATCGGAATCACCACAACAAAATCAATCATCTCAACCTACACAAAATGATCAGGGAAATCATTCTTCATCGCAATCAAATACAGAAGCACATTCTAACTCAACTTCGTCTAACAAACCTGCGACAAATGAATCTAATACAAATAATAAAAAATAATCCTAAGGCCTCTGGAATACTCGTAAAGAGCTAACAGAGGCCTTTTAATCTCACTCGTCATATTAGAGCTTATGCATGAGCAAATTTATCCGTCAATTGTTGGCGGGTTATCAGCCTCTTTTAACATCTGATTGATATGCTGTGATTACGCGAGAGCTAAGCGTTAAGACATATTGCCTTCTACTAATATCATGGTGCAATCAACCCGTATAATAATAGAGTTAATATGTAGCTGAATTTAGATAAAAAATATCCAGTGTACCCTCTTTATTATCATTTTATACTAGTAACAAGTTATCAAGTTCTAGCGATTGATAAACACCTATCTCATTTAGGTAAGCGACCCTAAATTTTCTGAATACTATCACATTAGTTCAGGAGCAGTAAACTTCTATTAATGACACCTTTCATACCATGTTCAAAGCTAAATTAAACGAGATTGTTCTTATTTATTACCTTCTATAGAAATAACTCTATACTTTAGATAAAAGAAGATTATAAGGAGTTAAAGCATCGCCTTGGAACGAAATGAACAAGTCTAAATATTATTGTCTTTTGACTGCTGTTGGTGCCCTAATTGATGTAAAGTGTATATGTTTATACGTGCTGTTTGAACTTAGGGAATTACCTCCTAATTAAGAGACACCACTACTAGTAATAAATAAGCCAGCAAGTATGCTCTCTTCCTTAGAAATACTATCTCAACAGTTAAGAATCTATAGGTTTAGCTTAGAGATGAATAATTCACAATAGTGCATAGAGTTCGGAACAAAAGCGGTTAAGATTTGAGAAGCACTGAATAATGCGTAAAGAATTTTTCCAAATTTAGTCGTATAGTGAACGTCTCTGGCGAAAATTCTGCTTTTGAAATGCCGTTAATCGGTTTCTCAGAGCATAGAAATTTACATCTCAACTTCCTTCTTAGTATTAGCAGCATGTCGAAAAAGGAAGAAAGTAAATCATATAATCATAAAAATCATTAATTAAAAATAGATGATAAGAAGCCTAAGAAAGACGCCAACAAAGCTATGAAGGTAAACAAGAGGATAAATCACTTGAAGAGAAACAATCTTCAGTTACAAACCAGAGTACTGACGAAGAAAAGTCATCTCAAGAGTCTCATGCAGAAAATACGAAAGTTAACAGCGATCAACTGCCTAAAACTGGTAATAAAGAGAACCGAGTACAACAACCTGAAAGTTATAACCAACAAGCTCAAGGTACACTAGCTTATAAAGATATACCGGCAGCTCATGAGGTTGGGCAAAATCGCTATAGCTACAAATATTAACTTGCTTCAAAAGAACTGACAGAACAAGGAAAAGCTCGAAGGTGAATAAGGTATTAAGTAATGTTATTTGGTTGTTTAATGCTTTTTTTATATTCACTTACAAACATTCTCTAACGAAGTAAGATTCGCTTTTAAGAGTTTCTCAAGTTTCAATGGGAGCGGGACATAAAGGTCTTTGACTAGAGAGATAGAGGCTGGGACATAATGTAATGTCTCAGCCTTTTTCAGCATCTTGGCAGTAAATGACTGATTTGAAAATGCGCTTGTATCAAGCTTTTTTCAATTCTAGTCATCCTTGCCGGGGCGGGACTACGAAATCTTTTTATTCAAATTAGATTTCTGTCCCGCTCCCTTAAACAATCACTTTATTTTTCCCCTTCTATCGGTCATTCGTCAGTCAAATGGAGAGGACACATTAACCTTAATATATTGAGTAACTTTTAAAGATTATTTGAATGAAGCGCTTGATACGTAAACAGTTTAAGATATAAAGCGCTTTTAAAAGTAAGGGATCATACTTTTTTCAAGCATACAGTTATTATTATATTACTTTATATTGAAATATCAGATTATAGTATAAATATTAAATAAATTAATCTGAAATAATTTAAATCTTATAAATAAAATTAAATATGTTTTATTGAATTTCTAAATAAAGCTTGATAAAATGTAATTGATTTTTAAGGGAAGGAGGGGAAATTATGGAACATCTTGAAGGTTTAGGAAAGGCTATAGCTGATACAGTAACTGCTGCTCAGAACGGCGGTGGAGCTGAATTAGGCAAAAGTATTGTAGATATCGTCGCTAATTCTGCTGGAATCATCGAAGATATCGCACATGCATTAGGCTATTAAACGACTTTTATACTATAACAATAATTTATGAGCGCATTATCCTCTGTTTATAATTATGGTAGGATTTGCGCTCTTTTTTGTATTAAAAATAGGACCAGCTAAAGTCGCCAGTCCTATTTAGTATAGACCCTGTATTTCTCAATGAGTTTCTTTTAATATTATCTTTTTCCACCTCTTTAGTAATAAAGGCTTAGCTAGCTTCCCATCTCTATCTTTTTTTTCAAGTTTACCAACTTCTTTTTTATTTTCATTACTTTCATTTTTAAGATTAAAATAACTCAATGGCAACATTCCCAATCACAAGAAAATAAAGCTCTACTTCTTGACAATTTTATATCAAACATCCCTCTTTTTAAGTTCGGTAAAAAAGGAACTCAGCTTTTAAAACTAAGGGAGCAGATACAAATACAGCGCAGCAACTTATTAGTAATTTAGAAGATGGAAAAGATTTTAAAGATAATATAGCCTTCTCTTTTCATCATACTGAGTAGTTAGAAAAAATAAATTTCATCTAAACAGTATTATTGGGATAAATGTTCTCTAAAGCTATTTAACAGTTATTTTAGTTAGGTTTTTTTAGTTTAGAATATCAAACATTCTGAGTACCAAAATTTCTGAACAACTTCGGTTAAGGCAGGTCTACAGAAACTGTAAGGAAGGTAGACGGATATTTTTCTCTTGTATAAAAGACGCCGTGTATGACGATTATTTAAAGAAAGACGAGCATATTCATAAGAGGATCACTAAAACTAATAATGTAGATCGATTTGTGGAAGTATCTATAAAAGAGGTCGAAGCTATGAAAACTAAAATATCTAAGTTCCTCAACCGCGTAGACGGTAAAATTTTTAATCTCACTCATACAGCAGCAAATAAATCATTCAAGAATGCTAAGAAAAACATAGGACTCAGAGATAAAGATATAATACCCTACTCACTTAGATACACTCATACTTCTTATCTGCTTTCTAAAGGTATATCTATTGAATATATTAGTTAAAGTTTGGGAATTATTATCTATCTGAAACACTCGACTTATATTCGCATTTGCTCGATCAACATAAAAAAAGCAAGGTCAACGTGTAAGAAAAATTTTTCTTGACACTTTTTTGACACTTGCAAATATAAAACCCTTTAATATCAAGGGTTCCAAGCTATAAATAACGGAAAGCACGATATTAAACATATTCAAAGCGTCTTGAATAGCAAAGTAAGAAAAATTAATGATAATTACATTTTTAATACCGGTGTAGGATTAATTACACATAATGCGGTAACTAAAACATTTCAAAGATTTTTACTTCAAAACTCGTTAGGCAATTACACTTTACACGCAATAAGACATACACATGCTTCTACGTTATTAGCTAATGGATTATCAATTCAATATGTAAGTAAAAGATTAGGACATTCTAACATTGAAATTACATGGCGTGTATATAGTCACTTATTAGATGACTACAAAACAACAGAGGACGAAAAAGTTACTACAATCCTAGATAATTTATGATGGTCTAAATTTGGTCAACTTAAGGCCAAAAAGGTAAATATATTATTTATTTGACCAAAATTTGACCACTTTATTTATATACAGATATTAACGAATGTTAATCAAAAATAAAAAGAACGCCGTCATAACAGCGTTCTTAGTGATTTTAAGAAAACAAATATCAACCATTGTTCTCTATCCTACGGAAAGTGAGGGATTCGAACCCTCGAGACGCATGATGACGCCTACACGCTTTCCAGGCGTGCTCCTTCGACCACTCGGACAACTTTCCACAGTGATATTAAAAAAACAGAAGCGATCAAACACTTCTGTTAAGAATGACCCCGACGGGACTCGAACCCGTGTTACTGCCGTGAAAGGGCAGTGTCTTAACCGCTTGACCACGGGGCCATATGGCTCCACAGGTAGGATTCGAACCTACGACCGATCGGTTAACAGCCGATAGCTCTACCACTGAGCTACTGTGGAATAAAAGTAAAAATGGAGCGGGTGATGGGAATCGAACCCACAACATCAGCTTGGAAGGCTGAGGTTTTGCCATTAAACTACACCCGCTTAATAGGAACGATTATGGGGCGGTTGATGGGAATCGAACCCACGAATGTCGGAACCACAATCCGATGCGTTAACCACTTCGCCACAACCGCCAAGCAACGATAGGAAATGGTTCAGGACAGAGTCGAACTGCCGACACATGGAGCTTCAATCCATTGCTCTACCAACTGAGCTACTGAACCATAATGGCGGTCCCGACGGGAATCGAACCCGCGATCTCCTGCGTGACAGGCAGGCGTGTTAACCGCTACACTACGGGACCTTTAAATAATTGCGGGAGGCGGATTTGAACCACCGACCTTCGGGTTATGAGCCCGACGAGCTACCGAACTGCTCCATCCCGCGCTAATAATAAATAAGACTACCTTGCTAATATATCATCATACCCTATTTGTGTCAACAAAAACTTTACAATAAATTTACAAACGAACGATATATTAATGAAGGAAGCTATCTCTTTAACAAGCCTTTTACAGTATATAAACTTTTTAACCTAAAGTCAATAAGTGTATAAAAGAAATTTGTGTAATTATGGTATTATACTAAAATTTTATAATATTAGAGCGAGATAACCTTCCCTTTTAAGGGGGGTCTACTTAGCATAACCTCTATACAACTAGTCTATATTTGCGTTCAACTCAGCTATACCGAGGTCGGGGTAAAAGCGGTTAGGATTTGAGCAAAACCGAATGATGAACATAATTGTTCTATAAATTCTGTCGAATCATAAGAATGTATGTCTCCAATCCTGCTTTTTGGCCCCCGCATCGGTTTCTCAGAGCAAAGAAACTTTATGGTTCAACCCCATAAATAACCTCTCCCCTGCTAATGATAGTCTTAACTATTATATATATTCTATCGACTAAAGTATCAATCTCACTTGTATTAGTTGAGTTAACTAGCTTGAACTGATTGTTCTAGTCTTGAATATTTAAGAAATCAATCGCTCATAATACCTTGCATACGTTCTTGGAGTCGCGTAAAAGTGGTAAAGCCGTTATCTTCTAAAAAATGACCTCCATTATTCGTAACTCTGCAGCGACCATCTAAAGCTTGCATTAATCTTTCAGTTTCTTTATAAGAAACATATTGGTCGTCTTTTGCACTTAAACCAAAAAAGCGATCAACTTTAGACTTAACTTTATCATAATCAATTGTGATACCGTCTAGATTTATATTTTCATCTATATCTTTTGCATCTTCTTTAAACCCCGAAATACTGAAGAAACCTTCTACCTTTTTTATACTAGGATCTTCTAAAAACTTTAGACTAGCAATAGTTCCAAAGCCGTGCGTTACAAAGTACGTCTCATATGTATCGATACTAATTTGTTGTTTCATTTCTTCGATCCATACATCAATTGGTTGACTATGATCAGTAGAGAGGTTAAATAAAGTGACGTTGTAACCTTCAAGTTCTAAATTATTACCCAACCATTCATACCAGTGATTTGAAGAGCCTCCATATACAGAATGAACAATGATAACATCTGTCATATTAGTTTCTCCTCTCTCATTCATAATTAACTATTACCTTTTCAAATAAATTTTAACATAAATAAATAAAGGTTAGACTTATTTTAACTTCACCTAATTACATTCATTATCGAAGTGGTAAATTTCTATGGACATACCTTAAAAGGAGATAACCTTAATTTATACAATATTTGTATTTTAAAATTAAAAAAAGAGCTGATCCCTTCGTAAAGATCAACTCAAGTTATATTGCAAATTTACTTAGCGAAAGTCTTCTAGTAAACTCTCTACTGTTTCTTGTGCTTGTTTAACACAATCTGGTAAACCAACCGCTTCAAACGAGGCACCGGTTATACGTAATCTCGGGTAAGTATTTCTTACATGGTCTTGAATATCCTTAATGTGTTGCATATGCCCCACGTGATATTGTGGCATACTATTAGGCATACGATGGACTATACTGAAATCAGGGCTGCCTTTGATAGTCATCATCTTAGAAAGATCTTCTTTGACTAAATCTACTATTTCTTCATCACTATGATCTTGAACAATAGTATCTCCTGGGCGACCTACATAAGCGCGTAACAGAACTTTCCCTTGTGGAGTAGTAAACGGCCATTTTTTGCTAGTCCAAGTGCATGCGGTTATTCGAGTATGACTTGTACGCGCAATCACGAAGCCAGTCCCTTCATAGGTGTTCTCAATATTGTTGGCATCAAAGGCTAGAACTACCGTAGCTACAGTTGTGGAATCCATCTTTTTAAAATAATCAAATGCTGGATCTTGCTCAAACCATTGAATAAAGGATTGATGAGGCGTTGTTATGATTACGCCATCGGTCTCTACTTGATCATCTTCAAGGATGAGATCATAGTTCGTTTGGGACACGATAATATCCCTAATAGGAGTATTATATTTTATCTCTATATCCAACTGGTTCACCAAATAGAATTCTAGCTTTTCAATAAAGGAGCTTAGACCATTTTTAAACTGTCTAAACTGACCTTTAGGGGCACCTGGATAGAGCTGCTTTTGTCTTAGGCGCTCTTCCTTTTCATGCTTCATTCCTTTAATAAGACTTCCATAATTCTCTTCTCGTTCTTTAAATTGAGGAAATGTGCTCATCAAACTCAATTGATCAATGTTCGTTCCATATATACCGCCCATTAACGGTTCAATTAAATTTTCTAATATTTCGTTCCCTAAACGTTCACGGAAGAACTCACCCACTGATATATCGCCATCCATCGGTGTTGGCTTTTTAAATAAATCCAAACCAGCTCTGAGCTTACCTCTAAAAGAAATAAGTTTAGTGTTCAAAAATGGTTTAATATCTGTGGGAATCCCCATAATTGACCCGCCTGGAATAGGAAATAATTTATTATGCGCATATATATACGATTGTCCTGTTTGATTTATCTCGATATCATCACCTAAACCTATATCTGTCGCTACTTCAGTCATGATACTCTTTCGACCTAGATAAGATTCTGGACCCAACTCGATGGTATAACCGTCTTGGCGATACGTTTTGATCTTCCCCCCAGATTTACCTGTCGCTTCGTAGATCGTCACATCTAAACTTGGATCCTTCTTCTTAAGATAATATGCACTACTTAAACCTGTTATACCAGCGCCAATAATCGATATATGTTTAGTCAATTTAATCCACGCTTCCTTTAGTAAATTGATTTAACCTCATCAACAATCGCCCCTATAAATAAGCTATCAGTATTGGGCATTTGTGGGCGGTAATAGTTTACACCTAGTTCATCGCACACTACTTTACATTCATAATCATTATCATATAAGACTTCTAAATGCTCACATACGAAGCCTACTGGTGTGTAAATAAAATGCTTATAACCGTGCTTGTTATATAAATCTCTAGTTAAATCCTGTACATCTGGGCCCAACCAAGGCGTCCCAGTATGACCTTCTGATTGCCAACCTTCTGCCACATGCACAATGTTTGAATTCTCTTCAAGTAACTTTCTAGTCTCATGCAATTCATTAGGGTATGGATCGTTATTTTTTTCAATCATCCCCTTAGGTAAACTATGCGCAGAAACGACGAGAACAGTGTCATCATGTTCAGAATCTGGTATTAAATCTAGCGTTTCATTGATCTTTTCCGTCCAGTATTGAATGAATTTAGGTTGCTCAAAGTAATGTTTAACATGAGTCAGTTTGATGGCATATTTCTGCGCCTCATCTTCTGCCCTTTTATCGTATGAACCAACAGAGAAAGAAGAGTAATGTGGCGCAAGAACAACAGTGACTGCGTCTTCAATCCCGTCGTGACTCATAGCTTGCACTGCATCTTCTATATAAGGGTGAATGTGTTTCAAGCCTATATAGAGCTTAAAGTTCACATCGTCATAAGCCTCATTTAAAGCGTCACACAAAGCTTCGGCTTGTTTATCAGTAGTATGGGCTAGTGGAGAAAGACCACCGATAAACTCATATCTATCCTTTAAGTCTTGTATCTCTTCTTCAGATGGTTTCTTACCATGTCTTATATCCGTATAATATGGTTCAATATCACTTTCTTTGTATGGAGTTCCATAAGCCATTACTAGCAAACCTACCGTCTTAGTCATTAGAGATCTTCCTTTCTCCTTTAAAAGTCTTATCAAATAATTGCAACTTTAACGTTTAGTATAATTGTGAACGAAACGGCTTACTTTCTTAAGCGTCTCGGGTTTAACTTGAGGAAAGACACCGTGCCCCAAATTAAAGATGTGCCGACCGTATGTCCGACCTTCATCTAGTATCATCTTAAGGTTCTTCTCAATCACGTTCCAAGGAGCTAAGAGTAAAGAAGGGTCTAAGTTACCTTGTAATGTTTTAGAAAAGCCTCTATCTCTAACTTCAGAAATTTGTAAACGCCAATCTAAGCCAAGAACATCTATAGGTAAATCATTCCACTCGTCGGCTAAATGGCTAGCACCTACTCCGAATAAAATAACAGGAACGTCGTACTTAGCTTTTATTCCAGATACTAATTTATGCATAGCAGGCTTAATGTAATATTGATAATCTCGCACATTAAGTGCGCCTACCCATGAATCAAATATTTGTATCAATTCGGCACCGGCTTCAATTTGAGCTGTAACATATGTGATAGACATCTCTACCAAGTGATCCATAAGTTTAAACCATGTTTCTTCATCTCGATACATCATAGCTTTGGTCATATGATAGTTCTTAGATGGGCCGCCTTCAATCATATAGCTCGCTAAAGTAAATGGCGCGCCTGTAAATCCAATTAGAGGGACATTTAATTTTTCTTCAGTGAGTAACTTAATCGTATCAAGTACGTAAGGTACATCACGTTTAGGATCGATTTGACCTAGTTTCTCTACGTCTTGTACAGAAGTTATAGGATTAGAAATGACAGGCCCTACCCCAGACTTTATATCCACATCAACGCCAATCGGTTTTAAGGGAGTCATAATATCTTTATAAAGTACTGCTGCATCAGTATGATAATTATCAACAGGTAAATGCGTAACATATGCACAAAGTTCCGGTTGATGAGTGATTTCAAACAACGAATACTTCTCTTTCAAACGTCGATATTCTGGTTGAGATCTACCCGCTTGTCTCATAAACCAGACAGGAGTGTGATCCACTGTTTTTCCTGCAATCATATTTAATATCGTATTATTCTTAGTAGACACCATGCTTCCCCCTACTTAATAATCATTCTTATTTATATTACCATAACGCCTTATCGTTCGTATTTTAAAGTGCTTAAATGTCATAAAAATGACAAAACACCACGCTCAGCTGAGCATTTCAGCATAGTATATGTTATATTTAAAGACAATAAATATCTTAACATATGCGAGCTTGATTTATCTCTATTAACATTTTTAACTCAATCAACAGAGCTTTTGATAAAGCCTTATCTTATAGGTAAATTGCTGTATTAACTTTGAGGCTTTCACTTTTCAAAGTACAGACCTGCTTTGAAATTCTTAAAAATGTTTGATTATCATAGAATTATGTTAATAGAAATATGAGATCGCTGGCTATGAAATTTGATTTTACCTTCAATATCCAGCACTAAATACAAGCAGCTTCAAGGGGGAATTAAGATGAGATTATATGCGACATATGGTACGTATGGTTATCTTAATCAAATTAGACTAAAGAATCCAGAACGCAATTTGCTTCAATTCTCTGCTCCAGATTCTTCGGTAATCGTCGAAGAAACTGATGATGAAACTATACTGAAACACCCAATTATATATGATGTGATAAATTCAACGGGAGAGCTAAATGAAGATCATTTCTATTCAGTGTTATTCATACCTGCTTCTGAAGATCACGCTTATCAACTTGAGAATAAACTTAAGAGTATCTCTCCTGATTTCGGTAAATTTGCTGGCTTTAAGAGTTATCGTTTCTTAAAACCGACTAAAGGTATGACATATAAAATCTATTTCGGTTTCAATTCACGGAGAGATTATGAAGATTTTAAACAATCAACTACTTTCAAAGATAACTTTTCTAAAAGTGCCTTGAGTCATTTCTTTGGTTCTTCAGGACAACACTCTAGTTACTTTGAACGCTATCTTTATCCTATCGAAGATTGATCACAGTCAAAGTAGATAATTTATATTATAAAGAAGCTCTCTTCTTTTAGCTTTACGTTAGCTAATTTGAAGAGAGCTCTCATTATATCTTAATCCTTTAATAATGATTCTTGATACTTTAGCTTCTTGATAATGTTTAAAATAGTTAACCAACCCACTAAGATAAATAGTAATCCTGCGTACATGTAAAGTGGATTAACTAGAGCATATATAACAATAAATACTAGCGCGATAATCAACAACAATCGATAAAGAAATTGTTGATAACCTTTAATGACTTTACTATCGTCGACAGGCCAAACTTGAGGCCATAAACCATAAGCTTGTTGCGTATAGAATTGAGACATTTGAAGCAAGATAACATAAGTGAACAGACAACCAATTATTAAGCTTACTATCGGTTGATGTAACCAAGTCATTAAAATACCAGCTATAAGTATGAGGCGCAAAATGATATTAAAGGCATCTTTACCTCGTACAAAACTTCTTTTAAATAAAAACAAGTACATATAATTCTCGTTAAAATGACTTGCTTTAGGCACCCTTAGTACTGGATCTAAATACCGTCTTCTTACAGCGGCTTCACTTAAGTCTTTAACATCCGTAAACATGTTAACAAATTTGTAGTAATTCGTGCGATGCTGTGTCTCTATATCTATCATGCGTTCCCATGGAAATAAGTGTTGACGATTTGCTAACCCAACAAAAAATGATATTGCTAACACTATACCGATTGACGCCAAGCCGGTGAGTTGAGAAGTATCTAATGTGATATAGTACCCTGCTGTGAAAATAATAAAAAGGATAAGATGTATGGACCAATGTTCTAGGTCGTACTTATACCATTGCCACTTCAGTATTAGTCCTGTGAAAGGTAGCACAAGTGCCAATATTGTAAATAGAATATAAAAGGCATAGTGATGGTGATTAATTTGAAAGAATAATGGAAAGAAAATAATTAGTAATGCAATTTGTCTCATTACACGTTGGAAATAACTATAAATTAAACTGCACTTGATGTAATCTTTCATATTCTTTTCAAACGGGAGTAGAAATAACCGGTCTGCATTCTGTAAAAGTGTTCTCATCGGAAACATTGATGTTAACGCAAAGATAACACTTGTAATCAAAGAATAGTTAATACCTTTCGGGATTGACTTTAGCCATTGACCATAACCGAGTATAAACGCACCTAATAGTAACACTAAAAAGACAGTGAAATGACCATTAAATATGAACTTATTATAGTAACGTTTTTCTTTAGCAATTTTTATACGGCGCTGTTTAAATAAATGAATGGCTTGATTACTCATCAACGATTACCACCTTGAGTCACTTCTATGTAAATCTCATCTAATGTCTTATCATGCATATTCGTTTGGTCCCTCAACTCAGCTAAATTACCTATAGCTACTATCTCGCCTTGATCAATTATGATAAAGCGATCGCAATAGCGTTCGGCTGTAGCTAGGATGTGCGTACTCATTAAGACCGTTCTGCCTTCTTTTTTCTTATCTACCATCAGATCTAACATCGACTGTATCCCCAGAGGATCTAAACCTAAGAAAGGCTCATCTATAATATAGAGTTCAGGGTCAACGATAAATGCACAGATAATCATGACTTTTTGTTTCATACCCTTTGAGAAATGACTAGGAAAGATTTTCATTTGATCCTGAAGTCTAAAGGTTTTAAGTAAAGGTTTAGCACGATTCAACGCTTCTTCTCTAGAAATATTGTACGCCATTGCAGTCATATATATATGTTCTTCTAGAGTCAACTCATCATAAATGACTGGAGCTTCTGGTATATAGGATAACTTTCGTCTATATGCTTCAACATCTTCTTTGATATTTGTATTTGAAATAACCAATTCGCCTTCAGTTGGTTGTAATAAACCTAACATATGTTTAATTGTGGTACTCTTCCCTGCTCCATTGAGGCCGATAAGCCCCACAATTTCACCTTGCTCAAGTTCGAAATTTATATCTTTAATCACAGGCTTCTTACCGTAACCCCCTGTGAGATGTTCTACTTTAACTGACATATGGCACCTCCATAAAGGTATTCTACCAAATTCTTATAGGAAATCATAAAGATACTAGCATTTAATGACTTCTAAATCATTATAATGCTATAATAAAATATAATAGATAATCAAGGAGTGAAGAGGATGTCTGAAACGATTTTTAGCCAAATTATTAAGGGAGAAATCCCCAGTCATAAAGTTTATGAGAATGATTATGTTTACGCCTTTTTAGATATTTCTCAAGTCACAAAGGGGCACACTTTACTCATACCTAAGAAAGCATCGGCTAACATATTTGAAACGGATGCTGAGACCATGCGTCATATCGGAGAAGCTTTACCTAAAGTTGCGAACGCTATTAAAGATGCCTTTAATCCTGATGGTTTAAATATAGTGCAGAATAATGGCGAATTTGCAGATCAATCTGTGTTCCACTTACATTTCCATTTCCTACCACGCTATGAGAATGATGTGGATGGTTTTGGTTACAAATGGGAAACGCATGAAGACGAATTAAACGATGATAAAAAAGCAGAAATAGCTAAATTAATTCGCAATCAACTAGGCGAATAATGCTTAATTTAAATCATGTAGGGTATAAATGAAATAAGTATAGACTTTGAAACGTAAGGAGAATTCATATGAAAGCTGTGCAAATCCTATTAGGCGCTAGTGCAGGTGTTGCAACAGGCTTAGGTGTAATGCTCATGAATCGTGACCGTAAAAGAGCTAACGCCTCTCACATTTCAACTAAGCAACCTGTAGGCGCTGAGTCTGAACTCGATAGAGAAATTAATACGATAACTCAAAGCGTCAATGATATAGTGAATTACGTCCATCAAATTAAATCTGAAAGTAAAGAGTTTGGTAGTTCTATTGGTGATGAAGTCAAAGAACTTATCGGTAACTTTAAATCCGACATTAATCCAAATATCGAACGCATTCAAAGTAATATCGAGAACTTGCAAAACCGAGGCGAAGAAATAAGTAAAACTTTTGAAAAATAAGCGCTACATTATCGTGTTCAATTGAAATAAGTGGTTATAGAACAGAAATGATTTACAATAACTACTATTAAGCTCGGGCAGATCACCCTAAAAAGCATTAAGGTGATTTTCATAAAAATTGTTTAGCGTTTCTCTTTATTACGATATGGTAGTATATTTTTAACGGTTGGTGAAATAGTCACTGACCGTTATTTTAATTTCTGATATTAAAATACAATGATCTCTAGTACTGAATTTCATCGATAATTACTGAGTTTGTAGCGATAGTTACTTTGGACCAATTATGATGTCATACAATTTTATAACGAATCAAACATTACTTGACGTTTGATTCGTTTGGATACATAATACTATCGTACTTGGATGACATATTATGAAATCAAGGAGATAAGGCTTATGTTTTTATGTACAAGACAAATTGATATTAATGCTCGATTTGGATTACCACGAATTGCATTTCTCGGTTTTGTGACAACCATTATCTCTTTTTTAATCTGTTATGAAATCATGCACTATTATTCCGATGTTCGTTTATCCGATCACTATTTTTTAGTATTTATTGTAGCAGCAATACTTTTATACCCTTTTCACAAAATTTTTCATTTATTCTTTCTGTTACCGTACTATCACTCATTTAGAATTTATAAGATTAATAAAAAGAAATCTTTACCATTTTATAATGTGTACGTAAACACACCTGTCAACAAATACTACTTTGCGCTCGGTTTAATATTACCTTTTATTTTAATTACTTTATTGGGTATCATGTTAACAGTTCATTTTCTAGCTTATGGACATTATTTTATGTTTTTGGTAGCTATGAATATGGGCTTCTCAGTTTTAGACTTTTTATATATTAAGATTATTCTACTCTCTAATGAAGGTAACTATATTGAAGAGCATCAAACGGGTATAAATATTTTAAGAAAAGTGAAAGTTCTTTCTCGTAACGTATAACTATTAAAGACATGATGAGTATTTTTTAATCAAATAGAGGTACATGACAAGATATATGACGTCTTTGTTATGTACCTCTTTCTCTTTACTATTCCAATACTAAAATTGACTGTCGAATATCATCAGGAAAATATATATTTTTTGCTTACTTAAGTTGATTTTGAGATACTTTAATATAGAGTAAGGTTATAATACATTCAGGGAGCGGGACAGAAATCTAATTTGAATAAAAAAGATTTCGTAGTCCCGCCCCGGCAAGGATGACTAGAATTGAAAAAAGCTTGATACAAGCGCGTTTTCAAATCAGTCATCTACTGCCAAGATGCTGAAAGAGCCTGAGACATTACATTATGTCCCAGTCTCTCTCAAAAAAATTGGTGCTTAAATAATAGTATGTTATATTTACGATGTTATTTCTTACATAAAGGAGACTGAGAATGAAAGTTATAAAAAAAGTGTTAATACCTGTATCTGCCAGTGCCCTCTTATTAGGAGCATGCGGCCATGATGCAACTGATTCTAAAGAAAATACTTTAATCACATCTAAAGCTGGCGATGTAAAAGTTTCAGATGTTATGAACAAAATTGGAGATGAACAAATCGCTAATAGTTCATTCCAAGTACTACTTAATAAATTATTAAATAAAAAGTATAAAGATAAAGTGGATACTAAGGACATCGATAAGGAAGTCGAACAGGAGCAGAAACAGTATGGTGGTAAAGATCAGTTCGAAAGCATGTTAAAACAACAGCACATGTCACTTGATGATTACAAAGAAGAGAAGAAGCTTCAAGCTTATCAAAAACAACTATTGGAAGATAAAGTTAAAATATCTGATAAAGATATTAAAGATAATACTAAAAAGGCTTCACACATATTAATTAAAACAAAAGAAAATAAAAAAGATAAACAAGGCCTGTCAGATAAAGAGGCTAAGAAAAAAGCTGAAGATATTCTGAAAGAAGTTAAGAAAGATCCAGATAAATTTAGTGCCATAGCTAAGAAAGAATCAAAAGACTCACAATCTAGTAAAAAAGGCGGAAGCTTAGGCTATGTCATTAAAGGACAAATGGAAGATAAATTTGAAAAAGCGCTCTTTAAATTAAAAGAAGGCCAAGTTTCCGACATAGTTAAGACAGACTATGGTTATCACATTATTAAAGCTGATAAAGAGAACGATTTTGATAAAGAGAAAAATAAATTGAAATCTAAACTTATCCAACAGAAAGTTCAAAAAAATCCTAAGTTGTTAACTGACGCTTATAAAGATTTACTTAAAGAATATGATGTAGATTACAAAGATAGAGATATTAAAAAAGCTATTGATGACTCTATTCTAGATCCAGAGAAGATCAAGCAACAACAGCAGCAGCAACAACAGCAACAAGCTATGCAAGGTGGCCAAGGTGCTTCACTCGGTGGTTAACCTTTCGCAATGACACATCTCGTTTGAATACTTATTAAGGTTGATGAGTAGTTGCTAAGTTGAGCTATATCAATAATTAATATAAGGGAGCGGGACAGAAATCTAATTTGAATAAAAAGATTTCTGTCCCGCTCCCTATTTTCATATTATTTGATGAATAGTATTATCGTTAAAATGATTGGTTCATTCTAACGTACTCGGTTTGTAGAAACGTCGACCTTCTAAACCGAAAATCTTCTCTGTAAATTCACCCTTTTCAATTTTACCAAATGCTTTTTCAAACATGTTTAACTTAGCATCGATATTATCGATGAAGAATAAGATTTCCGCTTCTTTTAAATGCGGCATCTTAGGAGATCCGTATTCCATCTTACCATGATGAGCTAATATCATATGGCGCAATAACATCACTTCTTCTCCTTCGATACCTAATTCTTTAGCTGTTTCCGCTACCTCATCACTAGCTATTGAAATATGCCCTAGCAAATTTCCCTCAACGGTATAGGTAGTAGCTACTGGGCCGCTCAATTCTTTTACTTTGCCTAAATCATGTAAAATAATAGCACTGTATAATAAACCACGATTCAAAATAGGATAAATATCGCACAGTGATTTAGCTATTTCTAACATCGTTAGCACGTGATAACTTAAACCACTCGCGAAATTGTGATGATGAGAGCTTGCTGCTGGAAATGTATAAAATGCTTCCTCATACTTTCTCACTAGGTGTCTAGTTATTCGTTGTAATGAAGCATTCTCTATATCAAAGATAAATTGAGATATCTGACTTTTAATTTCTTCGGGACTCAAGGGTGCTCCACTAATAAAGTCTTGCGCTTTTAAGTTATCTTCCTCATTGGCTAATCGATAACCATTCATTTTCATCTGTTTTCTACCACGATAATTGATGATGTCACCTTTAGCTAAAATAATTATTTCAGGTTCAAGAATCTTCATGTCTTCTTTAGTTGCTGTCCAAAACTTTGCCTCTAATTCACCACTTTTATCTTGTAAATGAAGTGTCATGTAGTCTTTACCTTGAGCAGTAACACCTTGAGTAGCTTTATGAATCAAGAAGAAATGGTTGACCGAATCGCCTGGCTTTAATTTTTCAGCATTTCGCATTATTTAGCACCGTCCTCTACTTTATTTAAAGTAACCAATTGTTTAGAAGGTATATTATTATCTTTGGCACAAGTAAAGTACAATACCTGATAATCTTCAGGGAGCTGTCTGATGTACTTCATCATAAGTTCTTTTCTATTTTTATCGAAATGAACGAAAGCATCATCAATAATAATTGGGAATGGATAATAAGGTTTTAAAGTTTTAATCAAGCTTAGACGTAAAGAAATATAAAGAATTTCTTTAGTGGATTGACTGAGTTCAACCGGGTGATAAATCTGTCCATTACGTTGTTTCACCATCAATTCATCACTTACATATGAAACTTGAACATAATGTCCTTCTGTTAATCTGTTAAATATATGTGTAGCTTCGTTAACTACTTGTGGTAATCGTTTATCCTTGATTTGAGCAATATGACCGTCAACTAAAGCTTGAAGATAACTCAAGCTAGCCCAATCTTTAGCTTCCTCATTCATTTGATTCTTCAATATATGGTATTTATGTCTTAAATCAGCTAGCGTTTGATCTGTCTCCATTTGGGTAATTTGAGAATTCAGATCACTCACTTCTTTTTGAATCTCTAAGTACTGCTCATTATAATCATCTATTTGTTTAGATAAACGCTTATTTTCCTCAGTGAGATGTGCTTCACTCTTAGAACTTAGCGCTGAACTATCTTCATAAGAATAATTTTGATTTTCTAGATACTGTGTTAAGTCATTAAATCGATTTAAATTATTCTCATAGCGTTTAGATAGTTCATAATGTTTATAGTAATCTTCTTCATTATCAACATCTGTGAAATCGAAAAGCGTATCGATGACTTTGATATTGTCTTCCAAGCGCTGTTTCAGTTGTTTCAACTCGTTGCTTAACAGTGTTATTTGGTCATTATTGCGTCTTCTGTAATCCAATGATGCTTGTGCTTCTTGTAACCACTGACGTACATCATGGAAGAAAGATAACTGATTAAAGTTTGGAATTTGATGTTTAGTGACTTCCTTACCATGTGTGTAAAAGTCTTCTAAATATTTATCGAGATGATCCCGCGTTTCTTTTAACTCTTCAATATGATGACCCAAATCTTTTATCTTGTTCATCGTAGTAATACCATCAATTACAAGATCATCCGACATGCGATCTGAAACTTTAAGTTCTTGCTTGATTTGTGAGATTTGATTCTTAACAGTACTTAATTCTGCGGTTGTTTCTTTTAACGTTTGATGGAGATATTCCGCTTTTTTATTTAATGATTCTTTATGCTTAATCGCATTATGCCACTGATCGCGTATACGATATTGGTCATCTAGATCAAAATCTAAATTATAGCGTTCCTCTAAGCTCTTAATTTGTTCTTGTAACTCATTTATTTCGTGAGTAAATGTCTCAGAATGCCCTATTTCCTTAGTTCTAATGAAGAATAGTCCAACGATGAATACTAGTGTTAATAGTGCAAATACCGTACCGAATAATAAGTTAGTTGAAATGAATGAAAAGACGGCGAGGGCAGCACTCACGATTGCTAAAATAATTACGCCCAATCGTAAGGTTGCTTGGTGTTTCTCTTTTTGTTGTTGTTCAACATCAAACGCTTCTTTCATTTTTTGATAAAGATTATTTTTTTCTTCTAATTCAAACCTTTGTTGTTGGTGTTGTTTTTTCTTTTCAAATGTCTCTTCAGGCACAATCTCCTGATTGAGTCCATCTAACTCTTCCGCATTAGCTTCTTTTTCGATCTCATTTTCTTGAATATCTCGCTTGAGTTGAGTTTCCGTAGCTATTAGCTCTTGTTTATATTTTAATTGCTCACTAATATGACTCTTCATAGCTTCAGAACTATCAACTTCGCTATGAACTTTATCCCATCCTATATTTAATTTAAGCCCACGTATTTCTCTTTCTTTATCGTTGATTTCTTTATCCATCGATTTAGCTTCATATTCCTTTTGCTTGATGTCATTTTCTTGTTGCTGGAGACTTTTCAACGCATTGATATCAGATTCCTTAGGCTGAGATAGTTGCTCGTTATTTTGTTCTAACTGTGCTAATTTTTCTTCGCGTAAACCGATATCTCTCTTCAAATTTTGCGTTTGTAACCTTGAAGCTTCGTATCTATCAATGCCTTGCTCAGGGAAATCAACTGGTTCTACATTTAATTCTTTTTCAAGCGTTTTCCATTCTTGAGTTTGAGCATGCAATGCAAGTTCTTTCTGTTTCTCATCGTGCAAATGAGAGAGCTGGGATAAATTATTTTTTAAATGATCAAGTCTTTGAGCTGATTTATCTCGTTCCTCTACGTATTTGTGATAAGTATCTAATTTCGCCTCTTCGGTTCTAATTTGTGAAGCTAACTCATCAAGCTGTACAATCTGTTGATTGATAACAGGCTTCCGCCCACTCTTTTTATATAATTCTTCTTTTTTATCTGCTAAAATTGCTCGCATAGAAGTGAATTCAGTAGATCCTAAGGCTCCTGCTTGTAGTAAAAAATTCTGTAATTGTGTTTCATCCATGTTCTTGTGAATGTTTTGTAAACCCAACACACTAAAGGAGAAGATTCCTTGATATGTACGTTTAGAAATATAATTTAACTCTTCTCTCAACCATTGTTCATCTTTGATTGCACCATTAGGCAGATAAACTTTCAGATCCCCTGCTGCACTACCTTTGATACGCTCTACTTCAATTTCAGAACCATCATCTCTAATTAAAATCAATTTACCACCATATTGGTTACCTAACCTCGGTTCCAAACGTGGTTCGTTTTCTTTCCGAGTAGGAAATCCAAATAATATAGAGTGAATAAACGCCTGAATGGTTGACTTACCTGCTTCATTCTCCCCATATATTTCAGTAAAGAAAGAATCGAATTTGATAGTACGCTGCACAAATTGACCATAGCCATAAATCTCTAGTGATTTAATTTTCATTAAGACTCACCTCTCATTTCAGTCTTAAGTATATTCTCGGCATGTCGAATTAATTCATTCCTATCAAAATCATTGTAATCCTCTAAAAACTTTGAAGCGCGAGGATTCAAATATAAGTCACTCATCGAAGATTCAAAGATTGTATCATCAGCAATTAAGCTTCTTGAGAACTCCTTACTCAACTTCTGTTCTCTGTCATATTTATACTCAATGTCTAACTTTTCAATAAAAATGAAGTTATTCTCATTCCGTTCGTAATCATCTATCATTTCTTTGATTTGCAATATATCTTGCTCTGATAAAGGTGAGTCGTGATTAACTATAACTTTCAATTTATAAAACGCTTTGCCTTGTCCTCTTTTCTTACTCTTAAAGTTTTGAATAGCTTCATAAATTTTTTGTTTAGTTTGAGCATCAGTTTCAATTGTCGCAGCTTCAAAACGAATAAACTGGGTAGGTATAAACTCTGTATTAAGCTTCAAATGATCACCAGTAACGAGCAAACACCCTTTGTCTCCAAGTTCATTAAAGTGTCTTCCTTGGATATTACCAGGATAGTGAATTTGAGGCATTTCACTTAATTGTTCACGTTCATGTATATGCCCTAAAGCCCAATAATGATATAGCTTACTATTTAAATCTTCTAAACGGAATTCTGTATAGCGATCTTTCTCAGATGATCGACTATATGTTCCATGTAGTACACCGATATGAATACCGTCTTGTCCCTGGCTAGAAGGGAATGCATCAATTTTATTTTCATAGCTAGCATCTTCTTTATAACTAAAGCCATGTAGAAATATCTTTTCACCTTTCTTATTGATCGTTTGATATGTTTCTACAGTATCTGAGAACACAGAAACGTTCTTAGGCCATGAGGTAGTTAAATTACTAGATAAAGGGTCGTGATTACCATGACAAATGTATACAAATATTTGTTCACTATTTAAACGTTTAAATTGTTCTTTCAGAAAAACTTCAGCTCTTAACGTGCGATTTTGATTATCAAATAAATCTCCAGCTATTATAAGAAAATCAACTTCTTCCCTCAAAGCTTTATCGACTATATTTCTGAAGCTTTCATATGTACTCTTTTGCATATCGTCAAAAATAGGTTGATTTAAGTGGCTTCTCGACTTAAATGGACTATCTAAATGCAAATCTGCACAGTGGATAAATTTCACCATATTATAACTCCTTTTTATCTTGTACATGGGAATGAAATGAATTTATTTTTCATGGACTTACTACCCTAATTTATTCAGACTGTATTAGAACTATGATTGTAAGTATAGGGATGATTACAGAAGAAAGATCGGGACAAAAATGTTTGGAATTGAGCGGGGCCCCAACAAAGAGAAACTGGAATATAATGTAATGTCTCAACCTCTTTCAGCATCTTGGCAGTAGATGACTGATTTGAAAACGCGCTTGTATCAAGCTTTTTTCAATTCTAGTCATCTTTGCCGGGGCGGGACCACGAAATCTTTTTAATCAAATTAGATTTCTGTCCCGCTCCCTCTTTCAACATCTCGGCAGTAGATGACTGATTTGAAAACGCGCTTGTATCAAGCTTTTTTCAATTCTAGGCATCCTTGTCGGGGCGGGACTACGAAATCTTTTTATTCAAATTAGATTTCTGTCCCGCTCCCGAATCGTGAGCGTTTCAATCGCAAATCCTGCTTTTGGGGCACCGTCTATCAGCTTCCCGGACCTCAGAATCTTTATGTCTCAACTTCTTCCATTTTAAATATCGTTTATTATTTTACCATACAGCAAAAAGACCGTCGATAAAAGGCCACAATGACTAGAAGTCATATCTGACTCAGGTATAGTTTTAGTTCTACTAACAGAAGTGGTCGATATAAAGAGAGCCACCCCATAATCAATAAGAATGGGATGGCATGATGACTCTCAATTATTTCAATTGGTAATTAGTCAGCGTAAATTTCGTCTAAAGGTTTAACTATAATTTGATTGATTTCTTGGAAGATTTGACTCATTTTTTGCTCAGCAGACATCAATTCAGAGATGTTTGAGTCTTTTTCAATTTCTTGAGCTTGCTCTTGAGCTTTTTGAAGCTCTTCTTCGCCTATTTCTTCACCTTGCATTTGTTTTTGTTGGAAATTCATTTGAGTTTCACGAAATTCATCAAATAATTTCTTTGATTCATCGTTTTCTTTCACTTTCTCGTAAGCGTCTTTAATCGCTTTGTATTCATCGCTTTCTCTTAAAGCTTGTTCTAATTGATTTGCATGATCGTATAAATTTACTGCCATTTTGTTACACTCCTTTTTGTGATCTGTGTTGTTACCACATCGATAATACAATAACATACTTTAATAAGTTACACAAAGATAGCTATTACGCCTTGAAGACAACCTATAATTCCACCTAATAAGAAACCGAGTAACATAATAAGTTTTAACTCTTTATTCGCAATTTCAATGATTAATCGCTCTATATAGTCTAGATCAAAAGTATTGATTTGTTGTTCTATCATGCCTCTCAAATTAATTCGCTGCATAATCGGTGAAATTTGAGTTGAAACGTTATCTATAATTATAGAAGTTAAATGTTCCGTGATGTTCTCCTCTACCAGTCTAATTAATGAAGGCATAACTTGATTCAACGGCTGAGTCGTTTTCTCATCAATATCAATATACTCTATCATTAACGCTATAAAAGATTCTCCTAAATCATCGAACTTCTCTTTTGAGATGAGTTCCTTTAGCGTTTTTGATTTAAAGGTCTCATACTCATTATCGATAACTTGACGGGCAATCTGTCTAGCTTTAGGATGATTGGTTAAACGGATGAGCTCCGAACGAATGCGTTCTGCGATATGCTCTTTCGTCATAAACATTTGAAGTAATCCTATAATTTTTCCTTTTTCTTGAAAGAAAGTATCAAGCATGCTGTTGATATCTTCTACCCCTTTATCAGAGGTCAAATAAACCCTAGCTCTGGAAAATAGTAAATCTGAAACATTAGCAATCTTATCATCCGCATAAGTTATTAATTTATCTGGTAAAATGTCCTCTATTTTATCTTCTTGATGTGTGTTGTAAAAAGCATCAATCTTAGATTGTGCTAACTGTGTTGCCCTGTCAGATAAAACCTCAGCTGCATTGATATCCAACTTATTTGCAAAATACTGAATGCTCACATTATCACGTTTTAATTTTTGAACTTGTTTGAATAGTATCTCGTTAATAGAGTCACGAGTTGATGGTTCATTTAATTTAGACTTAATTAATGTTTCAGTTAATAAGTGGTCTTCTATAACTTGCCCTATCTTAGTAGCAATTTCCTCTCTACGTTTGGGTATCAATCCTGGAGTAAATGGTAAACGTAGACCAAACAAATAGTACGGCTTAAATGGGTGAAATAACATTCTGACTGCAATCATATTCGTTATACCACCAATCACAGCGCCGATAACAACCATAAATAAAATAAGGACTATTGCATGCAAGATTTTAGCACCTTCTTTCCGAGTTAAAAGGAGTGAGATTGAACCTCCCCTTTACCTAGATTCGTCATCTCACTCCTATTTAAAAATATTTATGTACTTATCATTACTCTATCACACTAATAAATAAATATTCTATAATAAAACCTGTTACCCAATGCCCAAATGAGCAAACGAACTTGTGAACAATGCATCTTTCACCCTCGAGGTTGAGACATTACATTATCTCCCAGCCTCTTTCTCTCTAGTCAAAGATCATTATGTCCCAATTTCTCTTTGGAGGGCCCCACCCCAACTCGCTGTGCTTGTTGAAACTGATGAACCAGTTTCTTTGTGTTGGGGCCCCACCCCAACTTGCATTGCTTGGTGAAACTGATGAATCAGTTTCTCTTTGTTGGGGCCCCCTGCTCAAATCCTAAACGCTTTTATCCCGACTTCAGCTATTATAGGATTTATACGTGCGCTAGTTCTTCTTTAGCAACGCGATTAAAGTATGTTTCTGCTTCTCTTAATTTAGATGTACCAAAAATAGGTTGTGTATCTTGATTAAGCACACGATAAAGTTCGCTGACTTTATTGCTTTGTAAGATGAAGCCATTTCTATTTTCAACTGTACGCCAGTAGATATCACTCGTTGTTGGATGATTAGGGTAGGCACAGTGACTTCTTGAAATCGTTTGTACCATTTCTAATGGATCACAACCAAAAGCGCTATTAAGCACATCAGAGTCTCTAAATAAGGCACATATAGATACACATGTTGTCCAATTAGGTAATACTCGTTCTTTTTCTATTTGAACAAGTGTCTTCTTTGAAAGACCTATAGTTTGCGCCATAGTATCTTGGGTATAACCGGCTTCAATACGTACCATTTTAAATTTTGATTGAATTAAATCTGTAAAATTCTGTCTATCCATTACTTAAAATCTACCTTTCATACTATATTTTATCCGAACCTAAGAATTGCAATAATACACACTTCTTAAAACACAAATAACATCTTAATATATCTTTAATAAAATTAAAAGAGAGAATTTAATTTTCACGATAAAACTTAAAATTACGTAATTATCGAAATTTTTCATCACTCATAAGATATTTGGAAAATGTTTACGCTCAAGTTATAAAGGTATTATTAGCCTTTATATGAAGTACATTTCAAAAATAGGTGTATTACTCATTACTTTAAAACATCAGTATTTATTATAGCCTATTTCTCGCTATAAATCACTGTAAATTATTCAATAATATTTAATTTTATATGAACAATTGGTTGGGCGCTAAATATGTTAAGAGCGTCTCGATCAGACATTGAATAACTTTAGTGAATTCATTAAGAGCTGTCTTTTCACTTATCTGCCAAGAAAACTTTGTACTGATCAAATGATATTTACTATTGCCAACCTTACACAATTAACGAAATAACCTTAATTCATTAGCTATCAGTTTATTCTGTTTAAGGGCAGGAGGATTTGTTTGCGTTAATAGTATTGGCACCACAAAAGCTTTCTCTTGCAGAGGTTGAAACAGCAAAGTTTCTGTGCTCTTGGAAATCTATTAATGGTATACCAAAAGCAGGATTGTCGACCGACACGCTCACGATTCGGGAGCGGGACAGAAATCTAATTTGAATAAAAAGATTTCGTAGTCCAACCACGGCAAAGATGACTAGAATTGAAAAAAGCTTGATACAAGCGCGTTTTCAAATCAGTCATCTACTGCCGAGATGTTAAAGAGGGAGCGGGACAGAAATCTAATTTGAATAAAATGATTTCGTAGTCCCGCCCCGGCAAAGATGACTAGAATTGAAAAAAGCTTGATACGAGCGCGTTTTCAAATCAGTCATCTACTGCCGAGATGTTGAAGAGGCGTGGATTTATCTCCCAGCCTCTTTCTCTCTAGTCAAAGCCCTTTATATTCCAGTTTCTCTTTGTTGGGGCCCCACCCCAACTCGCTGTGCTTGTTGGGAGCGGGACAGAAATCTAATTGGAATATAAAGATTTCGTAGTCCCGCCCCGGCAAGGATGACTAGAATTGAAAAAAGCTTGATACAAGCGCATTTTCAAATCAGTCATCTACTGCCTGCCAAGATGCTGAAAAAGGTTGAGACATTACATTATGTCCTAGTTTCTCTTTGTTGGGGCCCACCCCAACTCGCATTGCTTGTTGAAACTGGTTTACCAGTTTCTCTTTGTTGGGGCCCCTCCTCAAATTAATTTATTCTCAATAGCATAAATAGCAGCTTGAGTACGATCAGTTACCTGTAACTTAGTAAAGATATGGCTGACATGAGTCTTAACTGTTTTCTCTGACACAAATAGCGCTTGTGCGATTTCTTTATTAGTCTTGCCCTTGACCATTTCAGCTAATACCTCAGTTTCCCTTTTAGATAATTTATTAGTAAAATGGGGTTTGGCATCTCGTTCATCTATAACTTGTTGTGCTAATGGATGAATAATTTTCTCACCTTTAAGTACTTTATAGATAGTATTTATTAAATTTTCAGGTTCTACATCTTTCATTTCATAACCATCAGCGCCTTTGGTTAAAGCTGAGATGACATGTTCATCATCCGCGTAGCTGGTCAATACTAAGATTTTACAATCTGGATAGTTAGCTTTCATCCACTCAGTAATTTCAATTCCATTCATATTTGGCATAACTAAATCAAGTAATATGAGATCAGGTGCGCCTTGTTGTTCCACGTAAGATACGAAGCTTTCACCATTTGAAAATCCTTTAATGATCTCTAAATCTTCAACTGTAGAAAGTAAAAATTCTAATCCTTGCCTTACTATGTAATGGTCATCGATTAATATTACTTTATACATCTTAACTTACTCCTTTATTGTTGATCTAGCGGCACTTGTAATGAGACCTGTGTACCTCTCCTATCACTGGTTACATTAAATTTAGCATTCAACATTTGAGCTCTTTGCCACATGTTATTTATACCATGAGAACCTATATCGTTGATTTGATTAGTATCAAACCCTCTACCTTTATCCGTCACCGTGATCGAAAGTATTCCAGAAATTTGAGATAGTTTAAGCACCACTTGGTTTGAATCAGTGTGCTTCTTAACATTATTTACCGCTTCTTGAAGAATTCGATAAATATGTTCTTCTATAGTGCTAGATAAATTAATTAAGCCCTCAACCTCTGTCTGTAACTGTAAATTAAGCATCTCGCTATATTCATGTAGTGCATGTATTAGACCATGCTCTAACCCTACAGGTTTTAATTGCCAAATGAGAGCTCGCATCTCATTAACTGCTTTTTGAGTCGTCTGCTCTATAACTCCAAAGGTTTGTTGTGCCCGTTTAATATCTTTCAGTTCTTGCCCCGCATGTGCGGTTACCTTTACTGAAAACAGCATTTGATTAACTGAATCATGTAGGTCACGTGCTAACCTATTTCTCTCACTTAAACGAGCCGCTTCTTTCTCTTGTTCTGTTAGCGTAATACGTTTAATCGCTGATCCTATTTGGAAAGCTACCGATTCCAGTAATTCTAAATCTTCATCAGAATATGAGACCGTATTCGGAGTCGCGACGTTCAGTAATCCGAATTGTTCTTCCCCGGAACGAAGCGGTACAGTAGCATGGTGGGTAATATCATCCGTTTCTCTATAGTACACTTGATTAGCTTGATTAATTCTAGAACAGTTAATGATATTAGAAGCTTTAGTTAACTTTCCATTTTCATATGATTGTACACACCAACAGCTACCTTCTTTCATATATGCACAATTGCATTTAAGAAGAGCGCCTGGTAAATGGTAATCACTTACCAATTCGTGCTCGCCGTGTTGATTGATAAAGAAGATCCAACCAGTAGAAAAATCACTACCGCTAATCAATGATTGTAACGCACCATCTAACATACTTTTCATTTCAGTTTCCTCATTCAGGAATTCAGCTACATCTTTCAATAAAGCTAACCGTGTTGGTTTTTCCATAGTATCGCTCCATTTATCTAAAACTATTTCTTTTCTAGTATATTACATAACAATAACTCATGAAAATGTAATTTAGTTCATAATATGAATGTGATATGATGGTTAAGATGAATTGAGGAGTGAATATAATATGAAGATTACAATCGCCGAAGCTTTTAATGGTATGACTCTACGAGAACTCTTTAAATCTCTACATCTACCTAAGAAAGAATTGCACTTACTTAACATGTCAAAAGATATCACTATAAATGATAAAGAAGCAAAACTAACTGATGTTGTTCACACTAACGATGTCGCTTTTATACCTACTCCACAAGATAAAAGCAATTATCTTCCAAGTTATAGATACGCACAAATTTATTACGAAGATGCAGATATGTTAATCGTATTAAAACCTAAAGGCGTAAAGACGCATCCGAATGATTTAAAAGAAAGTAATACTTTAATGAACCATATTATTTATACGGTAGATAGCGATTATGTAGAACCGATACATAGACTTGATCAAGAAACTGTTGGTCTCTTAATCGTAGCTAAAAATCCTCTAATGAAAAAATTACTTGATCGCATGCTAGAAGAGAATGAGATCGATCGCATCTATAGAGCTAAAGTCAAATCCTTACTACCAGTCAAACCTCAGACTATTGACCTTCCTATAGGTAAAGATAAATTTAAATCTAATAAGAGACGTGTATCTTCCACAGGTCAACGTGCTATAACGCATATTCTTAAATCTGAAATGTTAGAAGAAAACGTGTGCCAATTAGATCTCAAACTTGATACAGGACGTACGCATCAAATCAGAGTTCATTTGGCCGAAATGGGCTACCCGGTACTCGGTGATCCAGTCTATGGCAATTCAACACTGCGCCAATTACAATTATACAGCCATCGCGTTGAACTCATACACCCTTTCACCCGAGAATTAATTTCAGTCAGTTTAGATGATGAGCCAATTAATTGAGCGGTCTCTCCCCGTCACCATTAAAGATTTAAAAGCCGACGCGCTGATGATATGGTATTACCTACTCATTTTTAAAGAAATACTACGTTGAGTGCTTCATAAATTATATCCTATAGTTATTATCATAGCGTTAAATATTAAGGATACAAACGAGGCTTGGGCCTAAAGGTCTTTAACTAGAGAGAAAGAGGCTGGGACATAAATCCCAGCCTCTTCAACATCTCGGCAGTAGATGACTGATTTGAAAATGCGCTTGTACCAAGCTTTTTTCAATTCTAGTCATCTTTGCCGGGGCGGGACTACGAAATCTTTTTATTCAACTTAGATTTCTGTCCCGCTCCCGTATTTCTCATTTAAATAGTTTTTAAAAAGGAGATGATTGATTTATCTCGGTTCTACCATATCTTCTGGATTGATCCATTCTTCAAATTGTTCCTCAGTTAAGTAGCCACTTTGAATAGCAGATTCTTTGAGTGTTAAACCTTCTTTATGAGCTTTTTTAGCAATTTGAGCTGCTTTTTCATAACCTATATGTGGGTTTAAAGCAGTAACTAACATGAGTGATTGATTTAAATAATTGTCTATATTTTCTTCGATCGGCTCTATACCAACCGCACAATTTTTATTAAATGTTTCCATGCCGTCAGCAAGTAAGTAAATGGACTGTAATGTATTGTGAAGAATAACCGGCTTGTACACGTTTAATTCGAAATTCCCTTGTGAACTAGCGAATCCAACGACTGTGTCATTACCCATAACTTGAGTAGCTACCATAGTCAACATTTCACATTGAGTAGGGTTCACTTTACCAGGCATGATGGAAGAACCAGGTTCATTTTCAGGAATAGAAATTTCCGCCAAACCTGCACGTGGGCCAGAAGCTAACCATCTAATATCATTACCAATTTTCATTAAATCACCAGCAAGGGCCTTTAAAGAACCATGTAATTGCACTACTTCATCATGCGCAGTTAGAGCATGGAATTTATTGTCTGACGATACGAAAGGATGACCTGTGTTATCAGCAATGTGCTGTGCCACACGCTCTCCAAATTCAGGATGGGCATTAATACCAGTACCCACAGCAGTACCGCCAATAGCTAAGTTTAGAATATGTGCTTTAGATTCCTTAAGCAATTCTTCACAACGATCTAACATAAAGCGCCAGCCACTAATTTCTTGTCCTAGTCGAATAGGTGTGGCATCTTGTAAATGCGTACGACCGATTTTAATAATATCATGAAACTTATCTTCTTTTTCTTTAAAAGTGTCACGTAAAGTTTTTAGTGCGGGTTCTAACTTGTCTTCAACTTCGCCATATAATGCCACATGCATAGCTGTTGGGAATGTATCATTTGAACTTTGTGATTTGTTGACGTCATCGTTAGGATGAATACTTTCTTCACTATTATGATCTTTGAGGTACTCATTTGCAACGTAACTAACCACTTCATTTACGTTCATATTACTTTGCGTACCGCTACCTGTTTGCCAAACTACTAAAGGAAAATGGTCGTCTAATTCTTTATTTAATATCTTGTCACACGCGTAAACGATCGCGTCTTTTTTAGCCTCAGATAGCTTTCCTAAATCAAAGTTTGCTAACGCAGCAGCACGTTTAAGTTGTGCGAATCCATAGATCACTTCAATAGGCATCTGCTCTTTACCTACAGGGAAATTACGTTTACTACGTTCTGTTTGAGCTCCCCAGTATTTATCTGCAGGAACCTCTATTTCTCCGAAAGTATCGTGTTCAATTCTTACTGACATTCATTTTCTCCCCTTTAATTGATTATTTACTGTAAGTATAGCATTATTCATTTTATAGGGGCAATCATGAGATAGAACGCTTTCATATTTGAGGTGTTCCTTGTAAATAGAGTAGACCAACCATTATCGTTATCAATTACTCAAGAGATTGCAATGGGAGCGGGACAGAAATCTAATTTGAATAAAAAGATTTCTGTCCCGCTCCCTCGTCCTTAATTTACACTAAATAACTAAATAGATAACTATTAGACTGCTCACTAGCTTAGGGCAACATATGACAGTGAAGTCAATTTGATTGTAGCCACTCTTTTTTAACAGTTCGAACCACTTACGAAGCCAACTTTTATTCTCATTTATAAAAAAGCACTAAGAAATCATCTATTAAAAAGATTCTTTCTCAGTGCCTACCACCTTGGAATTGCTCTCTTGTCACTCGCCTACAAAGTGCTGATCGATTTTTCAAATCCACAACTATAAATAAAAAGTATAAAATTAAAAAATAATATCTCAGTGTATTCAGTTTAATATTTTTTAAAAGTTATTCTAATATCTTAGCACACTCAAATGAGACTGCAGCGGCTACCATACGATCAGGCTAAAGAATTGTAGATTCAATTTACGCTTTTATAGCTAGATTTCTATGCGAGCTTTCACCCCGTCTAAAAAGTGATGATTTATGGCTGAGAACTTGAAAATTCTACTTTTACCGCTTGCACTATCGCAATGGCCGTTAAAACAAATAGCACTAATCCTATAACAAGAGTAACGGGACTAATAGTAATTAGAAAGCCTAATACGCCATGCAAGTTGCTATAAAAATCATCGAGCACCTTGAATAAAATACCAGTTATAAGTATGCAACAAATCACACTAATAACTACACCTGTTTTATTACTTTTGATAAAAGTTTGAGCGCTAACGTCATCTACTAACCCTCTAGATAAGTTAAGTTGCATTTGAATAACTTTAAATAAAATAGGCAAATAGAGAGCACCTATCGCCATAGGAAAACCTTTAATTGAAAGTAAATTAACTAAAAACGCTGCTATCATAATCCATTTCCAATATTTATGTAACATACTAAATCTCCACAACAATATTTAATATAGTAAGACGAACATAAAATGCTATATATAAAAAGAGGAGGGTTTAAATACTTAGTTAACTTAATTATAATTATTCCCTACCTCTTTTTATATAAAGATATTGTATTTAAAATATAAATTATGTGTCTAAATCGGAACGTACAGTAGAATCATGGTCTTTATCTAACTTCTCTGCGTCATTCTCTTCAGAGATTTGCTCCATTTCCTTACCAAGTTCAACAATGTCTTCATAATCATCAACCATTTCATTTTCTGGTTGTTCATCTATCTGTTTATCGTTCTTCACGAAAGCCACCTCTTTTATGACTAAGTCAATATTTAAGCAAAACGATATGTGAAGTATTCTCTAACATCATCAGGCAAGCCCTCAGCTGCCGCTTCATCTAAGATAACGTTTACCATACGATGCGTTTTTAAATCAGCTGGTTCATAACTCGTTTTACCATTTTCTTGATATAACTTCTGTACAGCTTCCTTCTTATCACTGCCCGTAATAACTAAGAAAACTTCTCTCGCCTTCATAAGACCGTTGCGGACACTTACATCAGTTTTTCCTTCGTGAGTGATAGAACATACTTGCGTGATTAACTTACCTTTATTTTCTTTAGTTTTAATTTTCTCGCTGATTAAATTTTCAGCATCATCATCGAATGAAAGTTCATAGATTTGTCCTTCTGGCACACCTAAAGCGTGGTAGAATGAACGGTTATTATCGTAATCTAATACGTTAATTTGGCTGAAATCAACCGCATGGCGATCTACATCTTTTTTCAATTCATCCAACACAGGTGCAAATTCATGAGATAGATGAATACCTGCGATAGTAGTAGGATTGTTATTAAATTGCTTTCTCAATACATCTGCAGTATATGTCGCAACAGACTCTTGATCTTTTAATACTTTAAAGTTCATTGCCATAATCGATTACACTCCTCTAATACTTTTCAAAACGTCATCTAACATTATTTCTACCTTTACCCTTAATATTAAACTAATAAACGTAGTGCTAGGGCATGGTTAGTACTTCACTGGTTCTCACTGTGCTAAAATTCTTGATCCAAACTCGGAAAGCCTTGTTGTCTTAAAGCTTCATAAATAATTAATGAAGCTGTATTAGATAAATTTAGCGATCTAATATTGTGGTTGATAGGTACTCTTAAGGCTGTGTCATGATATTGATCTTTCACCCATTGAGGTAAACCAGTAGTTTCACGTCCGAAGATAAAGTAATGCTCGAGACTCGTATCGGTGAAATCAAAGTCTGAATATACCTTACTCCCAAATTTTGTCAGTAAGTAGTACTCTCCATCTGTATGTTCAAAAAAGTCCTCGATACTTTCATGATAAGTTATATTCACGCTATGCCAATAATCTAAACCGGCTCTTTTTAACATTTTATCATCTGTACTAAAACCTAGTGGCTTTATTAAATGTAAATGTGTATTAGTCCCTGCACAAGTGCGAGCAATCGTGCCCGTATTGCCAGGTATTTCAGGTTGAAAAAGCACTATATGATTTGTCATGTTTAGTTTCTCCCCATTTCTAATCCTTTTAACATCTCTTGTTGCACTTCTTCTATCTCCTCATTGTAATGGTCTTCAATAAATAATTTGGCCTCATCACCTAGAATTTGGCCAATTGCCCAATAAGCTGTACCTCGGATCATAGGTCTCGGGTCTGTAAGAGCTACCTCTTGTAAATCAGGTATAGCCGTTTCTTCTTTGAAATGCGCTAAAGCAATGATTGCGTTACGCTGAATAGGTTTCTTTCCTCGCCATGCTCCTGCTAAGTGACCATAATTATTTTTAAATTCTCTATTGCTCATTTTTAGAAGTGGTACTAATCTAGGCTTCAGTATTTCTGGCTCTAAGACGATATCATCATGTTGTGTATTAATCCCTCTATTACGAGGGCAGACTTGTTGACAAGTATCACAACCGTATAAACGGTTACCTATCTTATAGCGATATTCGTCCTGTAAATAACCTTTCGTTTGAGTTAAAAAACTAATACATTTCTGTGCATTTAATTGACCATTTCCAACCAGAGCTCCTGTCGGGCACCGATCAACACACATTGTACAATCACCGCAACTATCGATAAGCGGGTCATCGGGAGGAAATGGGATGCTTACAAGCATTTCACCCAAGTACGTCCAGGTGCCTAGATCAGGGTTAATAACAAACCCATTACGACCTGTGTATCCTAAACCCGCTCGCTCAGCCACAGCTCTGTCAGAGAGAACTCCAGTATCAACCATCGATTTCATTTCAACATCTGGTACTCTTTCCTCTATGTATTCAGCTAACTTATCGAGACGTTTACGCATCAAGTTATGATAATCCTGCCCCCACGAAGCTCGGGCAAACATACCGCGTCTATCACCACGTCTACTACGAGGGGCGCCTTTCAACTTATTCGGGTAACCAACTGCAATGGCAATAATGGATCTAGCCGTGGGTAAAGATAGTTTAGGTTCAGTACGTAATTGTATATCTGACTCTTCAAAACCTGAAGCATAACCCTTAGAATGATAATCTACTAACTTTTGTTTAAGCTCATCAAATGGATCAGCAGTCGTAAAGCCGATACTATCTATGCCGATTTGATGTGCATAATCAATAACATCTTGCTTAAATTGATGTAAGTCCATAATTCATACCACCCTGCATTAACTGCAGAATAATTTTAACATATTTATAAAAAGCTTAATAGAAAACAATTTAGTCCTTTAATGGTGAAATATTTATAATAATAAGTGAACATTCGCTTGCTTGAAGTAATTTCCACGTTACTCCCTTCAACGCAGGTCGAGTCAAATTATGTTGATCAATGATGACATGCCATTTCAATTGTTAAAGGGAGCGGGACAGAAATCTAATTTGAACAAAAAGATTTCGTTGTCCCGCCCCGGCAAGGATGACTAGAATTGAAAAAAGCTTGATACAAGCGCGTTTTCAAATCAGTCATCTACTGCCAAAATGCTGAAAAAGGCTGAGACATTACATTATGTCCCAGCCTCTTTCTCTCTAGTCAAAGACCATTATGTCCCAGCCTCCAATTACTCATTATCCGTCTTCTCATCAAATTTCAGCGCTACTGCTTTGTGATTTCAAATTTAAATATTTCATCGTTATATTTCCCTATTAATCGTTTACATAAAGAATGAACTAAGAAACCACTCACGAAAGGAATTATTAAATAAGCGAAGACCAGAATAATTATATTTGTAGTAGCGTCCCCTGACATGCGATTAAACGCATTGATTGGACCCACTAAACCTGTATAACCAAATCCAGCAGACATCGGAGTCCCTTTAATTTGGAAGAAATACGCTACTAGACCACCAATAACACCATTTATCGTTAGTGGTATCATAATGATAAGATTTTTAAAATACACAGGAATCATCATCTTTGCTGCTCCTATGAATAATACCATATTAACACCGATACTATTAACCTTCAGTGAACCGAATATAAATGTCACGCAAGCTGCAACTATTCCTAAATTTGCGGCACCGCTACCTAATCCACTCAATCCTATAGCAGTTGCGATGGCTACTACAGAAATAGGGGTTACCATAAGCAAAGCATAGGAAACGCAGATGAGAATGGACATTAACAGAGGATTAAGCTCTGTAAATGAGGCGATGAGATGGCCTAAACCCTTAGTCACTTTACCTACATATGGTAAGGTAAACAAACCGATGCTACCACTTAATATTGGGATGACGACCGGCAATATTATCATCTCTAGAGAACCTAACTTATTTCTAAGTAGTAAAAATAAAGCACAAGCAATTGATACTACGACTATAGTGTTAATAATGTCACCAATTCCTTTTAATTGGATGGCATTATTAGAGTAAACGATGGCCCCTGATCCAAGCATTGCAGAGAGTCCGACCATCGTAGCTCCTGCACCACTAAATTTAAATTGATGTGCTGCCATTATACCTACTATGAAAGCCATAAATGATTGAATAACTATAACCAGTTGATAAGAGAGTTCTAAAAAAGGATGACCCTCTTTAAAGAACTTTAGCAATTCACCAAGTAAGGCATTAGGTATTAATGCAATAACCACTCCCGTTCCAACTGCATTTAAAATATTAATAAAAAACTGTTTAAAAGTTAACCTTGTTTCAGACATAGCTGCTCGTCCTCCGCATAATTTTAATAGATTAATAATATAATATTCGGTGTTAAACCTCAACGTAAAATTTGACGTACATGAAAGAAAAAAATAAGGATTGAAATTAAGTTTTGACTGCTTAACTTCAATCCTGTTTAAATTAGGTTTTCGCACCTAAATTAAATTGGCTAATTTAGCTACAAAAAGAAATCATGTTCTATTCATTTAAGGCCTTATCTAACGATTTAATGTTCTCTCTCATAATTGATTGATAAGTGACATGTTTTTTATCCTGCTCATCTTTCGTTAGTACTGATAAATTATGGAATTCTAAAGGTTTAACTTTAGTTTCTTTTCTGATTACGTCTGTAACTTTAGATGGAATATTTTGCTCATATAAGACATATGGTTGATCAGAAGATTTAATATCATTAATCATCTTCATAACTTTCTTTTGGCTTGGCTCTTCATCATTCATGCCATTAACACCTTCTTGTTCAAAATCATAACGATGTGCAAGATACCCTAAAGAATCATGAGAGATAATGACTTTATCTCGTTTTTTATTTTTAGTAATTGCTTTTAGATCCTTATCTATATCAGATAGATCTTTAACTAATTTTTTATAGTTTTGCTCATAATAATCTTTATGCTTAGAATCCTTAGCTACAAGTTTATCCTTGATTTGTTTAGCAAATTTCTTATCTAATTGAGGATCTAACCAGACATGTGGATCTGTGCCTGAATGGTCATGGTCATGATCGTGGTCATGCCCTTCTTCATGTTCATGGTCATGATCTTCCTCTTCCCTCAAGAGGTCTTCTTTAGTTAGATTATCAGCTAAAGCTAACTTCTTATCTTTATTATCAATTGACTGACTGATTTTTTTACCAACTGGATCTAAATCATCACCTGAGTAAATAAACAGGTCCCCTTTTGCTATATCAGTCATTTTCTTTTGAGTAGGCTCATAGGAGTGAATGTCGGCACCAGCAGGATAGATTGATTTCGTATTGACATATTTACCGCCAATTTGATCTACAAAGCTTTTATAAGCAAAGACAGTAGTATGTATAGTCATCTTATTGTCTTGACTGACCTTTTTATCTTCTTTACCACAACCAGTTAAAGCTATAGTTAGAATAAAAGCACTTAGTATAAATAATATTCTCTTCAACATGTTAACCTCCAAATCGAAATAATTACGTTTAATAGCATACACTGATTTCGTCTCATTTGCAATACCTAAATTGTAATCATAACGATTTAAAGTGTTGTTAGGAGAGCAATAGTTACCTTTTAAACATCAATTTATAATCATATACGACAATTTGTTAAGGCTCTTCTGTTAAAAACGCTTAGAATAGAGGAGAAACCTCTTAATAAGCAGAAGGATTTTACTCATTATGAGGAATTAATTTGTTATTAAATAAAGGGAGCGGGACAGAAATCGATTTTGAATAAAAAGATTTCGTAGTCCCGCCCCGGCAAGGATGACTAGAATTGAAAAAAGCTTGATACAAGCGCATTTTCAAATCAGTCATCTACTGCCAAGATGTTGAAAGAGCTTGAGACATTACATTATGTACCATTTTCTCTGTGTTGGGGCCCCACCCCAACTTGCTGTGCTTGCGGAAACTGGTTTACCAGTTTCTCTGTGTTGGGGCCCCCTGCTCAAATCCTAAACGCTTTTGTACCGACCTCTTTCCTACGATTAGTCAAGCGCTTCTACAATAAAATAACCATACTTAACTCAATCATTTTCTTTGTCTCTACATCGTTTGCAATGATTTAATCTACAAACTTTACGTATTGATCATAATTAAAATAAAAATTTTATAACTTCTCTTTATAAAATGGAATTAATCCAGATAAAGCCTCATCCACAGCTTTCGGTTGATCGTACAAATCATAATGAGAGGCCCCGTCAACAATGTGAAGCTTTTTATCTTTAGTCAATGCGTTATCAAATAAATGATATGCAAAACGGTAAGAACCAAAGCCACCTGGTACGCTACCAGCGACGATATATAGTGGTTGATCTAATAGTTTATCCACTAAATGATAAGCATCAAAACCTGCCACTTCAATATTGCTTAAAAGACGATAGCGATTGATTGAATTTTCGTGATAACCACGTTCCGTACGGTAGTAATCGACAGCTTGTTCGATATCGATATCATTAATACCTGCTTGCTGACGTTGTTCTTCAGAATCGGGAATATATTGAGTATATGCGACATCATCACCTGTTGCCTCTGCCTCGCGCTGTTTAGCAAGATTGTGTAACATATCTAATGCTGCATTCGGTGATAAATCCCCTTCTCTAGTTAATGTCCCGAAATCTGCACCTACCACAGAACCTACTGCTTTTATACGTTTATCTGTCAGACTAGCGTTGACAGCGTATCCACCACCGCCACAGATACCTAAGATGCCAATACGTGTATTATCGATAATAGCTAACGTATTTAGAAAATCAATTGCATATTTCGCATCCTCTACACGATAGTACGGGTTCTCAATATAATCTGGTTCTTCATGTAATTCACCTTGGTGACCTGCGTCAAATACAAACGTCACAAAACCCTCGTTAGTTAAATGTTTTGCGTATATACTTGCAGTTTGTTCTTTGACGCTACTAATAGGATGCATAATGACTATTGTTGGTAATGGTTTATCAGATGCTTGTTCTGGCGTTCTTAAGATACCAGTAGTATATATATTTCTCGTTTTAAATTTAAGATTCTGCTCTTTCATTGTAACTACAACTCCTTTATAATTTAATTCTCTATAGATACGTAATACTCATTTGTGTATAATCTGATAATAACAAATAATTTTATATTTACTATTCATATTATTTAAATAATGAGAAATAATACTCACCTTTAAAAATATGGGTTATAAGAGAGGTAGATTAATAAATGGACTTACGAGTTGTAAAAACAAGACAAATAATTAATGACAGTTTCTTCGAATTATTTAATACTATAGGTTTTGATAATATCACTGTAAAAAATATTACTGATAAAGCTCAGATTGGACGTAAAACATTTTACTTACATTATATGGATAAATTTGATTTATTAGATTCAATCGTAGATAAGAAATTTAAAGAATTAGAAGATATTTGTGAAGCCAAAAAAGAGTTAGGTTTAAAAGAAGGAACAAAAATTTGGTTTGACTACTTTGAAAAAAACAAATCTTTCTTTAATCGATTATTTAACATTCAAATTGCTAATCAGTATAAGAAAAAGTTACAACTGTTTATTGCGAATGAGCTCAAAAAGAAGGAAGAGCTAGAACATCTTACTAAAACTCAACCTGACTATGAATTATTTATTCAGTTCTTTGCAAGTGGTGTAATTGAATTAATCAATATATTTCTAACAAAGAAGGAATCACAAAAAGAACATATAGTTTCTCAACTTGTTTACTTAATGGAACTTTTTACTGAAAGAAGTAGATAATTTATGCGAGAGATAATATGTTCGGATTCATATATCTTCCCTAATCATCCTGTAGGTCAAAAATGTTAAACAACCAATTTTTGTACAATTTAGTAACTTGTCAGATAAATAGCAAGAGGATATTTCAAACGCGCTTTTTAAAGGCTCTTTGTCAAATAGGACTGGTTGAAGTCGTCAGTCCTATTTAGTATAGAGCCAAAAAATGGCACGTGCCACATACCTAGAGACTTTCGTGCCATTTGAGTGCCCTTTTTATTTATATTCTATAGTTAGAAAGTAAAAGGGAGCGGGACAGAAATCTAATTTAAATAAAAGATTTCGTAGTCCCGCCCCGGCAAGGATGACTAGAATTGAAAAAAGCTTGATATAAGCGCATTTTCAAATCAGTCATCTACTGCCAAGATGATGAAAGAGACTGGGACATTACATTATGACCCAGCCTCAGTATATTATGATACTTAATTCATCACTATAAATACCGGTGGTCGGGTTCGAACCGACACTCCTCAGAAGGAACGGGATTTTGAGTCCCGCGCGTCTGCCAATTCCGCCACACCGGCTTATTAAATATAGAAAAAACTTCCACATTGGAAGCAAATCGATGGAGCGGAAGATAGGACTCGCACCTATATCTCGTTCCGGGAAGGAACGTGTTCTAAAATTGAACTACTCCCGCATATTTAATGGAGCGGAAGATAGGACTTGCACCTATATCTTGTTCCGGGAAGGAACATGTTCTAAGTATTGAACTACTCCCGCATATTTTAATGGAGCGGAAGATAGGACTCACACCTATATCTCGTTCCGGGAAGGAACGTGTTCTAAAAATTGAACTACTCCCGCGTAAGACATGGAGGCGGCAACCGGATTTGAACCGGTGATAAAGGTTTTGCAGACCTCTGCCTTACCACTTGGCTATGCCGCCAATAACTGGGCTAGCTGGATTCGAACCAGCGCGTGACGGAGTCAAAGTCCGTTGCCTTACCGCTTGGCTATAGCCCATCAATATGAAAGGGCGGTTGATGGGAATCGAACCCACGAGTGTCGGAACCACAATCCGATGCGTTAACCACTTCGCCACAACCGCCATGGCAGGGACAGTAGGAATCGAACCCACATCAAAGGTTTTGGAGACCTTTATTCTACCGTTGAACTATGTCCCTATTATTAATGGTGGAGGGGGACAGATTCGAACTGCCGAACCCGAAGGAGCGGATTTACAGTCCGCCGCGTTTGGCCAACTTCGCTACCCCTCCGAAGATGGTGCCGGCCAGAGGACTTGAACCCCCAACCTACTGATTACAAGTCAGTTGCTCTACCAGTTGAGCTAGGCCGGCACATATGGTTCAGGACAGAGTCGAACTGCCGACACATGGAGCTTCAATCCATTGCTCTACCAACTGAGCTACTGAACCATAATGGCGGTCCCGACGGGAATCGAACCCGCGATCTCCTGCGTGACAGGCAGGCGTGTTAACCGCTACACTACGGGACCTTTAAATAATTGCGGGAGGCGGATTTGAACCACCGACCTTCGGGTTATGAGCCCGACGAGCTACCGAACTGCTCCATCCCGCGGTAATAGAAAATACGGAGGAAGAGGGATTCGAACCCCCGCGGGCCGTTAAGCCCCTGTCGGTTTTCAAGACCGATCCCTTCAGCCGGACTTGGGTATTCCTCCATGATGATATATTAATAATTAAATGGCGGAGGAGGAGGGATTCGAACCCCCGCGGGCCGTTAAGCCCCTGTCGGTTTTCAAGACCGATCCCTTCAGCCGGACTTGGGTACTCCTCCAAATGATATGGACCTTGCAGGATTCGAACCTGCGACCGAACGGTTATGAGCCGTTAGCTCTGACCAACTGAGCTAAAGGTCCTAAATACGATTTATCACTTTATAATGGCGGTGGAGGGGATCGAACCCCCGACCTCACGGGTATGAACCGTACGCTCTAGCCAGCTGAGCTACACCGCCATATTCAATTATAAAATGGTGGAGACTAGCGGGATCGAACCGCTGACCTCCTGCGTGCAAAGCAGGCGCTCTCCCAGCTGAGCTAAGCCCCCATTTTAAAACGTTATCGGGAAGACAGGATTCGAACCTACGACCCCTTGGTCCCAAACCAAGTGCTCTACCAAGCTGAGCTACTTCCCGTAAAAACGCGCCCGATAGGAGTCGAACCCATAGCCTTCTGATCCGTAGTCAGACGCTCTATCCAGTTGAGCTACGGGCGCATAATAGATGGTGCCGAGGACCGGAATCGAACCGGTACGGTGTTCTACACACCGCAGGATTTTAAGTCCTGTGCGTCTGCCAGTTCCGCCACCCCGGCGTAAAAATGGAGCAGAAGACGGGATTCGAACCCGCGACCCCAACCTTGGCAAGGTTGTATTCTACCGCTGAACTACTTCTGCTTATGCGGGTGAAGGGAGTCGAACCCCCACGCCGTGAAGGCGCTAGATCCTAAGTCTAGTGCGTCTGCCAATTCCGCCACACCCGCAAATGAATGGTGAGCCATAGAGGATTCGAACCTCTGACCCTCTGATTAAAAGTCAGATGCTCTACCAACTGAGCTAATGGCTCTTAATGATGGTGCCGGCCAGAGGACTTGAACCCCCAACCTACTGATTACAAGTCAGTTGCTCTACCAATTGAGCTAGGCCGGCAATATTTAATTTAAGATGGTGGAGGATGACGGGATCGAACCGCCGACCTCCTGCTTGTAAGGCAGATGCTCTCCCAGCTGAGCTAATCCTCCATCATTTGCCTGGCAACGTCCTACTCTTGCGGAACGTAAGTCCGACTACCATCGGCGCTAAGGAGCTTAACTTCTGTGTTCGGCATGGGAACAGGTGTGACCTCCTTGCCATCGTCACCAGACAACAAATGT
>NZ_JAOPKZ010000014.1 GCF_025519785.1 Staphylococcus marylandisciuri | reverse complement strand
TTAAACATAAGCGCATTATCTCCTTAATTTTAAGTGGGCGTATACTTTTAATTATAGAGATAATTGCGCTCTTTTTGTATTAAAAAATAGGACCGGTTGGGTCACCAGTCCTATTTAGTATAGACCCGAAAAAGGGAGCGGGACAGAAATCTAATTTAAATATAAAGATTTCTGTCCCGCTCCCATCTCTTATATATTAAACATATTTTAATCTTTTATATTCTAATATAATAACTTCCTACTCTTCACTGCCATCATCAAGCGTAAATGTGCTAATAGCATGCTTATAGATGAGATGCTGCTTTCCTTTAGAATACAAGATGACAATTTGCTCATCATAATCTTCAATAACACCTTTCATTTGAAAGCCATTAGTGAAGAAAATAATTACTTCAGTTTTTTCGGCTTTAAATTGCCCTAGGAATTGGTCTTGGATGTGATTAGTTGTTGTCATGATTTTTACTCCTTTGTTTTATTCGGGCTGAAACCTCATTTACCATCGAGTTTAGTGATGTTTTCTCTCTATCATACCAAACGACATTGAGTTGATTTTTAAACCACGTCATTTGTCTTTTTGCATAACGCCTAGAATTACGCTTCAATTTAATCGTAGCTTCTTCTAGAGTTTCATTACCTTTAACTACTGGTACTATCTCTTTATAACCTATAGCTTGCATACTTTGACAATTCTCGTATCCTTGACGGACGAGTCCATTCACTTCATTCAATAATCCATGAGTCAACATAATATCTACGCGCTTATTAATTCTCTCATATAAGATGTCGCGCGACATTTCCATCCCTATTAATAATGTATCATAATTTTCGCTCATGTGTTGTATTTTCTTACGAGAACTTAAAAGTTTTTTAGTTTTAAAATAATATTCAATTGCGCGCTCCGTTCGTTGCCTATTATTAGGATGAATTTGTTCAGCAGACTTAGGATCAAACGATTTTAAATATTGGTGCAACTGGTTACAATCATAATTGCTTAGCTCTTCCATTTTACGATTGACCTTAATTTGACGCTCACGAGGTAAATCTTCATTCTCAAATTGATAATCGTAGATGAGCGACTGGATATACAAACCTGTTCCCCCTACTATTATGGGGACTTTACCTTTGGCAGTTATATCATTGATATAGCGTTCTGCTCTTACTTTAAAGTCAAATGCTGAGAATGTGTCGTCAGGATTTAGTATATCGATCATATAATGCGGAATTTCTTTCCTTTCCTCGATCGAAGCCTTGGCCGTTCCGATATCCATGCCTTTATAGACCTGCATAGAATCCCCACTAATAATTTCTCCATTAACTTGTTGAGCTAAATTAATACTTAACTCTGTCTTCCCTACTGCTGTAGGTCCAACGATAACGATTAATAAGGGTTTCTTCCTTCTCACAAATATCCACTCTCTTTATCTTCGTCTTAAGATTCTCTTGTCTATCCAATTCAACATGTGTTGCCACACGTTTTCATAACCTTCTTCAAATAGAATTTCATGTCGCCGGTATTTGTACATATGTACAGTCACGTGTTCAACTCCCGCTCTCTTCAATCTTTTACCTAAGAAGCGCACGCCTTGACCGTACTTATTTACAGGATCTTCTTTCCCGTTAATGAGTAATATAGGCAAAGAGGATTTAATGCCTTTTAAATTTTTTATTTTAACTGACTGATTCATAGCTGCAGACATACCATAAATAAGTTGATTGGATACTAAGAAACCGCTGTGCGGATCTTCATTATATTTTTGAACTTCTTCTGCATTAGATGACAACCAGCTATGAGGTTGACTATTATTTTTAATTTTTTTCATAAAAGACTTTTGTATCATATTATTTAGCCATTGCATACAACGTTTTTTTCCGAAGATAAAAGTGATTATCTTTAAGAAGACCAAATTTATCCTAGTTAACCATGGATTGAGCTGTGGCGTACCAGTTAGTATTAAGCCATCAATCAATCGTGAATGGCGATTGGCAAATGTGCGAGCAATGAGTGAGCCCATAGAGTGCCCTAATATGATATAAGGTAACTGATCGTCGTAACCTCCCTTAAGCGTTTCAATAATTTCGTAAGCATCTTCGCTAACTTGTTTAAAACTACTGATGTGACCTCTATCCTCTTCAGCAATATCATACCCATGTCCTCTATGATGATGTCTTATAACGTCAAACCCCTGCTCATTTAAAGACTTTACTAAATGATTATATCTCTTAAAATGTTCTGCCATACCGTGGAAGATATGGATAACACCTAGGGTTTGGATCTTTGCTTTATCAATTTGAACTTCTAATTGAGTCCCGTCCGAAACTCTAATATAAAAGATCTCATTTCCCATATCGATGCCCCCGCTATGCATTCTTTTAAAATGTCGTTGTTTTAAATATACCGTCTGTTACTTATGTAATCAAATATACTATCCTTTAAAATTGCTGCGCAAAAAAAGAGTGAAGTTCATCTGTGACAGACGATTGCTTCACTCTAGAAGTCAAGTTAAAGTGACAGAGTTAAGGTTCTATTATTTAACGACTTGCTTTTGGTCATTACCAGTCTGAGCTTCATCTATAGCTGTTTCTAATTCCTCTTTAAATGCTTTCTTTTCTGAGTCGGTGTAATTGAGTAGTCCATCCATCACTTGAATAATTTTATCTTTATGATTCAATACATCTTCAATATTGAAGTATAGCTTACCAGTACGACGGATTAAGAAATCGGTTGGTTTGTAGACCATTTCATTTTGAATGGAGTAGACTAACTCTGTATAGATATCAAGTGGCAAACCAGTTTCTTGATATTGTGCAGTCTGAGCAATTTCAAATAAATCTTCAGCGTTTGAACCGTATTTAGTTACAAAGTGTCGTGCTATATCTTCATCAATTTGGTAAGCTTTAGCATCTTCAACTTTACGTTCAATATAATCATTGAAATTAGCACTACCGCCTACATTACCACCTGAAATAGTTAATTCTTTAGTCTCACATTTTTTGAACTTCATTTTATATTCTTGTTTTAAACGTTTTGCTAATAAGTCAACTATTTCTTTTGCCATATGGCGATAACCTGTGAGCTTACCTCCAGCTATAGTTAGTAGTCCTGACTTACCTTCCCAAACTTCGTCTTTACGAGAGATTTCAGATGGATCTTTTCCTTCTTCTAAAATAAGCGGTCTCACGCCAGCCCAAGATGATTCAATATCTTTATCAGAAACATCAACATCAGGGAACATATAATTGATCGCATTAATCAAATACTGACGATCCTCAGGTGTAGCGAGTGGAGAAGATTTGTCATTATTATAGAACGTATCTGTAGTACCAACATAGGCTTTTCCTTCACGAGGAATAGCAAAGATCATACGACCATCGTTTTCTGTATCAAAGTAAACTGCTTGTTGCAGTGGGAATTTAGATTGGTCGATAACGACATGCACACCCTTAGTTAATCTAAGTTGTTTATTATTTCTTGCATAATCACCACTACGGACCTCATCTACCCACGGGCCACTAGCATTGATAACCTTTTTAGCCTTAATGTCATAGGTTTCACCTGTGAGCATATCTTGCGCTTGAATTCCATTGACCTGTTCATTTGAATCGTACGTGAAGTGAATAGATTTAGTGTGGTTAATGACAGTAGCTCCTTTTTCTTCAGCACGTTTCATCACTTCGATCGTTAAGCGCGCATCGTCCGTACGATACTCAACATATGCGCCTCCACCTTTTAATTTATCGCGTTTAATAAGTGGCTCTCTCTCAATTGTTTCTTGTTTACTAAGCATATTTTTACGTTCTTCTTTTTTAACTCCTGCTAAGAAGTCATAAACAGTTAAACCAATAGCAGTTGAGAATTTACCTAGTGAACTACCTTTATGCATAGGTAAAAGCATACGCTCAGGCGTAGTAACATGAGGACCATTCTCATAAACAATGGCACGTTCACGACCAGTTTCAGCTACTACGCCGATTTGGAATTGTTTCAAATAACGTAAGCCACCATGCACGAGTTTAGTTGAGCGAGAACTAGTACCTTGTGCAAAGTCCTGCATCTCAACTAGTGCGACTTTCATCCCTCTCTGACTCGCATCTAATGCAATACCTGCACCAGTTATACCGCCACCGATGATCACCACATCAAACTCTTCATCTCTTAATCTTGTCTTTACTTGTTCTCTTTTTAATGTTGACAAACTCATATAGCATGTGCCTCCTAAATATTATTAAAAAAGAGACACTCATCCCAATACATTATTTGCATTGAACGACTTGTGTCTCTCAAAATCTCGACTTCAATATTAACTTAATTTAATAATATCACAGCTAATATTGAAAAGTCTAATCATTAATCCTCATCTAATTTGAAAACTTGTGTAGCTTCAACTGCTTTCTTCCAACCTTTATAAAGTTTTTCTCTTTCCTCTTTATCCATTTCTGGTTTAAATTCTTTGTTTAATTTCCAGCCATCTGCAATGCTGTCTTTATTATCCCAGAATTTCACAGCTAGACCTGCTAAATAGGCTGCACCTAAAGCTGTTGTTTCACTTACTTCTGGGCGCTCCACGCCTACATTAAGCAAATCTGCTTGAAATTGCATGATGAAGTTATTTTTAACTGCGCCACCATCTACACGTAAATTGTTTACCTCAATGCCAGAATCTTTTTCCATGGCTTCAAGCACATCACGCGTTTGGTAACAAAGTGATTCTAACGTCGCGCGAATAAAGTGTTCTTTTTCGGTACCACGTGTAAGCCCGAAGATTGCACCTCTAGCTTCAGCATCCCAATATGGGGTACCTAGACCAACAAATGCCGGCACCATATAAACACCTTCTGATGACTCTACGCGTTCTGCATAGTTCTCAGATTGAGGAGCAGAATTGATCATTCGCAGACCATCACGGAGCCATTGAATCGCAGAGCCTGAAACAAAGATAGAACCTTCCAAAGCATAGTTAATCTTACCGTCTAAACCGTATGCGATGGTAGTTAACAGACCGCTCTCTGAGGTTACTGCTTCTTCCCCTGTATTCATTAACATAAATCCACCAGTACCATAAGTGTTTTTAACGTCGCCTCGTTCGAAACATGCTTGACCAAATAGTGCAGATTGTTGGTCACCAGCAATACCAGCTATAGGTACTTCTTGCCCAAAGAAGTGGTAATCTATCGTCTTCGCATAAACTTCACTTGATTCCTTAACTTCAGGCAACATTTGTTTAGGTACTTCTAAAATCTCTAGTAACTCATCATCCCATTTTAAGTCGTGGATATTATACATAAGCGTACGACTCGCATTAGAATAATCAGTAATATGAGCGCGTTTGCCAGATAGTTTCCATACTAACCATGAATCGATGGTACCAAATAATAAATCGCCATTCTCAGCCTTTTCTCTAGCGCCATCCACATTGTCTAAAATCCATTTAACTTTAGTACCAGCGAAATAAGGATCTAATAAGAGACCTGTTTTTTCATGGAATTTTTTTTCTAAACCTTGATTTTTTAATTCTTGACAAATTCCTTGAGTTTGACGAGATTGCCATACAATAGCGTGATAGATTGGTCGTCCCGTATTTTTATCCCAAACTACAGTCGTTTCACGTTGATTTGTTATCCCAATACCTTCAATTTGTTCTGCATTAATATTACTTTCTGTAAGAACTTCTGCTAATACTGATAGGACAGATAACCAAATTTCATTTGCATCGTGTTCTACCCAACCTGATTTAGGAAAATATTGTTTGAATTCGCGCTGTGAAACTGCTTCAATATCCCCCTGTTTATTAAAGAGTATTGCTCTAGAACTTGTAGTTCCCTGATCTATTGATAGAATATATTTTTCCATTTCAATTAGCTCCTTCTCTTAAGAGGTATATTATAAATTAAAAAAGTAAAGTCACTTAATTATTGTGATTAATATAATAGCCCTTTAAAATTTCATGTGAAATTTAATTCACCTAAATTAAACTATTGAGTCATAGTAGAGGTATCTTATAATAAGATCTTCCCTCTTATTAATTATTTAATCAATTGATAGTTTCTATATCTTTACCAAATTTAGATTTATTCATTAGCACGCCAACTACTAATGCTATAATGACTACAATAATTCCAATAACTGACATAAAATCAAAAACGCCTTTATAGAATAAACGATATATAACTGCACCTAACATTCCACCTGCAATAGGACCTAGCACAGGTACAATCGCGTAGCTCCAATTAGCATCTCCTTTACCTGCTATAGGTAAAAGCGCGTGTGCTATACGCGGACCTAAGTCTCGTGCCGGGTTGATAGCATAACCAGTCGGGCCACCTAAGCTCACACCGATAGCTACGATTAGCGCGCCTACAATAAGAGGATTTAAGCCATCTGCAATTTTATTCATACCAATATACAATAAACCTAAAGTTAAAGCTGTAGTACCTATTATTTCACTAATGAAGTTAGCAAAATAATTCTTCATAGCGGGTGCTGTTGAGAATACTCCTAACTTAGCTTGTTTGTCTTCCGTTGCTTTCCAGTGTGGTAGGTACATGAGCCACACAAGTATTCCTCCAAATATACCGCCGAGCATTTGACAGATTATATAACCAGGTACTTGCGCCCAAGTTATGGATCCATCCATGGCAAAAGCTAACGTAACAGCTGGGTTTAAGTGAGCGCCTGATATACCACCCACTGCGTATGCACCTAGCGCGACAGCCAAACCCCAACCTACAGAAATGACTATCCAGTCTGCTCCGAAACCAGCAGTTTTTTTAAGGTTAACGTTTGCACAAACGCCACCCCCAAATAGAATTAGAATCGCCGTCCCTAAAAATTCGGCAAAGTAAACACTCATCAAATCCCTCCATATAATAGAAATAGAGAGACTTCTCCCTTCATAAGCAAAAACGACCCGAATGCTTGACTAAGTAGAAATCTCCCTATCTCTTCTTAAAATATTAACTTACATTATATATTACACTTTTAATGTAAGCGTTGTCAATAAAGTTTTAGTACGCTAATTAATATCTTTCTAGATCGCTTACCATAGTCGACGGTTACTAGTAGTGATATAATGAGCGCCATTGGCTACTGCTTCTTGAACTTCATCATCTTGACTAATTAACCCACCAGCTATAACCGGAGTCTGCGTTTCTTCATTAATAGTCTTTATTGCTTTACTCGCTACGCCAGGTAATACTTCAACTAAGTCAGGTTGCGCTTTCTTAATGAGGTCAATACTGCGCTTTAAAGCTTGGGAATCAATAATAAATACGCGTAAAATCGTAGTTGTATTTAATGATTTCGCTTTTTTCAAGACCCGCATTTTCGTGGAAATAACGCCCTTTGGTTGATAGTTCTGAATGATGTACTCACACGCAAATTCGTCATGACTCATACCTTTAATTAGATCGATATGCATATAAGTATCTACATGACCTTTCTTAAGAAGCTCCATTGTACTTTTAAGATGACCGACATGAGTATCCAAAATGACACACGCCTTATAATCCGTCTGAATCAATTTTTCTAAATCTTTCATAGTTCTTATTGCAGGCAAAATATTTTCTTTCATAACTCTACCCCTTCAACCGATATATTTATGGCTAAACTATTCGTTTAAACAGTCTCTCAAGCTCGTAATTTGAGAAATTTATAATAATAGGTCTTCCGTGAGGACATGTGAATGGATCCTCTGCCTCTCTTAACTGATCAATCAAATCAGCCATCTCATCTTTTTTTAGATAATGATTCGCTTTAATTGACTTCTTACAACTCATCATGATTGCTGCTTCTTCACGAATTTTACTTACATCTACTTTTTTATGATGTAACACATATTCAATCATATCTTTGATAATTTCTTCCGCTTCATCTGCAGGGAACCACACGGGGTAACTATTGACGATATAGTCATGTCCACCAAATGGTTCGAGATGAACACCCACCTTCTCTAATTCATCTTTATATTCTTCTATGACAATGAGATCATCTTTAGAAAAGTGAAAATTAAGGGGTATTAACAATTCTTGAACTTCATTAGAAACTTCTCCGATTTTATCTCTAAAGTATTCATATTTAATTCGCTCCTGAGCAGCATGCTGATCAATCATATACATACCATTATCATTTTGAGCAATGATATAAGTACCATGAACTTGTCCTACAATTTCTAAATATGGGATTCGCCGACTTGGATCCTTACTCACTTTACCTTTAATGTTAGAAGGATCATCTTCAATCATGTCAGTGTCAGCACCCATATCTTCACTAGACTCCATATCATCCAATACTTCTTTACGTGTTTCTGAAAAAATATAGTCTGAAGACGCTTCATTCACTTCACCTGCATTATTATTTGAGGTTGCATGTTCAGCACTAGAAAATGGTTCGCAATCATCTGTTTCCCTTTGCGGTGGAATATTTTCATCAGCATCTTCATTGGTGCTTGAAGCGCTCTCTTCTTTTTGCTTGTGTTCGAAATCCATCTTCTGCTGTTCAAGTTGATTGAGAACTTTATTTTTCTTGTCGGTTTTCTTCAAATTATTTTGTGGTATTAAAATACGATCTTTAAAAGCCTCTCTTATTTTTTCTACAATAAGTTGATATAGTTGTTCCTCTTTACTTAAGCGAACTTCCAATTTCGTAGGATGAACATTCACATCTACTAGTATAGGATCCATTTCTATATTGATATAACAAATAGGGTAGCGACCGATCATCATTAAAGTATGATAGCCTTCAAGAATAGCTTTATTCAGAACGAAATTCTTGATATACCTACCGTTAATGAAGATTGAAATATAATGTTTGTTACTTCTAGAATGCTCAGGTTTAGCTACAAATCCTTCTAAGTGATAGTCGCTCGTATCTCCTTGGATAGGGATTAAATCTTTAGCCACTTTCATGCCGTATATCTCTGCCATCACTTCATTCGTACGACCTGAACCATTCGTATGGAGAATCTCTTTACCGTCAGAATAAAGGGAAATGCGTACATCAGGATGACTCATTGCCATGCGATTGACTATATCCGTAATCTTGCCTAACTCTGTATACAAACTTTTTACATATTTAAGTCTTGCTGGAGTGTTGTAGAATAAAGACTCAACCGTTATATCTGTACCCTGTTTAGCCTTAGCTGGCTTTTTGTCGAGAATTTGACCGTTCTCTACATAGATTTCTTCGCCCTCTAAGCCATCAGTACAAGTAACAAGTCTTACTTTACCGACCGAGGAGATACTTGCTAGAGCTTCGCCACGAAACCCTAATGTGCGTATGTGGAAGAGATCTTCATCATTATCAAGTTTACTCGTCGCATGTCGATGAAAGACGAGACCAAGATCATCAGACTCAATACCAGTACCATTATCAACCACACGTATTGAAGAAATGCCCGATTGCTCGACTTCTATAGTGATTTCTGTAGCTTGAGCGTCTAAAGCGTTCTCTAACAATTCTTTAACAACCGAACCGGGTCTTTCAACCACTTCTCCAGCGGCAATTTTATTTGCTAATGAGGTTTGCAATTCTTTAATTTTTCCCACGCTTTCACCTCTATTTCAGTAAATTTTGAAGTTCGCTCAATTTAACTAAAGCTTCAATAGGTGTCAAATTGGAAATATCTATTTGCTTTATTTCTTCTTCAATTCTACTCTTTTCTACAGGTGTCTCAAATAAATTAAACGCTGCTTGTTCAAATTGAGAAGCGTGCTTAGACTGGTGCGAGTCTTGATCCATATCTTCTGAAGACTCGTTTTTTCCAATTTGTTGATCGCTTCTTTTAGCCGGTTCAACCTCTCTTGAAACTCGCTTATGCTCTTCAAATTTATCTAGTATAACTTGAGCGCGTTGAATTACTTCCTCTGGTAAATCAGCTAACTTCGCTACCTGAATACCATAGCTGTCGTCTACCGCGCCATCTTTCACCTTGTGTAAAAAGACTAGCTCTCCTCTGTATTCGTTAGCAGCTACGTGAACATTTTTCAAACAGCTCAGAGACTGATCTAATACTGTTAATTCATGATAGTGTGTGGAAAAAAGAGTTTTGGCATGTGATGTTTGAGCCACGTACTCTATCATTGACTGCGCTAATGCAAGACCATCATATGTAGACGTCCCGCGTCCAATTTCATCAAAGATAATTAAGCTATTTTCCGTCGCATTAACCAATGCCTTCTGTGCTTCCAGCATTTCGACCATGAATGTACTTTTACCTGAAACGAGGTCGTCTGCAGCACCTATACGCGTAAAGATTTGATCAAAGATAGGCAGAATAGCTTCATCGCAGGGAACAAATGCACCCATTTGGGCCATAATACTGATTATTGCCACCTGTCGCATATAGGTTGATTTCCCTGACATATTTGGTCCAGTAATGAGATAAATATACTGTTCTTCATCTAAAGTACAATTATTAGGGACATAATCATTACGGTCCATTACTCGTTCAACAACTGGATGACGTGAGCCAACTAAGTTTAAAGTCTTCTTAGTACTAAACTGCGGACGCACATAATTGTATTTTTGAGCAATTTCAGCAAAGCTTTGTAAACAATCTAATTCTGAAATAATTTTAGCTTGATGCTGTAAACGTTCGGTATATAACTTAATATGCTCACGTAGGTCAGTGAATAGTTGATATTCCAATTCGATGGATTTTTCTTCTGCACCTAGAATTAAGTCTTCTTTCTCTTTCAATTCATCAGTTATAAAACGTTCAGCGTTGGATAAAATTTGTTTGCGCTGATAACCATAACTACTTGGTTCAAAACCTTTTAAATTTGCTCGAGTTATTTCTATAAAGTAACCGAAAACCTTATTAAAACGTACTTTTAAAGACTTTATCCCAGTTCTTTCGCGCTCGGTTGCTTGGAGTTGAGCTAACCATGACTTACCATTACGAGCCGCTTCAAGGTAACGATCTAATTGTTCGTTAAAGCCTTCTTTGAATAATCCCCCTTCTCTTACAGAAATTGGAGGTTCCTCTACTAAACTGCTATCAAGTAACTCAAGCAAATCATCTAGCGGTTCTAAAGCTCTGAAATGTTCACTCATGTCTCCATCGAACTGAGTTAATAGATCTTTAATATTTGGTATTTCAGAAATTGAGTGTTTGAGTTGGATAAGGTCTCGGGCATTCACATTTCCGTAACTCACTCTACCGACTAGTCTTTCAATATCATAAACTTGATTAAGGTAGCTTCTGAGAGTGTCGCGCTCTATAAAATGATTAATAAATTGCTCTACTACATCTAACCTATTATTAATTTGACGTGCTTGAATCAAAGGTCTATCAATCCATTGTTTAAGACGCCGTGCCCCCATCGGCGTTTTAGTCTGATCCATCAACCAGAGGAGCGTACCTTTCTTAGATTTCAAACGTATACTTTCAGTCAGCTCTAAATTTCTTTTTGCATAATAGTCCATTTTCATGAAATCTATCGCTTCATAACAATGTACTTCTTCAATGTGTGAAAGATCTCTTTTTTGAGTATGATGTATGTAATCTAGTACTATTTGGCATGCACGGTACATGTTGCTATTTTCTAATTGATTGACGTGATAACTTTCATCTGTAACTTGATCTACAATAGTTATAGTTTCCGTAATCACATGAATTTGCTGTTTTAAATTGTCGTGTATAGGTTGTTCCACAACGATTTCGTTTGGGTTAATCGTAGTGATTTCATTTAGCAATGTCGATTCATCTTCAAAATGAGTAACTTGTAATTCTCCAGTAGAAACATCACAATAACAGAGCGCATATTCAAAGCCATTGTGCGTATAGCTGAGTATATAATTGTTCTGTTTCTCATCAACTCCACCATGTTCCATTACAGTGCCAGGCGTGACGATCCTCACAACTTCGCGCTTAACCATACCCTTAGTTTGTTTAGGGTCTTCCATTTGTTCACAAATCGCTATTTTATATCCGTTATTAATTAATGTTTCAATATAGTGGTCAGCAGAGTGATAAGGAACCCCACACATAGGAATAGGATCTTCTTTCTTAGCATCTCTCTTAGTTAGGGTAATTTCAAGAACGCGTGAAGCTTCTTTAGCATCTTCATAAAACATCTCATAGAAGTCTCCAAGTCGAAAGAAAAGCAGACAATCCTGATATTGTGATTTAATTTTTAAATATTGTTGCATCATTGGAGTGACATTTGACATTAATCTTTCACAATCCTTTACCTTAACTTTGATAGTTCTTAAATTTTAACATATCAAACTAAATTTCGCTTGATTGTTACAAATATTATATAATTATTTTAACTAAAATCTACACAAAGAAAACGAGCGCCAAATGATAAATAAAGTTATAACGTAAGCAATAAATATTATTCATTATAACTTCTTTAATTGACGCTCGTAGTTTCCAAATTACTTTAAAAAGCGATCTAGCAGACCTTTTCTTTTTAAAATCATTAATACAATATAACTTATTACAGCACCTAAGATGCTTGAAACTAAAAAAGTAAGCATTAAAGGTTTCTCCGCAACATCAGTCAACCCAATGAACCACGCTACAGGTAGACACATTAAACTTCCTATAATTCCAGTGCCGATGACTTCACCGACTGCAGCCATAAATATATGCTTCCGATAAGAATAAAATAAACTAGCAAGGAGCACACCGACCATACTTCCAGGAAAGGCAAAAGCACTACCTGTATTGAATAGTAGACGCAATAGAGATGAAATAAACGCCTGTGCTAATCCAAACCACGGTCCTACAAAAACTGCGCATAGAACATTAATGAGGTGCTGAACAGGTGCAGCTTTTATAGGACCCACGGGTATGACTAATAAACTGCTCAACACTACATTTAATGCGATAAATATAGCAGTAAAAGTTAATTTTCTGGTTTTCATAGATGCGGTGCTCCTCTCACATTAATCTTTACTATCTTGATGTCGCTCATTCAATCGATTCTCCATTACTTTAATCATGAGTTGTAGCAATGAATTAGCTTCGCGTTGAGATGTTCGAAACTCATCGACAATGGGTAGCTGATTTATATCGTCTTTCAGATCGTTGATAGTATTTTCAGTATGCTTTAAAGCTTCGAATTTACCGTAATTTTGTAAATTAACAGCTTGCTTTTGATTTTGCTTTAACGTTTTCATGCGTGAATCGATACTTTTATTCTCATGAATTTGTTGTTCTACCCGTTGATAATCTTTTACGATATCTAAGTTTTTAATATTGTCACTGATTTTACTAGCTTCTTTTAAAATCTCATCTTTTTCATACATTATTGACTCACCACTGCTCTACTATGTTCCCCTAAATACGTGCCGTTTAATGAGAACTGATGTGCTTCATCTATTCTGACATCAACTATCTTTCCAATAGCTGAGCGCGGTGCTCTAAAGTTAACTAATTTATTCTTCTCAGTATAACCTGCTAGTACTTCATCATCCTTCTTACTCGTACCCTCGCATAAGACACTGACTACTTCACCCTCGTATGGTTTCATTGCTTCACCCGAATACGCTGCTACTTTACGATTAAGACGTTGAAGACGATCTTTTTTAACATCTTGAGGCACGTTATCTTTCATCTTAGCAGCTGGTGTACCATCACGTTGTGAATAAATATAAGTGTAGGCATGTTCAAAACCTACTTCGTCATATAACGTTAACGTTTCTCGAAACTGGTCTTCACTTTCATTTGGATAACCCACGATAATATCAGTAGTTAAAACTACATCAGGGATTTGAGCTTTAATACGAGAAACTAAGTCTAGATAACTTTCTCTAGTATATTTACGACCCATAATTTTTAACACAGCATTGTTACCTGATTGCACAGGCAAATGAATGTGAGGTACAATGTTTCCTCCTTCAGCAATGACTTCAATCATACGGTCAGTAAAATCCCACGGATGGCTTGTAGTAAAACGCACACGCGGTATATCAATTTTTGAAATGTCAGCTAGAAGGTCTCCTAAGCCATAATTTAACCCTTTAATGTCTTTCCCATAAGAATTAACATTCTGTCCTAGTAAAGTGACTTCTTGATAACCCTCTCGAGCCAGTTCTCTCACTTCTTGTATAATATCTTCAGGTTTACGACTACGTTCTTTACCACGTGTGAAAGGCACGATGCAGTACGTACAGAATTTGTCACAACCATACATGATATTAACCCAGGCCTTAATATTCCCCTCACGTACCTTAGGTAAGTTCTCTATCACATCACCTTCTTTTGACCAAACCTCTACTACCATTGCTTTAGAGAGGTATGCTTCTTCTAATATTTCAGGTAAGCGATGAATGTTGTGGGTACCGAAGATCATATCAACGTTTTGGAAGGACTTAAGAATTTTGTTCACTACTGATTCCTCTTGAGACATGCAACCACATACACCTAGTAAGACTTCTGGGCGTTCGCGTTTTAAGTGTTTTAGATTTCCTATTTCACTGAAGACCTTGTTCTCTGCATTTTCACGTATAGCACATGTATTTATCAATATCACATCAGCAGCATTAACGTCGCTTGTAGGCTCATAACCTAACGCGCTTAAAATGCCCGCCATGACTTCAGTGTCATGTGCGTTCATTTGACAGCCATAAGTTTTAATCATGAAAGTGCGACCACGACCCATGTTTCGATAGCGTTCATTTATTTGAAAATCATTATTGTATTGTACTTCCGCTTTACCACGTTTACGCGCTTCTCTTAAGCTCGGTGGTTGATAAACGTGCTCAAAGTCTCTATTTTTAGCTTTTTCTTTCTTATCGCGTTCGGCTAAAATATTTATCGAAGTAGACTTTCGTTGCTCTTCATTCACACTTCAAAACCCTTTCTTTAACGAGGATAAGACAAAAGTTTCGGTGCTCTTGTTTAAACTGGTTTACCAGTTTCTCTTTGTTGGGGCCAACCCCAACTTGCATAGCTTGTGGAAACTGGTTTACCAGTTTCTCTTTGTTGGGGCCCCCTCCTCAATTCCTAAACGCTTTTATCCTGACCTCTATACAAATAATCATTACTACATTATATTAAACAAAACGGAAATGTGCAAAACGACGAGGTTTAGACATAAAGATTTTGTGCTTTGGGACACCGATGAACGGCCTCTCAAAAGCAGGATTGTCGACAGAAACTTCTCACGATTCGAGAGCGCGGGACAGAAATATGATTTGAACAAAAAGATTTCGTAGTCCCGCCCCGGCAAGGATGACTAGAATTGAAAAAAGCTTGATACAAGCGCATTTTCAAATCAGTCATCTACTGCCAAGATATTGAAGCGGCTGGGATTTATGTCCCAATCTCTTTCTCTCTAGTCAAAGACCATTATGTCCCAGTTTCTCTTTGTTGGGGCCCCACCCCCAACTCGCTGTGCTTGTTGAAACTGGTTTACCAGTTTCTCTTTGTTGGGGCCCCCTGCCCAATTCCTAAACGATTTTGTCCCGACCTCAGATCAAATGAAATGACGCTACAGCTCATCATATTTGCCGGTTAAAGTTTCAATTGTTATTCCTTCAGGTACGTGGAAAAATTTAACTTGACTCATAATGCTAGGAACTTCTAATTCCACCATGCGATCGTTAATTCTCTGAATTAATATCAAACATGTATTCATATCTGCCTGTACAGTCGTTTCCAAAGCACCTACTCGATACTTTACACCAGAGTCTTGAATAATTCTAATCGCCTCATCTACATATGAAGTAACGTCCTCACCATTTGGCAGTTTAGGAATAATTTGTAAGCTCATTAAAGTGTCATCCATCGTGTACACTCCTCTCTATTGTTCATATTTGTTGATTGAGCTTATAATGCTATCAGCAAAGTCGTACAGCCGGGCACTCCAATTATCTTGATTCTCTCTATTGTGAAGGTCATACTTTTTATTTTTAAAAAACGATTTTCGTAATGGCTCAGTTAGTTCTAATTGAACTCCTTTATTCGTTTCCCCACAATTCACAAAATTATCGTCATCCATACCATCAATATACTCTGGCGCTTCTTTCACTCTGAAATTATTCTTTTCTAATTCTTTTTGAAGAATTTCACGTAATCCTAAATCTTTTCCACCTATGTAAACAGTTTCTTTAGTACCCTTACACCCATGGAGAGAAATAATAACTGTTTTATCCTTAACCATCTTTAACAACTGGGGTTCATCGTAGTGTCGTGATGTAACATGTAACATTTGATTATGATTCTTCCGTATAGCTTTAAAGGTATAGTAGTCATAACTACCTTTAGTCGCTGTTAAACTGGCCAATTCTGTGGTACCTCTTTCAATAGCGCCTCCGTGTACAGCTGTAACTAAGACGTGACTACTACGGTGACGTGTAATAATCTTCCAATCGCGATTTTCTGTCGTTTGCTTCATTAATTCACTCATAGAATCATATTGATCTACCATCTCGTTCCCCCTAAAATTAGTTAGTTTGATATAGACGAAGTTGGTAAATATGTGCTATCAATTTCCTACTTATAATTATAGAGCGAGATTGCAAGTATTTAAAGTACTTACACATTCCCGCTCTATCATTCCTATGAGGTAACAACAGTGAAGATTATTAGATTGCGTTAAATGGATGTCATTAGTTACATAAATTTCAAATTATAACTAATAAAAGTAATATTAATGAAAGGTGAATTCTACAGTTAATCATTAACTCAATCGTAGCACCTAATCAAATTTAAACAAATTGTTGTGTTAACTCGTTAAATTGATTTTCATCTATATGAAGATTCTTTTTAGCAAGTGGGATCTCATCTAATTGTTCTATCTGCGATTCATATGAAGGTGTTTCTGTATCCTGATAAATGATGCCTTTTAATAAAGAATCATATTTAAGTACCTGCTCCATGGCTTTTTGCTTATCGGTCGCATCATAGTCTTGTATCTCATCAATATGAGTTAAATTCTCTTTAAACCAATCATACGTGTTGACTTTATTATACGTTACACAAGGTGAGAAAACATTAACGAAGGAGAATCCATCATGATTGATCGCATCTTCAAGTAGTTGAGTCAAATTCTTTATATCGCTAGAAAACCCTTGAGCCACAAACGTAGCACCTGATGACAATGCAAGTTCAAGCGGAGCAACATTTTTTTCAATATTGCCTTTAGGTGTTGATTTCGTTACAAAACCAAGGGCAGAGGAAGGAGATGTTTGCCCTTTAGTTAGACCATATATCTGATTGTCCATAATAACGTAAGTCATGTTCATATTGCGTCTTAAAGCATGTATCGTATGGCCCATACCAATTGCATAGCCATCTCCATCGCCACCAGAGGCAATGACTGTTAAATCACGATTAGCCATTTTAACCCCTTGCGCTAGAGGAAGAGCCCGTCCATGGATGCCGTGTACTCCGTATGCGTTAATATATCCTGACAGTCTGCCTGAACAACCTATACCCGTAATGATTGCTACCTCTTCAGGTTCAAGACCTACATTAGCAGCCGCTTTCTGAATTGCTGCTTGCACAGAGAAATCACCACAACCTGGGCACCAGTTTGGCTTTACATTGTTACGAAAGTCTTTAAATGTTGCCAATTAGATCATCTCCTTAATTTCTTGCGCGATTTGTATTCCTTTATCTTCAATTTCGTGTGGTAAAAATGGTGTGCCATCGTATTTAGTTTGATGAACAAGCTTATCTTCAATATTTTTAACGTTCATCTTAATGATGTTAGCTAATTGTCCTTGGTAATTGTGTTCCACGACCACTACTTTTGTAGCTTTGTCGATGGCCTGTTGCAATGTTTCTTTAGGAAATGGGTGAAGTTGACGTATGTGTAAGTGATTAACCTTGATCCCTTGTTCTTTTAAACGCGCCATACCTTCTTGGATTGCACCCTTGGTTGAAATAAAACCAAGATATAGTATATCCATTTGAGAGTTGTTGTCTTCTCCTTTAACCGGTTCCTCAATTAATAAATGTTCAGTTTTGCGCATTCTCTTCTCCATTTGTTGTATGCGGTTCTCTCTTGATTCACTCGTTTTTCCTTCTTGGTTATGTTCAACCCCTGTTACGTGATGTATCCCACCTTTTGTCCCAGGTAATGGGCGTGGAGAAATACCACTATCTGTTAAGGCATAGCGTTTAAAGTAAGACTTGTCGCCTTCTTCTCGTTCAATATCAGCAGTTATAAGTTCGCCACGATCAATTTTTATAGCATTGTAATCTAATTGTTCCACTGTTTGCTTCCCTAAAGAGAGCTGAAGATCACTGAGTATAATTACAGGACATTGATAGACTTCTGCTAAATTAAATGCTTCGATAGTTAAATAAAATGCATCTTCTGCATCAGTAGGAGCAACAACAATTTTAGGTATATCACCGTGCGTACCATAGATCATTTGCATAAGATCAGACTGTTCCTGCTTAGTAGGGAGACCTGTGGAAGGCCCGCCACGTTGAGTATTTACAATAACCAAAGGCGTTTCAGTCATACCTGACAAACCAATTGCTTCCATCATTAGAGAAAGACCTGGTCCCGCACTAGCTGTAAATGCTCGAACGCCACCATAATTTGAACCGATAGCCATATTAGCTGCAGCAATTTCATCTTCAGTTTGAACAACAGTTCCTCCAACTTTAGGTAAGTTCTCTATCATATATTCCATTATTTCTGATGCTGGCGTGATTGGATAAGCCGCCATAAAGCGTGAACCTGCTGAAATAGCACCTAAACCTATCGCATCATTACCTATCATATATAAATGGGGGTTACTTTGAGAGTAGTTTAATTGGAAGTCGCCATCAAGCGTTTCAAGTTTATCAATCATTAAATCATATCCTTGATTTAATGCTTCGATATTCATATTAACTACTTTTTCCCCTTTTTTCTCAAACATATTTTCTATTAAAGTTACAAATGTAGAAGTTTCCAAACTCATCAATGCACAAGTTGCCCCGATTGCTACCATATTCTTCATTAAAGCAGTACCTAATTCTTTTGCTGTAGCTGTAAATGGTAGCTCAATAATTTGTGCAGTACAGTTATCTGGCCTTTCAGGTTTAGCCTTACTATCTGCTATTATTACACTGTCCTCTCTCATTTCATGATGATTTACTTCTATCGTTTCTTGGTCGAAAGCTATTAGTATATCTAAATCATCACTAACAGCGTGAACAGGAGTAGTAGAAACTCTAATCTTATTATTTGTATGTCCACCTTTAATTCTACTGGAGAAGTGTCTGTAGCCATAAAGGTAATACCCTTTGCGGTTCATAGCAGTTGCAAAGATTTCACCAGTTGATTCAATACCTTCACCTTGTTGACCGCCCACTTTCCATGAAATTTGGTTTCTCATCACGCATTTCCCCCTAAGTGGATAAATTCATTCACTTTTAATCATACCAAAAAACCCCGCTAAATGACTAAGTGTAGCGAGGTTTATAAACAAATTCATACTTACGACTGATAATTAATCTAATGGATGATCATCATTAATTAATATACGTTCTATGTGCTTAGTACGTCCATCATCATCAAGATCTACAACAACACCAGAAAGTACAGCTCGTCCTTCATCTGGAATTACATGCCTTTGAGGTAAACTCGTAATAAACCGCCGAATCACTTCTTCTCGTTGAATACCTAATATCCCATCGTAATAGCCCGTCATTCCAACATCTGTAATATAACCTGTCCCTTTAGGTAAGACGCGATTATCTGAAGTTTGAATGTGAGTGTGCGTACCTACCACTACACTAGCTCTTCCATCTAGGTACCAACCCAACGCATTTTTTTCTGAAGTTGTTTCAGCATGGAAATCGACAAAAACATAAGGAGTTTCTCTTTGCGCTTCTGTTACTAATTGATCAGCTTTCTTAAAAGGATCATCGATATCTTGCATGAAGGAACGTCCCTGTAAATTTATAATCGCAAGTTTATCCGCATTGATTTGAATAAATCTCATACCTACACCAGGTGCTTCAATTGGGAAGTTAGCTGGACGCACCATTCGCTTAGCTTCATCTATAAAATCATATATCTGTCGTTGACCATAAGTGTGATTACCCATAGTCATGAAGTCTACACCTTCACGCAATAATTGTTTATATATCTTTTCAGTTAGCCCCTTACCATGTGCTGCATTTTCAGCATTCACTATTGTCACGGTAGGATGGTATTTGTGCTTTAATTTTGGTAGGTAATCAGTTATCGCCTGGCGCCCTACTTTACCTACTATATCTCCGATAAAAAGAATTCGCATGATTTATGTACATCCTCTCTTATATGTAGTCTAAAGTAAAATTGGTTTAGTGAAAAGACTATGTTTAAGAATTAACCGATTTAATTGTGTTTTAAAATAAATATAAGTGGTAAACGTATAACCAGAAACTAAAATAAATAATATAGGAGTTGTAAATTACAGATGTCAATCCATATTGATGCAGAACATTTTGCTGATTTAGTCGTTAAATCAAACCCTTCTAAAAGTGAGGATGCTGAAGATATTGCTAAAGACGCTTTAGAATTATATATCACATCTTATAGATTAGCAGAAAGATATGCACAAATCTCTTCAAATTGCTTAGATACAAATGAAATTCTTAATGAAATTAAAAATACTGATCTTGAATTCAACACATAAAAGTAAAATTTAAATAATTAAGAAAGTGAATATACAACTTAGATTGTTGTGTTTAAAAGTTACACTCTAATGACTCTATTAGAATCGTAACTACTAGTTCACTAATATATCGTTAGTTTAAATTTTTATTTATACTTGTCGTCAGGGGTTTATAGAGAAGTCAGACTGTCATTTTAGCGTCTCGTAGTCAAGTATATGAACAGTCTGGGACATAAATCCCAGAAAAAATAGAGGCTGGGACATAATGGTCTTTGACTAGAGAGAAAGAGGCTGGGACATAATGTAATGTCTCAGCCTCTTTCAGCATCTCGGCAGTAGATGACTGATTTGAAAATGCGCTTGCATTAAGCTTTTTTCAATTCTAGTCATCCTTGCCGGGGCGGGACTACGAAATCTTTTTATTTAAATTAGATTTCTGTCCCGCTCCCTCTTTCAGTTTCTTGGCAGCAGATGACTGATTTGAAAATGCGCTTGTATCAAGCTTTTTTCCATTCTAGTCATCCTTGCCGGGGCGGGACAGAAATCTTTTTATTCAAATTAGATTTCTGTCCCGCTCCCTATTTTGCATATTCAATTGCTCTAGTCTCGCGAACAACTGTCACTTTAATATGTCCAGGATACTGGAGTTCATCTTCAATTTGTTTTTTAATATCTCTTGCTAAGCGATGCGATTTTAAATCGTCAATCGCATCAGGTGCAACGATTACACGTATTTCTCTTCCTGCTTGAATAGCGAAAGCTTTTTCGACACCCTCATAACTTTCAGACAACGTCTCTAAGCGCTCTAAACGCCTTATATAATTTTCAAGTGTCTCCTTACGTGCACCAGGACGAGCTGCAGATAGGGCATCAGCAGCTGCCACAAGAATAGAAATGATTGATGTTGGTTCCACGTCACCATGATGAGAATGAATTGCATTGATTACAGTTTCACTCTCTCCATATTTCTTACCTAATTCAACACCTATCTCTACGTGACTGCCTTCGACTTCATGATCAATAGCTTTACCAACATCATGTAAAAGGCCAGCACGTTTAGCAACAGTGATGTCTTCGCCTAGTTCGGCTGCTAGCATACCTGCTAAATGTGCTACTTCAACGGAATGTTTTAAGACATTTTGGCCATAACTTGTACGGTATTTTAAACGGCCAAGAATCTTAACAAGATCTGGATGCATATTGTGCACATTGATTTCAAATGTTGCTTGTTCTCCTGCATCTCTAATTATATCATCTACTTCGTTACGTGATTTATCTACCATTTCTTCTATACGTCCTGGGTGAATTCGTCCATCTGATACTAAATTGACTAATGCGATACGTGCAATTTCACGTCGAATAGGGTCAAACCCCGATAAAATGACCGCTTCAGGCGTATCATCTATGATTAGATCTATACCTGTCAGGGTCTCAAGAGTTCGGATGTTGCGACCTTCTCTTCCAATAATACGACCTTTCATCTCATCATTTGGAAGGTTGACTACCGAAACAGTAGATTCAGATGTGTGTTCTGCAGCTATACGCTGCGCCGTTGTTGCTAACAATTCTTTCGCTTGTTTATCAACTTTTTCTTTCGCTTCTCGTTCTTTCTCCTTAACAAGTATTGCAATATCATGTGACAATTCATCTTCAACTCTTTGAAGTTGTTCATTCGCAGCTTCTTCTTGAGTGAGACCAGAGATGCGTTCCAATTCTTGTTCATGCTTATTTATTAATGATTGAACACTACTCTCTTTTGCATCTACTTGTTGTTGTTTTTCTTCAATTTCAGATTCTTTTTGCTCTAGAATCTCATCTTTTTTCTCTAAAAGATCAGATTTTCGCTCCAAGTTTTCTTCTTTTTGAAGAAGTCGGGTCTCTTGTTTTTGTAGATCACCACGCCGTTCGCGAAGTTCACTTTCTACTTGTTCTTTAAGTATTTGGTTTTCTTCTTTTGCTTCAAGCAGCTTTTCTTTTTTTACATTTTCTGCTTCTTTGTTAGCTTGATTGATAATATCTTCTGCAGTTTGTTTAGCTTGAATTTGCTTTTGATGCAAAATATTACGGGCGATGATATACCCAACAACAACACCCAGAATAATGCCTAACAAAATGAGTAGGAGGCTTAATAAATAATTCACATAAACACCTCCTTCTTTAGGACTTGTGTATATCAAATTCAATATGATTATATGAAATTATATAAGAATCATACAATGTAATTGTACGTTTTTGTGACAATGGGTGTCAAGGTTTCGACACAGGCATAAATGTATAAACGGGAGCGGGAAAGAAATCTAATTTGAACAAAAAGATTTCGTAGTCCCGCCCCGGCAAAGATGACTAGAATTGAAAAAAGCTTGATACAAGCGCATTTTCAAATCAGTCATCTACTGCCGAGATGTTGAAGAGGCTGGGATTTATGTCCCAGCCTCCTCGTTTAAATTACGAATTTAAAAAGTATAGTTAATTTTTTATGAATTTTTGAACTATATTTATTCATCAAATAAAGAAGATGGTGCCTCACTCTCTTCCTCTTCTTTAACATCTCCATCAAAAATTCCAAGTTGTTCGCGTAATTTATTATCTATTTCTTGTTTAATTTCCGGATTTTCTTTTAAGAAGTTCTTCACGTTTTCTTTACCTTGGCCCATTCTCTCTCCATTATAAGAATACCAAGCACCTGATTTATCAACGACGTCATTAGCCACACCTAAGTCAAGTAGTTCTCCTTCTTTGGATATACCTTGACCGTACATAATATCAACTTCTGCCACTTTGAAAGGAGGCGCTACTTTGTTCTTAACTATTTTTATTTTAGTTCTATTACCGACAATATCTTGACCTTGCTTCAATTGTTCAGCACGACGCACTTCTAAACGAATTGAGCTGTAGAATTTAAGCGCTCGGCCGCCTGGTGTAGTTTCAGGATTACCAAACATAACTCCGACTTTTTCACGAATTTGGTTGATAAATATGGCAGTGGTATTAGATTTAGATATTGCAGCCGATAGTTTACGCAATGCTTGAGACATTAAACGTGCTTGTAAACCTACGTGAGCGTCTCCCATTTCACCTTCAATTTCAGCTTTTGGAGTAAGCGCAGCTACCGAGTCAACTACAACCATGTCAACAGCACCACTACGCACGAATGCTTCTGCTATCTCAAGCCCTTGTTCACCATGATCTGGTTGAGATAAGTACAAGTTATCAATGTCAACTCCTAACGCTTCTGCATATACTGGATCCAACGCGTGTTCCGCGTCAATAAATGCAGCTACGCCGCCTTTTTTCTGAACTTCAGCAATAGCATGAAGTGCTACAGTGGTCTTACCAGAGCTTTCTGGACCATAAATTTCAATAATTCTGCCTTTAGGATATCCCCCTACTCCAAGAGCATTATCTAAAGTTACAGAACCGCTTGATATACTTGAAACTTTGCGACCTTTATTATCACCGAGTTTCATGACTGCACCTTTACCAAAGGATTTTTCCATATTTTTTATTACTGTATCTAGCGCTTTTTGACGTTCATTATCCAATGCTGGACCTCCTATATTTAACGTTATTCTCGTAAATTTATCTTACCTTAACTATACACGTTCTTATTCTAAATCGCAAGGATTTTGCGAATATTTGTTCGCTAATACAAAGGGGTATTGTTTAAATAAACGAACGCATGTACTCATATTGTTAACTTTTAGCTTCGTAACCATTCTAAAATACGTATTAAAGTGTAATTAGGTGTTCTAGTTTTAATTAAGTTGCGCTTTTTAGTCATTTTAAACGTATAACAAGCTAACTCATGGTTCTCAAGAATGCCTAGATAGACATTTTCTCTTTCTTCTAATACTGAAATACCAACTTGGGTGTTATAAAGTCGACTCACCAGCTCAGCACTAATTTTTAATTTAGCTTTAATCTCCATATTATTATCAACAAATACTGAAGAATTAGTTAGCATCCCTTTTAAGATAGAATTAGAATCATAATTCTTCATTCTAGAATATAACAATCCTTCTGTAACACCATCGTATATAGCGAAGGAGCTGTGAAATTGATTCATGACCGCTTCTTCAATTTCTACTTCATCAGAAGCATAATAATATTTGCCGATACGCTCTAATATACTTGTTTTTATGGGATCAATCTTCTTCTGACATACTTGTTGATTTTTACCATTAGCTGTTAATCTAACCTTAACTTCATGGCTCCCTGCTAAGGGTGCAATAGTCGGGTTATGTTGACTCTCAATTAAATCCATAAGTTCAGTTTCAACACGAGATTCCCCAATACCAGCAAACTTTAACATTTCTGAATAAATAATTTGCTCACTTTCTGTCATTAAAGGTAATAATTCATTTTTCGCCATAGGACGATTCTCTATAGGCGGGCCTGGAAGCATTACAACATGTTTGCCTTCATGTTCTACGTAAATACCAGGTGCCATTCCCACTTTGTTCTCTAGCACTTTACTTCCTTCAATAACCAAAGCTTGTTGACGATTATTTGGAGTCATTTCTTGGTGTTGCTCTTTAAAGTAAGATTCAATGTAATTTAATGCTTTTTCATCTATGACAAGCTCTTTTCCGAGAATTTTAGCAACTGTATGCTTAGTTAAATCATCTTTGGTAGGCCCTAAACCGCCTGTTAAAACGACTGCTTCATAATGATTGAGCATTTGGCGAACTACGCGTTCTAAACGCTCAGGGTTATCACCTATAACAGCATGTTCTATAACGCTGTGACCTGCCTCATTAAATAATTGAGACAGATATTGGCCATTCGTATTATTAATCTGACCGAGTAAAAGTTCAGAGCCAACCGCAATAATTCCAATCTTCATTCTAATTGTCACCCACATTTCAATAAGTACTTAACAGAGTATATTATTCCACATATCCTAAAATGCAAACTTGTACATTAAGTGTACCTATTTTGATAATACTAGTTAAAAGTTAAATGCTTTAGAACCTAATGGACAAACATTTACTGTCCGAAGTATAAACGCACTCTAACTCCGAAAGAAATTACTATTCAACTAAGATGTTGAGACATAAAATTTCTGTGATCTGGGAAACCGATGAATGACCTCCCAAAAACAAGATTGTCGACAGAAACGCTCACGATTCGTGAGCGGGACAGAAATCTATTTTGAATAAAAAGATTTCGTCGTCCCGCCCCGGCAAGGATGACTAGAATTGAAAAAAGCTTGATACAAGCGCGTTTTCAAATCAGTCATCTACTGCCAAGATGCTGAAGGGAGCGGGACAGAAATCTATTTTGAATAAAAAGATTTCGTCGTCCCGCCCCGGCAAGGATGACTAGAATTGAAAAAAGCTTGATACAAGCGCATTTTCAAATCAGTCATCTACTGCCAAGATGCTGAAAAAGGCTGGGATTTATGTCCCAGCCTCTTTCTCTCTAGTCAAAGACCTTTATTTTCCAGCCTCCTCTTAAGAGGAAAATCGACAAATCACTCTTTATTTTTTTACTTTAAAGACATCTCTGCCTTTATAAAAATATTCTATTCCGGAGAGTACTGTGAAGAACACGCCTATGTATAATAGGACGACTCCTAACGGGAAATGTAAGAACTTAATAAAAGGTTCTCCTAATAATATCCATACTAGAGCAACCATAGTAACAGCTGTCTTTATTTTTCCAAGCTGTCCTGCAGCACTGACGAATCCTTGCTCAATTTGAAGCAAACGCAAACCTGTAACAGCAAATTCTCTGGCTATTATAATTATAGTTACCACGGCATTAATTTTATCAATTTGAACTAGCGCAATTAGAGCGCTGGCTACAAGCAATTTATCTGCTAAAGGATCTAAAAATTTACCCATATTTGAAACGAGATTCCATTTACGTGCAAGATACCCGTCTAAAAAGTCGCTCAATGACGCGAGTATAAATATTAAACCACTTATGAATAATTCTATTCTGATCTCACTACCTGCTAGAAAAGAGATCTTTCCCATTCCAAAGTCACATAAAGAGAAAATTAAGAAGATAGGTATCAGAATAACTCTAAACACCGTTATCCAATTCGGTATATTCATCAAAAATCCTCATTTCTTTATTGTAAAATAATAAATATCTTTAGAAAATAATTACTGCTAAAATCCATATGATTGCTGTTATAATAACGATACCACAGGTAACAACTAATAACTGTATAGCTTCATTATTTTTACTGCGATATGTAGGCGTATCCTCTCGTTTAAAAGCTTTAATAGTCGAGAGAATCGTTTGATCTTGATTAGGAATTTCTTGCCGGTGAGCTTCTATTAAATGCTCAGCATCAAAGTTTACAGCATTCGCATATTTAGAGATTAATCCTTCAGAATAATGTGGATTACTAAGTGCTTCAAAGTCGTTATCTTCAATTAACCTCAAAGTATGACGTTTAATTTCTGTTTGTTTCTCAAGTTCCGATAAAGTCATTCCTAAACGTTCTCTTCGCCCTTTCAATACTTGACCAACGCGTTCCACTTAGCAAGCCCTCCTATCACATCGTTAGCTTATCACTCAAAGAAACCGAAGCCTCCACCGAAGCCATCTCCAAATTCGTCATTTCCAAAGCTTAAGTTATTCTTACTTTTAACAGTATGTTTCTTCATCTCTTCATACTGTATTTCTTGATCTTTATTCTCTCTCAGCTCAATAATATAGTCGAAGTCACTCATTTCGTAATCACTTGTTTCAATGAATAAATCAGGATGTTCTACCACTTTAATTGAAGGTAATTTCATAACTTCTTTGACTAGGTCTTGATGTTTTTGGTTCGCTTCCCTAGCAGTCACCGCGCCATCAATTATATATACATGATCAGCGTCATATTCACCTTTGATTAATGAGCTCCGCACTGTCTGTTTGATCAGTGTTGAACTTATGAAAAGCCAACGCTTATGAGCACAGACGCTAGCTGCAACAATTGATTCAGTCTTACCTACACGAGGCATCCCTCGTATTCCTATTAATTTATGCTCATTTTCCTTAAACAATTCCGCCATAAAATCGACGAGTAAACCTAAATCTTCTCGCTCAAAACGGAAAGTTTTTTTATCATCTGCATCCTGTTCTATGTATCGACCGTGGCGCACAGCTAATCGGTCTCTTAAATCAGGTTCGCGGAGTTTCGTAATTGTAATATCATCTATTTCTTGAACGATATTTTCAAACCTTTTTACTTTCTCAAGGTTATCGGTCTTTATTAACAAACCTCGACGACTCTCTTCAATTCCATTAATAGTGACAATACTTATACCCATCATCCCTAATAAGCTAGAAACGTCACCTAATAAACCAGCACGATTAATCGTTATATCATATTCTAAATACCATTCTTTTTTAGTATCAACAGCCATATCATCTACCCCTTTGTCCTAAATAAGCGCATGACATTCATGTAGAAATTGATGTAAGTGTTGAGAATAAAGTAAGCCCGTAGTAGCTGACTAATTATAAATGGGTGTAAATTTTTTAAATTCTAGTCAGCTTTTATGGGAAAGGCCTATGAAACGAAATATCTTCTAACTCGCTCTCATTGACACTCACACTTCGATTCACTTATTCTCTGGATTATGTGTATTATAACATTCTAACTAGTTTCATGGGATAAAAATTTAAGAAGTAAATTTACAAATTACACATACCATGCACCATTGACCTTTTGAACTGTACCGGTAATACTTTTAGCCAATGGATGACATAGAAAGCTGCAAACATGAGCGACTTCTTCAGGCTCTATTAACCTTTGCTGAGGTAACTCTTCAACCATGTTTCGTAACGCTGCTTCATCAAACTCAGCAGACATTCTTCCATTGACAAACCCAGGTGTTATTGCATTAACTGTTACTTCAGTTAACGCTAACTCTTGACTTAACGACTTTACAAAACCGAGCTGAGCGCTTTTCATTGTGGAATATATCGTCTCCAAGCTAGCACCCGTCTCACCCCAAATTGAAGAAATAACTACTAGTCTACCATTGTCACTTTGACGTAGTTGATCAATAAAGAACTGGGTCAAATTTATAAGTTGTTTAACGTTAATTTGATAACATGCCTCTATTTGTGCCTCATCCATATCTTGTAATAAACCGTATAAACTAGCCCCTGAGCTATAAATTAACGCATCAAGATTGTTAATAAATCCAAATTTCTCTTCAAGATCAACCGCTTCACTTAAATCTGCTTGGACAAATTGTACTGGTTGATTCTTATATAGAGCGGTCAAATCATTTAGATTCGCTCGATGATAGTGAACTATCACTTCGTAACCGTCGTCAATTAAGCGTTGTGTAATAGCAGCTCCAATACTACCAGAGCCTCCAATAACTAGAGCCTTCACTTTATTTCATCTCCAAACGGCTATCTACTACATGTGTTAAGTCTAAATAAGTTCGTGAAGTTTCATTAATACTTTCAAGCGTTATATCTTCAATGATTTCTAATAAATCGAACAAGCTTACTCCTTCAAAGAACAATTTAGTGTATTGATTTGCTATATATTCGGGCGAATTCAAACCTGATATAAATTCTCCAATAAATTGTTTTTTTAACAACTCAAAGCCTTCACTATCTTTAAGTTTACCACGTCGTTGTCGTAACTCAGAGAGTATAAGTTCTTTTAATTCCTGCGGTTGATCCGTTGCACTAGTAATTAAAGAAAAGCAATATGATGGCTCGAGCATAAACTGATAGCCAAATGTTTCATCTATAAGTTCATGATTTAACAGATATTGATAAAATTCAGTTTCCTCTCCTAATACCATTTCGTAAAATAAAGTCATTTCTAAATCGCGCTGAATATATTTTCGAGGTGGTTCATCTATTGGTTTAGTCTTGAAGCCAAGCATTAAACGCGGTGATTTAATACGCATTTCTTCGCTTATACGAGGTAAATTGACTTCTCTAGGATCACTTAACGCCTCTCTTTCTATTCTAGGTTGCGCCTGCTTATTACGCTTACTCTCATGAGCCTGTACAAGATTTACAATAGCGCTAGGATCGACATCACCTACTACGAACAGTACCATGTTAGATGGATGATAGAATGTTTCATAACACAAGTAGAGATCTTCTTTCGTTATATGTGAAATACTATCAACACTTCCAGCTATATCTACGCGAATAGGATGTTTATGATAAAGTGCTCTCAGTGTATTAAACATCAATTTATAAGCTGGTTGCTCTTGATACATTTTAATCTCTTCTGCAATAATCCCTTTTTCTTTTTCTACTGTTTCATCAGTAAAGTAAGGGGTCTCTACCATTTCTAGTAAACGCTTAATGTTGCGTTCGACGTGATCAGTAGCACTAAATAAATAACTTGTTCGATCAAAACTTGTAAAGGCATTAACTTGAGCATTATCTTCAGCAAATTGAGTGAACAGGTCTTCACCTTCTTGTTCAAATAACTTATGTTCTAAAAAATGTGCCACTCCATCTGGTACCGTGACAAAATCGTCTTTACCGTGAGGTTTAAATCTAGAATCCAGTGATCCAAATTGAGTAGTATAAGTGACATAAGTCTTTTGAAAGCCAGGCTTAGGAATAACAAAGAGTCTCAAGCCGTTATCCATAGTCGTTTGGTACACTTTCTCATCTATTTGTTCGTAATAAAGTTCCTCCATTATACCTCTCCCCCCTCTTCTTGAGCTAATATATAAACAGTATCTAACTGAGTTTCTAAAGCAAGATTAATGACTTCTTCTTTGGTTACACTGTTGACGCCCTTGACAAAGGCGTCATGAGTTAATGGTTCATCGAGTAATATACTATTGTTTAGTATTTCAATCATACTTTTAGGTCGGTCTTGAGATTCATTGCGTTGAGAGATAAGTACTTTTTTAGCTAATTCTAATTGCGTGTCACTAAATTCACCACGTTGTAATTTTTCAAATTCACCTATTATCGTCTTTTTAGCTTGGTTATATTTAGCTGATGAAACTCCGCTTAATACAAACATGTAACCGTTTTTAGCATCTATTTGCGAATGAATTGAATAAGCTAAACTTTGCTTCTCTCTTAATTCATTGAATAAAACGGATGAAGGATCTCCTCCATAAATCATATTCAACACAATCATAGAATAATAATCTTTATGGCCAAATCGCGTTGGGAAAGTAAAACCTAAGTTTACTTTCGCTTGATCAACGTCATCTCTTTCAACGACATAACATGGTTTGTCATGTCTCTCTTTAAGAGGTTCGGCTACTGAAGTATTTAATTGTCGTTTATTTATATGTATATGTTTATTAAATAACTGAGTAACATTTGTCTTATCCACGTTTCCGACTACATAAGCCACACAATAATCGTTTTCTAACATACTCATATAAGTATGGTATAAAGATTTAGGTGTAATATCTGATATATCTTCTAATCTACCTGATGATAAATGTCTATAAGGGTGGTTTCCAAACATATGTTGAAGTAACTTTAAAAAAGAATATTGAGGTTTATTATCTACTACTGCTTCTAATTTCTTTTTCAATAAAGACTTTTCTTGAGTTACGAAATTAGAATTAAAGGCTTGGCCTTCAAGTAGTGGATTCGTTATAATCTCGGCCAACAGTTCAATACCTTTCTCAACGAGTGGTGTTTGATCTTTTAAATAACGTTCATTTACTATTTCGAGCGATATCGAAATGACGTGGTTATTTTTAAATTTCGTAACATGACTATTTACATAAGCTCCATATAAATTTGACAAGTACCGATTGAAGGCCTTATCTGTTGGCCATTGGTTAGTCGCTCTTACCAATACCTTACTTAATAGAGCGCGAGATGTAATCGTCTCTTCTTCAAGCGGTGCTATAAATTTAACTGTCAGGGTAGTCGTTTTAAATTTAGGTGTTTGAATAATATGTAACAAGTTATTATTGTCTCTATGATTTGTTGTCAATGTACCAACCTCTCTTTCTAGTTATGTTAATTTATAATACTTGAAATAAAATTGATGAGCCTAATTGATAAATACTACTTTTTCAACGTTCGAATTAAAATGATGACTATGTATTTTTTATTTCCAACTACCCTTTCTAGAAGACGAGTTAACATAAAGGGTGCAATTTGATAGCATAATTTAACTTTGATGCTCAGGCTTTTCCATCTTATTCTTTACTACTAAAGGACTATACATGATAAATAAAGAGAGATTGAGGCCTAACAATCGTTGCTGAAATAACTACTTTAGCCTCAATCTATATGAACTCTTAGCTACTCTTCCTCACTGGGAGGTTCTACTAAAATTTGACGCGGTTTGCTACCCTTTTGAGGACCAATAACTTGATTCTGTTCTAAATCGTCCATAAGTCGCGATGCGCGATTATATCCAATTCTAAATTGACGTTGTAGTAAAGAAGTACTTGCTTTTTGTTTGTCTACGACGAATGCATATGCTTCCTCGTATAGCGAATCCTCGCTTTGCATTTCTGATTTGTCGACTGGAGCGTCTGGTTCCATCTCTTTGACATAATTAGCTTTTTGTTGTTCAACAACGTAATTAACTACCGTCTGAACTTCTTGGTCACTTAAAAATGCACCTTGAACTCTAGTGTTAGTCGAACCACCACTCGCTTCGTATAACATATCGCCTTTACCTAATAATTTCTCTGCTCCTGATGCACCTAAGATAGTTCGGGAATCGGTTTGAGAGCTCACTGCAAAAGCAATACGAGAAGGAATGTTATTTTTTATCAAACCAGTTATGACATCAACAGATGGTCTTTGCGTAGCCACGATGAGATGAATCCCTGCAGCTCTGGCCATTTGAGTAATACGCTGAATAGCGTTCTCTACTTCTTTACCAGCTACCATCATCAAATCCGCAAGCTCGTCAACTATGACCACTATATATGGCAATTCGGCTTGCTTCTCATTCAGTTCTTGATTTTGACGACGAATATATTGATTATATCCCTCAATATTACGAGTAGAGCTATGTTGAAATAGATCATAACGGCGTTCCATTTCTGCTACAATCTTCTCCAAAGCCTGTGAAGCTTTGTGAGGATTCGTAACTACAGGTATTAATAAGTGAGGGATCCCATTATAGACGTTGAGTTCCACCATCTTAGGGTCGATAAGCATCAATTTCACTTCATGTGGTTTCGCATTCAGCAAGATACTCGTTATAATACCGTTAATGCAAACTGATTTACCACTGCCTGTAGAACCTGCTACTAGAAGATGTGGCATCTCATTTAATTGTACGGTTATTGGATCTCCTGAAATATCTCTCCCAAGACCAACCTCTAGCTTATTCTGCGCTGGAAAGCTCTCTTCTAATACTTCTTTAAGCGACACTAATGATACCTTATCATTCGGCACTTCTATACCTACAGCAGACTTTCCAGGAATAGGGGCTTCAATCCGCACATCTTTAGCAGCTAACGCGAGTGCAATATCACTGTGTAAATTAACTATTTTACTCACTTTAACCCCCTGAGCAGGTTGTATTTCATATTGTGTTACCGCTGGGCCGATCTTAATCTGAGTCACTTTAGCGTCAACACCAAAGTTTTTTAAAGTATTTTCGAGTAAACGTCCTTTTTTCTGAACCTCAGATTTAGTGGTTGTTTGTTGTTTAGGGGGGCGATTTAATAAAGATAACGGAGGTACTTGATAAGCTTCATTTTCAACTTCTCCTGCTTCAGAAATAGAATTTTCTTCATTGTTATCATCTTGTGAAACAGCGCCACTATGAGTTTTTGAACCTCTTTCATCATCACTTCTAGATGATGTTTCATGCATTTGAGCATTATCAATACGCTTGCTCTCGTTCTTGGCATCTTGTCTGTCACTACTATCACTATGACCATATATTGGAATCGACGCTGATTGGGATGGTTTTTGAGGAACTTCAGGGAACTCAGAGACGTCTGTGACGGTCTCTTTATCTTCATTCTTAGCTTGTGCTTTACGTTCTTCGGTTCTCTCTGCCTTCAAACGAGCTTTAGCTTCTTTTTTAACTTTATTTTCTTTACGCCGATCCTTCATACGCTCTGATGCAGATTGGCTCTTAACTTTTATATTATCAAATAAGTCTTTGGCGACGTCTCTATGGCGGCGCTTAGTTAATAGAATACAACCTGATATGATAAGTAGAAGTGTTATGATAACTACCCCTACAATTGAAATGAGAGGTTCAAATACCTTTATTAAATAAAACCCTAATAATCCTCCGCCATAGTTAGGAAAATGCGTATGAGCATAAGATCTATATACATGGATTAAGACTGGTTCCCTTTCCGATTTAACGGTATGGGCAAGTCTGAAGATAATTTGGAATAAAAAGAGCGTAGCGAACTGTAATACGATGACCCCAATAGCAGGTCGAGTCTTAGGTATAGCTTTATAAAAAGCTACAGCTATCGTATAAATAAGTATAAGTACATAGGTTAAGTATCTACTCCAACCAAATAAATAATTAAAAAAGCTATCTATCATCTGACCTATAATACCTAATTGTAAGGTACCTAATACGAGTAAGATTAATATAATTACCGCAATTATGTATCGGAGCGGACTTTCTGATTTATTTTTAGTTGAACGCTTTTTTCTCGTTTGAGAAGATTTCTTGTTTGTCGTTTTTTTCTTAGATTGAGCCAAACTTTTACACCTTCTTTAACTCTCTATTTAGCATTTAAGATGAAAGAGGTAAAGACAGCAAGCGAATGACCTGCTTTCACAACATAGCTGTAATATAACATCCATCCGCTTCGTCTCAACCTCTTTAAAATTTTATCTTATTATATTTCGGAGATTACAGGAATAATCATTGGTCGGCGTTTAGTATTTTCAAATAAAAGTTTGCTTATTTGATCACGCATGTTCTGTTTAATCTCAGACCACTCAATACGTTTTTCTTGTAATCCTTGATCTACTATTTCTTTTACTTTTCTTTCCGCTTCATGTAATAATTCTTCACTTTCTCTCACATACACGAAACCTCGCGACTGTATTTCTGGACCAGCAGCGATGCGACGATTGCGTGGATCAAGTGTCACAACAGCGATAAAGATACCATCTTCAGCCAATAGATGTCTGTCTCGTAACACGATGTTTCCTACGTCGCCTACGCCTAATCCATCAATGAGCACATTACCTGAGTTAACTTTTTCATTTAGAATCATTTCTTTACCGTCATAGTTAACAACATCGCCTTTTTCAACAAGGAAAATCTTTTCAGGGTCGACTCCTGATTCGTTGGCTAATTTAGCATGAGCAATTTGCATTTTAAATTCACCATTTACCGGTATAAAATACTCTGGACGCATGAGGTTAATCATCATTTTTAACTCTTCCATACACCCGTGACTAGAGGCGTGAATCTTACTATTATTTGGGATGATTTCTGCTCCCGCACGCACGAGCTCATTCAAGGTGTTTCCAACAATAACTTCCATACTAGCTGAAGCTGTAATAGCTAAGAATACTGAATCCCCTTCTTCAATATTCATTATATTATGTTTTTGTTGTGCCATTTTATTTAAAGCTTCTACAGGTTCGCCTTGCATCCCTGTTGCTATAATAATAACTTCATTTTTAGGATAGTTCTCTATTTCATTGATCGGCACTAATAGATCTTTAGGTATATCGAAATACCCCATCTTACGCGCAGTATTGAAAGATGATTCTAACGAACGGCCTAAGAACGAAACCTTGCGATTGAGTCGACTAGCTATGTTCAGTACTTGTTGGATGCGTACGAAATTAGAAGCATAGCATGATACGATCAAACGACCTTTCACTTTCGTAAACGCATCATACATGTGGCGTTCGATCACATTCTCTGGTGTGTTATAACCCGGTTTCTCTGCCTCAGCTGAATCACTGATCAAAGCAAAGACACCCTCTTCACCTATCTCAGTCATTTTTTTAATGTCAGGTGCATACTGACCATGTAAGCTTTGATCAAATTTAAATTCTCCAGTATAGACAATTGCTCCATACGAAGTATGAAGACATACACCTAAACTATCAGGTATGCTATGCGTAGTATTGAAGAACGTCACGTTCACACCTTTAAAGCGCATCACGGATTCGTCATTAACGACATAATATCTAATCTTCTTATTGACATTACGCGCTTTAACACTCTCTTTAACCAATGCAAGCGTTAAACGTGAACCGTACACTGGGGCGTCTACTTGCTCTAAAACATAGGATGCTGCACCAATCGCATGCTCGTGTCCATGAGTTAGAAAAATTCCTTTTAGACGATGTTTATTCTCGACTACATATTGAATATCAGGAATAACCACGTCTACGCCAAGCATTTCATCTTCTGGGAACATAAGCCCTGCATCGAGCATGAACATTTCATCGTCTACTTCGACGATATACATATTCTTCGCAATCTCCCCGACGCCACCAAGAGGAATTATACGAATATCTTTATTTTTTTTCTTTATTAAACTCAAAATTTTACCTCCTATTTTGAATCCCCGACCATACAAACTCATAGTATATTATAAGTTAAATTAATAATTATGTACACTATAAAAGTATTCAATGAAGTCCGCATACACGCTTACTATTAAAGTTTTACGCAATTTGATTAGCTGATGTATTACAGTAAAGCGGTCGTGACATAAATGTTAGGATTTGAACGTAACTGAACGTTGAGCAGAATTATTTTTCAAATTATTGTCGAATGGTGAGCGTGTCTGTCGAAAACCCTGCTTTTGAGACACCGTTAATCGATTACCTTGAGCACGACCACTTTTTAGACTCAACCGCATTATATAACTAACTAATTAGGCTTTGATCAGATAAAAAAGCGGTTATGGAAATTAACAACTTCCACAACCGTATATCAGCATAAATATTATTTTTTATTAAACAATGCTCTGCGAGAAGCATTAACTCTACCGTGATGATCTATTTCTGTAACTTTAACTCTAATTGTATCTCCTATTTTTAGGACATCCTCAACACGATTAATTCGTTCATTAGCGATTTGTGAAATGTGCACTAGTGCATCTTTACCTGGGAATAATTCAACAAACGCTCCATATTTTTCGATGCGCTTCACTTTGGCATCGTAGACTTGACCTACTTCTGCCTCGCGAGTTAGTTCCTCAATGATTTCTCTCGCTCTATGAATTGCATTCTGATCTATAGCACCAATAAAGATAGTACCATCTTGTTCAATATCGAGCTTAACCCCAGTTTCATCGATAATTTCATTAATCTTCTTACCACCTGGTCCAATTACATCTCTAATCTTATCAGGAGAGATGTTCATCGTTTCAACTTTAGGAGCGTAAGCACTTAATTCTGAGCGTGGCGTGTCTATAGTATCCATCATATGATTTAAGATTGTTAAGCGACCTTCACGAGCTTGTTCTAAAGCTTCTTGGATAATTTCTTTCGTCAAACCATCTATTTTAATATCCATTTGAATCGCAGTGATGCCTTTTGCTGTCCCAGCAACTTTAAAGTCCATATCACCTAATGCGTCTTCCATACCTTGAATATCAGTAAGAATTGTATAGTCATCATCATTCGTCACTAATCCCATGGCAATACCTGCTACAGGTGCTTTAATAGGTACCCCTGCATCCATCAATGCAAGTGTAGAACCACAAATTGAAGCTTGGGATGAAGAACCATTTGATTCAAGAACTTCACTTACTATACGCACTGTATATGGGAAGTCTTTAGTGTCTGGAATAATGTAACGTAGAGCGCGCTCACCTAAAGCACCGTGGCCAATTTCGCGGCGTCCGGGAGAACGTACAGGGCCTGTTTCACCTACAGAGAAATTAGGGAAGTTGTAATGATGCATAAACCTTTTTTCTTCTTCTTCTCCTAAACCATCAATAAGCTGGAACTCACTTAAGGCACCAAGTGTTAAAACTGACAGTGCTTGTGTTTGACCACGTGTAAACAAGCCAGAACCGTGAGCACGAGGTAATAGACTAACTTCTGATTCTAATGGGCGGATTTCATCAGTCTTACGTCCATCTGGTCGAATCTTTTCTTCAGTTATAAGACGTCGAACTTCCTCTTTCACCAAATCACCGAAGATAGTAGCTACCTCAGCAAGTAAAGATTCATTTTCTGGATCTTCTTCATCTTCAAATTCACTAAGCACTTCATTCTTAAGTGCTTCTAAATTGTCATCTCGTTGCTTCTTATCAAAAGTGAGAACAGCTTCTTTGAGGCCCTTCTCATGAGTAAGTTGAGTGACTTGTTCTATAAGTGACACATCATCTTGTGGTGGCACGAACTCTTGTTTTTCAGGCTGAATATGCTCGATTATTTCTTCTTGAAAGGCAACTAATCGTTTGATTTCTTCATGTCCAAAGAAGATGGCATCAAGCATTTCCTCTTCTGTGATCTCGCTTGCTCCTGCTTCTACCATATTTACGGCGTCTTTATGTCCAGCTACCTCTAAATCTAGACGAGAGGTCTCTTGTTGTTCCGCAGTAGGATTAATCACATACTTCCCATCTATAAAACCTACATTGACACCTGCAATAGGTCCTTGAAACGGAATATCTGACACGCTTAATGCCATAGAAGAACCGATCATAGCCGCCATTTCAGGTGAACAATCAGGATCCGCGCTCAATACTGTATTCATTATTTGTACATCATGGCGATAACCTTTAGGGAATAAAGGACGAATAGGTCTATCAATTAGACGTGCAGTAAGTGTAGCTTCGTCACTAGGTCTACCCTCTCTTTTTTTGAAACCGCCTGGTATTTTACCCGCAGCATACATTTTCTCCTCAAAGTTTACCATTAACGGGAAAAAGTCCGTATCTCGAGGTTCTTTTGAAGCCACAGCTGTAGAGAGTACGACTGTATCTCCATAGCGTACTAGTACTGCACCATTTGCTTGTTTAGCTAATTGACCTGTCTCGATAGTTAGTGAACGATTGCCCCACTCTGTTTTAAATACTTTCTTCTCTTGAGACATTATAATTCTCCCCTCTAACATCTATTATTTCTATCATATCATTTATGATCACTTTTTTATATTGCTTTCTCATATTTCACTAAGTGATTAGTAATTTTTTTTAAAGTTTATAGTTTAATACTCATAGAACACGCACATACCATTCAATAGAGAGGTCGGGACAAAAGCGATTAGGATGTGACAACAAAGAGAAACTGGGACATAATGTAATGTCTCAACCTCTTTCAGCATCTTGGCAGTAGATGACTGATTTGAAAATGCGCTTGTATCAAGCTTTTTTCAATTCTAGTCATCCTTGCCGGGGCGGGACTACGAAATCTTTTTATTCAAATTAGATTTCTGTCCCGCTCCCGAATCGTGAGTATTTCAGTCGAAAACCCTGCTTTTAGGACACCGTTAATCACTTTCCGTGAGCACAAATCTTTATATCTCAACCGCATCCAAACGAACTGAATTTAAATCACACTTCTTACGCATGGTAGCTAGTTGGATCTATTAACTATGCACGTGTAGGTAATCACACTGTTGTAACATGATGAATCATCTTAATTTAAACCATTTAATCTCCTAATATATACAAATCTCTTTTAAAAAGCTTAAATAAAAAAGAGCCCTCGAATGCACTATAGTTCTGATAATAAAGCTATAGTGCTAGGGCTCCATGAAACAAACATGATCATTATACTTCTATAATCCTCAATGTTGTCTCGAATATAATCAATATTAACGACGGATGCCTAATGATTTAATTAGGTTACGGTAACGTTGAATATCTTTTCTACGTAAATAGTTTAATAAATGTCTACGACGACCTACCATTTTTAATAGTCCACGACGTGAATGGTGGTCTTTTTTGTGCTGACGTAAATGATCATTTAACGCAGAAATTTCTGCAGTTAATACAGCAACTTGTACTTCTGGAGAACCAGTATCCTTTTCATGAGTACGGTACTCTTGAATAAGTTGATCTTTATGCTCTTGTGAAATTGCCATTTAAAAATTCCTCCTAAGTATAATAATTATGCTCCTTAAACTGAGCAAGACGTCGGAGTTTCAATCTGCCAAGTATAAGGTGCTTACAGCGAATAATTAGAGCCTTAAAATGTATCTCTAATACTTCGACTTAAATATTATAAGTCATTTCATCGCCAAAATCAACTGATAATAAATGCTTTGCTTGTTCGGTGTCTTTATTCATTTGTTCCACAAGTGGATCAATGCCGTCAAATTTAATTTCTGGGCGAAGGAAGTGATGCCAATAAACTTCTACACGTTCGCCATAAATATTCTCATTAAAATCAAACAGATTAACTTCAATTACTACTTGAGCTTGGGATGGATCGTGAAATGTAGGTTTCACGCCTACGTTAGCCACGCCACGATACAGTTTATTACTTGAACCTAGCAGCATGCTTACAGCATAAACACCTTTTTTAGGAAAGACGTAGTCATCACTTGGTTGCACATTAGCTGTTGGGAAGCCAATTGTGCGCCCTCTCTTTTCTCCTTGAACCACAGTACCTTTAATTCGATAGCGATAGCCGAGTTGTTCATTAGCTTTCTGCAGATTACCCTCTTTTAATGCAGCTCTAATAGCAGTGGTAGAAATCTTCTCGGATTCCATTTCTTGTTTACTGACTATAGTGGTATTGAACTCATCCATCTCTTGTAAAATCATCATGTTACCTTTGCCGAACTTACCAAATGTAAAGTCAAAACCAGCTATGACTTCCTTAACATGATTCTTTAATATATAGTCATTGATAAAAGTTTCAGAGGTCACGCTAGCGAACTTAGATGAAAAGTTAATAACTATACAGTAATCGATATCATATTGTTTGAGAATTTCTATTTTATCACTTATAGGAGTAAGGTAATCGGTGCGTTTGCGCTTGGGATTGAGCACCACTGAAGGATGAGGATCAAAAGTCATAACAGCCTTCTTCAAGTTCTTCTCTTGAGCTACATCATTTAACGCTTGAAATACCTGATCATGACCACGATGCATTCCATCAAAAAAGCCAAAAGCCATCGCTACATCATCTTGAATATATTGATCCTCTCTAATTGGATGCGTTATTTCAATAACTTTCATATTATTACTCCTTTAGTTAAAAACTTTCTTCGGTTTAATTTCATCCCTTTGAGTAGGATGAGGTGTATAGAGGGCGAGTACTTTGTTAGTAGTGCCATCTAGTAAGACAACAGTTTCACTAATTTCTTCTTTAAATAGGTCTCGTTTAAACTTTTGACCATTTTTAATTTGTTTCTTCATTAGTTCATTAGTGATAATAATATGTGGTAACCCTTTCACCCCATATTCTATCGGATAGAGTGCATCTTGTAACGAGTCGTGCTCAATGTGCTCTTTAACATCCTCGAGACGCTTAGCGTCATCAAGTGTAAAGCCACCACTCGCTAGTCGAGTTAATTTCGACATATGTGCAGGTAGACCTAAAATTTTACCAATATCAGTCGCTAAAGTTCTTATATACGTTCCTTTTCCACAAGTAATATCAAGACTAAAATAACATAAATCGTCTTCATAATGTAATTCTGAAACACGTTTAATACCTTTTATGTAAACCTGTCTTACTGGACGCTCTACAGTTTCTCCGTTACGAGCATATTCATATAGCTTTCTTCCATTAACCTTAACCGACGAATACATAGGTGGGACTTGTTCAATCTTTCCTCTGAAATGCTTCAAAGCCTCATCAACCTCTTGTTCTGATAAAGTACCAGCAGATATAACTTGCTTGTCTATTATTTCGCCGGTTTGATCTTCAGTAGTGGTTGACATACCAATCGTAACCGTTGCGCGGTAAGATTTCCCCATTTCCATAATGTAATCGCTAACTTTAGTAGCGGAACCGATACACACAGGTAGCACGCCATCAACTTCAGGGTCGAGCGTTCCAGTATGACCGATTTTCTTAGTCTTTAATATCTTTCGTAATTTAAATACTACATCGTGACTAGTTAACCCTCGTTCTTTATAAATTGGTAGAATTCCATGATACACAGCACTCATCTCCTTAATTTATATGCTACACATGAAAAAACTGGAACGAAAAATCACCATAATTTTGTTCCAGTTCTACTAATAGTCAGTCGTTTTTATGCAAGTCTTGTATTAACCTTTCAATCTTATTTCCGTACTCAATCGATTCATCATAATCAAAATCTAATTCTGGAACTACACGAAGACGCATTCTAGAACCAAGTTCGGATTTAATAAATCCTTTGGCCTTCTCAAGACCTTTAAACGTTTTTTCGACTTCTTCTTTACTTCCCAGTACTGTTAAATATACTTTAGCCTGTGATAAATCATTGGTTAGATGCACATCTGTAATGGTTAAAAAACCGATACGAGGATCTTTCACTTTATTATTAACGATATCCATTATTTCTTGTTTCATTTGTTCTCCAACGCGTTCAGCTCGTAAATTCAACTTATTTCACCTCGTTCGTCTTTGCTTATAATTATTGTACCTCAAGATTATAAACTAAGAAAATTCTTCTAGTCAATATTAAAGATTTAAGGGTTTAAGCATCGTCTCAAACAACTCAGAAATGTCATTATTTTGCGATTTACATGCTGAAGGGAGGTCGAGACAAAAAGCGTTGAGGATTTGGGGAGGGGGCCCCAACACAAAGAAACTGGTAATTCAGTTTCTACAAGCACTGCGAGTTGGGGTGGGGCCACAACACAGAGAAACTGGTAATTCAGTTTCCACAAGCACAGCGAGTTGGGGGGGACGACGAAATCTTTTTATTCAAATTAGATTTCTCTCCCGCTCCCGAATCGTGAGCGTTTCTGTCGACAATCCTGCTTTTGGGACGCCGTTAATCGGTTTCCCAGAGCACAAAAGCTTTATGTCTCAAACCCATGCATTCAAGAGGTTAGAAACTAAGTGGCAATTTAATAAGTTACTAGAAAATGCATACTATCACTTGTGTAATCTAGTTATCCTTCTTTGAGTATAACCGCGTATGAATAAGTTATTTCAATAATGATAAGGTGTGGTAGTATAACTTAATCCAAGCAGTTATGACTCCCACACCTATTCTAATTAAATGAATTTTATCTTTCTACTTCCACCATTTCGAAAGCTTCAATAATATCGCCTTCTTTAATGTCATTATAATTGGCAATAGTTATACCACATTCATAGCCTTGCGCTACTTCTTTAGCATCATCTTTGTAACGTTTCAATGTATCCAGTTCACCTTCAAATTGTACTACATTATCTCTGATAACACGGACACCTGCGTGACGAACTATCTTACCATCTATGACATAACTACCTGCAATAGTACCTACTTTAGATACTTTGAAAGTTTGGCGAACTTCAGCCTGACCAATAACTTTTTCTTCAAATTCAGGATCGAGTAAGCCTTTCATTGCAGATTCTATTTCTTCAATAACGTTGTAAATAACGCGGTGTAATCGCATATCCACATTTTCAGCTTCTGCTGCACGTTTTGCACCAGCATCAGGTCTAACATTAAATCCGATAATGATACCGTTAGATGCGTTTGCTAAAGTTACATCAGATTCATTAATAGCACCAACAGCAGTGTGGATAATTCGAACATTGACACCTTCAACATCAATCTTCATTAACGAAGCAGATAAAGCCTCTACTGATCCTTGAACATCACCTTTGATGATCACATTAAGGTCTTTCATCTCACCCTGTTTCATCTGCTCAAATAAGTTATCTAGAGAGACGTTTTTACTTTCTTGACGGTGTTGAATGACGCTTTCTTCTCTTCGTGCTTCACCGATACGACGTGCTTGCTTCTCATCTTTAAAGACTACAAAACGATCTCCAGCTTGAGGCACATCATGGATACCTGTGATTTCGACTGGCGTCGATGGACCTGCAGCTTTAATGCGTTGTCCTAAATCATTTACCATCGCACGTATACGACCATAAGTATTACCAACTACCAGTGAATCTCCAACATGAAGCGTACCATTTTGGACAAGTAATGATGCTGATGGACCACGTGATTTATCTAGTTCGGCTTCGATCACTGTACCTACAGCTTGCTTTTTACTATTAGCTTTCAACTCTGATACTTCAGCAACTAGACCGATCATTTCCAATAAATCTTCTATTCCATCACCACTTAATGCAGAAAGGGGTACGAATATAGTGTCTCCACCCCAATCTTCAGGGATTAAGCCATATTCAGTTAACTCCTGCATAACGCGATCAGGATTAGCTGTCGGTTTATCAATCTTATTGACTGCCACGATCGTAGGAACATCAGCTTCTTTAGCATGGTTAATCGCTTCTATAGTTTGCGGCATAACACCATCGTCAGCAGCTACAACTAATATAGTAATATCAGTAACTTGAGCTCCACGGGCACGCATAGTAGTAAAAGCAGCATGTCCTGGAGTATCGAGGAAAGTAATATCTTTACCATTATTTTCAATTTGGTAAGCACCGATATGTTGTGTGATACCTCCAGCTTCTCCTGCTGTCACTTTAGTATGGCGGATTGAATCGAGTAAAGTCGTCTTACCATGGTCAACGTGCCCCATAATAGTAACTACTGCTGGACGTTCTGACGCTTCTGGATCTTCAGATTCATCTTCAAAATAGATTGATAAATCTTGCTCATCAATAACTTCTTCTTTTTCAACTTTTACTTCATAATCATCGGCTATCAGTTCAACAGTTTCATCGTCTAAAGCTTGGTTAATATTAGCCATAATGCCTAATAAAAATAGCTTTTTAATGATTTCTGAAGACTCAACATTTAATTTTTCTGCTAGCTCTCCAACCGTTATGCCCTCTTGGTAGGTAATTTGAGAAGGTTTTTCTTTTACCTCAGGTCGAGCATTTGTATTTTTTTGTTGCTTGTTTTGTTTGTTATTTTTCTTATGTTGTTTCTTATTCTTAGATTGGTGTTTATTACCTTTGTTGTGTTGTTGATTAGATTTATTGTTATTTGAGTTATTTCTTTTATTATTTTGTTTCTTATCGTTCGAAGAGTTAGCTTTATTTTTATTGTTGCCGTTTTGCTCTTGTTTATTACTTTTGGAATTAGTAGTTTGCTTTTTATTATTTTCATGCTGTTTATTAGTCTGTTTTTTCTTTTGAAGAGATTTATTTTTTTGGTTTTGCTGAGCGTGATTATGTTGAGCAGATTGCTTTGTATTAGATGATTCATTAGAAGAATTTTTACTATATAACTTATTAAGCGCTTGTATTTGATCATCTTCTAGCGCTTGCATGTGGTTTGAAACCTCGACATTCATCTTTTTTAATTCGTTGATCACGTCTTTACTTTTTAAATTCTGTTCTTTCGCATACTCGTAAATTCTTTTTTTACTCATATAATCACTCCTTACGTTATTCATCGATCATTGACAATAACTTTTTCGCGAATCCTGCATCCGTTATACCAATATTCACTCTCTCTCCTTTACCAAGTGCTTGACCTAATTCGCTTCTAGTTCCATAAAGACGAATATCTACTTGATAGCTATCACATTTGTTCTGCATGAGTTGTGTGGTATTTATAGAAGCATCACTTGCCACGATTACAAGCTTAATGTTCTTTTTCTTTAGTTCAGATAAAATGACGGATTCACCCATTTTAACTTTACCCGCACGCATAGCTAAACCTAAGAATTGAGAAATGTTGTTACGCATTATTTAGGAATATCTTCGCGGTAAATTAGTCGAATGATTTCCTTATAAACAGGATCTAGCGTCTCGGCATCTGTCTTAAAGAACTTCTCTAGGACTTTATCTTGTTGCGCTTTTTCAATCATGCCGACATCTTTGGAGACATAAGCACCTCGCCCCTGTTTCTTACCTGTAGCGTCCGCAAAGATTTCTCCTTCTTTATTTTTTACTACTCGGATCATGTCTTTCTTAGGTTGCATTTCATTCGTAATTATACACTTGCGCATTGGAATTTTTTTCTTTTTCATCTCATTAATCACTCCAACTTACTTCTCAGTGTCTTCTGATGTTTCTGCCTCTTCTGTTTCATTTTCGTTAGCGATGATTTCCTCTCCAGTTGAATCTTCATCGAACTCATCTGAAGCATCTCCATCTTCTTCTATAATTTCTGCTATAGGAGCATCTTCAGTAGATAGAGATTCTGGTTCTTCTACTAATACATCATCTGACTCATCATCAGCTACTGGATATAAACCTTCTTCTCTAGCATCTGATTCTGATTTAATATCAATTTTCCAACCAGTAAGTTTAGCTGCTAATCGAGCGTTTTGTCCACGTTTGCCTATGGCTAACGACAATTGATAGTCTGGAACGACTACGATTGTTGATTGCTCTTCTTCATCCACAATGACTTCAAGAACTTGAGATGGACTCAAAGCATTTCTCACAAACACTTTAGGATCTTCGTCCCATTGAACGATATCTATCTTTTCGCCACCTAGTTCATCAACTACCGCTTCAACACGTGATCCTTTTGAACCAACACAAGATCCAACAGCATCAATATCAGGATTGTCTGCATGCACGCTTATCTTTGAACGATCTCCAGCTTCACGCGCTACAGATTTCACTACCACTGTACCATCGAAAATTTCTGGAACCTCTTGCTCAAACAATCTTTTAAGCAACCCAGGATGACTACGTGATACGTAGATTTGAGGGCCTTTCGAAGTTTGTTCAACCTTGTTAACATAGACTTTTATTCGTTCATTAGGAATGTACTTCTCATTTGGACTTCTCTCAGCTTCAGACAACACGGCCTCAGTTCTACCTAAATTAACATATACATATCTGTGATCCACGCGGTCAATTAAGCCAGTCATAATATCTTCTTCTTTATCGATAAATTCATCATAAAGAATTTCTCTTTCTGCATCTCGGAGACGCTGCATAACAGCCTGTTTAGCCGCCTGAGCACCCACTCGTCCGAAGTCGTTAGGCGTTACATCTGCTTCATAAATATCGCCTACTTCATACGCTGGGTTTTTCTCGAGCGCTGTGCTTAATTCTACTTGGTCACGATGATCAGAAACCTCTTCCACAACATTTTTACGAGCTACCACTCTGAACGTACCTTCATCCATGTTAAGTTCAACTCGCACATTTCGCGCTGCATCGTAATTCTTTTTGTAGGCCGTAATAAGAGCAGCTTCTATCGCATCTATTAAGATTTCTCTAGGAATCTTCTTTTCTTTTTCTAAATATTCTGTTGCTAATAATAATTCGTTATTTGACACAACTGTCCCTCCTTACCAAACTATACCATAACTGCATGCCGTGCTTTGGCAATCTTATTTCTTGGTATCTCAACCGTTTTCTTTTTAGCTTTTTCTTTAACTTCAATTTTAATGACATCGTCGACTACTTCTTGCAGAATACCTAACCATTCTTTTTCACCTTCGATAGGTGCATATAAAGAGACGTAAACAGGGTGACTCACTGCACTTTGAAGGTCTTGACTATTTTTAATGGGTCTTTCCGCACCAGGTGAAGCAACATCTAGGTAGTATGCTTGTGGTATTGGGTCGTGTTCATCCATGACTTCACTGATCTTCTCAGATGCAGTAGTGCAGTCATTTAAATCTACGCCTCCTGGTTTATCGATAGACACCCTGAGAAAATGGTCTTTTCCTTCTTTAGTAAATTCAATATCTACAAGTTCAAAGTTTAACTCTTTAAGCACAGGTCGTATCAATGGCTCGACTTTCTCACTAATCTTACTCATGCGTGCCTCCTTTTTGACAAATAGAAAAGAGCGGGGTGAACCCACTCTTCGTTCCTGAGTTTAATCTTTTAACATAATAATTATATCACAATAGCATAACCGTTACAAATTTGAACTAGAAAGTGGGGTAGGCCTTATTGATTTCATAATCGCTCCCAAGAATTTAGGGGGGGGAATGGTTGTATGACGACTCCATACACGACTAAAAGCACATCACTCGCACATTTAAGACTAAGAGAACTACTGCGCAGTTACATAATTTGTAACATTAACATAGCTCTAGTGTTCATGTTCCTACCCCTACATATCAAATATAGATAATTGAGCTTTGTCAGGAAGACCTGAAAGCGAACCGAGATCATCGAGGTACTCAATCACTTTTTGAGAGACGCCGGCTTTCTTATTAAGCTCTTCTTTGGATAGGAATGGTCCCTCTTCACGTGCTTCGACGATTCTCTTTGCAACGTTCTCGCCTAATCCAGGTACTGCGATAAATGGCGGAATAAGTGAATCTCCTTCAATAATAAATTCAAAAGACTTACTCTTTTCTAAACTAATCGGTTGTATGCGATAACCGCGTTGAGCCATTTCATTTACTATCTCCAGTACTGTAAGCGTGTCCTTTTCCTTTTTACCTAAGTCCATGTAGCGTGAATACATATCTTTAACGGTTTCGCGAATACCATCCTTATCTTTAATCATAGTTAGCAGATCGAAATCTGAGGCACGTACAGTAAAGTAACTAGCGTAATAATAAAGAGGGTAATGCACTTTAAAATACGCAATTCTTACTGCCATTAATACGTAAGCTGCCGCATGTGCTTTAGGAAACATGTATTTTATCTTTCGACATGAATCCATATACCAATCAGGTATATCATTGTCTACCATAGCTTCTACCATATCATCTGTTAGACCTCTACCTTTACGGACAAATTCCATAGTTTTGAATGCCAATGGTGGCTCCATACCGTTATACATGAGATAGACCATAATGTCATCACGACAACATATAACGCTAGATAGATCACATGTTCCAGATCGAATTAGGTCTTGCGCGTTCCCTAGCCAAACGTCTGTCCCGTGAGATAGCCCTGAAATACGCACAAGTTCGGAAAAAGTATCGGGCTTAGTATCCTCCAACATTTGTCTAACGAAACCAGTACCAAATTCAGGCACACCAAATGTTCCTGTCTTACATAAGATGTCATCTTCAGTAACACCTAATGGGGCTGGAGAACTAAAAATACCCATCGTTTCCTTATCATCTACTGGTACTTTTTTAGGATCGATACCTGATAAATCTTGCAACATCCTAATCATTGTAGGATCATCATGACCGAGAATATCAAGTTTTAACACGTTATCATGAATAGAGTGGAAATCGAAATGTGTGGTCATCCATGCTGCACTTTGATCATCTGCAGGGTATTGTACCGGAGTAAAATCATATATATCCATATAGTCTGGTACGACGATTATGCCTCCTGGGTGTTGGCCCGTCGTCCTTTTCACTCCTGTACACCCTTTGACTAAGCGGTCAACTTCTGCCCCACGTTTATGAATTCCTTGATCATTTAAATAACCTTTAACGAAGCCGAACGCCGTTTTCTCAGCCACAGTACCTATTGTACCTGCTCTAAACACCTTATCTTCGCCGAACAAAACTTTCGTATAATTGTGTGCTTCAGGCTGGTACTCACCACTAAAGTTTAAATCGATATCAGGTACTTTATCCCCTTTAAATCCTAGGAAAGTTTCGAACGGAATATCTTGTCCTTCTTTAATTAACTCACAACCACAATGCGCACAATTCTTGTCGGGTAAATCAAATCCGGAGCCAACAGAACCGTCATTAAAGAATTCACTTTCTTTACAATTTGGACAAATGTAATGAGGAGGAAGAGGGTTTACTTCAGTAATTTCGGTCATCGTTGCTACGAAACTAGATCCTACAGAGCCACGCGAACCTACTAAGTAACCGTCATCCAAAGATTTTTTCACTAACCGTTGAGAGATGAGATAAATTACTGAGAAACCATTACCTATAATACTTTCCAATTCTTTTTCTAAACGATCGATAACGATTTGAGGCAAGTCTTCACCATATAGTTTTTTAGCATTTGAATAACTTAATTCTCTAATTTCTTCATTTGCCCCATCCATTCGTGGCGTGAACAATTTGTCCTTAATAGGTACTACTCGCTCTATTCTATCTGCCATCTCATTAGTGTTATCTACTACAATTTCTTTAGCTTTTTCTGCACCTAAAAAGTGGAATTCGTCCAACATTTCATCAGTCGTTCTGAAATGCGCTTCTGGCAATGTCGTTCTATTCAAAGGATTGCCTGGTTGTGAAGCAATCAATATTTTACGCGCTACTGCATCATGTTCAAATAAGTAATGCGCATTACCGGTCGCGAGTACAGGAATTTGATTAGCTTGTGCCGCTTCTATAAGGCGTTTATATATTTCGTGTAGCGTCGCGTCATCACGCACTAGCTCTCGATCTATTAAATCTCGATATAGCGCTGGTGGTTGAACCTCTATAAAGTCATAGAATTTAGCGATACGCTCAACCTGTGACTGATCCTTTTGCATAACAGCAGTAAATACTTCACCTTCATCACAAGCACTACCTACGAGCAAACCTTCCCGATGCTCATTGAGTACCGACCTAGGAATTCTCGGTGTTCTGTAGTAATACTTCACGAGAGACTGACTGACGATCTTAAACAGGTTCTTTAACCCTTCTTGGTTTTGCACGATTAGCGTGACATGACTCGGACGAGCTCTCTTATAAGCTTCGTCATTCGTCAGAGTTTGGTTGATATCTAGATGGTTCTTTACATTCAGATCTTCGAGTTGCTTTAACATTTTAATAAATATATAAGCTGTCGCTTCGGTATCATAAATAGCACGGTGGTGTTGAGTGAGCTCTACTCCATACTTTTTAGCTAGAAAGTTCAAACCATGCTTGCCATATTCGGTATTAACTGTACGAGATAACTCTAACGTATCGATGACACCGTTTGTAGATTCACCTAAACCAGCACGTTCAAAGCCAGTGTCGATGAATCCCATATCAAATGAGGCATTATGGGCTACGTAGATAGCGTCCCCTACCCACTCTTTAAACTCTGTCAATACATCATCGATATCAGGAGCATCAACTAACATATCATCGGTTATGTGAGTTAAATTCTTAATCGTGTCAGATAGTTTTTCATGAGGGTTACTAAAGCGTTCAAACTTATCTATAATTTCACCATCTTGAACCTTCACTGCAGCTAGCTCTATTATCTTGTCATATTGGTTTGAAAGACCAGTTGTTTCGACGTCGAACACCACGTATGTGGCCCGCTTTAAGTCTCTATCTGTAGGTTTGTATGCTATTGGAACACCATCATCAACTAACATACCCTCCATGCCATATATCATTTTAATACCGTGTTGCTCAGCAGCATTATGGGCATCTGGAAATGCCTGAACCACATTGTGATCTGTAACAGCTATCGCTTTGTGACCCCACTTAGCTGCCTGTTCTACATACGAACTAATATGTGGAATTCCATCCATTTGACTCATGGAGCTATGTAAATGGAATTCAACTCGTTTGTCCTCAGCTTTATCTTGTTTCGGTGCTTTCTTGATCTCCTCAATACTATTCATCATCATAACTAAGTCTCTAACAAAGCTATCTTCTTCTATTCTACCTTGTGCCCGGACCCATTTGCCTTCACTTAGCGCTTTAAAATGAGCTAAGTCATCTTTGTTTTTACGGGTAAACATTTTTAGAACTAAAGAGTCTGTATAGTCCGTAACCTTTAGTTCTACTATGTGACGACCACTCTTCAGCTCTTTCAGATTAATATCAAATATAACTCCTTCGATAGCTACCTTGAACTCTTCTTCAACAATAGAATCAATAGGTCTTACGTCTTCAATTTGAATAGATTTACCAATCTGACATTTGTCGACCGTACTTTCATTATTATCTTGTTGTTTCGCTTTTTCTGCTTTTATTTTTTCAAGCTTTTCAGTTGTTTCGCGCGCTTTTTCTTCATCTTCACGTTGAATATGAGCTTCAAGCGATGCTAAATCACTATCGTTATCGCTTTCATCTGTTTCGAACACAACCCGTTTAATATTAAATCCGCACTGTTGAAAAGCCTTAACTAAGCTGCCATTGCATGCTTTGTCAAAATGATTTCGCTCAATGTCATTATTACAAACTACTTTAATTGCGTCGCCTGACATAATAAGTTTCTTTTGTTTTAATTGTCTTTTAACTTGAGGAGATAATTTAGTTTCATCAATACAAGTAGGAAAATACTTTAAAACGTGTTCATCTTGCGCTGAAGTATCTCTAATTATGAAATTCCATCTAACTGTAGCTATAGTGCTAAATTCTTCTTGAAGGGCATTAGTAAACAGCAAATAATCTTCGTTGGATAGAAAGCGAGGCAAAGTGATTTGAAATTCCCACGTGCGTTGGCGATTTGAAACATCGACACGTGTTAGCTCACTATTCTCAAGTATATCTTTTTCTAATTGATTAGCTATTTTTAATTGGTCGGCTAAAATTTTAAATCTTTCTTGTTTAGTCACAGGCATGACAAAACCACCTTATAAAAATTTGAAGGTCACCTTAAAATGAAAAATATTATTTCAAAATTTTACAATAAACATTAAATTAACGTCGGGACGAGCGCATTTAGGGTTTGAACAGAACCGAACGATGAGCAAAATTGTATCTAAATTGTGCCGACTCGTGAACGTTTCTATCGACAATTCTGCATTTGAAATACCGTTAATCAGTTGGGAGCGGGACAGAAATCTAATTTGAATAAAAAGATTTCGTAGTCCCGCCCCGGCAAGGATGACTAGAGTTCTCATTATTACTCAATCATGCAGTTATAACTAAGTAGCTACATCACTAGTAATACGAAGATTAAAGTATATTAAACCTAGCCCCTCTTCTCATTATTTAATTAACCTGTTCATATAATTCATCTACATAATCGTGAAGCTTATCGATATGTACTTCTTGACCTTCACCGTTATCTCTTCGCTTAACTTCTACTATGCCTTCTCCAGCATTTTTACCTACTACGATACGAACAGGTAAACCTATTAAATCTGCATCATTAAATTTAACGCCCGGACGCTCTTTACGGTCATCATACAATACATCATACGCTTGAGTTAATTGACCATATAGCTTTTCTGCTAACTCTCTTTGTTCATCTTTTTTAGGATTAATAGCAATGAGATGGATATCATATGGCGCAACTGATTTAGGCCAAATAATGCCCTGCTCATCATGATGTTGCTCGATGATAGCACTGAGTGTACGAGATACTCCGATACCATAACAACCCATAAGAAGTGATTGCGCTTTCCCTTGGTCATTAAGTACAGTGGCATTCATAGCTTCAGAATATTTATTACCTAACTTGAACACTTGGCCCACCTCAATACCTTCAGCAAAGCGTGCGGGTCCTGACCCATCAATTAAGGGCTCTCCTTCTAAAATATAGCGGAAATCATCATACGCTTCTACGATAAAATCTCTGCCAACTTGAGCATTGATAAAGTGATAACCATCTTCGTTAGCACCTACAACAATATTTAGTAAATCTTGTATACTATTATCTGCATACACCTTAATTGATTTATCTGTGACTGGACCTAATGAGCCCGGATGAGCTCCTAGAAGATTATAAACTTCAGCTTGAGAAGCAAGTTCGATCTGATCAGTACCAAAGTAAGCTTTAAGCTTGATATCATTCACTTCATGATGGCCCCTAATAAGCAATAATATAAATTCTCCATCAACTTTAAACACCATCGTTTTAGTGACTTCGTCTAATGATTTATCCAGGTGATCAGCGAGCGCTTGAGCTGTAGTGATATTTGGTGTAGCTATTTTCTCTAGTGTTGCAGCTGCCTCATCTTTATGATTAGGTGTATATTTAATCTCAGCTTTTTCTATATTAGCTGCATAATCACTATTTTCACTATAAACAATAGTATCTTCACCTATCTCGCTTAATGCCATAAATTCGTGCGTATGACTCCCACCGATAGCACCTGAATCAGCTACAACTGGTCTGGCATTTAATCCTACGCGTTTAAATATACGGCTATATGCTTCGTACATTTGATTATATGTTGTATCTAATGACGCCTCATCAATATGAAAAGAATAAGCATCTTTCATGATGAATTCTCTACCTCGTAACAACCCAAATCGAGGGCGTTTTTCATCACGAAACTTAGATTGAATTTGGAAAAGAGTGAGCGGTAGTTGCTTATAAGATTTCAACTCATCCCTAACTAGAGAAGTTACGACTTCCTCATGAGTAGGTCCAAGTGCAAATTCACGACCATGTCGATCTTTCAATCTCATCAACTCTGGGCCATAAGCTGACCAACGACCTGATTCTTCCCATAGTTCTGCTTGTTGTAAAGCAGGCATAAGTATTTCCACAGCGTCAATACGTTCCATCTCTTCACGTATAATAGTTTCGATATTATTAAGCACGCGCGTAGCTACTGGTAGGTAGCTATAAATACCACTCGTGCTCTGTTTGATTAATCCTGCTTTAAGTAGCAAACGATGACTAAGCGCTTCAGCACTCGCTGGCACTTCTTTCATAGTTGGTATAAAAACTTTAGACTGTTTCATACTTTTGCCTCCCTAAATTATAAGAAATAACGTTGTATATCATTCCATGTCACGCATATCATAACGATCAATACAAATACAGCACCAATTGCTATCATCGTAGTCTCTGCCTTTTTATTGATTGGCTTTCTAAATATCGCTTCGTAAATAACAAATAGAATTCGTCCACCATCTAGAGCAGGTACAGGTAACAAGTTCATTAAACCTAGATTGATACTTAGCATTGCAGTCATGTTAATTACATTAAATATGCCAGTTTTCACTACAGAATCAACATGATGATAAATACCTACTGGACCATTTAACATATCGAATGAAAATTGACCAGTAAATATACTAGCTATCATCCCTACTATAGCAGTAAATATAAACTTCCCTGCTATTAAAGTTTTTTCAACACCCGATAATAAAGGTTTGAATAATGTGTGTTCTGTTTGAGCTTCAATACCCAGTTGATAAAGTGTTTCCTTATTAAACTTGCTTTGTTTATATACTTTCTTCTTCGGAGTGATGTGGAATGATTTTAATTTACCATCTCGTTTAACTTCAATTGTAGTTGAATGGTCTTTAACTTTAGTAGTTGCAGCCCGCAAATCCTTCTGATCAGAGACTTTATAATCGCCTAATTTTACTACTTTATCTCCAGATTGTAGACCCGCTTTCGCCGCAGGTGATCCTTTCTCAATACCAGCTACACCATTAGTTGGAGTTCCTTGGTAATACGCTAGCCCTATAAATAAAATAAGAGTGAGTAAAAAGTTAAATAAAGGACCTGCAATAAGCGCTAAAAACTTTTGATAAGGTTTCTTATAAGTAAATTGACGGTGCTTAGGTGCTATTTGCACTAAGCTACCATTTTCGACAAAATATGCTTTCTTAGCGATATTAAAATGATGACGCTCTTGATCATAAGCTGTTACACCTTCAACAAATAGACCTTCTTTAAAATCACAATTTTTGACTTCGATGGCTTCTATTTTTTGAAATTTATGATGATCATCCAAAATGATATGGGTGATCTCTCCGTCATCATTTAATTTGATCTTAACATGCATTCCAGGTTGAACTGGCGGCTCTTCCAAACCATCTCCAGCCATGCGAACGTAACCACCCACTGGCAATAAACGGATGGTATAAAGCGTTTCACCCTTGCGGAAGCTTAATAATTTAGGACCCATGCCTATTGCGAATTCAGGACACATAATACCTGCTCTCTTAGCGAAGAACATGTGCCCGTATTCGTGTACGGTAACTAAGACGCCAAATACTATGATGAATGCTAGTATCGTAATGAGATAACTCAAATCCATACACCTCAAAATTTTTATTTTACTTACTATAAGTTCATTGAATTTATTTAAACACTATTTCCTAATTATCCAATTTGTAAATTTACTATAGACTATATAAATTATAAGAGTATAACGCTTCTCTGTCTACTACCGATTTGTTGTTTGATGGTTTCAAATGGAATAGGAGTGAGACAAAACTTCTTCTCTGAAGCTTCTAATCTCACCCCCTCGAATTTAGTCGCTTAACAGTTTATATTTGTACCAATAATATATTCAACAGTGGTAGCACAAACATAAAGCTATCAAAGCGGTCTAATATACCGCCATGACCAGGTAATATTCTTCCAGAATCTTTAACACCAAAATGACGTTTAAATCCAGATTCAACTAAATCTCCCAGTTGTCCAAACATACTAAGTATTATGGTAAAGATGAGCAATAACCACGTAGCAATATTAAAATCTACGAATATCATCATAATGAGCGGAACTACTAGGCTACACAGTAAACCACCGAGAAAACCTTCAATCGTTTTATTAGGACTTATCACTGGCCAAAGTTTATGCTTACCTATTAATCGACCAAAAATGTAAGCTCCCGTATCAGTTAACCACACGACTAAAAATGCAAAGAGTATGTAGTGTAAACCTTCTGCGCGTGTTGTATAAAGATACATAAAACCAATTCCCACATATGCGATAGACATGAGGCAAAACGCCGCGTCCATAAAGCTAAATCTATTCTTAGACAACACAGTATAACTGAGCAGAACAAAACTCATAGCTATGAGCGACTTAAATTGAACCTGATCTACCCAGTGACCTGCATTCTGAGGTAGCATGATAATGAGTAATCCTAAGGCACTAATAATTCCTGGTATCGATAAAAACCTAATCATATTCATATTTAATAATTCTTTCAAAGCAATAAAAGCTAATAGATAAGAAAATAGCATTAATATGACCCCACCCTTTAGCAGGATAGGTAAAAATATGATGAGTGCGATGATGGCAGTTAACGTTCTTACTTTCATATTTATCTCCTATCTATCACAAACCGCCAAAACGTCTTTGGCGATTCTGATATATTTTTAGACACTTGATTAGCTCCTCACTATCAAAGTCAGGCCATAACTTTTCATTAAAAATAAATTCACTATATGAGACTTGCCAAATTAAAAAGTTACTAATGCGTTGCTCACCAGATGTTCTGATCAATAACTCTGGGTCAGGATAACTTTTTGTCATCAAGTTAGACGATAATAGTTCTTCATCGATGTCATCAATTGCGATCTCCTTAGCTTGAACTTTCCTATATAGCGCTTTAACTCCGTCGACTATTTCAGCTCGTCCACCGTAGTTCATAGCAAAGATAAGTTTCAATCCTGTGTTATTTTTCGTTTGATCTTTAGCTTGTTCAATAGCTTTAAGCGTCGAGTTAGGTAAGTTAGAAATGAATCCAATAGTTTCAACTTTAACATTCTTCTCTATTAATTCGGGTAGAAAAGTCTTTAGGAAATCTACTGGTAAATTCATAATGTAATTAACTTCACTTTCAGGCCGTGTCCAATTCTCAGTAGAAAATGTATACAAAGTTAAATATTCAATTCCTAAATCGCTCGCTTGTTTAGTTATCGTCTTAACAGTTTGCATCCCTTGGTAATGACCTTTTATCCTAGGCATTTTTCTCTTTTTAGCCCAACGTCCATTACCATCCATTATAATAGCTACATGCTTCGGTATATTATGTATATCTAATTCCTGTAGATCTATATTAGACGACGTTTTTTTCTTATTTCTAGACTTTTTGAACATGGTACTTCCTCCGAGCATTATCATCTCTGTTTAACGTAAAGGTTATGCGTACATTTAACTTCCATTTTATCATACAAACCTAGTGGGTTGAATTAACAAAATAAAAAACTGTACCAAAGTATGATTTTGCTACAGTCTTTAAGCGTGAATGAAAATGACCGCTACTATAATATGTATTCATCATAAAAAATAATTGCTCGTCATCATTATAAAACGAGGAGCAATTGCCCTCTATATTTAAATTTGGACAATTACTCCTTAAGTTCAATTAAATTAAACAGACATGATGTCCTCTTCTTTTTCATCTACAAGTTGATCTATTTCTTTAATAGAGTCGTCAGTCGCTTTTTGTACATTATCTGTTTGCGTCTTCAAGTCGTCCTCTGTAATCTCTCCGTCTTTCTCTTGTTTTTTAAGGGAGTCATTGACATCTCGACGAATATTACGTACTGAAACTTTAGCGTTTTCGCCTATTTTTTTCACTTCTTTAAACAGCTCTTTACGGCGTTCTTCAGTTAAAGCAGGTACTGTTATACGAATAACTTCACCATCGCTCGTTGGGTTAACACCTAAGTTAGCTGCGTTAATAGCTTTCTCGATATCCTCTACTGAACTTTTATCATAAGGTGAGACTACAAGTAAACGCGCTTCAGGTACGCTAATGCTCGCAAGTTGTTGAATAGGAGTTGGCGCTCCATAATAATCAACTGTAACTCCATTTAACAAGTTAGAGTTTGCTCGTCCTGCATTAATATTTGCAAGTTCACGAGACAAGCTATCTATAGATTTCTTCATTCTAGCTTTAGTATCTTTAATAATGTCACTCATTTATTTACACCTCTATTATTTAGTAATTAATGTTCCAATGTCTTCGCCAAGAACTGCGCGTTTTATATTGCCTTCTTCCATAATAGAGAAGACATTAAGTGGAATATCATTATCCATACAGAATGATGATGCAGTAGAATCCATTACTTGTAAGCCTTCTTGCAACATTTGGATATGAGTGAGATGCTCATATTTCTTTGCACTAGGATCAATCTTAGGATCAGCAGAATAAACACCATCTACATTATTTTTACCCATTAAGATCACATCTGCTTCAACTTCTGCTGCTCGTAAAGCAGCAGTTGTATCGGTAGAGAAGTATGGATTACCTATGCCAGCTGCAAAGATAACCACACGTTTCTTCTCTAAATGTCTGATAGCTCTTCTACGAATATAAGGCTCAGCAACTTGTTTCATTTCAATTGAAGTTAATACACGAGTATCACAATCTAGCTGTTCTAAGCTATCTTGTAAAGCTAGAGCATTCATCACAGTAGCTAACATTCCCATGTAATCAGCTGTCCCTCGATCCATTCCTAGGTCACTGCCCGTTTTACCTCTCCAAATATTGCCACCGCCGACAATCACAGCGATTTCGCAATCCATCTTAGCTACTTCAGCTACTTGTTGTGCTACACTTTTAATTATAATTGGATTTATACCGAAACCATCGTCTCCAGCTAATGCTTCACCACTTAACTTTAGAACTACACGTTTATATTTAGAAGTTTGAGCCATTGTACTATCCTCTCATTGTAAAAATATGTAATTGCACTGATTAGTGATATACTTCTGCATTGATATATTTTCGAAATATCAAGGTTAAACAGCAGTAAGCATAAAATAAATAGTCAGTCAGTTGATTCATTTCATTCTATAAAATGATACAAGTAAAGAAGACACGTAGCGTGTTCCTATATAAAAGTGCCTTCTATACGGGAATACAAAGGTGCCTTCTTCCTTATACTTCCTATGAACAGTTTATTTCATTTGTCCTTTAACTTCGTCAGCAAAGTTTTCTTCGCGTTTTTCCATACCTTCGCCTACTTCATAACGCACGAAGTCTGTAAGTTGACCACCTTTAGATTTCAAGAAGCTTTCTACTGTTTGATCAGGATCTTTAACGAAGTTTTGATCTACTGCACAAATTTCTTGCAAGTACTTGCGCATACGACCTTCGACCATTTTTTCAACTATATTTTCTGGTTTACCTTCATTTAAAGCTTGTTGTTTGAGAATATCTTTCTCATGTTTAAGCTCTTCTTCACTAACTTGGTCTGAAGATACATATTTAGGATTAATAGCAGCAACATGCATAGCTACATCTTTAGCAGCTGCTTCATCAGTAGTGCCTTCAACTACAGATAGCACACCGATACGGCCGCCCATGTGAAGATATGCGCCAAATGCATCGTTGTCTGACTTACTTTTAACTGCGAAGCGACGGATACTTAATTTTTCTCCGATAGTAGCAATTGCTTCTTTCATTCTTTCATCAACAGTTTGACCGCTTGGTAATTTAGATTCATGTAATTCTTCAACAGAAGATACTTTCGTTTCTAATACTTGGTTTGCAATTTCTTTAACTAACTCTTGGAAACCTTCATTACGTGCCACAAAGTCTGTTTCAGAGTTAATTTCAACGATGACAGCATCGTTACCTTTAGTTTCAACATGCACTAAGCCTTCAGCAGCAATACGATCAGCTTTTTTAGCTGCTTTAGCAATACCTTTCTCACGTAGGTAGTCGACAGCTTTATCGATGTCACCGTCAGTTTCTGTTAATGCTTTTTTACAATCCATCATACCAGCGCCAGTTTTTTCGCGTAGTTCTTTAACAAGTTTAGCTGAAATTGCCATTTACTATTCCTCCAATATTTAACTCTATCGTATATTATTTTAAAAAAAGGTGATAAGCCTGATTATCTTATCACCCATTTTACATTAAGCTTACTTAGAATCAGCAGAAGTGTTGTCCTCAGTTGAGTCAGCGTTTTGATCATCTTCACTTGAATTAGATTCTTCTAAATCAATGTTCTGTTCCGCTGCAACTTCCTCATTAGAAACACCTTGTTGACCTTCTAATACAGCATCTGCCATTTTTCCTGTTAATAATTTAACAGCACGAATAGCATCATCGTTTGCCGGGATTACGTAATCAATTTCATCTGGATCACAGTTAGTATCCACGATAGCAACGATTGGGATATTTAATTTGCGTGCTTCAGCTATAGCGTTGCGCTCTTTACGAGGGTCCACTACAAATAAAGCATCAGGCATAGATTTCATTTCACGAATACCGCCTAAGAATTTAATTAAGCGATTATATTCTTTTTTAAGTTCAACCACTTCTTTTTTAGGAAGAACTTCGAATAAACCATCCTCTTCCATCTTCTCGATTTCAGAGATGCGTTTAATACGTTTAGAAATTGTTTTATAGTTAGTTAATATTCCGCCTAACCATCTTTGGTTAACATAGTATTGACCAGCACGCTCAGCTTCATTCTTAACTGACTCTTGAGCTTGCTTCTTCGTACCAACAAATAATACTTTGCCACCATCTGCAGATAGTTTCTTAACGAAGTTATAAGCTTCTTCAACTTTCTTAACTGTTTTTTGTAAGTCAATGATATAGATACCATTTCTTTCAGTGAAAATGTATCTCTTCATTTTAGGGTTCCAACGGCGTGTTTGGTGACCGAAGTGAACACCTGCTTCAAGTAATTGTTTCATAGAAATTACTGCCATGATTTAAATCCTCCTATTGGTTATTTACCTCCATAAATCGCTCATATAAACACGTTAATAGATCAACGCACCCTTTATACTTCAACGATCTATGTGTGTATTGGCTTTTTTAGCCGTCATTTAATATACCACAATTATTAAAATTAAGCAATAGCTGTGTCTGACCTTCTTCGACGAAACATCTAATATTTAAATTACCTTTTCATCTTATTTAGAAAAGTTACTATTACTTAATTCTTTCCAGTTCATCTAAGAACTTCGTTTTTTTAACTTTTATAAACGTACCTTTCATACCTAGTGAGCGAGACTCGATAACTCCTGCACTTTCAAGTTTACGTAACGCGTTAACAATCACTGAACGCGTGATGCCAACTCTATCTGCTACTTTAGATGCAATGAGTAAGCCTTCTTGATCTCCGAGTTCTTCAAAGATGTGCTCTATAGCTTCGCTTTCTGAATAAGATAGTGAATTAATAGCCATATTAATCGCTGCTTTATCTCTCGCTTCTTGCTCAACTTCATTATGTTTTTCACGTAATATTTCCATTCCGATAACTGTTGCAGCATACTCACCTAACACGAGGTCATTTTCGGAGAAGTCTTCTTGCACTCTGCCTAATACCAATGTTCCTAAGCGTTCACCTCCACCGAGAATCGGGAAGATCGTAGTACGACTATCTTCGAATAAATCTTTATTCTCAGGAGGGAAGACTGATAGATCATCGTCAATATCAATGTTAGACATCGTCTCTTTAACATCCATTAACTTATCTTTATATTCACTAGGAATGTGTCGATTATCAAGCATTTGAATAATGCGTTCATTTTTTAATAATTCATTTAAGCTAGATCCTAATATTTTACCTTTACGCGATACAATAAATACATTAGTGATTGTTACATTACTTATCGTTTGTGCTACATCTTTAAAGTTTACAGCAAGACCCTTATGTTTCTGCAATAAGGTGTTCAACTCTCTAGTTTTTGATAATAAGCTCATATACTTTCTCCTTTATTTTTATATTATAAGATAAATGCACTTAAATCTTTGTTAGTTGAAATATATTTTAGTTTGTCATCTACATATTGCGGAGTTATATCTACTACCGCTTGAGGCATGTTTGGCGCTTCATATGATAAATCTTCTAACATTTTTTCTAGGATAGTGTGTAAACGACGAGCGCCGATATTGTCGGTATCTTGATTCACTTGATAAGCAATTTCTGCTAGTCGGTGAATCGCTTCATCTGAGAAGTTAACTGTCACTTCTTCAGTACCTAATAAAGCTTCATATTGTTTAATCAATGATAATCTAGGCTCTTTTAGAATACGTTCGAAGTCTTCCACTGAAAGGCTCTCGAGTTCCACACGAATAGGGAAACGCCCTTGTAATTCAGGTATTAAATCACTCGGTTTAGAAACATGGAAAGCGCCTGCTCCAATGAAAAGCATATGTTCAGTACTTACACTACCATACTTAGTTTGAATTACGCTACCTTCAAGAATAGGCAGTATATCTCTCTGTACACCTTGGCGCGACACATCTTGACCAGAATTCTGATTACCTGTAGCTACCTTGTCTATTTCATCGATAAAGATTATACCCATTTGCTCAGCAAGTTCAATCGCTTCTTGATTAGCTGTCTCTTGATCGATAAGTTGATCTGCGAAGTCATCGATCAAAATTTTCCGCGCTGTTCTAACTGGTAATTCACGTTCAACTTTCTTCTTGGGCATCAATTGGTTTATCATATCTTGCATTTGCTGATTCTGATTCGTTCCTAACATCCCCATAGCTCCGGGGTCTTGTTCTACTTTAAGGCGAACTTTCTCCTCCTCTAGTTCACCGTTTAATAATTGTTTTCTAATTTCTGAACGCTTTGTTTTAACCTCTTCGCTAGGTGTTTCTTCCTCTTCATCCTCATTTTGACCGAAGTTCGGTATAGCACCACCGAAGAGCGACTCTAACGGGTTGTTACTATTTTTTTGACTTGCTTTTTTCTTCATGCTTGGTACGAGTAATTTCACTAATTTTTCATTTGCCTTTTCAGTTGCTTCATCTCGTACCGTTTCTTTTTTTTGATCCTTTACAAGACGTACAGAAACATCTACTAAATCTCTAACCATGCTTTCTACATCGCGACCGACATACCCTACTTCAGTAAATTTCGTCGCTTCTACTTTAATAAATGGGGCCCCAACAATTTTAGCCATTCGACGCGCGATTTCTGTTTTACCCACACCTGTAGGTCCTATCATTAAGATATTTTTTGGAGCGATTTCTTGTTTCTCTTCCTCATTGAGCAAACTGCGTCTATATCTATTGCGTAGCGCTATAGCAACTTTTCTCTTCGCGTCATCTTGCCCAACTATATACTCATTTAACTTAGAAACGATATCTTTAGGCGTTAATTTGATATTGCTCGCTTCCATCTCATGTTCCTCCGTCTTTTTAGATTTAAATATAACTTGTCTTTTAGATAAAATTATTATCAAAAAGCCTATCATAATTTACTATAACTTATTTATATTATCATTGCATACATTTTTATAAATTGTAAGTTAACTTTTACCTTAAAGTTCTTCAACAACGATTTGATCATTTGTGAAAACACAAATATCTGAGGCAACTTTTAAACTTTCATATGCCATTTCTTTGGCGCTTAGATTTTTCGCATGACGTTTCAAAGCACGTCCGGCGCTTAACGCGTAGTTACCTCCTGAACCAATAGCGATAATGTCATCATCTGGTGCGATGACCTCACCTGTACCGCTAACGACTAATATATTCTCTTTATCCATAACTATTAGCATAGCTTCGAGTTGACGCAGCTGTTTATCTCCACGCCATTCTTGTGCAAGTTCAACCGCGGCACGTTCAAGATTTCCACTAAACTGCTGTAATTTCGTTTCAAATTTTTCAAAGAGTGTAAAAGCGTCAGCCACACTACCAGCAAAACCAGCTAAAACCTTGCCGTCATATAGAGTGCGGACTTTACGTGCTGTTTGCTTCATAATAACTTGGTTACCTAGCGTAACCTGACCATCCCCTGCCATAGCAGAATGACCTTGGTGTTGAACAGCAAAGATGGTAGTTGCATGAATTGATGAACTCATATTAATTATTCTCCTTCTTAGCACGTGGATGTGCGTTTAAATATACTTTTCTTAATTGGTCATTTGTAACGTGAGTGTAACGTCCAGTCGTCGATAAGTTAACATGACCAAGCAATGATTGTACAGTGCGTAGATCTGCTCCTTCATTAAGCATGTGAGTAGCGAATGTATGCCTTATCTTATGAGGGTGAATTTCTGTCACACCTGTTGTTCTTTTCACTATGTCATTTAACACATATCTCACGCCTCTTTCTGTTAGAGGAGCACCATTCATATTAACTATTAAATAGTCATGTGCTCGTTGACGGGCGGGTTGAAATTCCTCTAGATATTTAATAATGCTTTGCCTGCATAGTTCACCAAAAGGTATAAAGCGTTCTTTACTCCCCTTACCTAATACTTTGACGCCCGGTAAATTCATATCTAGATCTGTTTCTCTAATGTGAACTAATTCAGAAACCCTCATGCCAGTCGCGAACAGTAATTCTAGAATAACTCTGTCACGCAACCCTTTCTTCATATCTTCAGTTACCGTTTTGAACATCGCTTCCATTTCTTCATTATAGAAAAATTTTGGTAAGTAATTATCCTTTTTAGGATGAACAAGTTGAATAAATGGATTAACTATTTCTTCATTTTGAGTCATCCAATATTCGTAAAAGCTTCGCAAAGTCGAAATCTTTCTAGAAACTGTCGTTCTTTTAAGCCCTTGTTGATAAAGATAACTTAAATAATTACGTGCATCTTTATATTCAAAGCTCTCGAGATCCAATAATTCTTGCTGTAAAAAAGAGTTAAATTGATATAAATCATCTTCATAGGATTTCAAGGTGTAATGAGAATATTTCCTTTCAACTTTAAGCATATATAGATAATCTTGCTGGATTTTGTTCAAATAAAATCCCTCCATCATTATGAATTGTAGCATATTGATGGAAGGAACTGCGATCAATAACCTTCAGAATAAAGTATATTATTCGAAATTTTCTAAAGAATGTATCCTATTGCTATTTAGTTAGTGTTTGTTTAAATTTTTCTAAATAATCTAAAGCTCGTTCAGCATACGTTGTATTGCGTTCTTGTTTATTTTTTATTTTCTTATCCAGTGGAGGTAGCACTCCAAAATTAGCGTTCATCGGTTGGAAGTTCTTATTATTTTTAGCATGAGAAATATAATAGGCCATGCTGCCAATCATAGTTTCTCGAGGAAAGACGACTTCACCTTTCCCTTTAATCTTATGCGCTAAATTAATACCAGCCACTAAGCCACTAGCGGCGCTTTCTACATAGCCTTCTACGCCTGTCATTTGCCCTGCAAAATATATATGAGGATGCGTGATTAACTCATACTTCTGATTAAGTACATCAGGTGAATTGATAAATGTATTTCTATGCATGACACCATAGCGAACTATATCAGCATTCTCGAGTCCCGGAATTAAACGCACCACTTCTTTTTGTGCTCCCCATTTCAAATGGGTTTGAAATCCTACAATATTATATAGTGTCCCTGCTGCATCATCTTGTCTAAGTTGAACTACAGCATATGGCGTTTCTCCAGTCTTAGGATCTTCAAGTCCTACCGGTTTCATAGGGCCAAACAATAATGTTTTTCGTCCTCTACCAGCCATGACTTCAAAAGGCATACATCCTTCAAAATATTTTTCTTTTTCAAACTCATTTACTGGGGCTACTTCCGCTTCTAAGAGCGCATCATAAAAACGATTAAATTCCTCTTCGCTCATAGGACAATTAAGATAAGCTGCTTCACCTTTATCATAGCGCGATTTAAGATAAACTTTATCCATATCAATACTATCCTTTTCAATTATAGGAGCTGCCGCATCATAGAAATAAAGTTGATCATGACCCGTAATATCTACTATTTCTTTCGCCAAATAATCTGTAGTTAGAGGGCCGGTAGCTATTATAGTATATCCTTCTGGGATGCTATTAATTTCCTCATTTCTGACTGTCACGTTAGGATGGTGTTTGAGCGTGTCAGTAATATAATTTGAAAAATCGTGACGATCTACTGCTAAGGCACCGCCTGCGGGAACACGGGCATGATCCGCTGCCTGAATTATAATAGAATTAAGGCGTCGCATTTCTTCCTTCAAAACTCCAACAGCGTTCGTTAATGCATTGCCTCTTAAAGAGTTTGAGCATACAAGTTCCGCAAATTTATCAGTGTGATGGGCTGGTGTTTGTTTAACTGGGCGCATTTCAAAGAGATTGACTTTTAATCCTCTCTCTGCCAGCTGATAAGCTGCTTCAGATCCAGCTAGACCTGCTCCAACAACATTAACTGTATCCATTAACAAAAACTCCTCCTTAATATTTGTGAGCAATAATATTATTTCATCTAAATTCATAAAAAGAGCAACTGATTACCAACATTAACTTTATGACATAGCTAACAATAGCAACCAGTCGCTACTAGCATAACAAGAAATATTTAATAAAAAGTATGCCTCGTGACTATAGCAAAGTGTTAAGAGAACTTTATGTTTCTTATATTTAATTACCAGCTACTCTTTATTTTAATCCTTTGATCTTACCGATCAAATAGAATGAACAGATAAAATGCCTAGTTAACTCAATCTTTTAACTACAAACATGATAATAATCGACGGTTATTTTTGAATTTCTTCTTTATAATCACAATTAGAGCAGATGACCTGACTTGAACGGCCTTTTTTATGGTTTACTAAATAATGATCGCACTTAGGACAGTTACGACCTACCGGCTTATCCCATGAAATAAATTCACAGTTAGGATAGTTGGAACAACCATAAAAAATTCGATTCTTTTTCGATTTACGTTCAACGACTTCGCCATCTTTACAGTTAGGACAAGATACACCAATCTTCTTGACGATAGCTTTAGTGTTACGACAATCTGGGAAGTTTGAGCAAGCCATAAATTTACCATAACGTCCCATTTTAATAACCATTGGGGAACCACAGACCTCACAATCTTCTCCAGCGGGTTCATCTTTAATTTCAATTTTTTCCATCTCTTCTTCAGCGCGCTTGACATCTTGTTCAAAACTACGATAGAAATCGTCTATCACTTTATGCCAATCTATTTCACCATCAGCAATTTTATCGAGTAGCGTTTCCATATTAGCCGTAAAATCAACGTCTATCACTTCAGGGAAATAATCTTTAACCTGTTCATAGACAATTTCACCTAATTCAGTAGGAACGAAGCGCTTACTTTCATTACGCACGTAATTTCGTTTCTGAATAGTATCTATCGTTGGCGCATAAGTCGATGGTCTACCAATCTTTAGCTCTTCAAGTGTTTTAACTAAACGAGCTTCAGTATAGCGAGGTGGCGGCTGAGTAAAGTGTTGTGAAGGCTCAATTTTAGTCGCAGTGACCATTTCGCCTTTTTTAATTTCAGGCAATTTATTCTCTTTATTCTCTTCTTTATCATCTTTCGCTTCTATATATACTGACATGAAACCCTTAAACTTGATCTTCTGACCATTAGCTCGGAATTTAATGTCATTCTGTGATAGATCAAGGGCCACAGTATCTAGAATAGCTGGAGCCATTTGACTCGCTACAAACCGTTCCCATATTAATTTATATAAGCGATATTGATCTCGTGTTAAATAGTTCTTCATCTCTTTAGGAGTACGTTTAGAACTTGTCGGTCTGACTGCTTCATGCGCATCTTGATCGCCTTGACCTTTTGATCTTCTTTGAGCCGTATATTCTTTTCCATATTGATCTTCGATAAACGAGTGTGCTTCATTCTTCGCTTGAGTTGATATACGCGTTGAATCCGTACGCATATAAGTGATTAAACCAACAGTGCCCTGTTTCTTCAAGTCAATACCTTCATATAATTGTTGGGCGACCATCATAGTTTTTCGAGCTTTGAAATTTAATTTACGAGCTGCCTCTTGTTGTAGTGTAGACGTAGTAAATGGATTGGCAGGATTTCTCTTTTTCTCTTTCTTAGTAACATTGGTCACTTCAAACTGATCGCCATCTAATTCTCCAATAATTGTATCTACATCTTCTTTTTTATTTAACTTATAGGGCTTATTTTTATAGTGTAGAAATTTAGCTGTAAATTTAGATCTTTTATAGCGAAATTCTCCTTCTAATTTCCAATACTCTTCAGGTTTAAAATTACGAATTTCGTTCTCTCTATCGATCACCAATCTTAACGCAACAGTTTGAACTCTTCCAGCTGATAAGCCTTTCTTTACTTTTTTCCACAATACTGGTGAGATATTATATCCTACTAATCGATCTAATACCCTGCGTGCTTGTTGTGCATCAACAAGATTCATCTCGATACCTCTAGGATTTTTAAAACTATTTTTTACAGCCTCTTTAGTTATTTCATTAAAAACTACTCTATTTTTATTATCATTTTCAACTTCTAATATGTGTGCTAAATGCCACGCAATAGCTTCTCCTTCGCGGTCAGGGTCACTTGCAAGATAAACATTTTTAGCTTTTTTAGCATGACGTTTTAAGTCTTTAACGACAGGACCTTTACCACGAATCGTAATATATTTGGGTTCATAATTGTTATCGTAATCAACACCCATCTGACTGCGTGGCAAATCACGCACGTGCCCCATAGATGCGATTACCTTATACTTTTTACCTAAATACTTTTCAATTGTTTTAGCTTTTGCGGGCGATTCAACTATGACTAAATTTTCTGCCAAAGTGTTACCCCCTTGAATTTCCTAATTCAAAGGTAAATGATAAACGGTTTATTTTGTATTTGTCAATGTTTTAATATTTCGTTTCGTCTTTCTACTATATAAGAGGCTGGGACATAATGGTCTTTGACTAGAGAGCAAGAGGCTGGGACATAATGTCTCAGCTTATTTCAGCATCTTGGCAGTAGATGACTGATTTGAAAATGTGCTTGTATCAAGCTTTTTTCAATTCTAGTCATCCTTGCCGGGGCGGAACTACGAAATCTTTTTTGTTCAAATTAGATTTCTGTCCCGCTTCCAGCTCGTTTACTCAGAATATTTAAGACTTATCGATAATCATCAGTGATATCGTTAGGCTTTAGAACAATACGAGCGCCATCTTGAGCACTTAACATATTGCCTTCAGTCATCGGATTAAAAAGCGACCCAGGTAGTATATACACTTCCCGATTTTGCTCAATTGCAGAGGTAGTAGTAATGTGGGTGCCACTATTACGGCGAGCTTCTGTAACAAAAACACCTTTTGACAGACCACTAATTATACGATTGCGTTGTGGGAAATAATATTTTTGAGGTTTAGAAGAAGGAAGGTACTCGCTGATAGCTATACCATTTTGCTCGATCTGTAAACGTGTATAATACGTTTCTTTAGGATAGTGATGCGAATGACCAAATCCTAAAACAGCAATCGATGGCATACCGTATCCTAAAGAGAGTTGGTGCGCTAGATGATCTGCACCCTTAGCTAATCCAGAAACGATAGTCAATTTCATATCTTTAAAAGCAGGAAAAAATTGTTTGAGAGCTCGCGTTGTATACTCGGTAGCATTTCTAGCTCCGATGATAGCTAAAGTTTGTGTATGAGAAAGTAATTCAACAGCTCCTCTATAAAACAAAATATAAGGAGGGTCATAAATCTGTTTGAGAAGAAATGGATATGCATTATCAGTAAGAAATAAGGTTTTGACATTACTTTGTTCTAAGTGTGTCATGACATAATCATCATTTACATTCAAATAGTTATCAACTTTTTTAATATACTGTTCATTTTTTAAATTCGGTTTAAGTTCTAGTAGTAGTTCGTGTTGTGTCGTCTTATCAAAAAGGAGAAAAGAAGGAAATTGTTTTAAAATTGTCATAATATATGCCGTAGTAAAACCCGCATAAATTAAACGTAAGCATGAAAGTTTATCTTGGTTGATGGGCCTCTACCTCCTATTAAGTCAATTATACTATGTTTGAGGGCTTGCAAGTATTACAATATCCTCACATTAAAGAGAGAATTTTAATCTACTTGTAAAGAGAAATTTGTTGGAAGAAGCCTAGCGATACGACCCAGCAGATTGCTAATTACCAGATGTTTTCAGATTACTGATTTACCTCGCTTTATAGTTGTTAACAGTTATGAAACCCATGTCCTCAACCAACGGAAAAAGGGAGCAGGACAGAAATCTAATTTGAATAAAAAGATTTCTGTCCCGCTCCCTATCTAATTATAGGTAACCTCTATGTTATTTGTTAATAGTTAATAATTCTTCATAGATACCTGCTTCTTTAGCAGCATCGATTAATGTTGTACCAATTTCAGAAGGTGTATCAGCTGTTTTGACACCGCATGAGTTAAGTGTTTTGATTTTTTCAGAAGCTGTACCTTTACCACCTGAAATAATCGCACCGGCATGTCCCATACGTTTTCCTGGAGGAGCAGTTTGACCACCAACAAAGCCTACAACTGGTTTAGTCATATTCTCTTTAATCCATTCAGCTGCTTCTTCTTCAGCAGTACCACCGATTTCACCAATCATAACTACGGCTTTAGTTTCATCATCTTCATTAAATGCCTTTAATACGTCGATGAAATTAGTACCGTTAACTGGGTCGCCACCGATACCAACTGCAGTAGTTTGACCGATTCCTTCTTCTGTTAATTGGTGCACTGCTTCGTATGTTAATGTTCCAGAACGTGAAACAACACCTACGTGGCCTTTTTTGTGGATGTAACCAGGCATAATACCGATTTTACATTCATCAGCAGTAATGACACCTGGACAGTTTGGTCCTACAACACGTGTTTTCTTACCTTGAGAATAACGTTTAACTTTCACCATATCTACTACTGGAATATGTTCAGTAATACAAATAGCTAAATCTAATTCTGCATCAATAGCTTCTAGAATTGAGTCTGCAGCAAACGGTGCTGGAACATAGATGACTGAAACATTAGCACCAGTTTCTTCTTTAGCCTCTTCAACTGTATTATATACAGGTACACCTTCAACTACTTGACCGCCTTTTCCTGGCGTTACACCAGCGACAATTTGTGTACCATAGTCTAGCATTTGCTTAGTATGGAAAAGGGCAGTTGACCCTGTGATACCTTGTACCATTACCTTTGTGTTCTTATCAATAAATACACTCATCTTAGTACTCCCATCCTTTCCTTACGCTTCTTTTACACTTTTAACGATTTTTTGTGCGCCTTCTGCCATTGTAGTAGCAGGTTCAATTGCTAAGCCTGAGTTGTCTAAGATTTCTTTACCACGATCTACATTCGTACCTTCTAAACGAACAACTAACGGTAAAGTTAGTTCTACTTCTTTAACAGCAGCAACGATACCTTCAGCAATAACATCACATTTCATGATTCCACCAAAGATATTAACAAAGATACCTTTAACATTTTCATCACCTAAGATGATTTTAAATGCTTCAGTAACTTTCTCTTTAGTCGCACCGCCACCAACGTCTAAGAAGTTAGCAGGACTTCCGCCGAAGTGATTGATAGTATCCATTGTAGCCATAGCTAAGCCAGCTCCATTAACCATACAACCAATATCTCCATCTAAAGCGATGTAAGATAAGTCGTATTTTGAAGCTTCAATTTCTTTAGGATCTTCTTCCTCTAAGTCACGTAATTCTACAATATCTTTATGTCTAAATAGCGCGTTATCATCGAAGTTAAGTTTAGCATCAAGAGCTAATACTTCACCGTCACCTGTAGTTACAAGTGGGTTGATTTCAACGATAGAACAATCTTTCTCAATGAATACATTGTATAACGCCATTAAGAATTTAGCTGCTTTACCAACAGATTCTTTAGGAATATTGATATTGAAAGCGATTCTTCTCGCTTGATATGGAGCTAAACCTGTAACTGGATCAATTGTTTCTTTAAAGATTTTTTCTGGTGTTTTAGCAGCTACTTCTTCAATTTCAGTACCGCCTTCTTCAGATGCCATTAAAGTAACTTTATCTGTAGCACGGTCGATTACGAATCCAACGTAATACTCTTTTTGAATATCGCAGCCTTCTTCGATATAAAGACGTTTAACTTCTTTACCTTCAGGTCCAGTTTGATGTGTAACTAATTGTTTACCTAACAATTCCTTAGCGTATGTTTCAACCTCATCTAGGGATTTAGCAATCTTAACACCGCCAGCTTTACCTCTTCCCCCAGCATGAATTTGTGCTTTTACCACATATACATCTGAGCTTAATTCTTTTGCTTTTTCTACTGCTTCTTCAACAGTAAATGCTACACGTCCTTCTGGGACAGCTACGCCCATTGAACGAAAAATTTCTTTACCTTGATACTCGTGGATATTCATTCTCCATCCTCCTGTTTCTTAGGTTAAGTTCATTACTAATTATAAAAAATGAAAGCGCTATTGTAAACTGATTGAAGCCAGTAATTTAGAATAACTTTAATTTTGAGAATTTGCTATGATAGACTTAATAGGCTCAAACGTCTTTCTATGTACTGGTGTTATGCCAAGTTTATCTATTCCTTCTAAGTGTTTTTTAGTGCCGTATCCTACGTTATTAGCAAAATCGTATCCAGGATACTTAGTATCTAGCTCTTTCATTAACCTATCCCGATACTCTTTCGCTAATATACTTGCTGCTGCTATTGATATACTTTTGCTATCCCCTTTTACCAGAGCGTCTTGGTTAATATCTATAGGCAATGTCATCGCATCTACAAGCAGATTGCTAGGTCTGTAACGAAGTTGATTAACCGCTCTACACATAGCGATTTGTGTTGCTTTATAGATATTATTTTTATCAATTTCTTCTACATTTGCAATTCCAAAAGCATAATCTAATAGCTTAGCTTTTAGCTCTTTTTCATAAAATGCCCTTTTCTTAGCGCTTAACTTCTTCGAATCATTGAGGCCTATATACTCATGATCCGCGTTTAGAATAACCGCACACGCTACTACGGGACCTGCTAACGGACCTCGCCCTACTTCATCGATACCACATATTTGAGCAGTAGAATTATTTTGTAATATTTCGTCTTCAAACTTGAGCATCTGTCTATATTTATCTTGTTCTTCTTCGAGCTTAATTAATGCCTTACGCCTCTGTAGTAAAGCTTTCTGCACGCCAATGCGCTCATCTTGATGAAACTCGCACTGAGCTAAGGCTTCTAATGAGTCTAGACGAGCTATTTCACTTCGGATTTCTTTAACCGTTTTACTCATAAGGCTATCCTTTCACTTCTTTCACTACATCAAAAGTATACGTACCTATCTTAGCATTTCTGATATCATAAATGATTAATTCGATAACAGCTTCATAGTCTACTTCATTACCTTTTTGTAACAGCCCTCTACGTCGACCGATAGCATCAAACCATTCTAAGAGTTCTGAATCACTAGATAGATCAATATTATAATGTCTACACAATCCCTCATAATCGTGTTCGATTAAGAAGTTAAGACCGTAAATAGCGACTTCATCTAAGTGCACAATACTATCTTTAATAGCTCCTGTAATACTTAATTTTTTCCCAACTAATTCATCTTCAAATTTAGGCCATAGAATTCCTGGCGTATCAAGTAATTGTAAAGTCTTGCCTACTTTAATCCATTGCTGAGCTTTGGTAACTCCAGGTGTATTTCCTGTTTTGGCTATATTTCTTCTAGCTAATTTATTAATAAATGTCGACTTCCCCACATTCGGAATTCCCACAATCATTGCTCGGATAGCTCTAGGTTTCAAGCCCTTCTCTTTTTCCTTTTCAAACTTTTCCTTTGTCGCTTCTCTTGCAGCACTTTCAACACTTTTTAAACCTTTATCATGTTTCGCATCAACAACCACCGGATAGAACCCTTCATCTTTAAAGTACGTTTGCCACTTATCTAATTCTTTTAAATTAGCCATATCCTTTTTGTTTAAAATAACTACACGAGGTTTATTGCCGATAACTTCATCAATCATAGGATTTCTCGAACTATAAGGAATTCTAGCATCTACGAGCTCAAAAACGACATCTACCTTTTTTAACTGTTCAGATACTTCTCTTTTGGCTTTTGCCATATGGCCTGGATACCATTGTATAACCATCATGATCACCTCTACTTTATTAACACTTAGTCATCATAACATGACTTGAGGTCTAAAGAACATAAGTCGAGTTACTTATAAACATAGAAAATTGACGTAGAACCAGTTTTTGGATTTATTAGGGCTATTTTGGGTCTAACTCGAATGTCAGTTAGAGGCATCAATAAAGTTATAAGAGAACTTGGCTTTGTATTATTGACACTTCATATAAGAAAAGTGGGAGCTCAACGAGCTAACTAATATCACAATAATAATAGGGAGCGGGACAGAAATCTAATTTGAATAAAAAGATTTCTATCCCACTCCCATGTCTCGAGATAATATTTCTTGATAAACCAAGCTATTAAAATAGAGGTTTAACATCTAAATTTATTCGTTTATTTCACTAATCTCTTGAGCAATATTTTCTGAAGCAACTAAACCACGGAATTTAGCCCAAGTTTCGCGATTCACAAAATGCGCACGTGCTTTTTCTACAGCGTCAATATGTGACCACGCTTCACTATTTTGAAGTGATTTAACTTCATTGCTATTTTCATCTTCAACCATTACAAAGAGGCGTTCGGGATTCACTTCTGATAATTGTTTATAATCTAATTCTAAGTAATCAGCACCCATATACTCAGATGAGTTTTCTACAACTTCTTTCGTAAGTGCAGGTTTGAAGCCAAGCTCTTCTAAGAAACTACCTACATACGTTTTGACTGAATGAGCAACTACACCATCATTAGTCACCACAATAGGTAAAGTAGTTTTATCTTTATCTAATTCTATGCTGTTAGTATATTTCTTAATTGTGTCGTTATGTTGATTAATTGCTTCATGAGCTTTATCTTCTTTAGAAACAGCTTTACCGATAATTCTGAATGAATCTAAATTTTCATTATAATTTGCATCGAAGCTCTTCACTAAAATAGTAGGTGCAATTTGAGTTAATTCATCATACAATTCTTTATGTCGGTCTTGATCAGCAATAATAATTTGAGGTTCCGCTTTTTTAATTGACTCTAGATCAGGATTCAATCTTTCACCAACTGATTGATAATCCCCTACTTGATCACGAATAGACGCGATGATGTTAGCGCTATCTCCATCATCTGCCACGCCTGTAACATTAACGTCTAACGCTACGAGCGCATCTACAAATGAATATTCAAGGGCAACAGCAGATTCTATTGCTTCAGGAATTTGAGTAGTTCCAGCTGCGTGTTTAATTTCTACAGTCATAAGTATTACCTCCTTAAATTTGCCTTCACTATTAGATTTACCACTTATAGCAAATTTAAACAGAATTAGTACATGAGTCTAAATAGTGCCGCGAGACTGAGATATACCCCCTAAATGATTAGCATTAAGATGTTGAGCCATAAAGTTTCTGTGCTTTCGGAACCTAATTAACAACATCGCAAAGTAGGACTGTCGACAGAAACGCTCACGATTCGGGAGCGGGACAGAAATCTAATTTGAATAAAATGATTTCGTAGTCCCGCCCCGGCAAGGATGGCTAGAATTGAAAAAAGCTTGATACAAGCGCATTTTCAAATCAGCCATCTACTGCCGAGATATTAAAGAGGCTGGGACATTACATTATGTCCCAGCCTCTTTCTCTCAAGTCAAAGACCTTTATATCCCAGCCTCTTTAATATGTGGCTAAAGATTTAAAAGCCTAACGTGACTTATTGATTTCAGCTGATTAACGTACTTCTTGAATACGAGCAGCTTTACCACGTAAATGACGTAAGTAGTATAATTTAGCACGACGTACTTTACCGCGACGTTTCACTTCAATCTTCTCAATCTTAGGTGTGTGTAATGGGAATGTACGCTCTACACCTACACCTGAAGATATCTTACGTACAGTGAATGTTTCTGAGATACCTCCACCGCGACGTTTGATAACTACGCCTTCAAACACTTGGATACGTTCACGTGATCCTTCGATGATACGTACGTGTACACGTAAAGTGTCACCAGCGCGGAATGAAGGGATATCATCGCGCAATTGTGATTTAGTTACTGCTTCGATAAGTTTGTGATTGCTCATAATATATACTCTCCTTCAACCTATGTTCATGCCTAGACAAAATATAGCAGCGGATCATAGTGATTATTCGTGCATTGCACACTTACAATATGCTAGCACACTCATCCTTTATTTTCAATTCTTTTTTTATAACTTTCTAGTATTTTTTCATCTTCCTGATTCAAGCTTAGCTTACTTAATAGATCAGGTCTTTTTACAAAAGTACGTATCAATTTTTGCTCGTGTCTCCATTTATCTATACGAGCATGATTACCTGAGAGTAACACTTCAGGCACGGTCAGACCTTTGAACTCTCTCGGGCGCGTATACTGAGGAAACTCAAGTAACCCATCCTGAAATGAATCATCTTCATGAGATTGATGATTTCCGAGTACGCCTGGTATCAGCCTGACGATAGCATCGGTCATCGTCATTGCAGGTAACTCTCCCCCCGTTAATACATAATCGCCGATCGATATTTCGTCTGTAACGAGATGGGTTCTAATTCTTTCATCATATCCTTCATAATGACCGCATATAAAAACAATATGTTCAGTTTCACTTAAAGCTTGTGCTTTAGCTTGAGTAAAGGGCTCGCCTTGAGGGCACATTAATACGACTCGCGTATTATCATCACGTCCTATATCCTCCATAGCGTTGAAGATCGGTTCAGGTTTTAGTACCATACCTTGCCCCCCGCCAAAAGGATAATCGTCAACTTGATTGTGCTTATTAAGCGCATAGTTACGAAAGTTAATCGTATTAACTTCCAACATTCCTTTGTCTTGAGCTCTTTTTAAAATAGAGGTATTCAGTACACCCTCGAACATTTCAGGAAACAACGTTAAATAATCTATTCTCATTAATCTAACAACCCTTCGAGTGGTGTAATACGAATGGTCTTATTCTCAATATCTACATCTTTAACGACGTCAGCTATATAAGGAATTAAATACTCTTTCTCACCTTGCACTACCCACACATCATTTGCTCCAGTTTCAAAGATCTCGGTCACTCTACCTATAGGGGTAGACTCATCAAAAACGGTGCAACCAATTATATCAGAATAGTAATACTCATGTTCTCCCAATTCAATATCTTCGTGATCACGCTCTTGGAGTAACATCTCACCTTTAAGATGCTCTACTTCATTAATATTATTGATACCTTCAAACGTTAACATATGAAACCCTTTGTGCATTCGATGTGAAGCCACAGTTAACTCGAGATCTACGTTATTATCTCTCTCAATAGTAAGCGTCTCTCCTTTTTGAAAACGCACATCAGTGAAGTCAGAGTTTGATTTAATTCTGACCTCTCCTTTGATTCCATGTGTATTAACAATTTGGCCTACTTTAACTCTCATTTGCGATCCTCCATCTCATCTACTTTCACTATTCATAAAAGTATACTACGAAATTATATTATAAACTTTAGCTACTAAAGAAAGTTTACTATATTTTATATTATAAAAAAAAGAAAGGGGAGCGGGACAGAAATCTAATTTGAATAAAAAGATTTCGTTGTCCCGCCCCGGCAAGGATGACTAGAATTGAAAAAAGCTTGATACAAGCGCATTTTCAAATCAGTCATCTACTGCCAAGATGTAGAAAGAGGCTGAGACATTACATTATGTCCCAGCCTCGTCCCTTAGTGTCAGATTTATTTTAAAGGATTTTAGTTCTAAAATTATTTCTGTTCTTCAAATTTCTTCAAGATACCTTCTCTTGATAAGATATTATGAACAGTGTCAGTTGGTTTAGCACCATTTGTTAACCATTTCAAAGCTAATTCTTCGTCAATGACAACTTCTGGCGCATTTACGTGTTTAGGATTATACGTACCGATTTGTTCGATACTACGACCATCACGTGGTGAACGTGAGTCTGCTGCTACGATACGATAGAACGGGTTTCTTTTTGAACCTAAACGTTTTAAACGTAATTTAACTGCCATGTGTGAGTCACCCCTTTTCTTCATAATTTCTTTTCTACAAGAATTAATACTAACAGTTTCTTAATTCTTTGTAAAGAGCTTTTTCTTTACCAATGATAAGAATTTCAGGATTAACTCGTCGTGCTTTATGTTATAGCTCTAAAGGTAGTGTGAACAAATTGATGTTGCCATTCAAACGTCGCAAATACAGTCTGTGGCGGCGAATAACGGCAGTTAGGACGCATCAACTTATTTCTGTTAATAGTGATCCTGAACAGATGCATTTCTGCTTACCAACAGTTAAAGTAGACGCTCGTCATCAAACTTAAGGACGAAATTAAACGGATTCACAAATCAAATTTATACAGAAAAGTGATCTGATGAATCCGTCTAACAACAAATATTTATCCAATTATCAACTTCTAAGGTATACATTCAAATAATGAGGCTGGGACATAATGGTCTTTGAATAGAGAGAAAGAGACTGGGACATAGATCCCAGCCTCCTGGCAGTAGATGACTGATTTGAAAATGCGCTTGTATCAAGCTTTTTTCAACTCTAGTCATCCTTGCCGGGGCGGGACTACGAAATCTTTTTATTCAAATTAGATTTCTGTCCCGCTCCCTCAAATAATGTTCTAACTTAGAACGGTAAATTCATGCCTTTAAGCATATTCTGCATTTGAGCACGTTTACCTTTTTTACCTTTGCCTCCACTAGTAAATTGTTTCATCATCTTCTTCATTTCATTAAACTGTTTCATCAAGCGATTGACTTCTTGTAGCGTACGACCTGAACCCTTAGCTATTCTTTTCTTACGGGATACATTGAGTATCGCTGGATTCTCTCTCTCTGTAGGAGTCATAGATTGAATGATAGCTTTAATATGGTCGATTTGTTTTTCGCTCATATTAAGATTATCTAGACCCTTCATTTTATTCATTCCAGGAATCATCTTCATAATATCATCTAAGGGACCTAAATTCTTAACTTGATCTAACTGTTCCAGGAAATCCTCTAAAGTAAATTGTGATGTACGCATTTTTTTCTCTAGATCTTTAGCTTTATCTTCATCCACATCTTGTTGCGCTTTCTCAATAAGACTCAATACATCTCCCATACCTAGTATACGGGAAGCCATTCGTTCAGGATGGAAGGGTTCTAAGCCATCTAACTTCTCGCTCATACCAACAAATTTAATAGGCTTTTGTGTTACCGAACGTATTGATAACGCTGCCCCGCCACGCGTATCACCATCAAGCTTAGTGAGCGTGACTGAGGAGACGTCTAACTGACTATCAAACGACTCAGCCACGTTAACCGCGTCTTGACCTGTCATTGCATCGACCACTAGCATAATCTCATCTGGCTTGGAAATCTCCTTGACTTCTTCAAGCTCATTCATTAAAGCCTCATCAACATGTAAGCGTCCAGCAGTATCAATAATAACAAAATCTAAATGCTCGTCTTTCGCATGCTTTATAGCATTGTCAACGATCTCTTGAGGTTGTACTTGGTCACCTTGACTATAAACCGGTATATCCAATTGTTTACCAACGGTTTCAAGCTGATCGATAGCTGCAGGACGGTAGATATCGGCAGCTACTAAAAGTGGTTTCTTATTGTATTTCTTTCTCATGAGTAGCGCCAGCTTACCAGCAGTTGTGGTCTTACCTGCGCCTTGGAGACCTACCATCATGACTACAGTAGGCGGTTTATTTGCCATCTTAATTGTTGCATTTTCTCCACCCATGAGTTGCGTGAGCTCATCTTGTACTATCTTAATAACTTGTTGCCCTGGAGTTAATGATTTCATTACATCTGAACCTAGGGCGCGATCTGATACGGTCTTGACGAAGTTCTTAACTACTTTAAAGTTAACGTCGGCCTCCAGTAAAGCTAACCTAACTTCTCGCATCATGGTTTTAATATCGGCTTCTGTAACTTTACCTTTACCACGAATCTTTTGCATCGTTTGTTGCAAGCGATCCGACAATCCTTCAAATGCCATACCAAATCCCTCCTTTATCTCTTTTATTCTAATTCTTCTAATTGTTGTATTAATTTCATAACTTTAGTCTCATCACTTATATTTAATTTAATCTTGTTATAAATCTCTTGGCGTTGCTCGAAATTATGATATAAACGTAGTTTATCTTCATAATCTTCTACTAAGTCGCCAGTTCTTCTTATGTTATCATACACTGCTTGTCGACTCACATCAAACGTCTCAGCAATCTCACTGAGGGAGTAATCTTGCAAGTAGAATAATTCTAAGTAGTTTCGTTGTTTTTCAGTCAATAATGATTGATAGAAATCAAATAGATAATTCATCCGTACCGTTTTAACTAAATCACCATTATTCATGGGTGCTACCTTCATTCTTTGCGTCATTATTCTCTAAATCGCTATCACTTGGCTCTTCGCTTTGTTCTACATCAACATTTTGCTCAATCATATCAGCAAATAAACCATATACATAGCTTTCAGGATTGAACGGTTGTAAATCGTCTAATTTTTCACCTAAACCAACGTATTTAACAGGAATATGCAACTCATTGCGTATAGCAAGTACGATACCGCCTTTCGCTGTACCATCCAATTTGGTTAACACTATCCCTGTCACGTTAGTTACATCTTTAAATGAACGAGCTTGAGAGAGTGCATTTTGACCTGTAGTAGCATCTAAACATAATAAGCTCTCATGTGGCGCATCAGGAACGGCTCTACCGATTACTCTTTTAACTTTTTCTAATTCATTCATTAAATTTGCTTTGTTCTGTAAACGTCCCGCTGTATCACAAATTAAGATGTCTGCACCTTTATTCTTGGCCGCATTAATCGCATCATACACTACTGCCGCAGGATCTGATCCTTCACTTTGACTTACAACTTCTACTCCGACACGCTCGCCCCAAACTTGTAGCTGACGTATAGCACCGGCTCTAAAAGTATCGCCTGCAGCTAACATTACTTTTTTACCTTCTGCTTGATAGCGATGCGCTAGTTTACCTATCGTTGTAGTCTTTCCTACACCATTAACACCGACCATTAGAATAACGTTTAATCGGCCGTCTTCTAAATTCATAACTTCAGAATTCTCGTCGTCTTGATGATAGATTTCAACGATCTTTTCAACGATAACTTCTCTTAATTCTTCTGTTTCTTGTATATTGCGGCGACGTGCTTCATCACGAAGTTCGTCCACGAGTTCCATTACGGTATTAAAACCAACGTCAGCTGTTATGAGCATTTCTTCCAACGCTTCGAAGAATTCTTCATCTACTTTACGATAACGTGCGATGAGATTATTAAGTTGTTCTTGGAAATTTTGACGTGATTTTTCAAGACCTGCTTTAAACTTCGCACCTAATTTTTGAGCTTCTATTTCTTCGAAGTCCTCAATGGAAATTAATCCATCATCATCAAAGTCTGCCTCACTTAATTTCTTGGGTTTTTCTTTGGATTCAGATTCTTCTCCTTTAGAAGGAGTGAGGGTATCCTCTTCAATGTCTGATTCGCCTGAGGAAGCTTCATCATTAAGTTTGTCTAGTTCTTGTTTTTCCTTATCTTGCCCCGTAAATTTATCCTTTAGTTTTTTAAAAAAACTCATCTTTTATCCTCCTCCATAACCTCGTCTAGTGTATTTAAATTGACGCTTACTAACTTAGACACGCCTGACTCTTGCATAGTAACACCATACAATCTATCAGAATATTCCATAGTCCCCTTACGATGTGTAATAACGATAAATTGCGTATCTGAAGATAATTGTTTCAAATATCGCGCATAACGTATGACATTCGCTTCATCTAGTGCTGCTTCAACCTCGTCTAAAATAACAAACGGTGCCGATCTAACTTTTAAGATGGCAAAAAGTAACGCGATAGCACTCAAGGCACGCTCTCCACCACTTAGTAACGTCAAGTTTTGTAACTTCTTACCTGGTGGTTGAACCACAATATCAACGCCAGCTCGTAAGTAATCATCTTCAGTCAACCGTAATTCGGCATTCCCGCCACCGAACAGAGACTTGAAGACTTCTGTAAAATAGCCTTGAACAGCGTGGAAAGTCGCTTTAAAGCGATCTTTAACTTCTTGATCCATTTCTTGAATAATCTGTTCTAAAGTCGCTTTAGCTTCTCTTAAATCAGTGCGTTGCTCATCTAAAAATGTATAGCGTGAATTCAATTCTTCAAATTGCTCGATTGCATTCAGATTCACAGGACCAAGTTCATCAATAGACATTTTAGTTAATTTAACCTTTTTCCGCAGGACATCTATATCTTCATCTGACTCATACGTTGTCTTAGCATACTCGTATGTTATATGATAGTCTTCACTTAAATGATCGAGTGCATGACTAATTAACACATCTAAGCGTGATTGTTCTGATTTGATGTCTTGATAATGGTTTTGAATGGATAGAATATCGCGGTGTATATCTTGAAGTCCTTCATCTGTTTCTTCAATTGTGTCATTTAGCTTTGTCCGTTTTGACTTAACATCTTCTAACGTTTGATTTAAGTCCAGTTTCTCCTTGTGCTTCTCTCCTATACGTTGGTTAATCTGATCAAAAGCTTGCTGACCTGAGTGCTCTTCGGAATTAAAGAACTCTATTTTCTCGAGCAAGCTTTTAAGCTGATGTTCAGTGTTCGAAATTTGTTTATCTAGTTTTTCACTGAGTTGCTTTTGAGTTTTGATTCTTTCCTTTATCACAGCTAAGTCTGACCGTCTTTGATGGAGCTGTTGCTGAATTTGATTAGAATTCTCCTTACCATCTTTAGATAGCTGAGTGTACCGCTGTATATCTTCTTCGAGGCGCTTTAATCGCTGTTTAATTGTATCTAAGTTAGATCTTTTTTGTTTTAAAGTTTCTTTACTCTTCTCACTTTCGTATCCATCATTTCTCTCGAATTGAAACTCTTCATGTTCTTCTTCAAGCTGAGATTTCGTACCTTTTAAACTTTCGAGCGCTAAATCTATTTCATGTAAATGCTGTTTGACTTCATTATAACGTTGACTAGCGTTGAAATACTGTTCGCTCAACTCATTCGCCCGTTCGTTTAGTCCCTGATATTGCTTTTCAAACTCTAATGTTTGTTGTTGGTATTGGCTTAGCTGCGCTTTCATTTGAGCTAATTCATTTTTTTGGGTAAGTACACTTTTCGTTTTACGGTCACCACCGCCTGCCATTGAACCACCAGGATTTACAATATCGCCTTCTAAAGTGACGATTCGAGTACGATAACGAATACGACGTGCTAATTCATTTGCTTGCTTTAAACTATTAACTATAATCGTAGTGCCAAGTAGATTGTCTACAATATGTTGATACGATCTATCTACCTTTATTCCGTCAGAAGCAATAGTTATAAATCCTTCGTTACTCTGTGCTGTTTCTCGTATATCGAGCGATAGCGAAGGCGATTTGATCACATTAAGCGGTAAGAAAGTCGCTCTACCTAGACCGTTTTGTTTTAAATATTGTATAGCTAAACGACCCTCTTTTTCAGAGGTAACCACTACATGTTGACTAGCAGCGCCTAAAGCGGTATCTATCGCTTTGGTAAGATGTGAAGGTACTTGGATTAATTCTGCAACCGCACCGTGAATACCTGACAATTGCTTACCACTGGCTTGAAGTATATGCTTTACTCCATTAAAAAAGAAATTATACTCTTCGTTTTGAGTATTCAAACTATCGATACGAGACTTCAATTTCTCATTATATCGATAAGCTTTATGCAACTTGTCCTGATAGTTATTTTGATCTCTCTTTATGTTAGAAACGTCGCGTTCATAAGACTGTATTTGATGTTCTATCTTGTTGAGTTCTCGTTGCGTGCGCTCACGATTTTTCTCTTTTTCTGTTATCTTTTCGTCAGTCTCTTGAAGTGCTTTGAAAGCTTCACCGAGTCTTGAATCTAAGCGCAATTGCTTATTTTCATTCTCTTGAATCGTGTGTTCTAAAAATCGTATATCGTTATTAACATCAGATTGCTCAGACATCAGTGCATAATAATTATTTTTCAATTCTTCAAGCTTTTCTTCATGGTCTTCATTTGAAATTCCTTGATCATTTTCTAGCCCTTGAATCGATTGATTTAATTCTTTTTGCTTAAGTTTTAATTTTTTTATTTCATTCTCTGCTTCTTTTTGCTCTTTATGAAGCTGGGCTTTTTGCTCTTCTAAGTTTTCTTGTTCTTCTTCGAAACGAGCATTGGTCTCTGACTGGTTTTTTTGCCTTTCTTTTAACACGTTAAGTTGACCCTGATACTTTTCGAGTTCTTCTGTAGCCTGCACAAGTTGATCATTAAGTGACTCAATCTGTTGATCATAATTTTGACGCTCAAATTTATATTTATTTAAAGCATGAGTTTGTTGGACTTTTTCAGCTTCTTTATTTTCTTGGGTACTCTTTAACGTATTGAGTTGATTATCAAGCTCGTGAACTGAATTATTGTAGCTTTCAATATCATGGACAGTAACAAGAATGTCACTTTTTTCCAGATCGGCAGCCAAATATTGATATTCTTTTGCTATAGCCGCCTCTTCTTTCAAAGGCTCTACTCGATCTTCAAGATCATACAAGATGTCTTCAACACGCGTGAGATTATCTTCAGTCTGTGCTAATTTTTGAACTGATGCTTCTTTTCTTTTTTTATACTTTAACACGCCAGCAGACTCTTCTATAATTTGACGTCTATCCACGGGCTTAGCATTTAATATTTCATCAACTCTACCTTGAGATATGATGCTAAATGCTTCTTTTCCTAAGCCGGAGTCTAGAAATAAGTCTACAATATCTCTCAAACGAGCACGCTCATTATTTATGTAGTATTCACTCTCGCCGCTGCGGTAAAGCCTTCTCGTTACAGTGATCAATTCCGCATCATATTGTAGTTTTCCAGACGTATTATCTAGCTTTAATTGAACTTCAGCATAATTCTGCGCGTTGCGATGTTCAGCACCTGAGAAGATAACATCTTCCATTCTAGAGCCACGAAGCGACTTAGCAGATTGCTCACCTAGAACCCATTTAATCGCATCAGTTATATTACTCTTTCCGCTACCATTTGGACCTACAATAGCGGTAACACCGTTATCAAATTGTACATCGGTACGATCGGCAAATGATTTAAAGCCCACTGCGTCTATCGATTTTAAATATACCATGCTTAACTCCTTATATTTCAACTCTAAGTATAGGTTCGTGAACTACTCACCACTAAGCTCAACCTAACGATGCTTATCGCTTGAAGTGGGAGCTTCTCGGGAATAGAGCGTACTTGTAAGTGTATGTCTTTACTCACAGCGGTTGCTCTTATTGACCAAGCTATCCCCATAGTTCCTATGGTTCTTAATTCTCTTTATGTAGAACGCTGTAGTCGTAGACCATACGGTCCTAACCAAAAGACCTAGCGAAGAACGTTTCTTGCTCTTCAGTTGGATGGATTCTAAATTGATATGCTTTACGTCGTTCCATGAGCTAATTTCCTCATTATTTGTGATTATGCCCTTGATTGTGAGTATATTATTTATAAAGTCAATGGGTGCACCACCCGTTGTCAGCAGACAGAAACTGTTAGACCAAAACATTACTGTCCAAAGCAACTGCTTTACTCTTAGAAGGGAGCGGGACATTACATTATGTCCCAGCTTCTTTCTCTCTAGTCAAAGACCATTATGTCCCGTCCTCTGGCACTTTTTATAGGCATTGGTAAATTTTGTCAATGCTGTGTTCGATGTTGCTTTGAACATAATAAGCACATGACCTTTATCATGATGCCACTCAACTCTAGTGAGGTGATAAGACGCTGCCATTCTCACAACAGTCGTTTTGTTACAGCATAGAACCGACAAGCTTTACGTGTCGGTGCTCGAGTTACCAACAGTAATCCTCATACTGAACTGCATACATCATTTACATATAGAGGAGAGACGATTTCTCTCTGAAGTAAGTTAAATTTCTTTTAAGTGATTAAATGCGCTCTCCGCGGCTTTTTGTTCAGATTCTTTCTTCGTCTTACCTTGCCCCTTTGCTACAGCTTTACCTTCTAGCAATACTTCTGAAGTAAACAGACGGTGGTGTGCTGGTCCTTCTTCTTTAATTAATCTATATGTGACGTCTCCTTTATTCTGTTGATGGATAAACTCCTGAAATTGAGTCTTAAAGTCCACCACGCCTTGCAATTCGTTATCTTCCACATACGGGAATATGACTTGTTGTGCAAATTTCCATACTTTGTCTAGTCCTTGATCAAGATATAACGCTCCTACGAATGCTTCGAAAGCATCTGATACGAGTGAAGGCCGGGTTCTTCCTCCTGTCTTCTCTTCTCCTTTACCTAACAATATAAGTTGATTCAACTGAATTTTATTCGCAAATATTACAAGTGAAGGCTCACAAACTATTGTAGCTCTCATCTTAGTTAAATTACCCTCTGGTAATTCAGGGTATTTATCAAATAAATAGCGTGATACCGTCAGTTCTAATACTGCGTCTCCTAAAAATTCTAAACGCTCATTGTGTTCTAAACGATCCATATTAAAGTCATTGATAAAACTAGAATGTGAGAATGCTTGTTGGTAAAGTTCGACATTTCCAAACGGAAGATCCAATTCCTTCATTTTACTATCAAAGTGGTTTCTAAATTCATCTATCATCTGTTCTTTAGTGTACTTCGACAAATCGCTTGATGCCTCCTTAATATTTAACTATACAACCTCAATCTTACGTGAATTATATACAAAACAAAAGAAAAACACGATGACCGATTGTATTAATATTTAACAATAAACCTTCGCATAAAAAATCTGAGCCGAAGCGCTTCAACGACTCAGATACCGATATATTATTTTTCAAGGCTGTTAATGTACTTAACAGCGTCACCAACAGTGTTGATTTTTTCTGCTTCTTCATCTGGAATTTCAGTACCAAACTCGTCTTCTAATTCCATTACTAATTCAGCAATATCAAGTGAGTCAGCGCCTAAATCATCTTTGAAAGATGCATCTTCAGTTACTTTATCAGCATCAACACCTAAACGGTCAACGATGATATCTTTTACTTTATCGAAGTTTTCCACGTCGAGTCACCTCCTTTTAAAGCTAACATATAGACCTTATTATTTTCCCATTTTATGCTGTGAAATACAAGTGAAATTTCGCAGGTCTTTCACTTTATGCTCGTGTTTCAAACTCTTTCATCTCACAGATATAATGACTTCAAAAACATTACATGTACATGCCGCCATTAACATGAATAGTTTGACCAGTGATATACTTCGCCTTATCTGAAGCTAAGAAAGTGACTGTATCAGCAATATCTTGATCTTCGCCAAAGCGTTTTAATGGAATTTGATCAAGCATTTGTTCCTTTAGTTCATCACTTAAAGCATCTGTCATGTCCGAAACTATGAAGCCAGGTGCAACAGCATTGACTGTAATATTTCGTGAAGCAAGTTCACGAGCAGTTGATTTTGTTAAACCAACAACACCTGCTTTTGTAGCAACATAGTTCGCTTGGCCTGGGTTACCTACTGAACCTACGACACTAGATAGATTTATGATAGAACCGCTTTTTTGTCTTAACATTTGTGGTGTAACCTTTTGGATACAATTGAAGACACCTTTGAGATTGGTATCAATGACGTCATCCCATTCGTGCTCTTTCATGCGCATGAGCAAATTATCTCGAGTAATGCCTGCATTATTAACTAAGACGTCTATCGAACCAAACTGACTAACTACTTCTTTAATCATAGCTTTAACTTCATCAGGATTTGCAACATTCGTTTGAATAGCAAAGCTGTCGACACCTTTAGCTTTAATCTCTTCAACTACTGCTTCTGCTTTATCTTTATTCCCAGCATAATTTACAGCAACGTTGTAGCCTTCTTCTGCAAACTGTAGTGCTATACTACGACCAATTCCTCGTGAAGCTCCAGTTACTAACACGTTTTTACTCATCTTCATTCCATCCTTTCAGGTCTTCAAGATTTTGAATAGACGTTAGTTTCACGCTGCGATCAATTTTCTTAATTAGACCAGACAGTACTTTTCCTGGGCCAATTTCAATAAAATGATCAACACCTTGATCGATTAACCATTGTGTAGACTTAACAAATTCTACCGGTGAATACAGCTGTTTAATCATATTGTCTTTGATTACTGCTGCATCAGTTTCACCAGCTGCATGAACATTTTGAACTACTGGAAATTGAGCATCATGCCAATCAAACTTATCAATATAATTAGCAAAATCTTTCTCAATCACTTGCATCAGTGAGGAATGGAAAGGACCTGAAACCGGCAAAGGCATAACGCGTTTGGCTCCAAGAGCTTTCCCTTCGGAAGAGAGTTTATCGATAAGCGATTTATGACCTGAAACTACTATTTGACCGGGAGAATTGATATTAGCCGGTTCGATGATTTCTTCATCATTAGAAAGATCATCACATATCTCTTTAACTTTGTCATAATCCAGTCCTAATACTGCAGCCATTCCACCTACATTATTAGGAAATGCGTCAGCCATTAACTGTCCACGCTTTCTAACTATTTTGACTGCATCTTCAAAGGAGAGTACACCGCTCGCAACTAAACTCGAATACTCTCCCAAACTATGTCCCATAGTGTAGTCGGCATTAATATCTTCTAACGCCTCAAATAGAGCTATACTATGTGCTACTAAAGCAGGCTGAGTATTCTCTGTTTGATTTAACTTACCTTCAGAATCAGTAAACATTGTTTCTAATAAATCAAAGTCTAATACGCGCTGAGCTTGTTCAAGTACAGCTGTAGAACTTTCCTTCTCTTGATATAAGTCTTGCGCCATTCCTACTTTTTGTGATCCTTGACCTGGAAATATAATCGCAGTTTTACCCATCATTACTCACCAACCGTTTCTCTCATAGTTTCTACAATTCGCTCTTCTACTGCTATCTTAGCTTGTCTGATTGCAGAGTAAAATGCCTTAGCACTTGAACTGCCATGTGCTTTTACCACTATACCGTCTAAGCCTAGTAATACAGAGCCTCCGTACTCTGCATAGTCCATTTTAGTTTGGACTTCTTGAAGGTCTTTTTTAATGAGCAAACCAGCAATCTTGTTTTTAAAGCTGCTCAGTAAGGTTTCTTTAAACATTTTACCAATCGATTTGGCTGTACCTTCTAAATTTTTTAAAATCATATTTCCGGTATAGCCGTCTGTCACAACCACATCCGCTGCATCCTCCATGAGACTTTTGGCTTCAACGTTACCAGCAAAATTAAATTCACTTTGCTCAGACATTAGATGATAAGCGTTCTTAGTTAAAGAATTGCCTTTGGCAGCTTCAGTTCCGATATTCAGCAGCCCAATGGATGGGTTAGCGATTCTTCTGAATTTTTGTGCATAGATATGGCCTAGTTGTGCGTACTGCAATAGATGTTCTGCTTTGGCGTCTGCATTAGCACCTACATCCATAAACACGAATCCTTTACCAGAAGTAGTAGGAAGTGTTACTACAAGCGCTGGACGCGCCACTCCCTTAATACGACCAACGATGAAGAGACCCGCAGACATTAATGCTCCAGTGTTACCAGCTGACACGCAACCAGCCGCTTCTCCATTTTTAACTGCCTCAGCCATACGCGCCATCGAACTATCTTTCTTTCTCTTGATCGCTCGGACCGGTTCATCATCCATAGCAATTTCTTCTGAGCAGTGACGAAATTCTATGCGTGGATGGCGAAGTGTACATTGTTCTTCATTACCAAATAGGATAACTTCTAAATCTTTAAAGTCATTAACCGCCTTACTAACTGCCTCCAAAACAATATCAGGTGCTTCATCTCCACCCATCATATCAATTGCTATTTTAACCATTCTGTTCATCCTCACTTGTGTAATACATTTTGAAAGTACCCAAAAAGACAAGGTCTTCACGGACGTATGATTTAACTTCAATAGTATAGTATTGATCACTCTTATTTATCGTACGAGCTTCAGCTCTTACGGTTTCATTTAATCTCACTTTATGTATGAATTTCACTTCACTAGATTGGGTTAAGACGATAGGTTGATGAATTAAAGCTACACATAGAGAATTCGCTTGAGCAAACAGTACATGCCCTCTAGCAATTTGATTTCGAGTAAATACTGACTCTTCATTGACATGAATAATTGATGTAGCATGTTCGTTAGGAGAGACATCAATAACATCTCCTATAATTTCGCTACCTTCAATCGAACGAATGCGATCGTAATTTTTTTCTGCCACTTGCTGTATTCTTTTTCTTAATTCAGGAATCTCTAAATGTGTACGATCTAATCTGATCGTTTGAATACTCACTTCAAATTGTGTACTTAATTCATAATCAGTAACAAAAGGGTTACTCTCAATCTCTTTACGAATAGCGTGACGACGCGCTGTCTTTTTTAGCTTTGGCATTATGTTCACCCTTTTTAGTACCTAGTCTTAACATTCCTAACATATCATAACACTTTCTGTTTAGTTAGCTCAACAAATAAAGTATATATATTTCGAGTATAAAGTTCTGCTGTGGAATTGAAACAGTATTTGATATCAACTTATAAAATGGTAAATCTGGCTATTTAACCTAGCGAGTCTAACACTTTCATCGCTTAAAAATTCAGCAGTAAGAGAGGTTTAGACATAAAGATTCTGAGCTGTGAGAAATCGAATAACGGCATCCCAACATCAGGATTGTCGCCAGACACGCTCATGATTCGGGAGCGGGACAGAAATCTAATTTGAATAAAAAGATTTTGTCGTCCCGCCCCGGCAAGGATGACTAGAATTGGAAAAAACTTGATGCAAGCGCATTTTCAAATCAGTCATCTACTGCCGAGATGTTGAAGGGAGCGGGACAGAAATCTAATTTGAACAAAAAATTTCGTAGTCCCGCCCCGGCAAGGATGACTAGAATTGAAAAAAGCTTGATACAAGCGCATTTTCAAATCAGTCATCTACTGCCAAGGTGTTGAAGAGGCTGGGACATAAATCCCAGAAAAAATAGCACTCAGATGATTTATTTCATTTCATCTGAGTGCTTCTTCATATTCCATACTTCGTATTATTGGCTCGCTTTCCTAGGGTGCCGTCTCAGCCTC
>NZ_JAOPKZ010000013.1 GCF_025519785.1 Staphylococcus marylandisciuri | reverse complement strand
AAGGAGGTCACACCTGTTCCCATGCCGAACACAGAAGTTAAGCTCCTTAGCGCCGATGGTAGTCGGACTTACGTTCCGCAAGAGTAGGACGTTGCCAGGCAATTGAGCCCGAAAGGGCTCTTTTTTTATAGCAGTTAAGCCCGAAAGGGAGGCTGGGACATAATGTAATGTCTCAGACTTTTTCAGCATCTTGGCAGTAGATGACTGATTTGAAAATGCGCTTTATCGAGGTCAGCGGGGCCCCAACACAGAGAAACTGAGTAAACAGTTTCCGCAAGCAATGCGAGTTGGGGCTGTTGGAACTGTACTTTAGGAAATTGAATCCGTTTGAGAAACCGATTAACGGCGTCCCAAAACCGGGATTGTCGCCAGCATCGTTCGGTTTTACTCAAATCTTAAACCTTTATCTCCCGACCTCTTAACTTCTAATCAACGTTTTAATCAGAGCTTGTGTATGTTCCTTTAACTCGCCAAATGGTATTCCTCCGTAACCAATAATGAATTTTGGCTTAGTTTCCCTGTGATCGTATTGCTTGAAAGGTATGATCTTTAATTGATGAGCGTTGGCCCTTTTTAAACACTCCTCTAACGACAATCCATTGTTTACAGTAAGTGTAAAATGCATTCCTGTTAAAGTGCCGTCTACTATTAATTGGTCTCTATAAGGCTTAATTTCACTGAGAATAAATGTGAGTTTTTCACGATATACTTTTCTCATCTTATTCAGATGACGTTCAAAACTCCCTCCTTGCATAAACTGTGCTACGATATGTTGCAAATGGACAGGTACAGTATTAGCGCCTTTGTTTTTTACTGCATGATAGCGTTTGAGTAAGTCGGCAGGTAGTGTCATGTAAGCTATGCGACAACTCGGAAAGAGAGACTTTGAAAAAGTACTAATATAGATTACTTTGTCCTTAGTATCTAAGCTTTGTAACGCAGAGATAGGCTTACCGAAATAACGAAACTCTGAGTCATAATCGTCTTCAATAATGTAACGCTCTTTCTTGCTCTGCGCCCATTGAATTAATTTTGTTCTCTTTTTTAAATTCATAACATGGCCGGTTGGGAATTGATGGGATGGCGTAACATAAACGATATTATGTGACGAAGTTTGTAAATTATCCATAGTCATACCTGTCGAGGTAACTGTGTTTTGTAGATAATCGATGTTTTTATTATCTAGCACTTTTTTTATTGGAGGGTAGCTTGGCTTTTCAATAATGAATTTAGATTGACTAAGTATCGTAGTTAATATGTTAATCAATTGCTCGGTTGAAGAGCCGATAACAATTTGATTAGGATGGCTGGTAACCCCTCTACTATTAAAGATATAATGAGATATTTGTTGACGCAGAGCCCATTCACCTTGAGGGTCCCCGTGATGAAGTAAGTCTAAATGATGGTCTTCAAAGACGTCACGAGCTTGCTTTCTAAATTGTGAAAGAGGAAAGTAGTCAGTATCAATTTCTGATAAATTAAATTGGTATTTAAAGTGTTTTGAGGTTGCCAGTTCTTCATCTTTAACTTGAAATTCGTCCTCATAAGGGAAGCTTTTACTAGGGATGGCTGGTAAAGATTCAATATCAGATACATAAAATCCAGAACGAGGCTTAGAATAGATATAACCTTCATCTATGAGGTACTGATATGCGTGTTCGATGGTAGTGTTACTCACAGTCAGATGTTGTTGTAGTACACGTTTTGAAGGAAACTTGTCGCCGGACTGATAGTGTCCTTCAATGATTTGTTGTTTAAGTTGTTCGTATAACTTAAAATATAGGGGTTGTGGTGTCATTCAATCTGACCTCCTAAAATTTATTAAAACTGTATCTTTTACACTATCAGTTTATCTTTTAAAATAGTCATAATCAAGGAAAGTTATGAGGAAGAGTACTAATTTAACTAGAGGAGATCGGGCAAAAGCGTTGAGGATTTGAGCGATCTTGGTGCCAATCCTATCTTGGGTGACCGTTGATCGGTTCCCCAGAGCACAGAAACTTTATATCCCGTCCTCTAGTACTCAATCCGAATCTTAGCTTAAAAGGGGTAATGCAAATTATGAGTAAAGTAACAGGTTCTGATCGTGTAAAACGCGGAATGGCAGAAATGCAAAAAGGCGGCGTCATCATGGACGTTGTCAATGCTGAACAAGCTAAAATTGCTGAAGAAGCAGGTGCTGTAGCAGTTATGGCACTTGAGCGCGTACCATCTGATATTCGCGAAGCAGGTGGGGTTGCACGAATGGCAAATCCGAAAATTATTAGAGAAGTTATGGATGCTGTCTCTATTCCAGTGATGGCTAAATCACGTATTGGTCACATTACTGAAGCTCGAGTGTTAGAATCTATGGGCGTTGACTATATCGATGAATCTGAGGTATTAACACCAGCGGACGAAGAATTTCATTTATTAAAAGATCAATTTACAGTGCCATTTGTATGTGGTTGTCGTAATCTAGGTGAAGCAGCACGTCGTATTGGCGAAGGTGCAGCTATGTTGCGTACTAAAGGTGAACCAGGTACAGGAAATATCGTTGAAGCTGTCCGTCATATGCGTCAAGTGAATTCAGAAGTGAGTCGTTTAACTGTTATGAATGATGATGAGATTATGACTGAAGCTAAAAATCTAGGTGCACCTTATGAAGTATTGAAGTCAATTAAAGATAATGGACGTTTACCAGTTGTTAACTTTGCTGCAGGTGGTGTAGCTACACCTCAAGACGCAGCTCTAATGATGGAACTAGGTGCAGACGGTGTCTTCGTTGGTTCAGGTATATTTAAATCTGAAGATCCAGAAACTTTCGCGAAAGCTATTGTACAAGCTACGACGCATTACCAAGATTATGAGCTTATCGGCAATCTCGCTCAAGAACTTGGTACAGCGATGAAAGGATTAGATATTAACCAACTATCATTAGAAGAACGTATGCAAGAGCGTGGTTGGTAAGATGAGAATCGGAGTTCTAGCATTACAAGGTGCTGTGCGCGAACACATTCGTCACATTGAGTTGAGTGGCCATGAGGGCCTGCCAATTAAGAAGGTTGAACAACTTAATGAGATAGACGGATTAATCCTACCAGGGGGCGAATCGACGACTTTACGTCGCCTCATGTCTTTATACGGATTTGATAAAGCTTTAGCTGACTCAGACCTTCCTATATTTGGAACATGCGCTGGTCTTATCGTACTTGCGAAAGATATCGTAGGGGAAGCAGGTTATTTAAGCAAGCTTGATATTTCCGTAGAGCGTAATTCATTTGGGCGCCAAGTGGATAGTTTCGAGTCGGAGCTAGTTATTAAAGGCGTAGCGGATGACATCGAAGGCGTATTTATTCGTGCACCTCACATTGCGGAGGTATACGGAAATGCTCAAATTCTTTCTGAGGTTGAGGGTAAAATCGTAGCTGTTAAACAAGATCAATATCTCGGAGTTTCTTTCCATCCTGAACTTACAGATGATTATCGTGTAACATCATATTTCATCGATGAGATTGTAGCTAAACACAAGAAAGCAAGCGCTTAAATCGAAACATACTAAGATTAGCTATGAAGAAATCTATGACGATAGATTTTTTCATAGCTATTTTTTATAGTTAAAGAGAGAAGTAGATCATGTGGTCTCTTGGATTTTAAATCCGTATTCAAAACCGATCAGCTTTACTCTCGCCTTTTGAAATTCGATTGGAGTATGGTGGGTTCTTGAAACCGTGTATAGGAAAGTGAAATGAAAAAGGTTAAGTAAAGTTCTTGCTTCTCAAAAACGATATAGGAGGTTTGACTTATCAATTATTTAGGCATTGATATAAGTAAGAAAAACAGTGTCATCGCTCATTATAACCATGACAAGCTCCAAAAGGAATTTACTATTCAAAATAATAAAAATGGTTATAATTATTTACTCAAGTATTTAAATAAAATGGACAATCCAACACTCATTTTTGAATCTACAGGGATTTATTCAAGAGGTATGGTTCGATTTTGCCGAGTCAATCAAATAAATTATATTGAATTAAATCCATTGGAGGCAAAATTCAAAACAAGTTCTTTAAGGTCATGGAAAACAGATCAATCTGATGCCCATAAATTAGCCCAATTAGCACCTAAACTTCAATCCATTAAGCACCAACAAAGTTATTCTGGTATTTTCTTTGAATTACGTGAACGTGCACGATTTCATTTAGAAATGGAAAATGAACAAAATCGCTTGAAAGTAGAAATTGAGGAATCATTACATCAAACTTTCCCTCAATTAGAAACATTATTTAAAAACCGTTACTCTCTCATAGCACTTAATATCGCTCAACAATTCCCTCATCCTGACCTCGTCTATCAACAAGATTTAGAAACGCTTATTACGAGCATTCTTAACTCTACAGACAAAGGTTTATCTATTAAGAAAGCAGAAAACTATGCGAAAGAATTAGTTAAACTTGCACATGAAAGTTATCCTCATGTAGCTAAACATTCTTTTATAGTTCAAAAAACGAAATTACGCATTCAACAATTAAAAACTTCTATACAACAAATGAGCCAATTAGATAAAGAAATGATCCAATTGGCTAAACAACTTGATGCTTTTCAAGCGATTTATTCTATTCCAGGCATTGGAGAGCTAACAGCAGCGATGATACTTGGAGAACTAGGAGATGTGACTCAATTCAAATCGAATAAATAGTTAAATGCTTATGTAGGTGAGGCTGGAATATAAAGGTCTTTAACTAGAGAGAAAGAGGCTGGGAGATAATGTAATGTCTCAACCTCTTTCAGTATCTTGGCAGTAGATGACTGATTTGAAAATGCGCTTGTATCAAGTTTTTTTCAATTCTAGTCATCCTTGCCGGGGCGGGACTACGAAATCTTTTTGTTCAAATTAGATTTCTGTCCCGCTCCCTCTGTGTTGGGGCCCACCCCAACTCGCTGTGCTTGAGGAAACTGGTTTACCAGTTTCTCTGTGTTGGGGCCCCTGCTCAAATCCTAAACGCTGTTGTCCCGACCTCGGCTTTCAAAGAGTATAGGGGGTTCTTTAATTGCCTCGAGGCCGTTCTATAACTCATTATTTACATGTCCTATGCCTCTCTAGCAAAATTTGTAACACGTCTAATAGTATAGGTTGCTACATAGTGTATCTTAGAATTTTAAGTATGAATTAAATAAAGAAACCTGCAATGGTTGCTGAAATAAATGAAACGAGCGTTGCACCGAACAGCAATCTCAGACCGAATCGCGCAACCATATCACCTTTCTCGTTGTTTAAAGATTTTATAGCTCCAGAGATAATACCTATAGAACTAAAGTTAGCGAAAGATACTAAGAAGACTGAAACAATACCTCGCGCATGTTCGCTGATACCTTTCACTTTACCTAAGTGTTCCATCGCCACGAACTCATTAGATAACAACTTCGTAGCCATCACTGATCCTGCATGTACTGCATCGTGCCAAGGAATTCCTGTTAAGAAAGCAAATGGCGCAAACACAAATCCAATTAATGTTTGGAAATCCCATTGTACCTTACCGTGAGATGCGAAACTGAAAATGTTGCTAACAATGCCATTGAGTAAAGCGATAATCGCAATGTAACCAATGAGCATGGCACCAACTATAACTGCGACCTTGAATCCGTCTAAGATATATTCCCCTAGTACTTCGAAGAACGATTGTTTCTTTACTTCACTCTCTTCAATGATTAATTTATCATCTTCTTTATTTACTCGATAAGGATTGATGATCGAAGCAATAACGAATCCACCGAACAAGTTAAGCACCACTGCTGTGACCACATATTTCGGTTCAATAAGTGAGAAATAAGCGCCGATAATTGAAGCAGAAACGGTAGACATAGCTGAAGCAGTTAACGTATATAGACGCTGTTTGTTCACGTACGCAAGCTCGCGCTTTAAGGAAATAAAGACCTCTGATTGACCAAGGATCGCTGCTGCAACAGCATTATACGATTCAAGGCGTCCCATGCCGCTAATAAAGGAGATGGCTAAGCCTAAATATTTTATAATAAAAGGTAAAATGCGTGTGTATTGTAAAATACCAATCAATGCTGAAATGAAAACGATAGGAAGTAAGACGTTAAAGAAAAATGGCGGATGGTCTGGATTAACATATTTAAAACCACCAAATACGAAATTGACCCCTTCTGCTGCTTGTTTGAGTAGATAATTAAATCCGAAAGAAATAGATCCGATCAATTTAATACCTACTGTCGTTTTGAGTAAGATAAAAGCAAATATAAATTGAAGTACAATTAATAAGCCTACATAGCGCCAGCGGATATTTTTGCGATCAGAACTGAAGGCAAACGCTAATGCTAAGAAGACTATAATCCCAATTATGCCGATAAATATATGCATGTGATAACTCATCCCTTTTAAAAATTTTCACTATCTATCATACAATAAAATACTTTAAATCGACATGACTTATCTGTAAAAATTCCAATCATATTGGTTGAAAAAGGTCAAAGTTGGTCATATAATATAGTCAAAGAAGGTCAAAAGAGGTGATAACATGCACAATATGTCAGACATCATAGAAGCATACATTAAGCGATTATTTGAAGACACCGATGAAGACGTCGTAGAAATACAACGTGCAACAATCGCACAACGTTTTGATTGTGTACCTTCGCAGTTAAATTATGTGATAAAGACTCGTTTCACGAATGAACATGGATATGAAATTGAAAGTAAACGCGGTGGTGGAGGTTATATCCGAATCACCAAAGTTGAACATAAAGATACGACAGGTTATATTAATCACTTACTCACACTTATAGGCCCTTCAATATCACAACAACAAGCTTACTATATTATTGATGGGTTATTAGAGAAAGGTTATATTACTGATCGAGAATCTAAGATGATTCATACGATAGTAGATAGAGAGACACTTCAAATGGATGTGATGGCAAGAGATATCGTTCGAGCTAACATTCTTAAGAGACTCCTACCGGTTATAAACTATTATTAAATGAGGTGTTCACTAGTGCTATGTGAAAATTGCCATTTGAATGAAGCTGAGGTTAAAGTAGCAGTCAAAGGTCACGATGGAATCCAAGAGAAGTGGGTGTGTGTGACGTGCGCTCAAGGCGGAAATCCATGGACTGACTCTCAACAAGTGCACCAAGATGATATCGAAGGCGCTTTTGTAGTTAAACAAATTCTACAGCACCTCGCAGCTAAACATGGAATTAACTTTGATGAGATTGCGGTCAAAGAGGAAAAACGCTGCCCTCACTGCGAGATGACGTTAAAAGATATTGCAAATGTTGGTAAGTTTGGTTGTGCTGAATGTTATGCAACCTTCAAAGACGATATAGTGGACATCGTACGGCGCGTGCAAGGTGGCCAATTCGAGCATATAGGTAAAGTTCCCCAGTCTTCTTATCAGAAATTAGCACTTAAAAAACAGATAGAAGAAAAATCCGCTCATTTAAATCAACTTATTGAAGAACAGGAGTTTGAAGAAGCAGCAGTGGTTCGTGATGAAATCAAGGCTTTGAAAGCTCAGGGAGAGGAGGAGAAAGATGAGTGAAGAGGAACGAAAAGCACATATGAGCGATCAGACCCATGATGACACCTCAAGCCCAGTTATCATGTCCTCTCGTATTAGATTAGCAAGAAATCTTGAAGGCTATGTGCATCCACTTATGTTTCCCTCTGAGCATGAAGGTCACCGAATCATTAATGAAGTCCAGGATGCGTTGCCTGACTTAGAACTCAAACGGCTAGATGCCATGGATCAACAAAGTAAACATCAGCTAGTAGCCAAGCATCTCATTAGTCCTGAGTTATTAAAGCAACCGGCCTCGGGGGTTATGTTAAATGATGATGAGTCCTTGAGTATCATGCTTAATGAAGAAGATCACATTCGTATTCAAGCTATAAGCCACGATTTAGAGTTAAACCAGCTATTTGATAAAGCATCTGTGGTGGATGATCAACTTGATGAGCAACTGGACATTAGCTATGATGAACAACTTGGTTACCTAACCACCTGTCCAACGAATATAGGGACAGGGATGAGAGCAAGCGTAATGCTTCATTTACCTGGATTATCTATAATGAAACGCATGAATCGGATCGCTCAAACTATTAATCGTTTTGGATTCACTATTCGTGGTATCTATGGGGAAGGTTCACAAGTATTCGGTCACATTTATCAAGTTTCGAATCAGCTCACTTTAGGAAAGACAGAACAAGACATCATAGACAGTTTAACTGAAGTTGTGCAACAAATTATTAATGAGGAATTGCAAATACGAGAACGTTTGAATCATCATAATCGCGCCGAAGCAGAAGACCGTATTTATCGTTCATTAGGTATCTTGAAATACAGTAGGTTAATTTCGATGGAGGAAGCCTCTTATCGATTGAGCGAGGTTAAGTTAGGTATCGATTTAGGTTACATCGAGATGCCTGACTTTGACTTCAATGAAATAATGACAGAAATACAATCGCCTTTCTTAGTTGACGAAGAAGATGAAAGGTCAATTAATGAGAAGCGTGCAGATAGATTAAGAAAGTATATAAACTAGGAGGTCAAGCTATGTTATTTGGTAGACTGACAGAACGAGCGCAACGCGTGCTAGCTCACGCTCAAGAAGAAGCTATTCGTTTAAATCACTCAAATATTGGTACTGAACATTTACTATTGGGTTTAATGAGAGAACCTGAAGGGATAGCTGCTAAAGTGCTTGAATCATTTGGTATTACTGAAGATAAAGTGATTGAAGAAGTTGAAAAGCTCATCGGACATGGACAAGAACAAATGGGAGCCTTGCACTACACACCGCGCGCGAAAAAAGTAATCGAATTATCTATGGATGAAGCGCGCAAACTGCACCACAATTTCGTTGGTACTGAACACATTTTACTTGGTCTTATACGTGAAAACGAAGGTGTAGCTGCTCGTGTATTTGCTAATTTAGATCTCAACATTACCAAAGCGCGTGCGCAAGTAGTTAAAGCGCTTGGTAGTCCAGATATGGGTAATAAGAATGCGCAAGCGAACAAATCGAACAACACTCCGACACTTGACGGGCTTGCGCGCGATCTAACAGTTATAGCTAAAGATGGTACACTAGATCCAGTCATCGGTAGAAACCAAGAAATTACGCGAGTGATTGAAGTGTTGAGCCGTCGTACTAAGAATAACCCGGTACTCATCGGCGAGCCCGGTGTAGGAAAGACCGCGATTGCTGAAGGTTTAGCACAAGCTATTGTGAACAATGAAGTGCCAGAGACATTAAAGGATAAACGTGTGATGTCGCTAGATATGGGTACGGTAGTCGCTGGAACGAAATACCGTGGTGAATTTGAAGAACGCTTGAAAAAAGTAATGGAAGAAATTCATCAAGCAGGTAATGTTATTCTCTTTATCGATGAATTGCATACGCTTGTTGGTGCTGGTGGCGCAGAAGGTGCAATTGATGCCTCCAATATCCTCAAACCAGCATTAGCACGTGGTGAACTGCAATGTATAGGTGCAACAACTTTAGATGAGTATCGTAAAAATATTGAGAAAGACGCAGCATTAGAGCGTCGTTTCCAACCTATCCAAGTAGATGAGCCAACTGTAGAGGATACGGTGGAAATCTTAAAAGGATTACGTGATCGTTACGAAGCGCATCACCGCATTAACATCTCGAATGAAGCCCTAGATGCAGCAGTTAAGCTCAGCAATCGCTACGTCTCAGATCGTTTCCTTCCGGATAAAGCGATAGACTTGATTGATGAAGCGAGCTCCAAAGTGCGTCTTAAAAGTCACACTACACCACCTAATTTAAAAGAGATTGAACAAAAAATAGAACAAGTTAAAAATGAGAAAGACGCCGCGGTACATGCACAGGAATTTGAGAATGCAGCTAACTTACGCGATAAGCAAACTAAGCTAGAGAAACAATATGAAGAAGCTAATAATAATTGGAAGAATGCGCAAAACGGCGACAATACTGCTTTATCAGAAGAAGACATCGCTGAAGTTATAGCTGGATGGACCGGCATCCCACTAACTAAAATTAATGAGACAGAATCAGAGCGCTTGCTCAATCTGGAAGATACGTTGCATCAACGTGTTATTGGTCAGAAAGAAGCGGTTGATTCTATCAGTAAAGCTGTGAGACGTGCGCGCGCAGGACTTAAAGATCCTAAACGTCCAATTGGTAGCTTTATCTTCCTAGGACCGACTGGTGTAGGTAAGACAGAACTAGCACGTGCTCTTGCCGAAGCGATGTTTGGCGAAGATGATGCTTTAGTCCGTGTAGATATGAGTGAGTTTATGGAGAAACACGCAGTGAGTCGTTTAGTTGGAGCTCCTCCAGGTTATGTTGGTCACGATGATGGAGGTCAATTAACTGAAAAAGTTAGACGCAAACCGTACTCCGTCATTTTATTCGATGAAGTTGAAAAAGCGCACCCAGATGTCTTTAACATCTTGCTTCAAGTATTAGATGATGGACATCTCACTGATACGAAAGGCCGTACAGTAGACTTTAGAAATACAGTTATTATTATGACGTCTAACGTAGGTGCGCAAGAACTACAAGATCAGCGCTTCGCTGGTTTCAGTGGTGCGTCTGATAACGATGACTACGAAACAATTCGTAAGACGATGATGAAAGAACTAAAAAATGCTTTCCGTCCAGAATTCCTTAACCGTGTGGATGATACTATTGTCTTCCATAAGCTATCTCAAGAAGAGTTGAAAGAAATCGTAACGATGATGGTCAATAAATTAACAGACCGCCTTGCTGAGCAAGACATTGATATCAGAGTTACTGACGCTGCAAAAGATAAAATAGCAGAGGAAGGTTATGACCCTGAGTATGGTGCTAGACCGCTTATCAGAGCGATCCAAAAAACCGTGGAAGATAACCTGAGCGAGTTAATTCTTGCAGGTAACCAAATTGAAGGTAAAGATGTTATTATTGATCACGATGGTAACGACTTCCAATACGAGATCGAAGAAAGAGATGAAACAAATTCAGGGAATAGTGGTAAAGAAACTACAGAATCATAATAGAATGTAGAGTCGTTTAACAACTCGCTTTAACCATTACAAGTGGGAGCAGGACTACGAAATCTTTTTATTCAAATTAGATTTCTGTCCCGCTCCCATTTTTTGATGGTAAATTACTTGTATTGACAAGGGATAGTAAATGAGTAAAGTGTGAGACCGACCCTTTATAATAGTTCTACTCAATAAGAAGTATTGGATAAATAGAAAATAGCAGTAAGATCATTGTCAATTAGTGACAACTTACTGCTGCTTGTTCTGGAATTTCGGTCCCACTTTTACAACAAGCTAAATATAACCAGTTATTAATACGTGAGAGCATTCAGTATTTGTCTAAAGTAGTGAATGGGTTTAGAATAGATTTATTAATAAGCGATGGAGGTACAAATGTGGCAAAGAAAAAAGTGATATTTGAGTGCATGGCTTGTGGTTACCAGTCTGCCAAGTGGATGGGAAAATGTCCGAGTTGTGGTGCTTGGAACCAGATGGAAGAAATTGTCGAACGGAAAGCTTCGAGCCCTAAACATGGCGTAGGGAAACGAGAATCACATTCAAAAATTCAAAAATTAAATGAGGTACACCACGAGACTACTCCACGAATTATCAGTAAATCAGAAGAATTTAATCGTGTTCTTGGTGGAGGTATAGTTAATGGCTCTCTTATCTTAATCGGGGGAGACCCAGGTATTGGGAAGTCCACACTTTTGTTACAAGTTTGTGCCGCACTATCTCAAGATTACAAAGTCCTTTATATTACAGGAGAGGAATCTTTAAATCAAACTAAGCTTCGAGCAGATCGCTTAGATGAAGACTCAAGTGAATTAAATGTCTTTGCAGAAACAGATTTAGAAATAATTCATGATACAGTTAAGCGTTTAAATCCTGATTTACTAGTAGTAGATTCAATTCAAACTGTGTTTCACCCTGATATTAGTTCAGCTCCGGGATCTGTTTCACAAGTAAGAGAAAGTACGCAAAGTTTAATGAACATAGCTAAACAAAATAATATTGCTACTTTCATAGTTGGACATGTAACTAAAGAGGGTCAGATTGCTGGACCGAGATTACTTGAGCACATGGTGGATACGGTGCTTTACTTTGAAGGCGATGAGCATCACGCATACCGTGTACTAAGAGCAGTTAAGAACCGTTTCGGGTCAACAAATGAAATGGGCATTTTTGAAATGAAACAGAGTGGTTTAAAGAGTGTCAAGAACCCCTCTGAAATGTTCTTAGAAGAACGCTCCACTAACGTGCCAGGATCTACCATCGTTTCTACGATGGAAGGGACGCGCCCTTTATTGATAGAGGTACAAGCGTTAGTGACACCGACGACTTTTAATAATCCACGAAGAATGGCTACTGGGATCGATCACAATCGCTTAAGCTTATTAATGGCTGTACTTGAAAAGAAAGAGAATTATTTACTACAACAACAAGATGCATATATTAAAGTGGCAGGCGGCGTGCGTCTAACTGAGCCAGCTGTAGATCTAGGCATTATTATTGCAACTGCATCAAGCTTCAAAGATCAAGCTGTTGATGGTCTAGACTGTTTCGTGGGGGAAGTTGGTCTAACAGGAGAGGTGCGTCGCGTTTCAAGAATTGAACAACGTGTACAAGAAGCAGCTAAATTGGGTTTCAAACGCATTATTATTCCAGAATCAAATATCGGCGGATGGACTTTTCCAGAAGAAATTCAAGTTATTGGTGTGAAGCATGTGCATGACGCCTTATCATATGCTTTAAGCAAGAAGAAATAGATGATAAGGATGGTTTATAAATGTTTGAACGCTTATTTATATTTATCTATCAAGATGGATTAAGCTATCACAGCCTTCATAAATTGAAAAAGTTTCTTGAGAATGAGAAGGGAGTATAACAGTTTGAATGTTATCAAGTATGTAGTCGTCATGTGTTATATCATCCTAGGAGCAAGTTTCGGAGTTTATTTGCTTCCTACTATTATTGCTGACTTGGGAATTGGACATGTAGATATATTACTTAATAAATATATTGATGGCTTACTAGGTATAGTGATATTTTTCCTCGTACTAGGTTGGTTTATACCTCGAGTAACACAATTACTAAAAGCGATTGAACACACGATTATGCGTCACAATGCAATTGAAATACTGTTTGCTACAATTGGTTTAATTATCGGTTTACTCATTTCGGTCATGGTGTCATTTATCTTTGAAATTATTGGCAACAGTGTGTTGAATCATTTCGTTCCTGTGATATTGACTATTTTGTTAAGTTATTTAGGGTTCCAATTCGGCTTGCGTAAAAGGGATGAGATGCTAGTATTTTTTCCTGAAAATATGGCGCGTTCAGTTTCCATGAATGCGCGTAACGCCGTACCCAAAATCTTGGATACGAGTGCCATTATTGACGGGCGCATATTAGATATCATTAAATGTGGGTTTATAGATGGGGAACTACTCATACCACAAGGCGTGGTCAATGAATTGCAGGTGCTTGCCGACGCCAACGATAGTGTGAAAAGAGAAAAAGGACAACGCGGACTTAATGTGTTAAATGAAATTTACGATGTGAATTATCCTTCTACTATCGTACATCCTACTAAATCTCATAGTGAGATAGATACGATGCTCATTGAATTAGCTCAACATTATCATGCGCACATTATTACTACGGATTTCAATTTAAATAAAGTATGTCATGTTCAAGGTATTGAAGCGTTGAACGTGAACGATTTATCTGAAGCGATTAAACCTAATATACACCAAGGGGACCGCTTTAATCTCTTGCTTACTAAGATGGGTAAAGAAGTTGGTCAAGCAGTCGGTTATCTTGACGACGGGACGATGGTTGTGGTGGATAAAGCTAAAAAGCATGTTGGGGAGAAAGTTGATCTCGAAGTTATCAGTTTACTTCAAACCTCGTCAGGTCGCATTATATTCGCTAAGATAATTAACTAAGGCAAGCTGACAATTGTTTCACATGAAACCGTTTAGCATAGAGTACAACAGCTAAACGATAGTATGTTTGTTGTAGTGAGTGATGCGTGGTTATTTCGCCTCATTAAGATTAAGAGCTTCCTATATGCTAGGGGGTTATCATAAGCGACTGATAAGTGCTACAATAGTACTCGAGAAAAAGAGAGTGAGATAAATTAACGTAAGCCATTTAAGGATAGGTACAACTTTGAGTAAAGTAATCCTCTTTTTAGCGAAGCATATTTGAAACGCTCATAAGTAAATGTACTGTGAGGTAAATGGAGCACTGTTGCTGTATTTTATAATTTAGAGATGGATTGAATCACTTTTTCTCTTCTCAAGCATTGAGATTACAACAATGTAAAAAGCTCATGCTGGCAAAATTCAACCTTATACAATAGTAAGAAAATTTAAATGAACAATATTTTACAGGAGTGAACGGAATGAGTAATCGCGTAAGAGTAAGATACGCACCGAGTCCAACTGGCTATTTGCATATAGGCAATGCAAGAACAGCATTATTTAACTATTTATATGCTCGTCATTACGACGGAGATTTCATCATTCGTATTGAAGATACGGATAGTAAACGCAATTTAGAAGATGGTGAATCATCTCAGTTTGATAACTTAAAGTGGTTAGGCATCGATTGGGATGAATCAGTAGATCAAGATAAAGGCTATGGCCCTTACCGTCAATCAGAACGGGGAGACATCTACAATCCACTCATCCAACAGCTATTAGATGAAGATAAAGCATACAAATGCTACATGACAGAAGAAGAGCTTGAAGAAGAAAGACAAGCGCAAATTGCTCGTGGTGAGATGCCTCGTTACGGAGGACAGCATGCGCATTTAACTGAGGAAGAAAGACAACAATTTGAAGCTGAAGGACGCCAACCATCTATTCGTTTCAGAGTACCTAAAGATCGTACATTTAAATTCACTGATATGGTTAAAGGTGATATCGAATTTGACTCTAACAATATCGGTGATTGGGTAATCGTTAAGAAAGATGGAGTACCAACGTATAACTTCGCTGTAGCGATTGATGATCATTACATGGAGATTTCTGATGTGATTCGTGGGGACGATCATATCTCGAACACACCTAAGCAGCTAATGATTTATGACACATTTGGCTGGGAAGCACCTCGCTTTGGCCACATGTCTCTCATCGTCAATGAAGAGCGTAAGAAGCTAAGTAAACGTGATGGTCAAATTCTTCAATTTATAGAACAATATCGTGATCTTGGTTACCTTCCAGAAGCGCTATTTAACTTCATTACTTTACTAGGATGGTCACCAGAGGGCGAAGAAGAAATCTTTTCTAAAGAGGAATTTATTAAGATCTTTGATGAGAAGCGTCTATCTAAATCACCTGCCTTCTTTGATAAGCAAAAACTTGCGTGGGTAAACAATCAATATATGAAAACGAAAGATACTGAAACTGTGTTTGAACTCGCTCTACCACACTTAATTAAAGCCGACTTACTTTCTAAAGAGCCATCTCAAGAAGAGTTAGAGTGGGGTCGTAAACTAGTAGCACTTTATCAAAAGGAAATGAGTTATGCTGGTGAAATCGTACCGCTCTCTGAAATGTTCTTCAGAGATGAACAAGAATTAGGTGAAGAAGAGAGAGAAGTGGTAAACGGTGAACAAGTTCCTGAGCTAATGAGCCATTTATACGGGAAACTAGAAGAGCTAGAACCATTTGAAGCAACTGAAATTAAGAAGACAATCAAATCTGTACAGAAAGAAACAGGTATTAAAGGTAAACAATTATTTATGCCTATCCGTGTAGCTGTCACGGGACAAATGCATGGACCAGAGTTACCGAACACGATTGAAGTATTAGGTAAGGATAAGGTTTTAAATCGCCTGAAATCCTATCTTTAATCTGCACCTAGCGTCCACGTATCTTAATTACCACATAACTGCTTTTTATCTTGAAATTAGTGGTTAAATTATCTATGATGATACTAAAGCTATCGCGATAGAGCGACTCTATTTAAATCAAATTATCAACTGTTTGGAATGCGAAGGACAAGTACGCTAGGTATTGAGTGTACAGAGAGTGTGCGGTCGCTGTGAGCACATCGCTTATCCTTGCTGAATGCACCTTCGTTTAAAGAATTAAATAAGTTTAACGAGTTAAATTATACGAGTATAACATCGAATAGATCATTCTCTGTTCTTTGATGAAATGGTTCATTAGTAAGAGCGGTTAAGGTCGCCCAAAGTGAAAGGTCTTATGATTGCCATGAGACAGGGGGCACGATGGAGCATCGTATACTGAAGAGTGGAACCGTGCGCTGCACCTCTAACAATTTGAGTTAGAGGTGCTTTTTTAAAAGGGGAGGTATGAATATGTTTAAAGTAATTAAGAGAATGAAAGACGATATAAAAATGGTGTTTGAGCAAGATCCAGCTGCGCGTACAACGTTTGAAGTGGTCTTGTCGTATCCTGGTTTGCATGCGGTGTGGAGTCATCTCGTCGCACATTGGTTTTACAAAAAAGAAAAATATGTAATAGCACGATTGATATCACAAATTTCACGTTTCTTTACAGGCATAGAGATACATCCTGGAGCGCAAATCGGTAAACGCTTGTTTATTGACCATGGGATGGGTGTGATTATTGGAGAGACTTGTCGCATAGGAAACAATGTAACGATATATCAAGGCGTGACTCTTGGCGGTACTGGTAAAGAGAAAGGAAAGCGTCACCCTGATATTGGAGATAATGTTCTCATTGCTGCGGGAGCGAAGGTATTAGGTAATATTAAAGTAGATTCTAACGTCAACATAGGTGCAAACTCAGTTGTACTCAGACCAGTTCCAAGCTATTCTACTGTAGTGGGCATACCAGGTCACATCGTTAAACAAGATGGTCGACGTATCGGTAAGACATTCGATCACCGCAACTTACCTGATCCAATTTACGAACAAATTAAGCAATTAGAGAAACAACTCGAGAAAACTAAAAATGGAGAGATTCAAGATGATTACATTATATAATACGCTTACACGTCAGAAAGAAACTTTCGAACCGCTTGAACCAGGAAAGGTTAAAATGTATGTCTGCGGTCCGACGGTTTATAACTATATCCATATCGGTAACGCGCGACCTGCGATTAATTATGATGTAGTGCGTCGTTATTTAGAATATCGAGGTTATGAAGTTGAGTATGTATCTAACTTCACTGATGTAGACGATAAGTTAATCAAACGGTCTCATGAGCTAAATGAATCTGTCCCTGCAATCGCAGAACGTTTTATTGAGGCATTCTATGAAGATATAGAAGCATTGAACGTGAGAAAAGCAACTTCTAATCCACGGGTAATGGATCACATGGATGATATTATTCGATTTATCCAGAAGTTAGTTGAAGAAGGTTATGCATATGAGAGTGATGGCGATGTTTACTTTCGAACACGTCAATTTAAAGATTATGGTAAATTAAGTCATCAATCCATAGATGATCTTAAAGTTGGAGCGCGAATTGAGTCAGGTGAGGCCAAAGAGGACGCTTTAGATTTCACATTATGGAAAAAAGCCAAACCGGGAGAAATCAGTTGGGAAAGCCCGTTTGGTGAAGGGCGACCAGGCTGGCATATTGAATGTTCTGTGATGGCTTTTCATGAGCTTGGCGCAACGATAGATATTCACGCTGGTGGCACAGATTTACAGTTCCCACACCACGAGAATGAGATCGCTCAGTCTGAAGCTCACAATCACGCTCCGTTTGCGAAATATTGGATGCATAATGGGTTTATTAACATCAATAATGAAAAAATGAGTAAATCTTTAGGCAATTTTGTTCTAGTACATGACATTATTAAAGAAATTGATCCTGATGTATTGCGTTTCTTTATGATTAGTGTGCATTACCGTAGCCCTATCAACTACGATTTAGATTTAGTAGATGCCGCTCGAAAAGGATTAGAGCGAATTCGGAATAGTTACCAAGCACTTGAAGAGCGTGCAAACATCACTAGTAATATTAAAGAACAACCTAGCTATTTAGATGAGATTGAGCAAATACTACAGCGTTTCGAGGCAGTGATGGATGATGACTTCAATACAGCTAATGCTATTACAGCTTGGTATGATTTAGCGAAGTTAGCCAATAAATATTTACTAGAGCAGACGACTTCTACGAAAGTCATTGAGCGTTTCATTGAAGCGAATAAGATACTTAGTGATGTGCTTGGCGTACCGTTAAAAGGGAAAGAATCTGCGCCATTGCTCGACCAAGATATTGAAGCGCTCATAGAAGAACGTGAACAGGCGCGTAAAGAGAAGAACTTTGCTCGTGCAGATGAAATACGAGATGAGTTAAAAGCGCAAAATATTATCTTAGAAGACACGCCTCAAGGTGTGCGTTTTAAAAGAGGGTAAATGATGAAGACGAAACTGTTAAATCCTTTAACGCTCGCATATATGGGTGATGCAGTGCTTGATCAACACGTACGTACTTATATTGTCATGAAGTTACAGAGCAAACCGAACCGACTTCACCAGAGTGCGAAGCGTTACGTTTCAGCTAAAAGTCAAGCTCAAACGTTAGAACAATTGATAGATGATTCCTTTTTTACTGAGGATGAACTGGACATCGTTCGCCGTGGCCGTAATGCGAAGAGTTATACGAAAGCAAAGAATACAGATATTCAAACGTATCGTAAAAGTTCAGGCCTTGAAGCGGTGATCGGCTTTCTATACCTAGAGAATGATGAGAGACGTCTAACCGAGTTACTAGATAAGATTGTAAATCTTGTAAATGAGAGGAAGTGATAATGTGGAAGAAATGATAATTGTTGGTCGACACGCTGTTAAAGAGGCTATCACTTCAGGTCATACAATTAATAAAATATTAGTGCAAGATAGCGCGAATAAGCAACAACTCAATGAATTATTAAAAAAAGCAAAATCTAAAAAACTAGTAATACAGAGGGTTCCTAAATCTAAATTAGATCACCTGTCAGATGCTCCACATCAAGGCGTAGCTGCATTTGTGGCACCTTATGAATACACTTCATTAGATTCATTGTTAGAAACGCAAAGTAATAAAGATGCTTTATCTACGATTCTCATATTAGATGGTTTAGAAGATCCACACAACTTAGGTTCTATACTCAGAACTGCTGATGCAAGCGGTGTCGATGGAGTTATCATACCCAAGAGACGTTCAGTTGCTCTGACGCAAACGGTAGCTAAAGCTTCAACAGGTGCTATTCAACACGTACCAGTAGTGCGGGTCACTAATTTAGCTCAAACGATTGAACTATTGAAAGAAAGAGGCTATTGGGTTGTGGGCACTGAAGCTGATCACGCAACGGATTATCGCGAGATGGACGCGAGTATGCCACTTGCTATCGTCATCGGGAGTGAAGGTCAAGGTATGAGTCGCTTAGTGAAAGATAAGTGCGACTTCTATATTAAGATCCCTATGGTCGGTCACGTTAATAGTTTAAACGCTTCAGTGGCTGCAAGTTTAATGATGTATGAAGTTTATCGTAAGAGGCATCGTATAGGAGAGCAGACATGAAAGACCGCTATCTCATTATTGACGGTTACAATATGATCGGTTACTCGCGTGAATTAAGTCAGTTAGCTAAAGAGAACCTTGAAGAAGCAAGAGAACAGTTGCTTATAGCCATCGCTAATTATAATGCAGTAGTAGCTGATGAGATGATATGTGTCTTTGATGCATATGAACAAGCAGGTGTAGAGAATGAACATATTTATCACGGTGTAAGAACTATCTTCACTAAAGAAAAGGAAACGGCTGATAGCTTTATTGAGCGTTATGTCTATGATTTATATGATAAGCACACTCGCCAAATCACAGTGGTTACTAGTGACATGAGTGAACAGCACGCCATATTTGGAGCGGGAGCTTACCGTATCTCTTCAAGAGAAATGTGGCGAAACTTGCGAGAGAACGAGGTAGAAGTTTCTAAATCCTTGCAAGGCTTCACTGAACATAAGCCGCGCACTCGCATTCAGTTGTCAAATGAAATATTGGAAGAATTTGAAAAAATTAGACGCGGCAACCATGAAAATGACTGATTTAGAGGTCTTGATTTTCAGTGGTTAAACTCTATATTATAACCTTACTCTAATGAAAGGAAAGAGGTTATGATCATCCGAACACCATTAGAAGATTCTACCACGAACACCCCTTGCAATTTGATAGCGCCTAAAGATGTAGAGATTTTTGAACGGTGGTTTAACCAAATTGATGTTATTGTTCGCTCTCAACTATCCACGTATTCTATATCTCGTGCTGACAAGGAAGATTTATATCAGGAAGTAATGTTGAAGCTCTTCTTAGTGCTACCTTCCTTTGACTTCAGCAAGAGTCAACCCATCACTCATTATGTAAGTAAAGTAGTGAAATCGGTAAGAAATGATTATTTTCGCAGACAACGACGTCAGCAACAACGGCAGCATAGTCTCGTGCTAGAGTGTGAAGCACAGTATCAAGACTTCAAACAATTTAATCCTGTAATGGATGTTATGATATTAAGAAATAATAAAGAAGAATTGGTCTTGTTAATTGGAAAGTTAAGTCCTCTTGAACGAACGATCATTACTTTTATAATGCACGATTACAGCTCAAGTGAAATCGCTAGTATATTAGGTAAGGATGTTAAAACGGTTTACAATGCAGTGCAACGTAGTAAGCTTAAATTAAAGCGTGCTTTAAAATCAAAGGCTTTAAAGTAGCAATAGTAAAGGTAGCTGTACAACTATAACAATCATTTTTACAATCAAGGTGGCGTTTGACAATTTCATAATATGTTATGTATAGTATACTGGTATTATAGTGAACAAGGTGAGTAGTATGGCTAAAGTACCCTTGAGTTGTGAAAGTTGCGGCACACGCAACTATAACGTAGCGAAAGCGAATGATGAGCGTAGTCGTTTAGCTTTGAAAAAATATTGCCCTAAATGTAATGCACATACGCTGCATAAAGAAACAAAATAATCGAGTTAGAGGCTATGCTTAAGAAAGGCGAGAGAATGAGTTAACGTCTGAATGAGTCTCAGACTGGTTGGATATAAGTGATGAGATAAAATAGTGGATATGGGAGGTCTCGTGATGGCTAAAAAAGAAAATTTCTTCCAAGGCGTTAAGTCTGAAATGGAAAAAACGAGTTGGCCAACGAAAGAAGAGTTATTTAAATACACAGTTATTGTAGTTTCTACAGTAATATTTTTCTTGCTATTCTTCTTTGCATTAGACTTAGGAATTAAACAAGTAATCGAGTTAATTAAATAGTTAGGAGTGACGACATGTCTGAAGAAGTTGGCGCAAAGCGTTGGTATGCTGTACATACTTACTCTGGTTATGAGAATAAAGTTAAGAAAAATTTAGAAAAACGTGTTGAATCTATGAATATGACAGAGCAAATTTTTAGAGTTGTCATCCCTGAAGAAGAGGAAACACAAATCAAAGATGGAAAAGCAAAGAAACAAACTAAGAAGACTTTTCCGGGATACGTTCTAGTTGAACTCATCATGACTGATCGTTCTTGGTATGTTGTCAGAAACACGCCAGGAGTTACTGGTTTTGTTGGCTCTGCCGGCGCAGGGTCTAAACCCAATCCTTTATTGCCAGAAGAAGCGCGTTTCATCTTAAAACAAATGGGCATGAATGAAAAGACAATTGACGTAGAAGTAGAAGTTGGCGAACAAGTACGCATCACTTCTGGTCCATTCGCTAACCAACTTGGTGAAGTCGAAGAGGTAGAAGCTGACAAATTCAAACTTACAGTGCTCGTAGATATGTTTGGTCGAGAAACACCGGTTGAAGTAGAGTTTGATCAAATTGAAAAATTATAAAATTTTAGTTATAACATCAACATCAAATCAGCCTATTGATTTTTAATTCGTGTTGATGTTATAATACTGTGGTCGCGCTCTAAGAGCGTTACATTTCGTCACGAAATGTTTCGAGTGGGAGGGCAAAACTGAGTCCTATGACCACATCACGATATCAAGGAGGTGCACATCGTGGCTAAAAAAGTAGATAAAGTAGTTAAATTACAAATTCCTGCAGGTAAAGCAAACCCAGCACCACCAGTTGGTCCAGCATTAGGTCAAGCAGGTGTGAACATCATGGGATTCTGTAAGGAATTCAACGCACGTACGCAAGAGGACGCAGGTTTAATTATTCCGGTAGAAATTACAGTGTATGAAGATCGTTCATTCACTTTCGTAACTAAGACACCACCTGCGCCAGTACTACTTAAAAAAGCAGCTGGTATTGAAAAAGGTTCAGGTGAACCTAACAAGAACAAAGTTGCTACTGTAACCAAAGATCAAGTACGCGAAATTGCTAATACTAAAATGCAAGACTTAAATGCTGCTGATGAAGAAGCGGCTATGCGTATTGTTGAAGGTACTGCCCGCAGTATGGGTATTACTGTTGAATAATTAGAAATGAAATGACTGATATATGACAGAAGCAGATAGCAGTGCTTAAGTGTTGTAATGAGTAAGATGATAGGTATCTTCTCACTGAGAAACGGTTAATGTTTAAGTTGACGCGAGTATCATGTACTGTTGTCTGCTCCTAACTTGCTAACGAGCAAGTGAATGTGGGAGGAAATTCCGCTAAAACCACTAAAGGAGGAAAAGAAATGGCTAAAAAAAGTAAAAAGTATCAAGAAGTAGCTGAAAAAGTAGATCGCCAAAAACACTATAGTGTTGAAGAAGCGATTGAATTAGCTAAAGAAACGAATATTGCTAACTTTGACGCATCTGTTGAAGTGGCTTTCCGTTTAGGTATTGATACACGTAAGAACGACCAGCAAATCCGTGGCGCTGTTGTGCTTCCAAACGGAACTGGTAAATCGCAACGTGTATTAGTATTTGCGAAGGGCGATAAAGCAACAGAAGCTGAAGAAGCAGGAGCAGACTACGTAGGTGAGTCTGATTACGTGAACAAAATCCAACAAGGTTGGTTCGACTTTGACGTCGTTGTTGCTACACCTGATATGATGGGCGAGGTTGGTAAACTTGGTCGCGTATTAGGACCTAAAGGCTTAATGCCTAACCCTAAAACAGGTACAGTTACGATGGACGTTAAAAAAGCTGTAGATGAAATTAAAGCAGGTAAAGTTGAATACCGTGCTGAAAAAGCAGGTATTGTTCATGCTTCTATCGGTAAAGCGTCATTCGATACTGATAAATTAGTTGAAAACTTTAAAGCTTTACAAGATGTATTAGCAAAAGCTAAACCATCTTCTTCAAAAGGTACTTACTTTAAATCAGTAAATGTTACTACAACAATGGGTCCTGGTATTAAAGTAGATACTTCTAGCTTCAAACTTTAATATTTATAATTGATAACGCGAGGTCGGGACAAAATCCTGCTTTTGGGACGCCGTTAATCGGTCCCCCAGAGCTCGGAAACTTTATGTCTCTACCTCGTTTTTAAATATAATTAAAAGTTATATTGACAACCGAGTAACAAACCGTTATATTGGTTAGTGTGATTATTTTACCTAAGACAGTAGGAGTTAGTCATAACTTAAAATTGATCCTACCGAGGCTAAAATTGACTTGAACGTGATGAAAGAAGTTTCAAGCACTTTTTGCCGTGGGTAGAAAGTGCTTTTTTTATTGAGTTTATACTTTAACTCGAAATAAGAAAAGCACCAAAAACTTAACAAATGGAGGTGTCTGAATGTCTGCAATCATTGAAGCTAAAAAACAACATGTTGATAGCATCGCTGAACAACTTGAAAACTCAGTTTCAACTGTTCTCATCAACTACCGTGGTTTAACAGTTGCTGAAGTAACTGAATTACGTAAACAATTACGTGAAGCTGGTGTTCAGTACAAAGTGTACAAAAACACTATGTTACGTCGTGCAGCTGAAAAAGCGGGTATCGATGGTTTAGACGAATTCTTAGTAGGTCCAACTGCTGTTGCTACTTCAACTGAAGATGTTGTTGCGCCAGCTAAAGTTATCGCAGGATTCGCTAAAGAACACGATGCAATTGAAATTAAGACAGGTATCATGGATGGAAGCTTAATCTCAGCAGAAGAAGTTAAAACTGTTGGTTCTTTACCTTCTCACGACGGTCTTGTATCTATGCTTTTATCTGTATTACAAGCACCAGTCCGCAACTTCGCTTATGCAGTTAAAGCTGTGGGTGAATCTCGCGAAGAAGAAGGAGAAAGCGCTGAGTAATAACGCGTTGAATTAACGTAATTATAAAGTTGTAGATTTCATATGCAACCTATACTAAAAACTAATAAATGGAGGAAAAAATAATGGCTAATCAAGAACAAATCATTGAGTCAATTAAAGAAATGTCAGTATTAGAATTAAACGATTTAGTTAAAGCAATTGAAGAAGAATTTGGTGTAACTGCAGCAGCTCCAGTAGCAGCTGGCGGTGCAGCTGGTGGCGGCGATGCTGCTGAAGAAAAAACTGAATTTGATGTTGAGTTAACTTCAGCTGGATCTTCTAAGATCAAAGTTGTTAAAGCAGTTAAAGAAGCAACTGGCTTAGGATTAAAAGACGCTAAAGAATTAGTTGACGGTGCGCCTAAAGTAATCAAAGAAGCATTACCTAAAGAAGAAGCTGAAAAACTTAAAGAACAATTAGAAGAAGTTGGAGCTTCAGTAGAATTAAAATAATTCTACTCTCAGTACTGAATTGTTGTGACGTTGTGTAACAGCAGATACGTTTATGCGATGTCAGAACAATGTCCAAATCATATCAAAGCATGCAGGCTGACGATGCTTGCCTAAGTGATTACCTCACTTAGTTATAAAATAGATAACTTCACAGTCTGAATCTTTGAGAAATGAAAACCCCGTTATTAAATTAACGGGGTTTTATATTATCGGAAGATAAAAAAGATATATGTATATAAGAGGTGCAACCATGAGCCATTATTACGATAGAAACCCTGAAGTACAAAGCGATAGAAAAACGTTTGTGTACAGCTATAAAGATCACAAATTAAATTTAACTACGGATGCCGGCGTCTTTTCTAAAGGAAAGATTGATTTCGGGTCGGATTTATTAATTCGTACCTTTTTAAAAAATCATACACCTGGTCCTACAAAGAAGATCGTTGACGTAGGATGTGGATACGGTCCGATAGGACTAATGTTAGCGCAAGTCGCTCCCTATGATCACATCACGTTGTTAGACGTTAATCAGCGCGCACTAGAATTAGCTAAAAGTAATGCGGTGAGCAATCAACTTGATAACGTTGACGTGAAATATAGTGATGGCTTGGGTGTAATTGAAGAAAACAGTTGTGATGTCATTTTAACGAACCCACCTATCCGTGCGGGTAAACATGTAGTACATAGCATCTTAGAAGACGCTCACACTAAATTAAAGCAAGAAGGTGAGCTGCTCGTTGTAATTCAGAAGAAACAAGGTATGCCTTCTGCTAAAAAGAAGATGCAAGCTGTATTTGGTAATGTCGAAGTGCTTGACAAAAGCAAGGGTTATTATATATTAAAGAGCTCAAAAGGTTGATTTAAAAGCCTCGTTCTGATATAGTTATAGAATGTTAAAATTTATGTTCAATAAGTGTGTACTTTTACGATTAAAATAACAAAGTAAATTGCTAATAGTTAAACAGAAAATGGTGTCATCTGAAATGCTACCGTTTTCTTTTTGTCTAAATACATTAGCATGTATTGAACGTGGACACACAATATTTGAGGGGTGAATCTGTTTGGCAGGTCAATTTGTCCAATATGGAAGACATCGTAAACGTAGAAACTACGCAAGAATATCAGAGGTATTAGAATTACCAAACTTAATAGAAATCCAGACCAAGTCTTATGATTGGTTCTTACAAGAAGGTCTTCTCGAAATGTTCCGTGACATTTCTCCAATTGAAGACTTTACTGGTAATTTATCTTTAGAATTCGTAGATTATCGCTTAGGTGAACCTAAGTATAATTTAGAAGAATCTAAGAACCGTGATGCAACTTACGCCGCACCATTACGTGTTAAAGTACGCTTAATCATTAAGGAAACAGGGGAAGTGAAAGAACAAGAAGTCTTTATGGGGGACTTCCCATTAATGACAGATACAGGCACATTTATCATCAATGGTGCTGAACGTGTTATCGTTTCTCAACTTGTGCGTTCACCATCTGTTTACTTTAATGAAAAGATAGATAAAAATGGTAGAACTAACTATGATGCGACAATTATTCCTAACCGAGGTGCGTGGTTAGAATACGAAACAGATGCAAAAGATGTCGTATATGTACGTATCGATAGAACCAGAAAGCTACCGCTTACTGTACTCTTACGTGCAATCGGATTCTCTTCTGATCAAGAAATCATCGATCTACTCGGTGACAGCGAATACTTACGTAACACATTAGAAAAAGATAGTACTGAAAATACAGATCAAGCTTTACTTGAAATTTATGAACGTTTACGCCCTGGTGAACCACCTACAATTGAAAATGCGAAGAGCCTTTTATACTCTCGCTTCTTTGACCCGAAACGTTACGACTTAGCTAGCGTAGGACGCTATAAAGCAAATAAAAAATTACATCTTAAACATCGTTTATTTAATCAAAGATTAGCAGAGCCTATCGTCAACACAGAATCAGGTGAAATCGTAGCTGAAGAAGGCACTGTCGTAGACCGTCGTAAACTTGACGAAATCATGGATGTATTAGAATCAAATGCGAACAGCGAAGTTTATGACTTAGAAGGTAGCATTGTAGACGAACCAGTAGAGATCCAATCTATCAAGGTTTATGTACCTAATGACGAAGAAGAACGTACGACTACATTAATTGGTAATGCGTTCCCTGATTCAGAAGTGAAATGTATTACACCAGCTGATATCGTTTCTTCAATGTCATACTTCTTCAACTTATTAAATGGCATCGGTTTCACTGATGATATTGATCACTTAGGTAATCGTCGCTTACGTTCAGTAGGTGAATTACTACAAAATCAATTCCGCATAGGTTTATCTAGAATGGAACGTGTGGTTCGTGAAAGAATGTCTATCCAAGATACAGATTCAATCACTCCACAACAATTGATCAACATTCGTCCAGTTATTGCTTCAATTAAGGAATTCTTTGGTAGTTCTCAATTGTCTCAATTCATGGACCAAGCGAATCCATTAGCAGAGCTTACACATAAGCGTCGTTTGTCTGCACTTGGACCAGGTGGTTTAACTCGTGAACGTGCTCAAATGGAAGTGCGTGACGTTCACTATTCTCACTATGGTCGTATGTGTCCAATCGAAACACCAGAAGGTCCAAACATCGGATTGATTAACTCGCTATCAAGTTATGCGCGTGTTAACGAATTTGGATTTATTGAAACACCTTATCGTAAAGTAGATATTGAGAAAAATGCGATTACAGACCAAATTGATTATTTAACTGCAGATGAAGAAGACAGTTATGTTGTTGCCCAAGCGAATTCTCGTACCGATGAAGACGGTCGCTTCTTAGACGACGAAGTTGTTTGTCGTTTCCGCGGTAACAACACTGTGATGGCAAAAGAGAAAATGGATTACATGGATGTATCACCTAAACAAGTTGTTTCTGCCGCAACTGCATGTATTCCATTCTTAGAAAACGACGACTCTAACCGCGCGTTAATGGGTGCGAACATGCAACGTCAAGCGGTACCATTGATGAACCCTGAATCTCCGTTTGTGGGTACAGGTATGGAACATGTCGCAGCACGTGACTCTGGTGCAGCTGTCATCGCTAGACACAGAGGTCGTGTCGAGCATGTTGAGTCCAATCGAGTTCTTGTGCGTAGATTAATTGAAGAAGATGGCCAAGAATATGAAGGCGAAGTAGATCGTTACCCTCTTGCTAAATTCAAACGCTCTAACTCTGGTACATGTTATAACCAACGTCCGATCATCTCTAGCGGAGATATCGTTGAAAAAGGTGAAATCTTAGCGGATGGACCTTCAATGGAACTTGGTGAAATGGCATTAGGCCGTAACGTAGTAGTAGGCTTCATGACTTGGGATGGTTACAACTACGAGGACGCTGTAATCATGAGCGAACGCCTAGTTAAAGATGATGTGTATACTTCAATCCATATTGAAGAGTATGAATCTGAAGCACGAGATACGAAGCTAGGACCTGAAGAAATTACACGCGATATACCTAACGTTTCTGAAAACGCACTCAAGAACCTTGATGAGCGCGGAATTGTCTACGTAGGTGCTGAAGTTAAAGATGGAGATATATTAGTAGGGAAAGTAACGCCTAAAGGTGTTACTGAACTTACAGCTGAAGAGCGTTTATTGCATGCCATCTTTGGTGAAAAGGCTCGCGAAGTTCGAGATACTTCTTTACGTGTACCACACGGTGCTGGCGGTATCGTCCTAGATGTTAAAGTGTTTAATCGAGAAGAAGGCGACGATACGCTCTCTCCAGGAGTGAACCAATTAGTTCGAGTATACATCGTTCAAAAACGTAAGATTCACGTAGGGGACAAAATGTGTGGTCGTCACGGTAACAAAGGTGTCATTTCTAAGATAGTACCTGAAGAGGATATGCCTTATTTACCAGACGGTCGTCCTATTGACATCATGTTAAATCCACTCGGTGTACCATCACGTATGAATATCGGACAAGTCTTAGAGCTCCATTTAGGTATGGCAGCTAAGAACTTAGGTATTCACGTAGCATCACCAGTATTTGATGGTGCTAATGACGATGATGTATGGTCTACTATCGAAGAAGCTGGTATGGCACGCGACGGTAAAACAGTGTTATACGATGGTCGTACAGGAGAACCATTCGATAATCGTATCTCAGTCGGTGTAATGTATATGCTTAAGTTAGCGCACATGGTTGATGACAAACTACATGCGCGTTCTACTGGACCATACTCACTCGTTACGCAACAACCACTTGGTGGTAAAGCGCAATTTGGTGGTCAACGCTTTGGTGAAATGGAGGTATGGGCGTTAGAAGCCTATGGTGCTGCTTATACTTTACAAGAAATCTTGACTTATAAATCAGACGATACAGTAGGTCGTGTTAAAACTTATGAGTCTATAGTTAAAGGTGAGAACATCACTAAGCCAAGCGTTCCCGAATCATTCCGAGTATTGATGAAAGAATTACAAAGTTTAGGTTTAGATGTTAAGATTATGGACGAACATAATAATGAAATCGACATGCACGATAACGAAGATGAAGAAGTGGCAGAACGGAAAGTCGATTTACAACAAAAATCTGCTCCAGAATCTCAAAAACCTGATTAATCAATAGCAATTTGTGGATATATTATGCGGGTGAATCCCTCTAGATGTGTTAGGCTACATCATCTTATGAAACTCTTAACACATCTAGCAGGATTGCTCGGTACTATTCGTGATAATAAAGGAATCAATCAATTTGCACAGCTAATCTAAATTGAAGGAGGTAGGCTCCTTGATTGATGTAAATAATTTCCATTACATGAAAATAGGACTCGCTTCACCTGAGAAGATTCGTTCATGGTCATTTGGTGAAGTTAAAAAACCAGAAACGATTAACTACCGTACGCTCAAGCCAGAGAAAGATGGTTTGTTCTGTGAAAGAATCTTTGGACCAACTAAGGACTGGGAATGTAGTTGTGGTAAATACAAACGTGTTCGCTATAAAGGTATGGTATGTGACCGCTGTGGTGTTGAAGTAACTAAATCGAAAGTTCGTCGTGAAAGAATGGGGCATATCGAACTAGCAGCTCCCGTTTCTCACATTTGGTATTTTAAAGGCATTCCAAGTCGCATGGGATTGTTATTAGACATGTCACCACGTGCGCTGGAAGAAGTGATCTATTTTGCTTCGTATGTAGTCGTAGATCCAGGTCCAACTGGTCTAGAGAAGAAATCTTTACTTTCTGAAGCTGAATTCAGAGATTACTATGATAAATATCCTAATCAATTCACTGCTAAAATGGGTGCTGAAGGAATTCAAGAACTATTAGATGAGATTGATTTAGACGCAGAACTTAAAGCGCTGCGCGATGAACTTGAATCAGCTACAGGACAACGTTTAACACGTGCTATTAAACGGTTAGAAGTTGTGGAATCATTTAGAAATTCAGGTAACAACCCGGCATGGATGATCTTAGATGTACTACCTATCATTCCTCCTGAAATTCGCCCAATGGTTCAGCTAGATGGTGGTCGTTTTGCAACAAGTGACTTGAACGATTTATACCGTCGTGTAATCAACCGTAATAACCGTTTAAAACGCTTATTAGACTTAGGTGCGCCTGGCATCATCGTTCAAAACGAAAAACGTATGTTACAAGAAGCTGTAGACGCGCTTATCGATAATGGTCGTCGTGGTCGCCCAGTTACCGGTCCGGGTAACAGACCGCTTAAATCACTTTCTCATATGTTGAAAGGTAAACAAGGGCGTTTCCGTCAAAACTTACTAGGTAAACGTGTCGACTACTCTGGTCGTTCGGTTATCGCCGTAGGGCCTAGTTTGAAGATGTATCAATGTGGTCTTCCGAAAGAAATGGCGCTTGAACTCTTCAAACCTTTCGTAATGAAAGAATTAGTTCAACGCGAAATAGCTACGAATATAAAGAATGCTAAAAGTAAGATTGAACGCATGGATGATGAAGTATGGGATGTACTTGAAGAGGTTATTAAAGAACACCCTGTACTATTAAACCGTGCGCCAACGCTTCATAGATTAGGTATCCAAGCGTTTGAACCAACATTAGTTGAAGGCCGTGCCATCCGTCTGCACCCACTTGCAACAACAGCATATAACGCGGACTTTGATGGGGACCAAATGGCGGTTCACGTTCCACTATCTAAAGAAGCTCAAGCAGAAGCGCGTATGTTAATGCTAGCGGCTCAAAACATCTTGAATCCTAAAGATGGTAAACCAGTTGTTACACCATCTCAAGACATGGTATTAGGTAACTATTACATCACGTTAGAACGTAAAGAAGCAGTGAATACAGGTCGAATCTTTAATGATTCTAATGAAGTACTCAAGGCGTATGCTAATGGCTATGTACACTTGCACTCTCGTATCGGTGTACACGCTAGCTCATTCAATAATCCAACATTTACAGACGAACAAAATAGAAAAATCTTAACGACTACTGTTGGTAAGATTATCTTTAATGAAATCATTCCTGATTCGTTTGCATACATTAACGAGCCAAGTCAAGAAAATCTAGAAGTGAGAACACCTGACAAATATTTCGTAGACCCTACTGAACTGGGTGAAGGTGGACTAAAAGAATACTTTGAAGATAAGGAACTTGTTGAACCATTTAACAAGAGTTTCTTAGGTAACATCATCGCAGAAGTATTTAATCGCTTCAGCATTACGGATACTTCTATGATGCTTGATAGAATGAAAGACTTAGGCTTTAAATTCTCATCTAAAGCAGGTATTACGGTTGGGGTATCCGATATTGTGGTACTACCAGATAAACAAGAAATTTTAGATGAAAGTGAAAAACTTGTAGAAAAAGTTACTAAACAATATAATCGTGGTTTAATTACTGAAGATGAACGTTACAATTCAGTAGTTGAAATTTGGACTAACGCCAAAGATCAAATTCAAGGCGAGTTAATGCAATCGCTTGAAAAAACAAATCCAATCTTCATGATGAGTGACTCTGGTGCTCGTGGTAACGCGTCTAACTTTACTCAGCTTGCAGGTATGCGTGGATTGATGGCAGCACCATCAGGTAAGATCATTGAATTACCGATCACTTCATCATTCCGAGAAGGTTTAACCGTATTAGAATACTTCATTTCAACTCACGGTGCGCGTAAAGGTCTTGCGGATACAGCGCTTAAGACTGCCGACTCTGGTTATCTTACACGTCGTCTTGTTGATGTTGCACAAGACGTTATCGTCCGTGAAGAAGATTGTGGCACTGACCGTGGCTTACTCGTTTCAGATATTAGCGAAGGTACTGAAATGATCGAACCATTTGTAGAACGTATTGAAGGTCGCTATTCTAAAGAAACAGTTCGCCATCCAGAAACAGATGAAATTCTAGCCTATCCAGATGAACTCATTACTTCTGAGGTAGCTAAGAAAATAGTAGATGCAGGCATCACTCAAATGTACATCCGTTCAGCATTCACTTGTAATACACGCCACGGCGTCTGTGAGCGTTGTTATGGTAAGAACCTTGCCACAGGTGAAAAGGTTGAAGTAGGAGAAGCAGTAGGTACCATTGCTGCTCAATCTATCGGTGAACCAGGTACGCAACTTACAATGCGTACATTCCACACAGGTGGTGTAGCAGGTAGTGACATCACTCAAGGTTTACCGCGTATCCAAGAGATCTTCGAAGCGCGTAATCCTAAAGGACAAGCTGTGATTACTGAAATCGAAGGTGTAGTACAAGAAATTAAACTTGCTAAAGACCGTCAACAAGAAATTGTGATTAAAGGTGCGAATGAAACGAGAAGTTACCTTGCATCTGGTACATCACGCTTGAAAGTTGAAGAAGGTCAAGGAGTGGCACGTGGTGAAGTATTAACTGAAGGTTCAATTGAGCCTAAACATTACTTATCAGTAGCTGGCCTAAATGCCACTGAAAGTTATTTACTCAAAGAGGTTCAAAAAGTTTATCGTATGCAAGGTGTTGAAATTGACGATAAACACATCGAAGTTATGGTAAGACAGATGTTACGTAAAGTACGTATCATCGAAGCGGGTGATACAGGCTTACTACCAGGTTCACTTGTTGACATCCACAACTTCACCGATGCTAACCGCGCTGCATTTAAAGAGCGCAAGCGTCCTGCAACAGCTAAACCAGTACTCCTAGGTATTACAAAAGCGTCTCTTGAGACTGAAAGCTTCCTATCAGCAGCTTCCTTCCAAGAAACTACGCGAGTACTTACTGATGCAGCAATCAAAGGTAAACGTGATAACTTACTCGGCTTGAAAGAGAACGTTATCATCGGTAAGTTAATACCAGCCGGTACAGGTATGAGACGTTATAGTGATGTGAACTATGAGAAAGATTTAGCTTCTGAAGAAGTTCAAAGTGAAGACGTTCAGTATACTGAATAACTTACAGGCCTTTATCAAATTAAATAGGGAGCGGGACAGAAATCTAATTTGAACAAAAAGATTTCGTAGTCCCGCCCCGGCAAAGATGACTAGAATTGAAAAAAGCTTGATACAAGCGCATTTTCAAATCAGTCATCTACTGCCAAAATGCTGAAAGAGGTTGAGACATTACATTATGTCCCAGCCTCTTTTTCTCTCTAGTCAAAGACCTTTATGTCCCAGCCTCAAGTGTAACTTACACTTGTATATAAAGCATATATGAGATGTAAGTTATTAAAGAAATCATAATGAGTTATATAAAGTTACATTTAGAGGGATTAAAGGAACGGTAGTAAAAATCAAAAAGGTTTATCAACAAGAGATACCTAAAAATATTAAATAAATTATAAAAATAAACGTCTCAATTCCACCAACGATAATAGTATTTTGGTGGGATTGAGGCGTTTTAATTAAGTATGTTTCAGTTCTTTATTACTGTCTATCTCTCTCACTTCATAAATACCTAATTTATTTTTGTAAAGACTTTCTACTAAACTAGGAATAAATTGAACAGGTGATTTTATAACTAAGATGGTGATATCATCTGCTTTTTTAAATGTATAACTATAAAGAAGTGGAGAGAATGTTTTTCATAATTCAACTTATCGGAAGTATATATGCTTGTACATTCATAGGTGATATAATAATAGAGTCGCCTATCTCTCAGGCGTCAATTGGCGTAGAGAGGAGGTGCATACACAATGACCGACATCTTTGTAAACATCATGACCACAGCAGCAAGTGGTTGCATCGTTGCTTTATTTGCGAACTGGCTACGCAATCGCAACGATAAATAGGCGACTAGTCACACCAACAAAAACCCCTCACTACTCGGAATAGTGAGGGGTTTGGTGCATATCTGATAGTTTTACAGATCGAGATAGCTTTTGAGTACTAAAGAGTCCTCACTACTCGGAATAGTGAGGGGGTTGGTGCATACATGCACGACATCTTTGTTAGTTACATTATAACACTATAGTGGGTAGGAATGCAAAATTCTGTTGTGTTTTAGGTTTCTAAAAGGGAGCGTTTCTGTCGACAATACTTCTTTTGGGACACCGTTAATCGGTCTCCCAGAGCACAGAAATTTATGTCTCACTCTCATCACAGTTGAGCTTGAATTCTTTACTGTGCTCGTATAGGTAAAGAGAAATAATATAACGTTAAGTTTTATCTTAAAGTCAGAATATCTTTAGGTGACGCAACCACATAAGTAGGTTCTTCTTGTCTCAAGATCGTTTCGCTATGACTGCCCCAAGCGACTGCACAAGAATGAATGCCAGCTGCATGCGCCATCTGAATATCAAACTTTGCATCACCGATGTACAAACTGTCGTTAGCAGCTAAACTATACTGGTTTAGAATATAATTAAGACCGTCTGGGTGAGGTTTATATTCTGTGACTTTATCAGAACCTACCACTTCAGTAAAATAGCTATCAAGGTCGAGTAACTTCAGGTTTCTTTCGAGCACCGTACTGTGTTTGCTAGAAACAACAAACAGCTTACAGTTACGAGAAGATAAGGATTGTATTACGCTATCCATACCTGGCACTATTTTGATATACTGTTGTTCTACTTCTTTATAATAGCTGCGAAAATCTCGAATGAGGAGATCTAACTGTTGCGTGCTTAAGGCTTCAGTACACATGTTAGGGAAGCTTTCTTCAATTGGTATTCCCATGTAGTAATCTATTGTTTCCTGGGTAGGAGCTTCGAGGTTGTTACTGCGAAATGCTTTTTGTGTGGCAATAATCCCGCAATCGCTAGAATCAGCTATAGTTCCATCAAAGTCAAAGATATAATTCGTATACATTACAACACTCCCTATAAATATGATGATTTTTCACTCGTAAATAAATATTCTTGCAACCTTAATGATATATTAAAATAATATTGTAACAATTGTTTATAGAGTAATACATTTTACTACTGGTAACAACCGTATTCCCGTCAAATCGACTAAATACAATTAATGAAGTGACGGGAATTTAGTAGAGTAGCAATATGAATTGTCTTTGATATATAATTTGTATTGACGGGACAAGAAAGTAATGTTACTATTGTAAAGGTTGATGCAAGCAGGACTTTGGAGGATATGTAAATGTCTAATGAAAAAGTTGCACGCTTTAACAAACAACGCCATGTTGTTGGTCTGAAACAAACGATTAAATCGTTGGATCAAGACCAAGTAACATCATTGATTATAGCAGAAGACGTTGAAGTTTATTTATTAACCGACGTATTGTGTAGAATCAATCATAAACAGATACCTATTGACTATTTCGAGAGCAAGAAAGCTTTAGGAGAGTATGTAGGTATTAATGTAGACGCTACAGTCGTAGCTCTGCTTAAGTGAATTAGTAAGTGTTAACTTACTAAATTTTCTTTAACCTAAAAATGAACCACCTGGATGTGTGGGATTATAAAATTAAGAGAGGAGGAGACATTCAATGCCAACTATTAACCAATTGGTGCGTAAACCAAGAAAAAGCAAAACAAAAGTTTCAGACTCACCAGCATTGAATAAAGGCTTCAACAGTAAGAAGAAAAGATTTACTGACTTAAACTCACCACAAAAACGTGGAGTTTGTACTCGTGTTGGTACGATGACACCTAAAAAACCAAACTCAGCGTTACGTAAATACGCACGTGTGCGTTTATCTAACAACATTGAAGTTAACGCATACATTCCTGGTATTGGTCACAACTTACAAGAACACAGTGTTGTACTTGTACGTGGTGGACGAGTTAAAGACTTACCAGGTGTGCGTTATCACATTGTACGTGGTGCGCTTGATACATCAGGCGTTGATGGACGTAGACAAGGCCGTTCATTATACGGAACTAAGAAACCTAAAGATGAAAAGAAATAAGTTTAAGATTGCGTAAATTTTAACTATAACTGAAAAATAATGACTATAATAGGAAGGGAGGATTCTCAATATGCCTCGTAAAGGTTCAGTACCAAAAAGAGACGTGTTACCAGATCCAATCCATAATTCTAAATTAGTTACTAAGTTAATTAACAAGATTATGTTAGATGGTAAACGCGGTACAGCACAAAAAATTCTTTACTCTGCATTTGAAACAGTACAAGAACGTACTGGTCGCGATGCTATGGAAGTATTCGAAGAAGCTATCGACAATATCATGCCTGTATTAGAAGTTAAAGCCCGTCGTGTAGGTGGCTCTAACTACCAAGTACCAGTAGAAGTTCGCCCTGAGCGTCGTACTACACTAGGTTTACGTTGGTTAGTAAACTATGCGCGTCTTCGTGGTGAAAAGACTATGGAAGAACGTTTAGCTAATGAAATCTTAGATGCTGCTAACAACACAGGTGGAGCTGTTAAGAAACGTGAAGACGTTCATAAAATGGCCGAAGCGAACAAAGCCTTCGCTCATTATCGTTGGTAAGATAGTTGATATGTCCCTGAGTGACAGTTTCGGAAAGCTTTCGACTCTCCGTCATTGCGCTTAGGGCATCGCCATATGGATAGTATTTATTCACAGTAATACTGGAAGGAGAAAAATACATGGCTAGAGATTTTAGTTTAAAAAAGACTCGTAATATCGGTATCATGGCGCATATCGATGCCGGTAAGACAACTGCGACTGAACGTATTCTTTACTATACTGGCCGTATCCACAAAATTGGTGAAACACACGAAGGTGCTTCACAAATGGACTGGATGGAACAAGAGCAAGACCGTGGTATTACAATCACATCAGCTGCCACTACTGCTCAATGGAATGACCACCGTGTAAACATCATCGACACTCCTGGACACGTAGACTTCACAGTTGAAGTTGAACGTTCATTACGTGTGTTAGACGGTGCGGTTACTGTACTTGATGCGCAATCAGGTGTAGAACCTCAAACTGAAACAGTTTGGCGTCAGGCTACAACATATAGCGTTCCTCGTATCGTATTCGTAAACAAAATGGACAAATTAGGTGCTAACTTTGAGTATTCAGTGAGCACTATCCATGATCGTTTACAAGCTAACGCTGCGCCAATTCAATTACCAATTGGTTCAGAAGATGACTTCGAAGCAATCATCGATTTAGTTCGTATGAGATGCTTTAAATATAACAATGACTTAGGAACTGATGTCGAAGAGATCGACATTCCTGAAGATCATCAAGAAAGAGCTGAAGAAGCGCGCACTACATTAATTGAAGCTGTTGCTGAAGTTGATGACGAATTGATGGAAAAATATCTTGGAGATGAAGAAATCTCTGCAGATGAGTTGAAAAACGCAATTCGTTACGCAACTAACGAAGTTGAATTCTACCCAGTGCTTTGTGGTTCAGCATTTAAGAACAAAGGTGTTCAATTAATGCTAGACGCAGTTATCGATTACTTACCATCTCCATTAGATGTTAAGCCAATCGTAGGTCACCGCGCTGATGAACCAGATGAAGAGGTTGTTTGTAAAGCAGATGATGATGCAGAATTTGCTGCATTAGCATTCAAAGTTATGAGTGACCCTTATGTTGGTAAATTAACATTCTTCCGTGTTTACTCTGGTACTTTAGATGCTGGTTCTTACGTTAAGAACTCTAGTAAGAACAAACGTGAACGTGTAGGTCGTTTACTACAAATGCACGCTAACCACCGTGAAGAGCTAAACACAGTTTACTCAGGTGATATCGCTGCAGCTGTAGGTCTTAAAGACACTGGCACAGGTGATACATTATGTGGAGAGAAAAACGATATTATCTTGGAATCAATGGAATTCCCAGAGCCAGTTATCCACTTATCAGTAGAGCCTAAATCTAAAGCTGACCAAGATAAAATGACTCAAGCTTTAGTTAAGCTACAAGAAGAAGACCCAACTTTCCGTGCGCATACTGATGATGAAACTGGACAAGTTATCATCGGTGGTATGGGTGAATTACACTTAGACATCTTAGTAGACCGTATGAAGAAAGAATTTAACGTTGAATGTAATGTAGGTGCTCCAATGGTTTCTTATCGTGAAACATTCAAGACACAAGCATCAGTTCAAGGTAAATTCGCTCGTCAATCTGGTGGTCGTGGTCAATACGGTGACGTTCAAATCGAATTCACACCAAACGACACTGGTGCCGGTTTCGAGTTCGAAAACGCTATCGTTGGTGGTGTAGTTCCTCGTGAATACATCCCATCAGTTGAACAAGGTTTACAAGATGCTATGGAAAATGGTGTCTTAGCTGGTTATCCATTAATCGATGTTAAAGCGAAACTCTTTGATGGTTCATACCACGATGTCGATTCATCTGAAATGGCCTTCAAGATCGCAGCATCATTAGCACTTAAAGAAGCTGCTAAAAAATGTGATCCAGTTATCTTAGAACCGATGATGAAAGTAACAATCGAAATGCCAGAAGAGTACATGGGTGACATCATGGGTGACGTTACAGCACGTCGCGGTCGCGTAGATGGTATGGAACCACGTGGTAACGCACAAGTTGTTAACGCATTCGTACCACTTTCTGAAATGTTCGGTTACGCTACATCATTACGTTCTAATACTCAAGGTCGTGGTACGTACACTATGTACTTTGACCACTATGCAGAAGTACCTAAATCAATCGCTGATGACATCATTAAGAAAAACAGTGGCTCTGCAGCTGAATAATAGTGGATTAAGCGCTTAGCGTTAGGTCAAGTTAATTCAGTTTAAATTTATAGGCTAGAGCAAAGTTTTATACATTGATTTTTTGGTAAAAATGCATTATAAAGGATATGTATGGTTTATAATAGCATGCATTATGCAGTCAAGTTTCGTTGATAGCTATAGTGCCTTGTGCTTCCATATAGCTATCTAGCGAACTGATTCTCATGGTGGTGAGAAACTGTCATGGGAGATAAATTTCAAAACAATTATCTATTGAAGAGGAGAGATTCTATAATGGCTAAAGAAAAATTCGATCGCTCAAAAGAACATGCCAATATTGGAACTATTGGTCACGTTGACCATGGTAAAACAACTTTAACAGCTGCTATCGCAACTGTTTTAGCAAAAAATGGTGACACTGTAGCTCAATCTTATGACATGATTGACAACGCACCTGAAGAAAAAGAACGTGGTATTACTATCAATACTGCTCACATCGAGTACCAAACTGACAAACGTCACTATGCTCACGTTGACTGCCCAGGACACGCTGACTACGTTAAAAACATGATCACTGGTGCAGCTCAAATGGACGGCGGTATCTTAGTTGTATCTGCAGCTGACGGTCCAATGCCTCAAACTCGTGAGCACATCTTATTATCACGTAACGTTGGTGTACCAGCACTTGTTGTATTCTTAAACAAAGTTGACATGGTAGACGACGAAGAATTATTAGAATTAGTTGAAATGGAAGTTCGTGACTTATTAAGCGAATACGACTTCCCAGGTGACGACGTACCTGTAATCGCTGGTTCTGCATTAAAAGCATTAGAAGGCGAAGAACAATACGAAGAAAAAATCTTAGAATTAATGCAAGCAGTAGATGACTTCATCCCAACTCCAGACCGTGACTCTGACAAACCATTCATGATGCCAGTTGAGGACGTATTCTCAATCACTGGTCGTGGTACAGTTGCTACTGGCCGTGTTGAACGTGGTCAAATCAAAGTCGGTGAAGAAGTTGAAATCATCGGTATGGCAGAAGAATCACAAAAAACTACAGTTACTGGTGTAGAAATGTTCCGTAAGTTATTAGACTACGCTGAAGCTGGTGACAACATCGGTGCATTATTACGTGGTATTTCACGTGAAGATGTACAACGTGGTCAAGTATTAGCTGCTCCTGGTTCAATCACACCACACACTAAATTCAAAGCTGAAGTTTACGTATTGTCTAAAGATGAAGGTGGACGTCATACTCCATTCTTCTCTAACTATCGTCCACAATTCTACTTCCGTACTACTGACGTAACAGGTGTTATCACTTTACCAGAAGGTACAGAAATGGTTATGCCTGGTGACAACGTTGAAATGGAAGTTGAATTAATTTCACCAATCGCTATTGAAGACGGTACTCGTTTCTCAATCCGTGAAGGTGGACGTACTGTAGGTTCAGGCGTAGTTACTGAAATCAAAGAATAATAAACCGACTATAGTAATAAGAGGCTGGGACATAACTCCCAGCCTCTTTTAGCATCTTGGCAGTAGATGACTGAATTGAAAAAAGCGCTTGTATCGAGCTTTTTTCAATTCTAGTCATCCTTGTCGGGGCGGGACTACAAAATTTTTTGTTCAAATTAGATTTCTGTCCCGCTCCCTTTTTGTATTGCTTACTTAACAGAGTTTAGTCCATGTAAGTCTCTATTCTCTATCTTTGATGATGAACTCAAAGGGCTCTTGTGAGTAGTTAGCTTAAGCTCTCAAGACGCCTTCTTTCTCAAGGATTGTTAAAAAGACACTTAGTGCGTACTTTAAGGCGGCTTCATCTATATCGAAATAAGGACTATGGTGCGGGTGCATAGTATCTTTCTCTTCATTGCCACAACCTGTAAGGAAGAACCCCCCAGGTATAACAGATTGATAGAATGAGAAATCTTCTCCTGTCATCATTAAATCGCTATCTGAATAAAGTAAATTGAGCGCTTTTGTAGCAGTTTTAATAACTTCATAACATTGGGGATCGTTATTTACTGGTAAATAGCCTTTAATATAATCAAGCTCGTAGGTGATATCATTGGCGACAGCGAGTCCCTCTAAAAGCTTCTCCATCTTATACTTGATATGAGATTGAATATCTGTATCAAACACACGTACTGTACCTCGGCAATAAGCAGAATCAGGGATGACATTATCGGCTGCACCAGCTTGAATCATACCGAAACTAATAACAGCATGTTTAACTGGATCAATCGTTCGTGTAACTATTTTCTGAGCGCTTAGAATAAATTCTGCCATAACCACTACTGGATCGATCGTTTCATGAGGCTTAGCGCCATGTCCCCCACGACCATGGATAGCTATATTAAATTCATCAGGCGACGCCATCATGGAACCTGAGCGAGAATATATTGAACCCGTTGGATAGCCAGACCATAAATGATTTCCATAAATACGATCTACACCTTCCAAACATCCAGCTTCAGTCATTTCTTTAGCTCCGCCTGGCATCAACTCTTCTCCATGTTGAAAGATGAGGACGACCTCGCCATTTAGTTGAGATTTATACTCTTCTAAGATTTCTGCCACAGCTAATAACACAGAAGTATGTCCGTCATGACCACATGCATGACTAATACCAGAGTGCTTTGATTTATATGGACTATCTCTCAATTCCTCTACGGGTAATCCATCAAAGTCTGCGCGTAAAGCAATCGTCGGTCCATTTCCATTACCTTTAAACGTAGCGACGATACCATTACTGCCCACAGGGTGTTGAATTTCACAAGAGAGCAACTGAAGTTGACTGAGTATATAATCATGCGTTTGATGTTCTTCAAACGAGATTTCAGGATATTGATGTAAATACCGTCGTGTTTGAATCATACTATTCTCTTTATCTTTGGCTAATTGTAACCAATCTGCCATGTGACATCCTTCTTCCCTTAAATATTTCAATTTATTATAACACTTTTATGAGTGGTGCAATAGGGGAGGAGACTGTATTGAATAGTTATTTATGTGATGGGAAATCGATCTCTAAATACGAGTTCTTTCGCTGTCATTGATGAGGTTTGTAAAAGCGCTTTCTTAATTTTCTACATTTACTTTTCAGAGTATTTAAAATAGGGTATGATTAAAAGTGAGTGATCATATTATCAGCGTGCAGATGTAATCAATGCTGAGTCAGTAATAATGTATTGCTAAGCAGGTTACACATAACAAAGGAGGATTTCTAGTGGTACAATCACTAAATGATTTTTTAGATGAAAATCTAAATTATTTAAAAGAAAATGGTCTTTACAATGAAGTAGATACTATAGAAGGTGCAAATGGTCCGGAAATTCAAATTGATGGCAAACAATATATCAACTTATCTTCTAATAATTATTTAGGTTTAGCTACGGATGATGATTTGAAAGCGGCGGCTAAAGAAGCTATTGATAACCGAGGCGTAGGTGCAGGTGCTGTTCGTTCTATTAATGGTACTTTAGATATACACGATGAACTAGAACAAACCCTTGCAGAATTTAAAGGCACAGAAGCAGCAATTGCATACCAATCAGGTTTTAACTGTAATATGGCAGCTATTTCGGCAGTAATGAATAAAAACGATGCGATTCTGTCAGACGAATTAAACCATGCTTCAATAATTGATGGTTGTCGCTTATCTAAAGCTAAGATTATTCGCGTAAACCACTCTGATATGGATGACTTACGTAAGAAAGCGAAAGAAGCGGTAGAATCTGGTGAATACAATAAGGTCATGTACATTACTGATGGTGTCTTCAGTATGGATGGTGATGTAGCGAAATTACCTGAAATCGTTAAAATTGCTGAAGAATTTGGTTTGTTAACGTATGTTGACGATGCACATGGCTCAGGTGTAATGGGGAAAGGCGCAGGTACTGTTAAACACTTTGGACTCCAAGATAAGATTGACTTCCAAATCGGTACGCTATCTAAAGCTATCGGCGTAGTTGGTGGTTATGTAGCTGGTAGTCAAAAACTGATAGATTGGTTAAAAGCTCAATCACGCCCATTCTTATTCTCCACTTCATTAGCGCCAGGAGATACGAAAGCTGTAACTGCAGCTGTTAAGAAACTAATGGCTTCAACAGAGTTACATGACCAGTTATGGGAGAATGCAAACTATCTTAAAGATGGTTTGACTAAATTAGGTTTTGATACTGGCGAATCTGAAACACCAATCACACCTGTAATTATTGGTGATGAGAAAGATACTCAAGAGTTTAGTAGACGACTCAAAGAAGAAGGCGTTTACGTTAAATCCATCGTCTTCCCAACGGTACCACGTGGCACAGGACGTGTGCGTAACATGCCAACAGCTGCCCACACTAAAGAGATGTTAGATCGTGCTTTAACAGCGTATGAAAAAATTGGAAAAGACATTGGTATCATTTAACAACTTTATATTGAACAGCATATATAGAGCATATTAAAAGTTCCTGAGGTATCGTTATCTCAGGAACAGAAAAGCTTCGAGATTTTCGTGAATATTTACGAGAAATCTCGAAGTTTTAGCTTTATTGATAAGTTGAAGAGATCGGGACATAAAAATTTCTGTGTTATGGGAAACCGATGAATGGCCTGCTAAAAACAAGATTGTCGACAGATAAGCGTACGATTCGGGAGCGGTACAGAAATCTAATTTGAATAAAAAGATTTCGTAGTCCCGCCCCAACTCGCAGTGTCTGTGGAAACTTGTTTACCAGTTTCTCTGTGTTGGGGCCCCGCGCCCAAATCTTCAATGCTTTTGTCCCGACCTCACATATCTCTCTGTATTTCAAATATTAAGGACAAGCCCTACTTATCGATTGACTTAAATAGTCTTCGAACTGCTATTAGATTGAGGCTCGAGTATAATTATAATGCTCCTATCTATACTCTAGACGTAATTATTATGAATCATTATCGTTTGACTTTAGATTGTGCTTCCTTTAAAGAACGGCTTTGCATAAATGGTATAACACACCAAACGATGTGTAACAGCATTGCTAGTATAACAAGTATTATCGGAATAAAAATTTCAATAATACTAATATTGACAATGAATGAAATAATGATGAAAGCCGTAATAAATGGTAAGGCACACACTACGATGAGTACAAGTAGTACAAATTGCAATACTTGTGTGGCAAATGAGTTAAATAAGTCTAATGCCAGAATACCTAAATAGAAAATAGTAATAATAATTAGTATCACGACCAACCAGCCTTCAGAAATACCGTTTTGACTTTCGATATATTTCTGATAGGGAGTTAGCGTAGGTAAGATAAACAAGAACATCGTTGATAACCAGGCAAGTATGCCAAAGAAAACGAATAATATTCTGGATAAATTTCTATTCATCATTTACACCTCCTATGTAGAATGTATCTTAAGAGGTTAAGTTATGAGTAACTTTACGTAAATATAGGTTTCTTATTAGTAATATTACCCAATTTAGTATAATTAACTCATTTTATGAAAATAGGCACTATATCGAGTGAAGTGATGGATGGGATAAATATTATTTCCTGGTCACCTCTTGCAATTTAGTTCAGAAAGGCTTAAGATGAGTCCGTCAGTAAAGTCAGCCGGAACGTTGATAAAGTTTATGTAATGACGAGAGAAAGAAGGTGGCAACATGGCTGAGTTTCGTGAGTTAACCTTGTCAGACGAAGAACGTTATTGTAAATACATTAAAGAGTGGATCGATAATGATGAGTTAATCATTCCACGCGTAACTGATATCGTTAAATATGAGAATTTTGAAGATTTGGTTAAATCTCTTAAAGATAATAAGTCTCATGATAAAAGCATTGATAACACGACTTACTTCTTGTTTGTAGAAGGAGAAATAGTAGGGGCGGCTAACATTCGACACGAGCTTAATCATAATTTAAAGCAAGTTGGCGGTCATGTTGGATATGGCGTGCGTCGAAGTTATCGAGGCAAAGGCTATGGAAGCAAGATTTTACGCAAAGCACTAGATTACCTGTCTCGAATTGATGTGAAAAAAGCTTTAGTGACTTGTGAGAAGACGAATACTTCCTCGGCAAAAGTAATCGAGAAAAATGGTGGTGAAGAGATAGACCCTAGTGTATTAGACGATGGTACTGAAATTCGTCGTTTCCTTATAGAGATAGCCTAAAACAATGCTTTGTATGAAACTAAATGTGTTTATATAGGAGCGCTGATTAAGGGATTATTTAAGTTCTGAATAGAGAGTTTCTACAAAGTATAAAACGCTATAGCTATTTCACTTTTAATTGGCTATATGCTTTAAGATAGCATTAGGTATAGCTATTAGAGCTCTTAGTAGTTAAGTGGAGCAAAATCAGATGCTCAATTAGTTGTACTTCACCATCAACCAAATCATAAATTTATGATTAACTAACTGGAGTTACAGGAAGATATTTAATAGCCTAACTGAACACTTAGTACAAAGCGAATGTAATCAGCAAATAGCAGGTGTGGTAGCAAGAGTGGTGATTGAGTTGGCTGTGTAAGTTATGAGCAAGAAAAGAAAGATATACTTATTATTGCTGATAATTACAGCTCTTGACTATTTTATTTTGCCTCTAATAACGGGTAACTATAATATTATAACTAGATCATTTGGTATTATTCCTTTTATTTGCTTTGCTTTATTTATATTGAGTTCTGATGAGAAATCTGATAGAAGAAAGCATTGAGGAATTAGGGAGCGGGACAGAAATCTAATTTGAATAAAAAGATTTCATAGTCCTGCCCCGGCAAGGATGACTCGAATTGAAAAAAAGCTTGATACAAGTGCATTTTCAAATCAGTCATCTACTGCCAAGATGCTGAAAGAAGCTGAGACACTACATTATGTCCACTTGTAAGCGGCACCTGACTGCTTTTTTGGAACGAATTTCGTCTTATCTCAATATGTGCTCAACCGTCCAAACTCTCTGGGCGGTTATTTTTATATAGACGGACAAGGGATCTCTCAAATTTATAGGGTGATTGAATGATGGCCATTAAGGCAAATGTAATAGAATTCTATAAATATAGAAGGGATTAGTGTTAGATAAAGACCACATGACACTACTATTTTTGAACGCAGCGATCTTTATTTAAAGATTATATAGTGAACGATCGCTTATATCTTATGCCTCTCTTGTATAAATATAGAACAGTGCTTCTTAACATTTAGATATAACTATAAGAAAGCCCTTACATAAAATTCAGTATTTACAATTTTTATTAAGCGCGTTAAGCTAATTATTGAACGAAACGTATCGTTTTATAATGGAAGGAAGTTTAGATAAGATGTTTGGTATATCTATTACAAGTTTAGTGTTAAGGTTCCTCATTGGTGGCATTGCAGTTGCTGCGGCTTCTGTGCTTGCTGCGAAAGTAGGAGGTAAGGTTGGGGGCATCATTGCTACTATGCCTGCAGTGTACCTTGCAGCTATCTTTGCCCTTGCCATAGATCATAGAGGTAAGACATTAGTCAACATGTCTATTCACTTAAGCTCAGGGGCCATATTAGGAATTATATCTTGTATCGTAACCGTCTTCGTTACAGCTCTATATATTCAACGAAAAGGGTACCAGCGCGGAACTTTATTTGCCATTGGATTTTGGTTGATATTGTCTTGCGTGTTCTTTGGTATAAAGCATTTTATATAAGGAGAGCGAATAACAGTGAAATCATTAGTGATTAAATTTTTACTCGGTGGTATAGCTGTGGTAGTAAGTTATATCATCTCAATGGTTATACCGTGGAAAGAATTTGGCGGTATATTTGCTACATTTCCAGCCGTCTACCTTGTTTCAATGTACCTTTCTGGGTTAGAATTTGGAGATAAGGTAGCTATGTACGTAAGCCGCGGTGCTGTTTTCGGCATGATGGGTGTGCTAGCAAATATTATCGTGACATGGCTCATGTTGACGTATACTGGTATGTGGTTTATAAGCATATTGGTAGGTTTCATTGCGTGGTTTATCACTGCAATGATCGTTTTTGAAATTGTTGAGCTTGTGGCACGTAGAAGAGGTGGCGAACATGGCAGGGAGACCCAAAGATCCCACGGTTAATCGAAAAATATTTAATACAATAGAGACTATTCTTAACCAACAGCATTATCATGATATGACGATAGATCAGATTGCTGAGAAATCAGGTGTCTCTAAGACGACGATTTATCGTCGTTGGCCTGATAAATCATTTATTATTATTGATATGTTTTTGGAGAAGACTGAAATGTACAAGCCTGAACCCGTAAATCTCTATCAAGATTTATATGCTTTTCTAGTGCATGTGATGACTATTTATAAATCAAACCTTGGTATCGCAGTCATGGAAGTCTTAATCAATCAGTATCATAAAGAAGCTAAGAAACGTTTCATGGAAGCTTATTTTAATCAAAAACGTTCAGTTTTAAAAGAAATTATAGAGTATTATGCAGAAGTTGATGATGAAGATCTGTTTATAGATTTAATCTTTGCACCGATATATTTTAATTTAATTATTAAGCCAGAAGAGCTAGATGAATCTTATATTGAGAAGATGCTCACTCTAATTCTGAACTTATATGATACAACAAAGTGAGTAGTAAAGTGATGAGGGTGATTAGATGCGTGTAATCAGTAAACACGATCAACAAGAGTTACTTAATATGCGAGAAGTTATTTCAGAAACTGGGAAAGCTTTACAGGCATACTCTGAAGGTAAGACTGAGACGCCACTACGTTATTCATTGCCTTATAATAAGGATAACCGTTACTTAGTTATGCCCGCACTAAGCGAAGAGTTAGGTATAGTAGGCATTAAAACTGTGAGTTACGCTCCTCGTAATCCTCAAAAAGGCAAGCAAACAATTGAAGGTTCAGTTCTTTTAACAGATTATGATACAGGAGAAACTCTAGCAGTACTTGATGGAGCGTATCTTACTAAGATTCGAACAGGAGCAATTTCAGGAGTAGCCACGCAATACTTGGCTCGTCAAAATGCTGAAACGCTAAGTGTAATAGGCACGGGTGAGCAAGCGGAAGGGTTGATTGAAGCGGTTCTCGCTGTGAGAGCTATTAAGCGAATTCAATTCTTTAACCGCACCTATGACAAAGCTGTTCACTTTGCTAAACAAATAAATGAAAAATACAGCGATATCGAAACTGAAGTCTACAAAGATGTTGCAACAGCTATGGATAATTCAGATATAGTTATCACTGCGACGAATTCATCTCAACCGGTGTTTAAGGGGCAATTGGCTCCTGGGACACATTTGAATGCAGTAGGCTCATTCAAACCAGATATGCAAGAGTTACCGAGTGAATCTGTCGTGAACGCAGATAAAGTGGTGGTGGAAGCGACCGAAGCAGCACTAGAAGAAACAGGCGATTTCTTCAAGCCTATTGAAGAAGGTAAGTGGAGTGCAAAAGATTTACATGGTGAACTGGGTCGTATCGTAAGCGGCGAACTGGCTGGAAGAGAGAGTCCAGAAGAAGTTACCCTCTTTAAATCAGTGGGGCTCGCGATTGTAGATATAGTAGTAGCAAATTATTTTTATAACAAAGTAGTAGAGCAGGATAGAGGATAAGATGAAATCTTGACTCGAGAGGAAATCATGATACTGAGTGTTAACAGTGTGGTATGATAGCTATTTCTATTTTAAATCAAGGGAGCGGGACAGAAATCTAATTTGAATAAAAAGATTTTGTAGTCCCGCCCCGGCAAGGATGACTAGAATTGAAAAAAGCTTGATACAAGCGCGTTTTCAAATCAGTCATCTACTGACGAGATGTTGAAGGGAGCGGGACAGAAATCTAATTTGAACAAAAAGATTTCGTAGTCCCGCCCCGGCAAGGATGACTAGAATTGAAAAAAGCTTGATACAAGCGCATTTTCAAATCAGTCATCTACTGCCAAGATGCTGCAAGAAGCTGAGACATTACATTATGTCCCAGCCTCTTTCTCTCTAGTCAAAGACCATTATATCCCAGTTTCTCTGTGTTGGGGCCCCGCTGGGCAACCGATTAACGGCGCCCCCAAAGCAGGATTGTCGACAGAAACACTTACGCGTCGACAAAATTTGGTTCACAATGTTGCTCATCGTTCGATTCTGCTGATATCCTTAACGCTTTTGTCCCACCTTCTTTTTAGGGAGGTTAGTCCCAAGGTCTTAAATCGCCATTCGTTTAGTGATTTTGCATACCTTCTTGTATGAGATGGTTGAAGCCGGCTCCGATTAAGGAGACCCCAATTAAGACTATAAGTGCTACAATTGCCCAAGTAATCGATGCTTTTTTAGAAAGTCTAGCTGTAAAGAAGTAGTACAAGCCTATTAGATAAGCAGCGATAAAGGATTTTAAATCAATAGCTGATAAGAATGGATTTCCTTTATCGAAAATGCTTAGAGAAGAAATAGTTTGCTCTGCCATATTAATCCCCGCCATTGCTTGGATAGCTGCCACAATTAAGGCGAAAGATTGAATGATTAAACTATATGACAGCGCTGCAGAAAAGATACTTAAAGGCGAAACTTCCGATTTCATAATCTTTGAAATAATTAAGAATAGCACAAAAGCGATTAATACAGAAAAAATACAGCTACTTAGTGTTCCGCCTATAACTTTCCCCCAAGAAAATTGAGACTGAGTTTCTATGGTTTTATGATCAACCCCCATTTTTTTGAGTTGTTCAGTTACATCAGTTGCAATCTGTGCAAACCAGCTCGCAAAAAATGAAATAATTAATAAAGCGATTAATTTAACCAACCACTTTGGTCTTTCACGCAAGCTTGCGAAATGGTCGGCTAAAGGTAGTTTTGAATTTTCCACTATCATTCTCCTCCTATGTATGTAATCCCTTTCAGAGTAACATGTTAATTTCATTTTTAAAATATAATTTTAAAACTTAAAGACTAATTACTAATATTTTAAGACTTATTGATAAATCGTAATTTTGTATTTAGTGAATAATAAAATTATTTGTACTTAAATCTCCTGACAATTGTTTTTTTACAACTGTATATATGCTACAATCACAGTTGGAAAATTTATAAGGGGGATTTCTAACGTGAAGAATAAATGGTTATGGATAATTATTGCTGTCGTTATTATTATTCTCATCGGTATTGCTTTTATTTTAAAGCAAGTCAATGGAGGCGGATCTCACGATGATGATAGCAATAAGGGATACGATACATATAAGGTTAAGCATGAACAACCGTTACATTTAGAAGGTAAAGCGTCACCTAAGTCAGTAAAGACCTACACGAACAATAGTCAAATTGGTGATTTCTCAAGCGTTCAAGTCAAAGATGGCCAAAAAGTGCAACAGGGTGATCCGCTTATTAGTTACGATACTAATCAAGGTAAACGTCAAGAATTAGCGGATAAGGTGGATGATCAACAAAGTGTGGTCAATGAAGATTATCAAAAGGTTAACCAAGAACCAAATAACAACGATTTACAGAAAAAGCTAAATCAAGATCAAAATGCGCTTAGTCAAGCTCAACAACAATTGAGTAAACATGATAAACAAGTGAATAACAGCACATACGCTTCATTCGATGGTAAAGTTGACATCAAGAACAAAAATGATGCAAGCGACGGTCAACCTATCTTGAAATTAATATCTACAGAACCACAGTTAAAAGCTACTGTTTCAGAATTTGACCTTGATAAGATTAAAAAGGGAGATAGCGTTAATGTCAAAATAGGTAACAACGGCAAGACAGGTAAAGGTGAGATCACTAAGATTAGTGAATTACCAACTAGCTATGATAAATCAGGAGGCCAAGGATCTGGCTCTAACCCTGTCGATAACGACCCTAGCGGTGGAAGCTCAGACAGTGCTTCAAAATATAGTGTGACAATTGGTAATATAGATATTCCAGTACGTGCAGGTTTCTCTATGCAAGCTGATGTACCATTGAAGTCGATGAAGTTGCCAGAATCTGTATTAACTAAAGATGATAAAGTATTTGTGGTTGATAGTAAGGATAAAGTGCATAAAAAAGACATCAAGATTAACAAAAATAACGGAGAAATTTTTGTGAAGAAGGGACTTGAACCAGGAGACCAACTTCTCAAACATCCGAAAAAAACTTTAAACGATGGAGAAAAAGTTGAGGTGTCGTCATGATTGAGCTTAAAGATATCAATCGACACTTTAAAAATGGTGACCAACTTAATCACATCCTTAAAGATATTAACTTTAATGTACAAGAAGGCGAATTCGTTGCGATTATGGGGCCATCAGGTTCAGGTAAGAGTACATTAATCAATATTTTAGGATTTATTGACCGAGGCTACGACGGCGATTATCTGTTTAAAGGCGAAAATTTCAAGAAAACGTCGGATAACCGTTTAGCAGAAATTCGAAATAAAACGGTAGGCTTTGTCTTTCAAAACTTTAAGTTGATCCAGAATAATACTATTTTAGAAAATGTAAGTATTCCGCTTGTTTACGCAGGAGTCTCTTCTCAAGAACGCAAAGAACGTGTACGAAAGAAACTCAATCAGGTAGGTCTATATGATAAAGAAGATCAACTTCCTAACAAGTTATCGGGGGGTCAACAACAACGTGTAGCCATCGCCCGGGCGGTTATCAATAAACCAGAGTTTATTATTGCAGATGAGCCTACAGGTGCGTTGGATCAAAAAACATCAGAAGATATCATCAATTTATTCGAAGACTTAAACAAAGAACTCAACACGACAATCATCGTAGTTACTCATGAACGTGAAGTAGCTGAAAAGGCGGATCGCATCATTCATATTTTAGATGGTCGTATCCAGGAAGAAGAGGTGATGAAATGAGCAACTTATCAAATATCATCGCCGTATCATTTAAATCGATAATGAAGAATAAACGCCGTAATATTTTAACTATTATCGGGATAGTTATCGGTATTGCTGCTGTAATGCTAATCATGTTTTTAGGAAATGGATTTAAGCAAACTTCCAAGGATCAGATAGAAAGTTCAGGAGCTGGTAAAGATACAGCCTCTATTGCTTACTTTCCTAACACTGAAAAAGTGACTGAGAATCCATTTAAATCAGATGATATTAGTGTGGCTGAAGAAGTGGACGGAGTAAAGAGTGCTAAAGTGAAAGAGTCGGATGATAGCGGCTATAGTTCAAAAATGACGAACGCCGAAAAGAATAAAGATATTAACGTATTTAAAACGAAATCTCTTTCTACTGTAGATGAAGGCAAAGGTTTTTCTGAGGAAGACAACGATTTAAAAAATAAAGTTGTCATTGTAGATCATTCTATTGCTAAGAAAGCGTTTCATAATAAAGCTGTAGGTAAGATAATTTATATCAATAATCAAGGGTTCGAGATAGTCGGCGTTGCTGATAAATCATCTAGTGATCCTATGGGCCTAGGAGGCTCTGATAATGCAGTCCAAATGCCATCTAAAACCTTTAAAAAATATATGAGTGATCTCTCTCAAGAATCTCCATCACTTACTGTAAAATTAACCAGCGGAGCGAATAAAAAGGAAGTTGCTAACAAGGTAGCTGACAAATTAGAAAAGAGAGGTAGTGGAGCAGACGAGGGACAATATATGTATCAAGACTTTGATAGTATGAGTAAACAATTTGATCAAATATTTAACATGATCACTTACTTTGTTGCCGCTGTTGCCGGAATCTCATTATTTATCGCAGGTATCGGTGTGATGAACGTCATGTATATTTCAGTAGCTGAACGTACTGAAGAGATTGCAATTCGTCGTGCATTTGGTGCTAAAAGTCGTGATATAGAGTTACAATTCTTAATTGAAAGTATTGTGCTTTGCCTGCTTGGAGGTTTAATAGGCTTAATTATTGGCATACTCTTAGCATTATTAGTAACAGCAGTTACGCCAGATCAAGTTAAAGCGGTTATTACCATCGGCCCGATCATTTTAGCTATAGGCGTTTCCACTCTGATCGGTATTATCTTCGGCTGGGTACCTGCACGTGCAGCTGCTAAGAAAGAACTCATTGATATTATTAAATAAATGGGAGCGGGACAGAAATCTAATTTGAACAAAAAGATTTCGTAGTCCCGCCCCGGCAAGGATGACTAGAATTGAAAAAAAGCTTGATACAAGCGCATTTTCAAATCAGTCATCTACTGCCAAGATGCTGAAAGAAGCTGAGACATTACATTATGTCCCAGACTCTATTATTAAATAAATGTCTATATAGTTCATGAGAGAAAGCAATAGCGTTGAAACGTTGAGGAGTATGGTGAATGAGTGAAAGTGAGTTTATGAGAAAAATAATTATCGCTTTTGAAGCTTTACCCGTGTTACTGTTATTTATAATAATGATAGATTGTTTGCTAGGTTTAATTGATTATCAAAAAGGAACACATCTAGAATTTCTACACTTCATACCTCACACAGAAATCATATTGTTCGTAACTTTCGCAGTGCTTGTAATTATAGGTCAATTACTAAAAAGTAAGTACAAATATAAAGAAGAGGATGAGTGAGATCATGCGCTATTTAGCTAACTTTTTTGCAACGCTAGGTTCGATAATAGGATTTATTTGCTTAGTTAATATATTGTTTAAAGTATTAGCAGCAATGACAGATTATGATTTTCGCTTTATGCAACTTATTCCTCACGGTCAAACTATTGCCGTTGTTATAATAATCTTATCTGTTGTCTTAGAAGAGTATTTTAGAGATAAAGCTAATAAATCAACCGATTAAGTAGTAGCATCGTTCATAAATACTAAAGGAAGAAGGACACCCTCAAGTGATATGGGGAGAAAGATTTTTGTGGAAGTACTATGCGAGCAAATACTAAAGTTAGCTCTAAAGTGACAGGGTCAATGTAATTGATTGTATTTCAAACAGGGGACATATTTATAAGTGGTATCATACCATAGTTGGCGTTTATGCCTATATTGTACCTATCACAGAAAAAGGTAACTTTACTTACAATACATTGTTGGTAACAAATACACCTCCTATAAAAGTAGAAAGTATACTAACGTGATTTACTTGTTAGTTAAATAGGTGTGATAGATTATAAAATAGGCTCTTTGTCAAATAGGACTGGTTATTGAAAACCAGGGAGCGGGACAGAAATCTTTTTTGTTCAAATTAGATTTCTGTCCCGCTCCCATTGGCCATGCTCTTTTTTTATGCTCATTACGTAGAGAAAGTAGGGGGCGAATGTAATTGATATGCTAGAATGCCCCAATCTTTAGTAGTATATTCAATAGGTACACCTCTTTAAACCACATAGACAATGGTATAGCCATAACAAAGATAAAATTTATGAAACAAAACCAAGAAAATAGTTACTTGGCAAAGTCAATGGTGGTAAAATAAAAGTAAATTTAAACAACGAGAAGTAAAATAAACATTAAAAAGTTCTAATACTCTGTAATTTTAGGTATAAGGTATACGCATGTGCTTTACAACACGCCTACGGACAGTTTTAGTACTCTGTAATTTTAGGTATAAGGTATACGTCACCAATGGAAATAACATACCTGCCTAGGTTTTAGTACTCTGTAATTTTAGGTATGAGGTATACCATTGATGGCTCAAAATCGCCGTTTTCACAGTTTTAGTACTCTGTAATTTTAGGTATGAGGTATACTGACAACGATTACTAACTCTTTGTTACGTGGTTTTAGTACTCTGTAATTTTAGGTATGAGGTATACTTGTTGAAAAATCTGTATTGAAGGTAAAACGTTTTAGTACTCTGCAATTTTAGGTATAAGGTATACTATTCATGCAAGATGGTTCTATTTTCATCGGTTTTAGTACTCTGTAATTTTAGGTATGAGGTATACATGGATACGGACATTATAAGTTTGATCGTCGTTTTAGTACTCTGTAATTTTAGAAATAAGTATACCAATGGACGTACACTATACCATTGGTTAAGAAAGGGTGATTAGATGAGTTTTAAATTATGGGAATTTGAAGGCAAAGAAGTGGAAATGCGTTTAGATGACGGTGATGTATTAAAAGGTACAGCTTTTGACTTTGATGACAAAGAAGATAATGTTAGTGGTAATGACTCAATTTCAATTAAATCTACGGAAGGTACATTTGATATTGATGAGAGCAGAATAGTTAGTATTAAAGAAATTAAGTAGTTCACTCACTCGACTTAATGACGTTAAAAAGATCTATTTTATGACAACATTCTTCGTCGAAAAGGGGTTAAAAAGTAACACCTCATTTTTACTGTATAAATCAGTTGAATGAGGTGCTTTTTCATTTGAGTGAGGGATTATGTCCCAGCTCCTTTCAGAATCTTAGCAGTAGATGACTGATTTGAAAATGCGCTTGTATCAAGCTTTTTTCAATTCTAGTCATCCTTGCCGAGGCGGGACAGAAATCTTTTTATTCAAATTATATTTCTGTCCCGCTCCCAATATTAAACATAAGCGCATTATCTCCTTAATTTTGAGTGGTTGAGTACTTTTAATTATAGAGATAATTGCGCTCTTTTCGTATTAAAAAATAGGACCGGTTAAAGTCGCCAGTCCTATTTAGTATAGACCCATAAAGGTATTACAACATCTAAAATTGTAAAGGTGTTAGGAAAATCCTTTGTCTTAAACGAAATATTATTCTACTTCAATCTTACCATTATGGTATTTAATATTAGCGCCTTTATTAACTTTATCATAATCTTTTTTCGGTAAAGTTATCAGGCGTTTCCCTTTATCGGTAGAGACTGTGATTGTATGCAATGTCTCTCCATCTTTCATTTGATGCTTTAACATGCGGCGTTGCTGATCGATACTTAGAGGCTGTACTTTCTTATCTCTATTTTGATTTGTATTGATTATGGCGTAATAAAGTAACCAATTGTTGTAAAAGCTAGTACCCATAAATTGGGGAGTATAGCCAGTAGTATCACTATAGCGACGATTTAATGGTGTTAAGGAACGCGTGCGTTGTTGAGCCTGATGTGAACGATTTAACTGAGCTTTATTTGTTCCTCTTTGTGCTGCATTCCGAGCAGCGTTCTGACTTGCTTGGCGTGCACTTTGACGACTTGCGTTAATGGCACTTTGTCTTGCCATAGAAGATGTGCTCGCCGAACTTGAAGAACTTCTAGCGCCTGCGCTCGAGCTTGAAGAAGAACTACTAGAACTGGATGAACTCGATGAGCTACCGCCGCTCGTCCCAGCTGCATGAACTATTTGTGGGGTTGTTAATCCAAGAGCGAGAACTGCAGTGACAGCTATAACGAGTAAACGTTGTGTTAGTGAATATTTATACTTCATTTGAGCACCTCACTGTTACTTCTTAACATCGCTTTTATCTTCAACTTTTCCACTAAAGTCATCATCACCATACGTCATATAAGGTGGACGATAGATGAAGAATTTCTTTCCATCCTTCACAACATAGGGCTTTTCATTCCCATCAGATAGGATGTGTTCATACACATGGTCAAGGGAAGGATGATAGTGTTTAATCTTAGATGAACCTTTATCACGGTAAGCAACATCTGTTTTCGCATCGTCAGCATCACCATTGTTCAGAACTTCATAGTAAACTAGCTCCATTTTATGTTTCTTAGCTGCTTCTTCACTTGGTTTCTTAGTATCTTTTGAGCTATCTTCACAAGCACCGAGTGCAATACTAGCACTGATGACTAGAGCGGTTAACAACAGAAATGATTTTCTCATCGAAATAAAACTCCTTTTTAACTTATTCATTATATAACATATCATAAGCAGTAAAATTAATCATGGCAGTTTATAGTATACGTGCTGCATCAATTAGGGAGCGGGACATAATGTAATGGCTCAGCCTCTTGGCAGTAGATGACTGATTTGAAAATACGCTTGTATCAAGCTTTTTTCTAGTCATCCTTGCCGGGGCGGGACTACGAAATCTTTTTATTCAAATTAGATTTCTGTCCCGCTCCCAATAGTAAGTTACTCATTTTTTAGCAGTTCGTCTTGAATTGCTTTAGTGAGTCTTTTCACGCCTTTATATTCAAGATGGATACCATCATATGCAAAGTAATCACTATGACCCTGTGAAATCTTATTCCAATCTACGAGATGTACATTTTTGTGATCCTTGCTTGCTTGTTTCATTAACTGATTAATATGGTCTTGATAATCCTTAGGAACACGTGTTGTGACGAGATAAATATCTGCTTTATTAAATTGCTGTAGTAATTCCTCAAGTTGTGCTTTAGTAAAATCCCCGTTAGTACCTAGTTCTAAGACTACTTGTTTGTTATCAGCGTTATAGCTTTGATAATTGTTGCTCGCAAGGCTCGGCACGTCTGAAAGTTGGCGCCCGACTTTACCATCAACTTCCGCGTTAGGTATTTGATTTTGAACTTCTTTCCCAATATCTACCATGATGGAATCACCAATGAGAAGTGGTGATAAGTCTTTAATTTCGTCTTTATTAGAGGTATTGTTCTTGTCATTATTTTGTTTAGCTTGGTTCTTATTGGGCTGTGAAGATGTCTTTTTCTTAGGGTGAAAAGCTGTTTGTTTGTTTTCTTCGTGGGCTTTACCACGCGCATCAAATTCGCCGGTAAAAAGCAATACAGACGGGATGAGCAAGACGATAGCTAGGGCGAGACGACTGAAGCTTTTATGAACCCAAGGTGAGATTGAAAATGCTTTTATTCCTTGTTTACGAATAGGTCGTTCTACTAGGTGATAAGATACTTCAGTGAGTAGCAACATGAGCACAATATCAATAATATACACATAGAAAGGAATTTGGCCTTGTACAAAATGAGTATGTACATACGAAATGACAGGATAATGCCATAAATAAAGACTATAAGAACGCTTTCCTATATATACAAAAATTGGATTGCCCATGAGCTTAGCAAATAGTCCAGTAGGATGAACAACACTCGCGATAATAAGAATAGTTAGCAACGATATAGCATAAAAACCACCGTAGTATAACCAAGTATCTTCAAAATCAATGTAGAACATGATAAATCCAAGAAATACAAGGCTGACTGTTCCAACCGCATCTATAATAAATTTAAGTTGTAACGGTATATGTGTCTTCAATTTAAATGGAGGCCATAGAAAAGCAAGCAAACCTCCTAATAACAAAGTTTGTAAACGCGTATCTGTCCCAAAGTAGACACGTGAGTCGCCACTACCAAAGTGTGTAAGTATTGTCATTAGTATGAGTGAAAGTAAAGAAATCCCTATCATTATATAAGCTATCGTCTTTTTGCGAACGTTATTTAACAATATGAGTAAAGCTACGGGATATAGCAGATAGAATTGCTCCTCAATAGCTAGTGACCATAAATGTTTCAATGGTTGTATGCTAAATTGATCGAAATAATCTACGTTCTTAAAGATATACCACCAATTAGAAACATAAAAGAAGGCAGCTATTATATCTCCTTTAATCTTTAATATGAATCTAGGCTCAAATACGATAGTATAGGTAAGTACAATTGCGAGTAGAAATAGAACAGCTGGTATCAAACGTTTAATACGACGTTTCCAGAAATCGAATAAATTAATCGAACCAGTTAGTTGATGTTCTGAAAGTAATAACGACGTAATGAGATACCCCGAGATGACAAAAAATGTATCTACGCCTAGGAATCCGCCTGTTAGCCATTTCTCATTGAGATGAAAGATGATAATAGCTAAGACAGCAAACCCGCGAAACCCATCTAGACCCGGCAGGTATCGATGATGATGCACTTGAGCTCGTTTTCTATCCCCTTTTTCCATTTATTCATCATTCCCTATTTTATATTTTATTTACAATGAGATTACAATTTAATGACATGCAGTAATTACTATAACATTTTCATGTGTAAAATAAACAATTTTAATAAAAGTTTTACATTGTTAATTAAGGTGTGGCTTTCTGAGTTTAACAGTTACTATACTTGAATCTTGCTTACTATCCAAAAAGCTCATCGATATACGATTATATCTAATTATTATACTATGTCTTGAAGGATTTGTTAGCTTCAAAGAAGTGAATTTGAGAATTTTATAACCCTAGCACAAGAGGAGAGGACTTTAGAAGATTAATATTAAGATATTAAGGGAATTTAAGTATCGAACTGAAGATAGTCTATTTTTAAGGAGGTTTCGAAATTGGAACATAAGCAATTGGGTCATTCTGGATTAAATGTCTCTCAATATGCCTTAGGTTCAGTGCCTTTCTCTGGTACTAATGGCTTTGAGAATGCAGGTGGGATAGCTAAAAAAGAACTGAATTACATGATCGACTATGCTTTAGATCAAGGTATCAATCAATTTGATACGGCTAATTTATACGCTGAAGGGAATGCAGAGCGCGCTCTAGGTAAAACGATTCGTGATCATCGTGAAGATATGATCATTAGTTCTAAGACTGGCTTTCCATTATCAGACAACCCTAACCTACAAGGTGGCAAACGCCTCAACATTGAGAAATCGATTGATGATTCGCTTAAACGTTTAGGCACAGATTACATCGATTTATATTATATGCATTTATGGGATGGCAATGTGCCAGTAGAAGAAACGATTCAAACTATGAATGATTTAATTCAAAAAGGTAAGATTCGATATTGGGGTGTTTCAAACTATAGCAGTTGGGGGCTAGCTAAGACGGTAACTACAGCGAAAGAAAATGGCTTAGCTCCACCTGTAGCGCAACAAATATATTATACACCAGAATCAAGAGAAGCGGAATATGAATTACTACCTGCTGCCAAAGATTTAGGTGTAGGTAATAGTATTTGGTCTCCGCTAGGGGAAGGGCTTTTAACTGGAAAAGTAACTCGAAATAACAGTGGTGAACCTGGAACACGCCAAGGTGATGGGTGGCCTGAACCCTATATTAAAGATTACAAATTGTTATATGACTTGGTAGATACTTTACAAGAAATAGCCAATCATCATAACGTTTCAGTGCCTCAAGTGACGTTAGCTTGGTTAAGGGAACGACCAAATGTAGATTCCATAGTGTTAGCAGCTAGAAATAAAGAACAACTGATCGATAATATTGCCTCTTATCAATTACAGCTTACTCAAGATGAGCAGCAACAAATTACTGAATTAACACAGCCCGAGCCTATCTATCCACATTGGCATAAAGCGATGAATTCAGCGCATTTAGGGTCGCCGTCCGAACAGCCATATCTCAAAGAATTTAAGGGGCGTATGGGGCTCTAACAGAGAGGGAGCGGGACAGAAATCTAATTTGACTAAAAAGATTTCGTAGTCCCGCCCCGGCAAGGATGACTAGAATTGAAAAAAGCTTGATACAAGCGCATTTTCAAATCAGTCATCTACTGCCAAGATGTTGAAAAGGGTGAGACATTACATTATGTCCCGCTCCCAACAAGCACAGCGAGTTGGGAGCTAGGAAAGCGAAGCTGTTCAATACGTAGTGTTATACAAGCAGAGAACAGCAGTAAGATCATTTTCACTTAGAAAACATCTTACTGCTGTTTTTAACTGATTGATATGTTATTGGTTTAGAATTGATGTCTCAGACCCATAGGGGTGTGGTCAAAGCTATAAATTAATGATAAATTTTACTGCCTTGTTCTTTAAATTCTTCAGCTTTTTCTTTCATTCCTTCCATCTTTTCTTGATGTTCTTCTCTGATATTATGAGATATCTTCATAGAACAGAACTTAGGTCCGCACATGCTACAGAAGTGAGCTACTTTCGCCGCTTCAGCTGGCAATGTTTGGTCATGATAGTCACGTGCGCGCTCAGGATCTAGTGAGAGATTAAATTGATCGATCCATCTGAATTCAAAACGCGCTTTACTAATTGCATGATCACGTTTTTCAGCATTTTTCAAACCTTTAGCTAAGTCAGCTGCATGTGCTGCAATTTTATAAGTAACGACACCTTCACGGACATCATCTTTATTCGGGAGTCCAAGATGTTCTTTAGGCGTCACGTAACAAAGCATTGCTGTACCGTGGCTGGCGATATTTGCAGCTCCGATTGCTGAGGTAATATGATCGTAAGCTGGTGCGATATCTGTCGTTAAAGGTCCAAGCGTATAGAAAGGAGCTTCTTTACAATAAAGATCAGCTAAATCTTGGTTTTCTTTTATTTTATGCATAGGGATATGTCCAGGGCCTTCGATCATTACTTGGACATCATAATCCCAAGCGATATCTGTTAACTCTCCAAGCGTTTTTAGCTCTGCGATTTGACTTTCATCATTTGCATCATAAATAGAACCTGGACGCAACCCGTCACCGAGTGAAACTGCAATATCATAAGCTGCTAGAATTTCACAAATCTCATCAAAGTGGTCGTAGAGAAAACTCTCTTCATGATGTGCGAGACACCACTGCGCCATGATAGAGCCACCGCGTGAAACGATCCCTGTTAATCGATCTACAGTCATTGGAACGTGTTGTAAACGGACACCAGCATGAATTGTAAAGTAGTCGACACCTTGTTCGGCTTGTTCAATGAGGGTGTCGCGATACACCTCCCATGTAAGGTCTTCAGCAACGCCATCTACCTTTTCAAGCGCTTGGTAGATTGGCACTGTTCCAACAGGCACTGGAGAGTTACGCAATAGATATTCTCGTGTTGCATGAATATTTTTACCCGTAGATAAATCCATGATAGTATCTGCGCCCCAATGAATGGCCCAAACAAGTTTTTCAATTTCTGCTTCGATTGAAGAAGAGACTGCTGAATTACCTATATTTGCATTGATTTTTACTTGGAAGTTCTTGCCGATGATCATAGGTTCTGATTCAGGGTGGTTGACATTATTAGGAATAATCGCACGACCACGCGCAATTTCCTCACGTACAAATTCAGGCTCTACATCTTCGCGACAAGCGATAAATTTCATTTCTTTAGTTATAATACCTTGTCTTGCATAGTACATTTGAGTTACCGGACGACCTTGATTTGCTCTTCTTGGTTGATAGTTAAAAGGGTGTTCTTCAAGTTTTTTATGATTGGCTTTCTTAAATCCGTTATCGATCGATTGCACGCGGCGACCCTCATATTGTTCTGTATCTTTACGGTCAGTGATCCACGACTCACGTGTCTTTGGAATCCCTTTCATGACATCTACGTCGTACTCTTTCTCATGATATGGACCAGCGGTGTCATATACGTGAAGAGGCGGATTCTCCTTTGTTTCGTTTTCAAAGACTGTATCCGATAAAATAATTTTACGGAAAGGGACTTGAATGTCATCATCCACTCCTTGTTTGTAAATACGTTCGCTTGCTGGAAATTCTTTTTGTAATTGGATATTTTCTTGTTTCATGAGCTCCTCCTTAAGTTTTAATGCTAGGAGGGCTTTGAAGATTACACAGAGAAGATTTCTCAAACTTGGAAGAAAGTTAGAGGTAGGGTTTAATAACCAAAGAAGAATAATTCAATAGAGTTTATCATACTGAAAAAACTCAAGCATAAATTCTTTAATTTAAGTGAAGTAACTATACTGTAGCTGTCTGAAATTCAAGATGCGTTAGCGAATAGCTTGTTAGATTTCTAGCCAGCTGTGCAGAGTGAGATGGTGCAATGAATGATGATGCAGCCGCACTGCTGACAAGTGATAAACTCAGTTAACGAATTGATACAAGGATTGAGGATAACCCGTGTATCAGATAAAGGATAAGCTGACTTAAGTCGTATATACTTCCATCTAACTTCGAGTTAAGATGAAGTGATAGAGAAATATAGACGAGAAGTAAGTTCAGTTCGTTGGTTTGCTTCCCTACGCTAGTATTATCTAGTTCAGGTTCAAAGGGTTGAGGAATCTTCCTCTTTCAGCACTTAAAAGCACCCCTAGCAAAATTTATGAAATTACATCTGTATCATAGCAATAACTAGGAAAAGTTACAACTTTAAGAAGAATAGGGTGATACTGAAGGTAATGTTGAAGCATACCTCTTTGACAGTGTAAGAGGTATGGCAGGTGACGAGCTCTTTAGTTTAGATAAGAAGACATGATGTAACCAGGAGGCAAATGGGGGTACATCATAATGATATGTAAAGTGCACAGTATATTATACTCACGAAGTAAAAGCATGTATCTTAATAAAAAATATAAATCAACTTTGCTTGCTCATAAAAAAGAAGCTGGAATAGTGACTTTATGATAAGTGAGGTCATTCCTCTCAGTTCTAGTGAGAAAGTCATACCCAATTCCAGCTTTTTTTAAAATAACTATTCAGGATATCTATCGGATTTACTAATATTCCCGTTCTCGTCAAGCAGGGGAGTGAGACCTCCACCTGTCGAAATCCAATTGGCTAAATATTGATTGCCAGTGACTTTATCAGTCAATATATAAGTGGCGAGTGTCCTATCACTAGATGCGCGTTCTATTACGAAACGGTCATTCTCATTCTTTTTGCCAAACATACTAACTTCCACCTTTCTTTAAATTAATAGCGTCTGTTATCTTGATTCTGAATATTTTTCTTATAGTTAAAGTAAATTTTAACCGCCTGTAAAATAATCAACACAAGACCGAAGAATGCTAGCAAATGGTGATGACCAACTAAAGCAACAATAAAGATAAGGATAGCTACAATCAAAGCTATGATAGATATTAGTGGTGAGATAAAGTCTCGATCCATTGAAATTCCTCCTCTCAATTAATTAGGAAGGGTTGCTAGAGGTCGGGACAAAAGCTTTATGTCCCAAACCCTGCTATCGTCAGCGTTAATAGCAAAAGATTTAATACTTATATTGATAACTATTAACACGATACCGCAACCAACAATAACGTACCCCTGGTAATGACTACGATACGTACTAACTTATAGCTATAATTACATCTATGGTAGCAAAAGGCAATAGTGTTCACTAAAGTTTATAACATTACATCTACTTATATCATTGGTTCTAATAAACGTTTTATTATACTATACAAGTTCTTTTTTAATATCTACATAGCAATTAGCATATTATAAATTAAATAGACTGTTCATCTATTAATAATAACCGTCTCTTTCTCGGTCGAGTAGTGGTTAATACTTACGTCCCAAATAATGAGTTCAAAGAATCTACTAAACTATAAAGACCGAGGAAAGTAACAATGAGAACGACAGCACCGCCAACAATGTTCCACCACAATGTATTGACGTACTGCCCCAAGAAACTCCGCTTATTTACAATGATAAAGACGACGATAGCGACAATAGGTAGAATAGTTCCGTTCAAAGCTTGTGCTACCAGTACCACTTGTAACGGCTTAAAGCCCAGAGCTGAAGAAATAATGCCAACGATGATGATAGCGCTAAAAACCAGCTTATACTTCTTGCTCGACATACCACCTTGCCAGCCTAGCAAACTGCTTATCGTAGCTGCCGCCCCCGTAGGAGAAGCAAGAGCAGAGGAAAGACCTGCCGCGAATAGTCCGATACTAATAACATAAGGAGCTGCGTTTCCTAATATAGGTTCAAGAGGCTTTGCGAGCTGAATGACACTTGAAACTTCTTGTCCTCGTATTAATGTTGCAGCAGAAATCAATATAGAAGCAGAAATAACTCCACCTATAGTGATTGAAATCACGGTGTCCCAACGGGCAAATTTCAGAGCTTTCATGCTATGAAATCGCTCGTGTACTGCAGTCGAATGGATGAAGAAATTGTAAGGGACTACAGTGGTTCCTATCAGTGCAATCACTGTGAGAATCGATCCTTTAGGTATAGTAGGAATGAGAGTCCCTTTTACAATGCCACTCAAATCAGGTTGAATGATGAGCATCGTAGTAATAAAGATCAAACCCATCACAATCATGAGCGTGAGCATAATTTTTTCTAAAAAGTGATAGTTACCTACAATGCCGATAATTAAAATAATGATCCCCACTATGGGAGCTACCACTTGTTTAGGTAAGTGAAGTAAATAAGAAGCTCCGAGAGAAGTTCCTATCAGATCTCCACTAATATATGCTGCACATCCCATCGTAACAGCAATGAGCATGAACCAAACAAGTATGAGTTTGCCTACTTTGTGTGTCATCAGATCTTGGATTGCTTCGCCTAAGCCCTCACGCGTGACAAGGGAAAGGCGAATTATCATTTCTTGCAGAACTATTGTGGCGACAACTGAAAAAACAACAGTCCATAATAAACTATAACCAAAGCTCGCACCACTGTGTGTCATAGTCGTAACTGTGCCGGGCCCGATGAAGGAAGCGGTGACAATCATTCCAGGCCCGAGCGCTTTTACCCCATTAATTATTTTATTTAGCATTATCCCAACCCCTTGAGCTAGTTATGAAATTCTGTGCACTAGACATTTTACAGCTATATCTATTTGTGCTTTAAATATTCAACGTGGCCAGCTAATACATAGAGTACAGCAGTAGAAACGAAGTGAGCAGAATTCTGATTCGCATCATTCATCGGGTAGACTTCAACGTAATCCATCCCGCATAATCCAAGTTTCCCGAATTCGTGAATCATAGTGAGTAATTCGTAAGAGGATAAGCCATTAGAATCTACTGGTCCACCAGGATTAAAAGCAAAATCTAACACATCACTACAAATCGTCAGGTAAACGACGTCTACATCTTTAGCTGCTTGATTATAAATTTGACGTGCTAATTCTTTAAGGTCTTTAGCCTCTCTAATATCGTTGATTGTTAAGGTTGTAGCTCCAGCTTCTTGTGCGTAACGACCTGTTTCTGGTTTGTTGCGTGGTCCATGAATACCAGTGTGAATAATACTTTCGTTACGTATGCCATCCGTGTTGTATAGATGCATAAATGGAGTATTACGTGCATACTTCTCCCCTTCGTAATCTGGATGATTATCATAATGAGCATCCATGTGAATGATGCCAACTTTTTTACCAGTCTGTGTTAAACCTTTTAAAATGGGATAAGTGACACCATGCTCACCTCCAAAACCAACTAAGAATTTACCCGTCTTCCAAAGACTTTCGGCAAATTGTTCTATATTATGGTAGCTTTCTTCGTTATTGTGTGCGACGTAAGGAACGTCACCTACATCGCCTAGAGATAAATGCTCACTGACGTCAACATGGTCTAGCTCTGGTAAGTAACAACTGTACCGTGCAGAACTCACTCGTATTTGCTTCGGTCCAAGTTCAACTCCTGTGTAATCCCCCCATGTACTTTCACCTTCAAATGGTGCACCATAGATGATTACATCAGTATCGAGCGTGTTAGATTGCGATAAATTCTTACTATTTAAGAAACATGGCGTGTTACCATAAATATTGTTCTTCATATTACCCACTCCTTCGTTGATAGTTATTATATAGACGTATGTTTTGTTATTCAAATAAATATAAAGGTTATTTAATAGAATTATGTGAGTATTTTGCTCTATTGTACGCAAATAGTTAGTCTTTAAACATATAATATAGGATGAAACACGTTATAATAAGAAATGATTGTGAGCTATCGAACTCTAATTTTAATTTTTAGTAAAGGGGGAGTGTGAATTGCCAAGAATTTGCTTTGTTAGGCACGGAGAAACGGATTGGAACAAATTAGGAAAGCTACAAGGACGGACTGATACTGAATTAAATGTAAATGGTAAGGAACAAGCTTTAGAATGTGCTCAAGCTCTACAAAAGGAAGAATGGGACGCTATCTATTCAAGTCCTCTACAAAGGGCTTACAAGACAGCTTCTATAGTAGCTGACTATATTGATGCGCCGCATCGAGTTATGGAAGAACTGGTAGAACGATCCTTTGGTAAAGCTGAAAGTATGACTGTTAAGGAGCGTCTATCTGCTTATCCAGACCGTCAATACCCTAACCAGGAAGATGAGACTGCTCTGAAAGACAGGTTGATATGTGCTCTAAATCATATTAAAGAAGAGTACCCTGAAGGGAATGTGTTAGTCGTTACACATGGCGCAGTCATCAATTTTTTATTGTCCCAACTCTGTCTTAGTAAGTATGAAATACCACCTAATAGTCTAGTTAACGGGAGTTTGTCTTATATAATTAGTAAGAACAATGATTGGTACGTTGAAGACTTTAATGTGACTGATCACTTGTCTTATTACAATGAAATTGGAAAAGTCTAGCTTATACCGTTTGACTTAGAGTCAGACTAGAATAGAGGTAGCAGAAATGATCTCTAATATGAGCAGTGGAGCTGACTGCAGCTCAATGTAACTGTACCGAGTAACTACAAATAATTGGTCTCTTAATTCAGTTGAGATAAGAGGTTAAGACATAAAGTTTCTGTGCTCTGGGAAAACGCTTAACGGCGTCTCAAAAGTAGAATTTTCGACAGAAACGCTCACGATTTGGGAGCAGGACAGAAATCTAATTTTAACAAAAAGATTTCGCAGTCCCGACCTCTCTTGAGACGTTAATAACTTCGGAATAAAAAAGCTTCGAGGGTTTCGTAAAATTTACGAAAGGTCTCGAAGTTTTTTCTTTCTTGATGCGTTGAGTGGCGCACGTGGTACTTGTTTCCTTATCTTTAATACCAGATAGATAATATTAAATTCTCGATTGACCTTGCTTAATTCTCGAATCAACATTTGATTGAAGCTCAGATTAGTCTTCATCAATATAGAGACTGGTTTACATTAACTCTCCTTTGAAAGGAAGTGTTATATAAGCAGTAGTAAGTCTATGATAATCTTCATACGTAACGCATCTCGTTAAATGAGTGATGTTATTTTTATTAAATAATATGAAAGGTTATATATATTTGTTTATCTAATTGTGCTTTCAAAGCCTGTAATTTAAGGAGAAAATTAATATATAAAAGATATATTCTCAAAAAAATCGAACAAATTTTGCTTAATTTAGAAGCGTGCTAACTAATATTAGGGTAAAAATTACATTATAATGTAATAGGTAATCAAAATGACCACAATTCGGAATAGCGAGTGTGTAACTTTTATACTAAATGTAACAGTTAGGTACTCGATAAGTACACTTAGGCACTCATTCACTACAGAGTAGAAATATCATTTACACTGTAGTTAACAGTTCAGAAGGCAATAGAAAGGGGTGAAAATCATGGAAGGTATCATTAAATCAATCTCAGATGCAGTTAAAGCTGGTTTAGATAAAGACTGGGCTACAATGGGTACAAGCATTGCTGAAGCATTAGCTAAAGGTGTTGACTTCATCTCTGGCTTCTTCGGTTAATCTCAAATGATTGTACTAACTCTTGCTAAGATGGTCAGTTTAAGGCTTAGACATTTAAGCATTTATATCGACCATCTAAGCATTATATCTTAAAAATAATAATTACGATTTTTATATAAATTATTTCGAAAGGATGAATCAAACATGGAAGGTATCGTAAAATCAATTTCAGAAGCAGTAAAAGCAGGATTAGACAAAGACTGGGCTACAATGGGTACAAGCATCGCTGAAGCATTAGCTAAAGGCGTTGACTTCATCTCTGGCTTCTTCGGCTAAGATTTAGCTGTCAATAATCTAATTCGATAACTATAAATAAGAGGCTGGGACATAATGTAATGTCCCAGCCTCTTTCAGCATGTTGGCAGTAGATGACTGATTTGGAAACGCGCTTGTATTAAGCTTTTTTCAATTCTAGTCATCCTTGTCGGGGCGGGACTACGAAATCTTTTTATTCAATTTAGATTTCTGTCCCGCTCCCTTTTTTAATATTTAGACAGAGATATAACTTTCAGTTTCATTATAGAGCAATATTGATCGAGCGGTTATCATTTCCATGAGTATACACGCTATTAAGACGTGCTCCTCGATGTTCGGTATCGTGAAATTGATAGAGGGAAGATAGAAATTATCATCTTTAATTACCTTTCTTAAAACTTTCTAGTAGTAACATATTGTAAAACTTGAAGAGGTCGGGACAAAAGCGTTTAGGATTTGATTACACCTGAACGATGAGCAAAAATTGTTGTCCAAATTTTGTTGAAAATCTTGCTTTTGGAAAGCCGTTAACCTCTTTCCCAGAGAATAGAACCCCTCTATCTCGGTTCAACATATATGCTATGGGCATCGACTGATATGAAAAGTCATCTCTAAATATTGAAGCGGGAATAAAATGGTATCGCAACTCTGTACGTTCTATGTATACAAGAAAGCGTTTTTATACTATAATAAACATAATAATAAAACTTTTGTACACACTGAGAATACACAACATCGACTATTGTATACAAGGGGAGAGATAGAATGAAAAAAATTATTATTACTGGTGCATTGGGACAAATAGGTACAGAACTTGTAGTTAAATGTCGTCAATTATATGGGACAGAAAATGTGCTTGCCACTGACATAAATGAGCCGGAAGCAGATTCAGAGGTAGCTCAAGGACCTTTCCAAGTTTTGGATGTTACCGATAAAGATAAAATGTTTAAAACTGTAGAAGAATTTGGTGCTGATACGATCATGCATATGGCTGCTTTATTGTCAGCCGTTGCTGAGAAGAGACCGATGTTTGCATGGGAGCTTAACATGGGTGGTTTAATGAACGCCTTAGAAGCGGCGCGAGAATATAATTTACAATTCTTTACTCCTAGCTCTATAGGGGCGTTTGGTTCTTCAACACCTAAAGTAAATACGCCTCAAGTTACTATTCAACGGCCATCAACGATGTACGGCGTCAATAAAGTTGCTGGTGAGTTACTTTGCCAATACTATTTTGAGAAATTTGGTGTTGATACACGTAGTGTGAGATTCCCGGGTCTTATTTCATACGTCAAAGAACCAGGCGGCGGTACGACAGACTATGCTGTTGAAATATACTTTGAAGCGGTAAGAAAAGGTGAATATAAAAGCTTCATCGATAAAGGTACATACATGGATATGATGTTTATGGACGATGCTATAGACGCAATCATTAAATTGATGGAAGCAGACGGAGGTAAATTAATACATCGCAATGCTTATAACTTAAGCGGTATGAGTATTGAACCAGAAATGGTTAAGAATGCCATTCAAGAATACTATCCAGATTTCAAACTGAGCTACGATGTAGACCCTGACAGACAAAGCATTGCAGACACTTGGCCTGATAATATCGACGTGAGTTGTGCACGTGCAGAGTGGGGCTTCGATCCTCAATATGATTTAGATAAAATGACGAAAACGATGTTAGAGGCTATTGAGAATAAAGAGGGAGTAAAGTAACCGTTTTGGCGCGTTACAATAGACGTATTTAAATTTCTGTAAGATGTTCAATAACATATTCTTCACAAATCAATACAACGATAAATGCCAGCACTTAGGCTTCCTGTCTTAGGCAAGCGGGACGAAGTGCTGGCTAATATTTTAATGAATTTATGCTTGTCACTGCTTAGAATGAAAGTGGAGTATGATAGTCAACCCCTGCAATTATAGTCGCTGTATTTGAACCTGTTAATAACAGCTGAGTTTATCTTTAATCCCCATTACGACTGTTCATTGATAGATATTTTTTCTTAGGATTAAAAGTAAACTCTAATGACTCAATTTTACGACCTTTTTCAACTTTGACTTTATTTATATTTAAATTTGTAAATATGAGACCTAATTCTTTAATGATAGGTGTTAAGACTTTTTGATTAATATGTGTCATCCGATAGCTTTCAGGAATATCCAACTGTTCTCTGAAATCACTGATTGTTATTTTAAAGTAACCAGTCTCGGCATGTTGTTTGAGCAGTCTATACATATTTTTTGAGTACACAGATTTAAGATTCGTCATCACTTTTAACTCGTACTGAGTAAAATTAGAAATAATATCGTCTAGAACGTGCTTTAGATTAGGATTAAAACGAACTGTTAAAGTTTCAGTCGTGACATCGACTTTATATCCTGTAAACAACACCACTTTTTTGAATGATAAATTATCACGCTCTGTATAAGTGAGATCTAATAACTTGTCATATACAAACTTTAAATCTTGGACAAATCTTTTCTGTGAATACCGTGCCTCTTCACTCAAAAGACGAAGCTCCTCAAAGGGAATCGTAAGTTCATTAACATCTTGTTCTCTTAACTTATTGCAAAGGCTAAAAAATACATCAATTTCTGCGCTCGTGAATTGACGCAAAGGTGCTAAGTTCATTTCATTCTGGTGTACAACAGCTTCATCAGACATATTTGCGATCCCTCCTCGAATGAAAGGAAACTTAAATTAAAAAAGTTTCTAAAAATACGTTTAACCCTGCCAAAATGTGTTAGAGAATAATATAAACAATTTGGAGGTGAAATAATGTTACATCGTTTCTTAACTATCTTTGGTCAATTCTTCAACGATCAAATTGAATATTATGGCCAAAATAAACCTTACAAAAAATAAGCGTTACCAATATGAGCTGAAAATGAAATAAGGGAGGTGTACTACGTATGTTAGAAGATACTTATGAAGCATTCATCGGCTTTCTAAAAAGAATTGGACTTTAATTAAAAAGCCCAATGAAAAAAAGAATCTAACGAATGAAAACTGTACGCTTCGTGAAATTTCATTCGCCTAGAATGTAGCCCGCTAGCTGTCATCTAGCGTTTACAACTATTGAAATATATCATTCTTAAAGACCCTAATTATGAACTTTTCATTAGATTTGATTTATTAATAGTGCATCATAAGGGTAAGTTATGATATATTAAAGTCATAGTGGCTACTTGCAATAGTATCCACTATCATTCCCAAAAACTTATAGGGAGGCTGTCCCTTCGTAGAGTGGCTTTCTTAAGGCGACAGTCTTCCTTGCTTATTAATGAAGCTATATTTGTAAAGTTATGAGTGGTTTTATAGCTTACATTCATACCCAATATTCATTGTGCAACGCTTATCTTATAAATACACTTTACCTACTTAAAGGTTGATTAAACTATATTGAACCATTATTAAACGCTTACAATAATAAGGTTCTTCGTTTATAGTTTAAACGTTTATTGCCGATAGTAAACATATAAATAGGATTTTCTAAGTGTATAATGGGGGCTGGGACATAAATCCTAGCCTCTTCAACATCTCGGCAGTAGATGGCTGATTTGAAAACGCGCTTGTATCAAGCTTTTTTCAATTCTAGCCATCCTTGCCGGGGCGGGACGACGAAATCTTTTTGTTCAAATTAGATTTCTGTCCCGCTCCCTCTTTCAGCATCTTGGCAGTAGATGGCTGATTTGAAAATGCGCTTGTATCAAGCTTTTTTCAATTCTAGCCATCCTTGCCGGGGCGGGACGACGAAATCTTTTCATTCAAATTAGATTTCTGTCCCGCTCCCTTTTATTATACTATATAATAAGACTTAATAGGTCACATTTTCAAAAAAATATTTTATATTTTTGTTTTTAATTGTAGCTTAGCAGACTATTTAGTTATGTATTGGAACATAATAATTTGTGTGGAATCTTCACTGTTGCATCAATCGGCATGTTTTAGCTGCGATGATGTGGTCATTGGAAGGTCTAGGGCATTTAATGTATTAGGGGCTCAATGTCTATCTAAAAGATGCAGAGGTGATAGGTAGTTCTTGTCGTATAAAATGCTTAACCATAATTTTATCATATCAAATATCTTTAAGAATTTGTTTGCGTTTGTTTGTTTATTATAGCTTGTATATATATAGCTATTAATATCTCTTTTTCTATATTTTTATGACTTAACTTTAAGTGATGTTGCTCACCTCGTTGATTTGTAGAGGCTGGGACATAATATAATGTCTCAGGCTGTTTCAGCATCTTGGCAGGCAGTAGATGACTGATTTGAAAATGCGCTTGTATCAAGCTTTTTTCAATTCTAGTCATCCTTGCCGGGGCGGGACTACGAAATCTTTTTATTCAAATTAGATTTCTGTCCCGCTCCCTCTTTCAGCAACTAATAATTCTTCATTACGATTATTCAAAATTGTTGTTTTTTTACTAAGGTAAGGATTTTTAAGTATTAATTGTTCTGAACCATAATTCAACTGATATGGAAGTTGTTGTTTCCCTTCGCTATCAAAAAATTTTTTCATTTCAAACGTACCTATTTGTTTGTCATTCATGTAAACATTGTATTTGGGTCTTAGTGTTAATATTTTATTAGGTATTACCTTAACATTAATATCTTCAGAATTTAAATATATACTATAAATTGGTTGGAAACCGAAAATACTTATTAATTTATGAAAATTATTAAAAAATACTGTGTTATATGTCATATTATGTCCACCATATATAGGAATGGTTTGTTTATCTACAGTATATAAAGGTCTCTGAAAAAATATTCATGTTCATTTAAGCTAATTGATGATTTTAAACTGTTATTTAAAGAAGAATATTTGTTTTGCATTAATTTTCTAAAAATAATTAAGGCAATAATAACTATTGTAACAATTGCCCATAAAACCCAAGTACTCCAAAGGGGAATGTTAAATAATTGATCTTGGTTTAGTAATAACAGAATCGTATTTATTAAATTGAAAACTAAAAGTACGACCCATAAGAGCGTTTCGCGAAACATTGCCAATGAGAAAACTCCTTTTTAGTTTGATGATTTAATAATAAATTAAGATAATCACTTATTAAATTAAAAACTATAGATATTTCATTTAGTGAAGAGTTGTCCCAAAGCGCAGTTATGTTTGTAACTGTTTTAGCTTGAGGTATATAACTTGCAATAAATCCAGCCACTTCGCTTAATTAAACCTCCGATAACATATTAAAGAGAATATGGTTTGTTTGGTAACTTAATATAGAAATAGATAAAAATTAAATATTCTAGGGAGCACGTTCTGTTAAAAGGTAGAAAATAAGGGAGCGGGACTACGAAATCTTTTTATTCAAATTAGATTTCTGTCCTGCTCCCTTATTATTGAGGAACTTCTATTTATATGTTTACTATTTGCGATAAACGTTTAAACTACTAATGAAGAACCATATCATTATTGTAAGCGTCTAAGGGATGGTTCCTTTATTAATTTATCTTTATACACAGTTTAAACGTATTCATAAGATAAGCGTTACAAATTGAATGTTGGGTTTAAATGTAAGCTATAAAAGCACTCATAACTTTACAATTATAGCTTCATTAATAAACAGGGAAGACTGTCACCTAAGAAAACCACAATAAGAAGGGACAGCCTCCCTATAAGTTTTTGGGAATGATAGTGGATACCACTATAACTTTAACATATCATAACTCCTCCTTATGACGCACTATTAATAGAACAAATATAGTGAAAAAGTACATAAAGTTGGAGTTATGTGTTAGAATACAATTCAATAGTTGTAACCGCTAGATGACAGCTAGCGGCTACATTCTAGGCGAATGAAATTTCACGAAGCGTACAGTTTTCATTCGTTAGATTCTTTTTTTCATTGGGCTTTTTAATTAAAGTCCAATTCTTTTTAGAAAGCCGATAAATGCTTCATAAATATCTTCTAACATATGTAGTACACCTCCATTATTTATTTCCATTTCGCATTAGGTAATGCTTATTTTTCGTATGGTTTATCTTGGCCGTAATATTCAATTTTGTCATAGAAGAATTGACCAAAGATAGTTAAGAAACGATGTAACATTTAGTTCACCTCCAAATTGTTTATACTATTATCTAACCCATTTTTGAAGGTTTAAACCTATTTTTGGAAACTTTTTTTATTTTGGTTTCCTTAATTTTATAAAAAAGCCTTAAACTAGTTAAAAATCAGGGGAGCGGGACAGAAATCTAATTTGAATAAAAAGATTTCTGTCCCGCTCCCTGTCCCAGCCCCCGGCTTCGCTTTTATAGGGCCGCCCCAACTCGCTGTGCTTGTTGAAACTGGTTTACCAGTTTCTCTGTGTTGGGGCCCCACCCCAACTCGCAGTGCTTGTAGAAACTGAATTATCAGTTTCTCTGTGTTGGGGCCCCTGCCCAAATCCTAAACGCTGTTGTCCCAAACCCTTCGGAGTTGTTTGAAATTTTTAGATAATTATTGAACGCCCTGAGCGCGATTGATATAATTATTTATAGTGATAAATTAATATTAGGAGGAAATCATCATGTCAGATAGAATTGAAATTGTGAAACGCGATCAACTTAAAGAAAAACCAGATCCACAAAATCTAGGATTTGGTAAACACTTCACAGACTATATGCTAAGTTACGATTATGATAAAGATAAAGGTTGGCATGATTTGAAGATTGTACCTTATGGACCAATCGAAATTTCTCCGGCAGCTCAAGGTATTCATTACGGTCAATCTGTGTTTGAAGGATTAAAAGCATACAAACATGGTGACGACGTTGTATTGTTTAGACCTGATCAAAACTTTAAACGAATTAATAACTCTTTAGAACGTATTAATATGCCTAAAATAGATGAAGAAGAATTATTAGAAGGATTAAAACAGTTAGTAGATGTTGAACGTGATTGGGTACCTGAAGGCGAAGGGCAATCGTTATATATTCGTCCAGTAGTCTTTGCAACTGAGGGGACACTTGGCGTGCACGCATCTAATAATTATAAATTATTGATCTTGTTATCACCATCAGGCTCTTATTACGGCGGTGGTTCATTAAGTCCAACTAAGATCTATGTGGAAGATGAATATGTACGTGCTGTGCGTGGCGGTACTGGCTTTGCTAAGACAGCTGGTAACTATGCTGCAAGTCTACTTGCTCAATCGGAAGCAAACAAAGATGGTTATGATCAAGTTCTCTGGTTAGATGGTGTCGAACGTAAATATGTTGAAGAAGTAGGAAGTATGAACATTTTCTTTGTTATTAATGGTAAATTAGTAACTCCTAAATTAGATGGCAGTATCTTACCAGGTATTACGAGAAAGTCTATTATCGAACTTGCTTCTAAACTAGGTTATGAAGTTGAAGAACGTCACGTTGGCATTGAAGAGCTCTTTGATTTATATGACAACGACGAATTAGAAGAAGTATTCGGTTCAGGTACTGCAGCAGTGATTTCTCCAGTAGGTAAGTTGAAGTACGAAGATCGTGAAATCACAATTAACAACTTCGAAACAGGTGAAATTACACAAAAACTTTACGATAACTACGTAGGTATTCAGAGCGGTGAATTAGAAGATCCGAATGGTTGGAGAGTTGTAGTTCCTAACTATCAATAAGTTGTAATAGCATAGAGGCTGGGACATAAAGGTCTTTGACTAGAGAGAAAAAGAGGCTGGGACATAATGTAATGTCTCAGCCTCTTCAACATCTCGGAATGACTGATTTGAAAACGCGCTTGTATTAAGCTTTTTTCAATTCTAGTCATCTTTGCCGGGGCGGGACTACGAAATCTTTTTATTCAAATTAGATTTCTGTCCCGCTCCCTCTTTCAACATCTCGGCAGTAGATGACTGATTTGAAAATGCGCTTGTATCAAGCTTTTTTCAATTCTAGTCATCCTTGCCGGGGCGGGACTACGAAATCTTTTTATTCAAATTAGATTTCTGTCCCGCTCCCTTTTTCTAGCTTTTATTTCGTACTTCGGGTGGAAAGTGATATATTATACTACTGAAGACTACTCTAGGAGAGATAGAAGTGCGTAAGTCTATAATAGAATGGGTCATAGCTATTATTATTGGTATAACTCTAGCAATTCTCTTAAGCCAATTTGTAGTAACTAAATATGACGTCAACGGTAATTCAATGTATCCTACTTTAAAAAACGAGGATAAATTACTAATTAATGAATTCTCAAAGTACGTAGGTACAGTTAAACGAGGGGATATAGTGGTATTTCATGCGGATCATGAACATGACTTTATCAAGCGTCTAATAGGCAAACCTGGGGATACAGTTCGCTACAAAAGAGATCAATTATTTATTAATGGGAAAAAAGTATCGGAGCCGTACTTGAAATATAATAAAAAGGTCACTCTGAGGAAGTACCTGACAGAAGATACTGACGTTTCTAATATGCGCCATTCAAGAGGCAAGCACCATGTACCTAGAGGGAAGTATCTCGTCCTAGGAGATAACCGTGATATTAGTAATGATAATCGTCGAGATTTAGGTTTAGTTAATGAAGATCGCTTAGTCGGTAAAGTATTTATGCGCTACGCTCCTATTAGTAAGATGAAGTTTAAAACATATGCTCACAGTTTTGATAAAGTGAATTAAGAGAGCGATTTATCAGTCAAGTCAGTTAATATATTGAGTGATACCTTGCTCTCTTTTTAATAACCGCGAAGGTATTATTGAATATAAGAAGAATGTTAAAGAGAGGTAGAGGTGTTGCAACATTGATCAAGTGGATTCTCTTCGATAAAGACGGTACTTTAATATACTTTGATGAGAGTTGGAACAGAATAGGCATGCAACTTGTTGATGATTTCATAACTGAATATCGCCATGACATTAATGATATTAATGAGGCTTATAGAGCATTAGGTATAATTGAAGGTAAGATTCAGCCTGGTACAGTGATGGCTTCGGGATCACTACAAGATATCATAAACGCATTTAATAATTTAACGAATAAAAATGTAAGTCAATGGGCTCAGGAGCGTAGTCAAGCTTTAATTGACCAACGCGTGCCAGATAATAAACGGGTGGAAGGCGTCTATAGTACTCTTAAAACATTAAAATCTCGAGGCTATAAACTCGGTATCGTCACAAGTGATACTAAAAAAGGTTTAGATCAATTCTTAAAGGCTACAGAAACAACACAATTCTTCGATGTGGTCATACCTACTGAGGCTCATGCTGTCGAAAAACCTAATCCTGATGTGTTGAAACCGTTATTTGATCAATTTGATGTAGAACCTTATGAGGTAATGATGGTAGGCGATACACCTAATGATATTCTAACAGCGATAAATGCCAAACTTGGCTATAGTTTAGCAGTATTAACCGGGGTTGGAGAGAAAGAAGACTTTGACCAAGCAAACTATATAGCTAATGACGCCAATGAAATACTCACAATATTAGATGAAGTTAAATGAGGTGCTCGAATGATTGATGGACGCTATGCTGATTATCAGAATGTAGCCTTTAAAGTAGTCGATGAAACGGGAAATGAATATGTCTTAGTTACGGAAGATGCTGAAGCAGAGTCATTAGGTTTTGAAGCACAAACTACCAAGCATACAACCCATACGCTTTATTATAAAAAAGTTGCAAAAAATGAAGTAGATCGTATTTACGTCTTGTCTCAAGAAGCGCGTTACGGTGGCGCAGTGTTCGATCTATTCCAAGACGTGGAAGGTAGTAACTATATTGGTACAGATAATCAAGATAAAGCTGAAGCTTTCGGCTTAGAATCAAATGGAGAAGATTATTATAGTAAAAAGGTAGATGAGGATGAAATAGACAAGATTATTTATCGTAAAGATATTGATTGAAAGTTGCGAGTAAGATGAGGTTGGGGCAAAAGCGTTTAGGATTTGAGCAGGGGCCCCAACACAAAGAAACTGGTAAACCAGTTTCTGCAAGCACTGCAAGTTGGGGTGGGGCCCCAACAAAGAGAAACTGGGCCATATTGGTCTTTGACTAGAGAGAAAGAGGCTGGGACATAAATACCAGCCTATTCAACATCTCGGCAGTAGATGACTGATTTGAAAATGCGCTTGTATCAAGCTTTTTTCAATTCTAGTCATCTTTGCCGGGGCGGGACTACGAAATCTTTTTGTTCAAATTAGATTTCTGTCCCGCTCCCTCTTGCAGCATCTTGGCAGTAGATGACTGATTTGAAAATGCGCTTGTATCAAGCTTTTTTCAATTCTAGTCATCCTTGCCGGGGCGGGACGACGAAATCTTTTTATTCAAATTAGATTTTTGTCCCACTCCCAAGAAGAAACACTCAGATGAAATGAATTAAATCATCTGAGTGCTATTTTTTCTGGGATTTATGTCTCAACCTCAATATTTAGAACAAATTTATTACACTATTGATTGCTTTGGCGTCTACGCACAAGTAACGCTAAACCGCCAATTAACATCGCTGTAGATGCACTTATAGGAAGTGTGTTATCCATACCTGTAGATGGTAGTTGTTGTTCTGTATTACTCTCATTTTTACTTTGTACCGCTTTATCTTTAGATGGACTGTTTGCAAAATTATTATTATCTTGAGCACTATTCATCGCATGAGAGGTACTATCTTGTTTCATGACTTCTTGCTCGTTTGAATAAGTTAAAGGGTTAGAGTTGTTAGAGCTGCTGCTTACCCCATCATTAGAATCTGCTGAGGAAGGGACACCTGGTTTTTCTGATATTCCAACGTCAGTGTTATTAGTTTGGCTATTGTTATTTATATTGCTCGCTGATGCTGAATCTTTAAGATCTGTACCGAAGTAAGGTTCGTTTACCCCAGCATCTAGATCGCCAGACTGACCGTCGTTCACATTATCTATTGTTGCTAAATCGTTTGGGTCTGCACTAAGGTAAGGTTCGTTCACACCAGCATCTAAATCGTCAGATTGATCGCCATTACCTGGATTTTCTTGATCAGAATCCACGCTTTGATCGTCGTTACCTGGATTTTCTTGATTAGAATCTACGTTTTGATCATTATTAGTTGGTTCGCTTTGATCCTCTTCTGGTGAATCGATAATCACTTCATGCTCAGTTTCAGGTGGTAGGTTTTTACTTAAATCGACTGCATCATTTGGGTTAGGTGCTTTTGTGTAAGTAGGGCTATTATCATCTATAACTACAGTGTTTGGATCATCGTTCTCAATATCTACTGTCACTCTATCATTTTCTGCTGCTTCAGCTGAGTGACTTACTCCGAAGTAGAGTAGTGTTGATAATAAGGCAGTGCTCGCCCCTACATTAAACTTATGCATATCGAAACTATCTTTTCTTTTAAAAGAATTTTCTTTTTTCATATTTAACTTCCCCTCAATCAATTTTAGTGTCCGCTTCAAACTGCTACAATATTTGACCCTACGAGTTACTGTATATTATTAATCTTAGCACCGTTTTTAAGGTATTTTATACACGTTTCATTTTTTAAAATGTCTAAATTGTTAATTTTTCCTCTTCTTGCAGTAACAGATTTAAGAAAAATAGTCATTATGTCAAAAATACTTATTATTTTTTGGCAAAGAGGGTCTGTTTTTGAATCTCTTGAGGAGTTAGCTCTGTAGTTTCTAAAAAATGATAATAAAACGAACACGCTATATACGTCACTCGCTATATTTTTAATAAATATAAAGATAGTCTTCCTATAGTCTTGTGCATAATATAAAATACTAAGAAACTACTGATATAAAGGGGATTCATAAGAAACATCATGAAGCCACACGTTTGCTATTTACCTGAAGGTATGACACGGCCTAGTCGTTGCTATAATGGTATTATTGTCGCTTTTGCTAAAGAAGGTCAAGTTGAGGTTCAAATAGAAGATCAAATATTTAAAGATAGAGTGGTACATATTATTAATGAAACCGAGTTGTATAGAATTCATAGTCGAGAAGTATTGATATTTTCTTTTCCAAGGGATTGCATTCTCAAACATAGTCAATATCACAATTCTATTAAGTTCGATGTGAATCTTAATTATCAACTAGAAGTGAAAAGGGATTTAATAGCTCTCTTTAAGCAATTGATAAATGAAAGACCTGATGACCAAGAAATTGATACTTTAATATTTAAGATACTCAGGAACTTCCATACTCAAGCTAAAAATAGTTCAACTCCTAAGCAGGATTTATTCAATGAGATAACAAGTTATATCTTTGCTCAGCTTAAGCAAAAGATAACTTTAAATGATTTAGCACAGAAGTATTATATTTCACGATCCTATGTATCAAATTTATTTACTAAAAGATTAAATATGACGTTTAATGATTACTTATGTTCATTAAGAGTAGCGCATACCATGACAGATCTTCTATCTAGAGAGAGAACGGTCGAGGAAATCGCTCGTCAGTGGGGGTATACGAGTGCTTCGAAATATATCGGTCATTTCAAACGTTTCTTACGTACAACACCTAAACAGTACTTGCAGAATGTTCATACATATGCGCACTTACCTATATTAGATGGGATTCACGATATATGTAGATTGCGTGATCTCCACTTTGGAGTTGTAAATTGTTATGTAGAAACTACTGTGTCTATAAAGGATACTGAATTTCAATCAGAGGGTTTAAACTTTTTTCAAATTATAAGTGTTGAAACCTTCCGTCAGCTAAATAAAATAGTGAATAATTCCTCATCTTTTAATGTTAGTTTAACTGAGCAACCTAGGTTTACTTATGTTCATATTAAGGAACCTCTAATTGATAGTGAGGATGTTCAAAATAGTGTGATAGAGTGTTTGAAAAAACAAGTACCACTAGCTATAAATATTAGAAGTGTAGAGGAGTATTTAAGGCTAGACAACTGGATAAAAGAATTTCAAATGTATGAGATACGAGGGTATTCATATACTCAGTGGGAAAATGCTAATTTATTAATTATTATAAATGGCGAAGGTAATATACTACCGAAAGATTTTAAAGTATTGCCACAGAGGATAAATGGAGTGCGTGTGAAATATGCAGTGGATATAACTTCTCAATATGTGGGTTATCTTAATTCTTCTGAATATGAGGAGATAGAAACAGATTATTATCTTTTTAACTTCTCTCTAGCAATGCCACAAGACGAAGACAGTTGCCGTCTTTGTTCAAAAGAAAAAGAACGCCTTAACGACTTTTTAAAGGCTATTAAAGCTCAAGGAAAGCTCATCGTGCTAGATTCAGGGATTATAGAACAAAGTGCAACTTTAGATTATCGTACTTATCTCAATATGTGGGTTGAGTTGAATGATTACTTAAGTGGTGTAAGTATTCATTTCTCATCTCAAGTAACTACGGGGTTGGCTCTGATTAATCAATATGATATCAAGCTACCGTTTGCACATCTGCATGAGATGTTAGGTTTGTTTGTGCAGGCACCCATTCAATATGGTGAGAACTACATAGTTGCCAAGAAAGCATATGGTTACCTTATCTTGCTTTATAATTACACATCTCCTAGATTATCGGAGTCGTTAGCGAGCACGCACTTCACTATTCAGTTAGATGATTTAGCTACTGCAGGGACACAGACCATTTCACTTGAAACTGTAGATATGAATCCTCTAACTGGTCTAGAGGGGGTAGCTACTCAAAATGTAAAGTCACCTGAGTGTTTATCACCGTCGTTGAAATACAAAGTTAACACTTACACTCAGTCAACACTTACTATAGATGCACATGAATTTTTAAATCGTCCGTATTTTGTCACTTTAAAGCCTAATATGATAACACTATGTACGATTTATCACTCATGGGTTGGTAGTTAACAGGTTAGGAAGGGTGCCGTTACCTTTTCACAAATTATCTATGTCAATTTTAAAACTTTCAGACCATACTTTTTAATTATAAGCGTCTGAGAGTTTTATTTTTTGTTGAAAGCAGAACAGAGAGCGAGAGAAAAGTGTTGAGGATTTGAGTTGAACCGGGACATGGGAGCGCGACAGAAATCTTTTTATTCAAATTAGATTTTTGTCCCTCTCCCATGTCGTTCTACCTTATAATCTGCCGCATACGTCATTATCTAGGATCTACCGCTCTATGTGTGTCTATAATGCGTTTAATCTTATTGATGACTGGGTCTAGGGAATCCGGATTGTCAAAAATATCATATTCGTTGATGTTAACACGGACTACAGGGCAAGCTTTAAAGTTATCAATCCAATCTTCATAACGTTGGTAAAGCTTCTTCCAGTATTCTGGGTCTGTATTTACCTCCATATCTCTACCACGTGTCTTGATACGCTCTATCACTTCTTCGTAATCACATTCGAGAAAGATAAGTACATCTGGTTGTGGGAAGTAAGGCGTCATGACCATTGCATCAAATAGCTCAGAGTAGGTTGAGAAATCAGCTTCACTCATCGTGCCTTGTTCTTGGTGCATTTTAGCGAAGATATCAACATCTTCATAAATCGAACGATCTTGAATAAAGCCACCACCATATTCAAACATGCGTTTCTGTTCTTTAAAACGTTCTGCTAAGAAGTATATTTGAAGGTGAAAGCTCCACCGTTCAAAGTCATTGTAAAATAGATCTAAATAAGGGTTGTTATCGACGTTTTCAATAGACGTACGGAAATTTAAGCGTTGAGCTAGAGCTTTTGTTAACGTAGATTTGCCGACCCCTACTGTTCCTGCTATCGTGATGACAGCATCTTGCGGTATTCCATAGTTAGTCATGGAACTCGCCTCCAATCATCGGTTCAATTTGATTGAGTATGTATTGATAATCTTTTTTGTTATTTACAAAATCAAGATGGCTTGTATTGATATACAACGTTTTAACATCTTGTGCTTGTAGAGAGCGATAGAAAGACGCGTAATCATCTTGTAACTGTAAGAGATAATTATCCTCTATTTGATGTTCAAAGCTACGATTTCTTTTAGCGATACGGGTCTTTAATACGCGTAAATCAGCATCTAAGAACACTACTATATTTGGCATGATAAGGTCTTCTGTCAATATGTCGTAAATGCGCTTAAATTTATTGAATTCAGTAGTGGTTAAGGTATTATGAGCAAATATTTTATTTTTAAAAATATGGTAATCACTTACTACACCTTTATTAGACTGAGCTAGGTCTTGAACTTGCTTATAACGATTACATAAGAAGAACATTTCAGTTTGGAAACTCCACTTGGAAATGTCGTCATAAAAATCAGAAAGAAATGGATTATTCTCAACGACTTCTCTTTCCTCTTCAAAGTCAAGTGTCTTACTGAGTTGGTGTGCAAGTGATGTTTTGCCTACGCCAATAGGGCCTTCAATAGCTATAAAAGTTTTTTTCATCTTTATCGCTCCAATGATAAAATAGACAGTAGCTATTTTATCATATCAGAGGTGAGTCAGACACATGACAAGTGATGAATATTATATGAACGTTGCCCTTGAGGAAGCAAATAAAGCTTCGCGTATAGGTGAAGTGCCTATAGGAGCAGTGATCGTTAATAATGAGAGTATTATTGCTAGAGCGCATAATTTAAGAGAGACATTACAACAACCCACCGCACATGCTGAACATCTTGCTATTGAAAAAGCAGCTGAGGCTCTAGGAAGTTGGAGGTTGGAGAATTGTACTTTATACGTTACCCTTGAACCTTGTGTCATGTGCGCGGGTGCGATTGTCATGAGCAGAATTCCTCGTGTCGTCTATGGCGCAACTGATCCTAAAGGTGGGTGCGTGGGGAGTCTAATGAATTTGGTTCAAGAATCTCGTTTTAACCATCGCTGTGAGTTGACTCAAGGTATCTTGGCAGCGGAGTGCGGGGCGATGCTGAGAACTTTCTTCCGTAATTTAAGACAACAGCGAAAATCATCCGAACAGACGATGATACAGAACGATTAATATTTGATAGAATGGGATTATGTTACTAAATTGTGACAATAATAGTTATGAGAACAACTGCTCGTGTTACTATAAAGAGAGAGGAACGACTTAAGATAATGATTAAATTGATAGCTTCTGACATGGATGGCACATTACTTAATGCATCGCATGAAATATCTGATAAGAATATCGAAGCAATAAAGTATGCACAGTCCCAAGGGATAACTGTTGTGATAGCTACGGGAAGAGCTTTTTATGAAGCGAGTGCGCCGGTAGAGGATGCAAAGCTTGCTGTTCCTTATATATGTTTAAACGGTGCAGAAGTCCGAGATGAAACATTTAATATAATGAGCACCTCTCACCTCAATCACGAACTCATACAACGTATCAAGAACGAACTCAATAAAGAGGGCGTATATTTCCAAGTTTATACTAATCGAGGAATTTACACAGAGGATCCTGAACATGATGTCGAAATATATGTAGATATCGCTGAACGCGCAGGGCAGAAAGCTGATGTTGAGAAGATACGTGCAGCTATTCAGAAACGTCTCGATAATGGAACGCTTAAAGTGGTTAGTGATTATAATGCTATCGAAAGTATCCCGGGTGAGATCATTATGAAAATATTAGCTTACGATAGTGATTTGGAGAAGATCGATCGTGTAAGTGAGCGATTAGCAGAATCGACTCATCTTGCTATTTCGTCCTCTTCAAGAGGTAATATTGAAATTACTCATAGTGATGCTCAAAAAGGTATTGCTTTACATAGAATTGCAGAGCAATTAAATATTGATATGGAAGAAGTCATGGCTATCGGTGACAACCTAAATGATGTATCAATGTTAGAACGAGTCGGTTATCCGGTTGCAATGGAGAATGCGACTGATGAAGTGAAAGCAGTCGCTAAATACGAGACAACCTCAAATGAAGATGATGGGGTAGGCCATGCGATCATGAGATTAATAGAGGAGAGTAACAAATAAATATTCGAGGTGATAATAGATGAAAGGATTAATTATAGTAGGTAGTGCTAAAGTAGGTTCTCATACAGCAGCTTTAGCGCAATATTTAAAAGGTCAATTTGAAGAACATGAGTTGAATGTAGATATTTTCGATTTAGCTGAGCAACCTATCCATCAGCTCGATGTATCAGGTGCTTCAGAACCTACTGAAAGTTATAAAAATAATTTAAAAGAATTGCAAACTAAAGCGAGAGAAGCGGATTTCTTTGTCTTAGGTAGCCCAAATTATCACGGTTCATATTCTGGCATTTTGAAGAATGCTTTAGATCATTTAACGATGGACGATTTCAAGATGAAGCCTGTAGGTCTCGTAGGTAATAGTGGGGGTATTGTGAGCGCAGAACCTCTTTCTCATCTGAGACTAATTGTGCGTACTTTACTAGGTATTGCAGTACCGACGCAAATTGCTACACACGATTCAGATTACGGCAAGCTTGACGATGAGACTTATTATTTGGCAAATGAAGAGTTTCAACTACGTGCGCGTTTATTCGTCGATCAGATTGTGTCCTTTGCACAGAACAGTCCGTACGAACATTTAAAATAACTTAGGAATTCATAGTAAAACCTTAGTAGAAGTTGATATAAGCTTTGAGGTCGAGACAACAGCGTTTAGGATTTGGGCAGGGGGGAAACTAGGACATAAAGGAATTTGACTAGAGAGAAAGAGGCTGGGACATAAATCCCAGCCTTATCAACATCTCGGCAGTAGATGACTGATTTGAAAACGCGCTTGTATCAAGCTTTTTTTAATTCTAGTCATCTTTGCCGGGGCGGGACTACGAAATCTTTTTATTCAAGTTAGATTTCTGTCCCGCTCCCGAATCGCGAGCGTTTCTGTCGACAGTCCTGCTTTTGTGAGGCCGTTCATCGGTTTCAGAGAGCATAGAAACTTTATGTCTCCCCTCAGGTAGTGAATCATGAGAAAGGGGTCACTTGTTTCTCATGCCCATAGTATATCGCACTATCTACTAAGGTTAATTTTCTATTTTATGCATCAGTATCAATAATAGAACTAACGATTTGATGATAGTCTTCAAGCGTTACAGCAATCTTATTTAAATCGATGTCATATAAGTAAATTCTACGTTCATCTTTCTTATCACGTTGTTTTTTGAAATATTCATTTTTAATTAAATTATTCAATTGAGCTGAAATTGGCGCATTCCCATTAAATAAACGCTTCTTTAAGTCGATAACATCTACTTGATTTTGACCTATTTCCTTTAATTTTTCTAAAATGATGATCTCAATTAAAGATAACTCTAAGCATTGTTTGATTTTCTTCTTGATGATATTTCGCTTTTCTTCATAAGCAATAATATTCATTTTATTCACCCCAAATATAATTGAAATTTGTCTAATCAGTTTCCCAGTTCGTATTTTCTATGTTTCTAAAAATAAATTAAGGACTAATGATTTGATATAATGTCATTAATGAGACTGTAACACCATGCACAAAGATAAAATGATAGATGTAAGAATTTTCTAAAGAATTAAACAATAAGTTAGGTAGTATATTTATATACGATCGTTATTATGATTATTTAATTAGAGATAAGTATTGAATAATATGAGTTTATACTTTCTACTGAACTGTTTCAGAGCCAAATATATAGCGCTGTGCACGTAAAATAACACTACTTGATTAAAGTGAAGCTATGAGCATTGAGTATAATAAAAGGCTTGATACTAAAATCATGGATAGCGATAATAACTTCCGCATACTATGTTGATTTAGAAGATGAAACCTTACTTCCCGTGTGAGCTTGAAGTGCTAAAAAGTACAAGTGTTTACTATCCTTATTTTTTCTAAAATTATTCTATTCAGTTTCAAGTTGTACATTCTTCTATGTGATATTTAATTAAGTCTACTTAAAAAATATAATGACAGTATAATAGTAATTGTACTATGAATTAAATCATTTTGATACGCAGTTTTTTTACACTATATAACATAAAATTTAATAACTTGACTTTATTAGAAAAGAAAAGGTCTAAAATTTTACTAAAACATTTAAAATTTTACTCTAAATTAGAATAGCTATTTGAAGTATGGAAATATAAATGAGATAAATATAAAAAGATAAGAAAAATTGGTTTCTCAAAAAGGGTCTACAACAATTGTGCTGTGTGGTAGTTTTATTTCTGGTTAGAAGGTGTTTAATTAAGTTGCGCGTTAAAATACTCGCCAATATAATTTCTTACATATTTAAATAATAAAAGGTTGCACCACGATGAGTTTTAACTTTATCAAGTTTATTTAAGTATTATTCCAACTCGATCATTTACATAGCGCGATAAATCATATTTGATATTAAAAAGTAAGTTATAGTAGATTATAGAACAATCTTTATACCTATGGCGGCTCGATAATTTAGTGCTCAGTTGTGTAGTTAAAATACAATAGTGACTAATTACGAGGCTGGGACATAAAGGTCTTTGACTAGAGAGAAAAAGAGCCTGGGACATAATGTAATGTCCCAGACCCTTTTAGCATCTTGGCAGTAGATGACTGATTTGAAAATGCGATTGTATCAAGCTTTTTTCAATTCTAGTCATCCTTGCCGGGGCGGGACTACGAAATCTTTTTAGTCAAATTAGATTTCTGTCCCGCTCCCTTACTTCTTATTCTATACTTCGTATTGAACGGCTTCGCTTTTTATAGGGCCTCCCCAACTTGCTGTGCTTGTGGAAACTGGTTTACCAGTTTCTCTTTGTTGGGGCCCCGCCAACTTGCTGTGCTTGTGGAAACTGGTTTACCAGTTTCTCTTTGTTGGGGCTCCGCCAACTCGCATTGATTGTAGAAACTGATGTCCCAGTTTCTCTTTGTTGGGGTCCCGATGGGCAACCGACGAACCACGTCCCAAAAGCAGGATTGTCGACAGAAATGCTCATGAGTCGACAAAATTTGGAACACAATTTTATCGACTCGTTCGGTTCTGCTCAAATTCTAAACGCTTTTGTCTTTACCTCTTTGGGGAGCACAACATTATAAAAGATCATCTTAACGCTATTTCTTAGTTATGTCTGAGTCTCTTTCACTCTGACAAACAGCGCTCATTTGCTAGCTTAGCGAAATTTAATACTCCGTACGTTATGGTATATTGAAGGAATTTATCTATTATTAGTACTCAACCTTTTCTACTTATCATTCTTGAAAAGTGAAGTAATCCAAGATTATTTATGCTTTTCACAGTTTGATTTTAATACTATTCATAGATGTGTTGATAGCAAGGGGTTGTGATAAATGTAGATTTCACTATTCCCTACATAAGATTTTCAAACGCTTCAATTTAGTGATGACAAATTAAGATTTACGATGTGTTAACTTGGCATAAGCATCATGTTGATGGATCGATTCTTCATTACGGCACTCGATATCAAATCCTTCTAACCAATCTAATTCGACTAAGTCAGCAGCGATTAACCGAATTAAATCCTCAACAAAACGAGGGTTTTCGTAGGCATGTTCAGTCACACGCTTTTCATCAGGTCGTTTCAATATAGGGTATAGAATAGAGCTCGCATTTGCCTCCATAGCATCTAAAATAATGGATTTATAATCATTCTTAAGCGTTGCCTCTTTATCAATATAGGCTTTAACAGTGACTATACCACGCTGGTTGTGCGCTGAATACTCACTGATTTCTTTCGAACAAGGGCACAGCGTTGTCACTGCAGCTTCAAGTGTTAGCTCCTTCCGTGTAACGCGTTCGCTTTGAATAGCTAAACCGTATGTCACATTTGCATTGCCTACCGCTTTCATATTAGTTATAGGACTATAACGATCAAAGAACCATTTACCAGAAACATCAACACCTGCTGAGGATTGCTTCATGTGTTCTTGTAGACTACGTAAGACCTGATACAAAGCATCGAAATCTAGTTCAATTCCGTGATTATAGTGTTTTTCTACACTCTCAAGAATACGGCTCATATTAATTCCTTTTTCGTCTTGATTTAAGCTTGTAGAGAAGCTGAATAGCCCAGCTGTTTGAAAACGATCAATGTTAACTGGATAAACTAAATTTTTAATTCCTACTTCTTCTATCTCGAAAAGAAAATCCTTATTTGTACTTTGTAAGTCTGTCATCTCTTCTTTTGTTGTAGGTTTCGTCCCTTGAACTGGATCCACTGAGCCGAAGTGTTTCCAGCGTCCCTCTCTAGTAGATAAATCAAATTCACTCATGTTATAGCCTCCACTTTAAGATTCAAAGTTATAAATCCAATAAGGTTCAACTTCTAAAAAGCTTTGTGCTTGCCCGCTCACATCAGGAGTAGCGAGTTGCTCTAAGAATGATCCTGTTTGCGAAGCGTGGGCTTCAAATGCGCGAAGTTTCACCTCTTTATAATCACTGATCTCATTGAGAATGTCGGGGTCGCCTAACTTTTCAGGTGCATCATTACTAAATGCGACGAGCTGAAGTCGCGGTCGCTCGCTTTCGGGCATTTGGCCTACAGTTCTTACTACGGCTTCAGCTGTAGCTTCGTGATCCGGATGAACTGCAAATTTGGGATAGAATGAAATAATGACGGAAGGATGTAGTTCATCTATAAATGATTTGACCATTGCATCCATTTCGTCATGAGGTTCGAATTCAACTGTTTTGTCACGCATGCCCATTTTACGTAAATCGGTAATTCCGATGGCTTGAGCTGCTTCTTCTAGTTCCCGCTCGCGAATCGTGGGTAATGATTCACGTGTAGCGAAAGGAGGATTACCTAAGTTACGAGCCATTTGACCTGTAGTGAGACAGACATAAGTAACAGGCACACCTTGATCGATATAACGTGCGATCGTTCCCGCGGATGAGAACGTTTCATCATCTGGATGAGGAAAGATGACGAGTACGTGATTTTCTTTAGACATAATATCCCTCCTTTAAGCCTTAAAAGGTTTCTTACTAATTTCTAATGTAGCTGCAAGCTGTCCCTCATAATTAAATCCAGCTATTAAAAACTCATTATCTTCATTGACCTCATAATGCGTTAGACCTTGGACGTACACCCAACCGTTTTCTTTGAGTTTCAGACCGACTCGGAAAGGATCTTTTTCGCCACCTTTGAGTTGTGCATGCTCGTATGTAAGCTGTATGTTTCGTAAAAATGCACCTGCGTTAAACACACGTTGGTCGAAATGGTTAGCATAGGCACCATTTGTCGTTTCGACGTGTAAATATACAGGTGTATTAGCATAGGATGATAATAATGATTGAACTTCTGTAGCATTTATAGGTTTCAACGATTCTTCCTCCAATCGGTAATCGGTCAAATTCATTATCTATATATTTTACTAGAAATAGAGTGAGAAATGTATATCTATGCTCAAGAAATTTCTAAACTAAGTGTATTACACTAACTACTATTGTGTGCTATCTTTAGATAAGACTAATTAGTAATTATTATATTTATTGTTATCATAGCATTTATAGATAGTTTCAATATTTTGAAGTGTTTAGTTTTATAGTGCAAGGGTACTAAGGATATGAGAATAAAATATAGACTCTCGCCAAGTGATTATTTTAAAGAATAGATAGGCAGTAAGATAAGAAAGGATGTTAAGGTTGGAACTACAATTAGCAATTGATTTATTAAATAAAGAGGAAGCAGCAGAATTAGCTAATAAAGTAAAAGATTATGTGGACATAGTGGAAATTGGTACGCCAATCGTTATTAATGAAGGTCTACCTTCCGTTCAACACATGGCTGACAACATCGATGGTGTTAAAGTCTTAGCTGATCTTAAAATTATGGATGCAGCTGATTATGAAGTAAGCCAAGCAGTTAAATATGGTGCAGATGTTGTTACCATTCTCGGCGTGGCTGAAGATGCTTCTATTAAAGCAGCAGTGGAAGAAGCGCATAAAAATGGTAAAGAATTGCTCGTTGATATGATTGCGGTTCAAGATTTAGAGAAACGCGCACAAGAGTTAGATGAATTAGGTGCAGATTATATAGCTGTTCACACTGGTTACGATCTACAAGCTCAAGGTGTTTCTCCTTTAGATAGCTTACGCAAAGTTAAAAATGTTATTAAAAACTCTAAAATAGCTATTGCGGGAGGTATCAAACCTGAAACAATCGAAGAAGTAGCATCAGAATCTCCAGACTTAGTTATCGTAGGTGGCGGTATTGCGAATGCTGATAATCCTGTAGAAGCAGCTAAACAATGTAAAGCTGCGATTGAAGGTAAGTAAGATGGCTGAACTAACTAATTACCGTTTAATACTAGACGAGTTGGAAGGTACTTTATCTCATGTTGAAGCTAAGCAAGCTGAAGCATTCATCCAACAGCTAATTGATGCTAAACACATCTTCGTGGCAGGTAAAGGGCGTTCAGGATTTGTAGCTAACAGCTTTGCGATGCGGTTAAATCAATTAGATAAGGCTGCACATGTGATTGGCGAATCTACCACACCTTCCATCCGTGAGAAAGATGTGTTTATAGTTATCTCAGGGTCTGGGTCAACAGAACATTTGAGGCTTCTAGCTGATAAAGCGAGCGGAGAAGGTGCAGAAGTGGTGCTTATAAGTACGAAACCTGATTCACCAATCGGCAAAAGCGCGAGTACGGTAATAGAACTTCCAGCAGGCACTAAACACGATACAGAAGGTTCTCGCCAACCGTTAGGGAGCTTATTTGAACAAGCTTCACAAATCTTCCTAGACAGCTTAGTCTTAGATTTAATGCAGAAATTAAATGTTAGTGAAACGACCATGCAGGCGAATCATGCTAATTTAGAATAGATGAAATTACGACCAATGCAGGAGCTATGCAGCTTAACTGCATTGGTCTTTCTTTTAGTAGAGGAGGAGTTCATCTTCTCTGTGATGATAAGAACTGACTCAGTTCTCCCCTAATGGTATTTTTAACAGGTTGATACATAAGGTTCTTGTACTCTGTGAACCCCATTACGGCGTACTAAAAGCAGGGTTGTCGACAGAAACGCGCACGGTTCGGGAGCGGGACAGAAATCTAATTTGAATAAAAAGATTTCGTAGTCCCGCCCTGGTAAAGATGATGAAAGGGTCTGGGACATTAAATTATGTCCCAGACCCTTTTTCTCTCTAGTCAAAGACCGTTATGTCCCAGCCTCATGTCCCGGTTCTGTGCCCCTCCATCCTCAACCCTTTTGTCCCGATCTCGAGTTACTCACTACTGCCCCACTTTGAAAGTTAGGGGACAGCCTCTACGATTTAAGAGTAAATGTCTAACTTAGGTCGTATATCAAAGTGAAAGAAAAAAGCACCGATGTTAGACGGTGTTTCGAGACAATCTCTAAACATAGAAAGGGGACAAACTTAGTCTAACATCAGTGCATACATAGGGTTATAGGGATGGTAGTATTAATTTTAATTCACTAAAAAGGGGACAAATAGGAATCGCATTAACACTTAGCTATCATATATTCTGTTAGTTATTAGGGAGCAATGCTATGTTCTTCTGTGTTCATGTGTTTATAAACTCGGTTTGAGGTGTTGAAGAAACGACTATTTCAATCACTCGCCATTTGATCTACATCACTTTCAAGTAGAGAGAGTAATTTATATGTGTCATTGGAAGTGAACGATTCATCACACTTTACGGTGATTGATTTGAAAGTTTTAGTAATGATTTCGTAGATTGGCTTGCCATTTTCAACAATCTTATTGTAGATAATCATGTTGATTAGAACCTCCTTTTTCTCTCTACACTTAATACTGTATAATATCTTCTTCTATTTAACATGAGTCTATAGTATCAAATGTATTTACATCTTTCGTCTGAGATTGATGGACATCTTTATTACGGAGGTTGATAGAGGTAGAGTGAGAAGATTTAATTGGTGAGTGGATAATAGATATAGAGAAGGGGAGGTTGAGACATAAAGTTTCTGTGCTCTGGGAAACCAATGAACGATGTCCCAAAAGCAGGAGTCTCGACCTCCCTCTCATGATAACTCGTATTTCAATATACGATTCAGTAACGCATACAAGTTCAGTTATCTACTGTTTATTTAGCTAAAAGTCTTCCTAGTTATAACCATTCTTAATTTGTGATCGATTATATTTTTAGTTAAACATTCGTTTTAGATGGATTGATTAAAGTAATTCAACTAAAACTATGCTTATCATTACTTCATATTAATAAGTAGAAATAAACTTATATTTCTTCGACAGCAACTTCTATATGTTCAACTCGATTATATGCACCATGATCTACAGGCCCTACGAATTCATTCATCTTCCAACCGTTTTTGATTGCTGATGCCACAAATGCTTTAGCAGCTATCACTGCTTCTTTAGGACTCTTACCATTGGCTAAATAAGCCGTAGTAGCTGCGGCAAAAGTACAGCCTGCTCCGTGATTATAACTCTGTTGGAACATATCTGTTTTCAGTTGATAGAAGCGGTCGCCATCATAATAAAGGTCATAAGAGTACTCTTGATCGAGTGCTTTACCCCCTTTAATCACCACATGTTTCGCGCCCTTGTCATAAATAACTTCAGCTGCTTTCTTCATCTCTTCAATTGATTTAAGTGTTCCTAAGCCGGAAAGCTGGCCTGCTTCGAATAAGTTAGGTGTTACTATCGTCGCTTTAGGAAGAAGGTGATCGATCATGGCATCTGTATTGCCAGGGTTTAACACCTCATTTTCACCTTTACAAACCATTACTGGATCTACAACGAAATACTTTGCTTTAGATTGCTCAAAAGCTTCGCCAGCGCGTTTAATAATTTCTTGAGTACCTAACATTCCTGTCTTAATAGCATCAGGTCCAATAAAAATGGCTGTTTCCAATTGTTTCTCAAACACTTTAAAAGATAGAGGAGTCACATCGTGAGACCACGTCTTGTTATCCATAGTAACGATAGATGTTAACGCCACCATGCCATAAGTATTTAATTCTTGGAATGTCTTTAAATCAGCTTGCATTCCTGCGCCTGCGCTAGTGTCTGAACCAGCGATAGTTAAAGTCTTTTTAAGTGTCATCTCTTTCACTCCTATTAGCTTTTAGTTTTATTTTACCACGTTCTAAAGGTGCTCAACATCAATGAGAGGCCTAAAGTTCTGTAAAGTAGGAGAGGAGACTGTCGTTTAACAGGGTTTGGGCCATAAAGCTCTTGTGCTCTGGGAAACCGATAAACGGCGTCTCAAAAGCAGGAGTGTTGACAGAACCGAGCACGACTCGAGAGCGGGACAGAAATCTAATTTGACTAAAAAAGAATTCGTAGTCCCGCCCCGGCAAGGATGACTAGAATTGAAAAAAGCTTGATACAAGCGTATTTTCAAATCAGTCATCTACTGCCAAGATGCTGAAAGAAGCTGAGACATTACATTATGTCCCAGCCTCTTTCTCTCTAGTCAAATTCCTTTATGTCCCAGTTTCTCCTTGTTGGGGCCCACCCCAACTTGCTGTGCTTGTGGGAGCGGGACAGAAATCTAATTTGAATAAAAAGGTTTCGTAGTCCCGCCCCGGCAAGGATGACTAGAATTGAAAAAAGATTGATATAAGCGCGTTTTCAAATCAGTCATCTACTGCCAAGATGCTGAAAGAAGCTGAGACATTACATTATGTCCCAGCCTCTTTTCCTACGATTAGTCAAGCGCTTCTACAATAAAATAAGCATACTTAACTCAACCGTTTAAATTTTATTTTTTTAAATAAGGTGTTAAACTATATTT
>NZ_JAOPKZ010000012.1 GCF_025519785.1 Staphylococcus marylandisciuri | reverse complement strand
ATCGGCTGTTAACCGATCGGTCGTAGGTTCGAATCCTACCTGTGGAGCCATATGGCCCCGTGGTCAAGCGGTTAAGACACTGCCCTTTCACGGCAGTAACACGGGTTCGAGTCCCGTCGGGGTCATTTTGATGGAGGATTAGCTCAGCTGGGAGAGCATCTGCCTTACAAGCAGGAGGTCGGCGGTTCGATCCCGTCATCCTCCACCATCTTAATTAAATATGGAGGGGTAGCGAAGTTGGCCAAACGCGGCGGACTGTAAATCCGCTCCTTCGGGTTCGGCAGTTCGAATCTGTCCCCCTCCACCATTATTAATGGGCTATAGCCAAGCGGTAAGGCAACGGACTTTGACTCCGTCACGCGCTGGTTCGAATCCAGCTAGCCCAGCCATGAGCCATTAGCTCAGTTGGTAGAGCATCTGACTTTTAATCAGAGGGTCAGAGGTTCGAATCCTCTATGGCTCATTTAATGCACGCTCTATTTAGAGGGTGCTTTTTTTAAATTTTTCTTTTAGAAGAACTAATGCTAACAGAAAGATGTCGAGACAGAAGCGTTAAGGTTTGGAGGAGAACCGGGATATGAGGCTGGGAGATAAAGGTCTTTAACTAGAGAGAAAGAGGCTGGGACATAATGTAATGTCCCAGACCCTTTTAGCATCTTGGCAGTAGATGACTGATTTGAAAATGCGCTTGTATCAAGCTTTTTCAATTCTAGTCATCCTTGCCGGGGGGAGTACGAAATCTTTTTAGTCAAATTAGATTTCTGCCCCGCTCCCGAATTATGAGCGTTTCTGTCAACAATCCTACTTTTAGGACGTTGTCCACCAGTTCTAAGATCATAGAGGCTTTATACCCCCCTCAATAATAAGTCTAAATAAAGTAAAGATTACCTTACAGTTATAGCAATTTAGCGCAGTGTAGGAACGAGCTCTTATTCAATTTTGATTGCTTCATAGAATACATAAAACGCATATAACCACAAATCATAATGAATACTAAAGGCGTTTACATGTCTCGAACTGTTATTGACATGAAACTACATTTTGTTATGATTAGTATGAACGTGACAGTTACATAATACTGAAAAATACGTACAGAACTAATCATTTTAGTTTAGCTTAAATAAAGGGGTTATGAACTATGAATAAAAATATCGATATTATAGGAGCACCTACAGCTTTTGGACAGAAGAAATTAGGGGTAGATCTTGGTCCAAATGCAATTCGCTATGCAGGTGTAGTTGATCGATTGAAAAATCTAGGTTTAGATGTTGAAGACAAAGGAAATGTCGAGGCACCACGTATTGATGTCGAAAAATACAATTCTGAACAACAAGGGTTAAGAAATAAGAATGAGATCATTACTTTTTCTAAACAACTAAGTGAAGCTGTATCTCAAAGCGTAAATTCTGCTCGCTTCCCTTTAATCCTTGGCGGTGACCATTCACTTGCAATCGGTTCATTATCAGGAGTCATCCGTAATTATGATAACTTAGGCGTTATATGGTATGACGCTCATGCTGATTTAAATGTTCCTGAGGAGTCTCCGTCAGGTAATGTACATGGAATGCCTTTAAGAGTATTGATGGGAGAAGGTGACGAAGAACTCGTTAGCCTCACTGATCAACAACCTAAAGTGAAAGCTGAAAACATTGTTTTGATTGGCGTAAGAGATTTAGACGAAGGTGAAAAACAATTTATTAAAAAGCATAATATTAAAACTTATACTATGGCAGATATTGATCGTTATGGTATCCAACAAGTTATTGAGGAAACAGTGGCATACTTGAAAGATAAAACTGATGGCGTACATCTTTCCTTAGATGTCGATGGTTTAGATCCAGCTGAAACTCCTGGAACAGGAACTCGTGTGTTAGGTGGATTGACATATCGAGAAAGTCATTTCGCATTAGAACTATTACATGAAGCTGATTTAATTACCTCAATGGATTTAGTGGAAGTTAACCCACTCATTGATTACCGTAACACGACTGCTGAGCAAGCAGTTGGTTTACTAGGTAGTTTCTTTGGTGAGACTTTACTGTAAGTTAAAAAATAGCATGGTGAATATATATATTCTTTTATGGGACTATGATTTTAACGGTTAGTGATAGAGATCACTGGCCGTTTTTTTAATTGTAGATATAGTAAAGAGAGATTAATATTCCTTTAGTGCATTACTATTTTTCTTATCATTATTGAGACTGGGACATCAAGGTCTTTGACTAGAGAGAAAGGGAGCGGGACTCCGAAATCCTTTCATTCAAATGAGATTTCTGTCCCGCTCCTTTTGCCTTAATTTGCTTATTCTTTTTTATCGAAAGTATGACAGTTATTCATTTGGTTGGTATAATATATAGCATGGGAACATGTTACCGGAGGAGATGTTATGGAGTTAGCCAACTTTTTTTATCATTGGAATACAATAAACGTTATTACTGGTGTTCTCGATTTACTCATTGTATGGTATGTCCTCTATTTAGTCATCACAGTATTTAAAGGGACGAAAGCCATACAGTTATTAAAAGGGATTGTTGTCATTGTCATAGGGCAACAAGTCAGTAAAATGTTAAACCTAACAGCTACATCTCATCTATTTGATCTAGTTATACAATGGGGTGTCCTTGCACTCATTGTGATATTCCAGCCGGAAATTAGACGTGCATTAGAGCAACTAGGTAGAGGTAGTTTATTTAAACGATACTCAAGTAATTTAAATAGTAACGAAGATAAGCTGATTGAAGCTGTATCTAAAGCTATTCAGTACATGGCTAAACGTCGTATAGGAGCGTTAATCGTTTTCGAAAAGGAGACAGGACTACAGGATTACATAGAAACTGGGATCCCGTTAGATTCAGATATATCGCAAGAGTTATTGACTAATGTATTTATACCTAACACACCTTTGCATGACGGTGCTATGATCATTCAAGGAAGTAAAATTGCTAGTGCTGCATCTTATTTACCTTTATCAGATAGTGCTAAAATTGCTAAAAGTTTAGGTACACGTCATAGAGCAGCTGTAGGGATATCCGAAGTATCAGATGCTTTTACAGCAGTGGTATCTGAGGAAACAGGTTCAATCTCTGTGACGTTCGATGGAAAGCTCCGCAAAGATATTTCTACGGATGCTTTCGAAGAATTACTAGCTGAACATTGGTTTGGCACACACTTTCAAGAGAAAGGTGTGAAATAGATGTTAGAGAATAAATGGGGATTAAGACTTATAGCACTCGCCTTAGCTATATTATTCTTCCTTTCTGTAAACAATGTATTCGGTAATATGTTTGATGCAGATAAATTCGGGCAGAACTCTACAGAGACTTTAAATGATGTGCCTGTAGAGATAAAATATAATCATAAAGATTTATTCGCTAGTGGCGCCCCTGAGACAGTTAATGTGGAATTAACTGGTTCGCGCTCACAAATTATCAAAGCTCAGAAAAACGATGATATTAAAGCCATACTCGATTTAACTGGCGAAAAGGCAGGACAGCATTCAGCAGATTTTGAAATAAAAGGTTTAGATGATAATTTGGACTATGAAGTTAAACCGAAAGAGGCCAGTGTTAATCTTGAACAAAAAGTCAGTAAGAAGATGAAAGTTGAACCAGATGTGAGTGAAGATAATGTAGATGCTGACTACAAGATTAGTCAACAATCTGTGTCTCCACAGACTGTGAAAGTCACAGGTGGAGAGAAACAATTACGTAAAGTAGCATATTTAAAGGCCACATATAAAGATACGTCTCAACTATCTGACGATACGACTGACGTGGCCAACATTACTGCATTCGATAATAAATTGAATAAGTTAGATGTAGCAATACAACCTAAAGAAGTAAATTTGACTACAAAATTAGCACCTTACAGTAAAAAAGTGAAAATCAACCCTAAGATTGTAGGCAAGGTAGCCAAACATCGTAAGGTAGATAAGGTTAATCTTAATCAAGATACAGTTGAAATTTATGGGAATAAGGATGATTTAAAAGACATCAACGAAATAACAGGTGAGATTCACGTTGATGACGCAAGCGAAACGACAGATAAAGAGGTCAACTTAAAGTTACCTGATGAAGTAACAAAAGCAGAACCAAAAAACACAAAAGCAGAAATTTCTATTAAATAAATTAATCGCTAAAAGGAGATAAAGGTTATGGCTAAGTATTTTGGAACAGATGGCGTAAGAGGGGTGGCAAACCGAGATTTAACACCTGAACTCGCCTTTAAATTAGGTCGCTATGGCGGTTACGTACTCGCTCATAATGAAGATAAAAAGCATCCAAGAATTCTCGTAGGGCGTGATACGCGTGTATCAGGCGAAATGTTAGAGTCAGCGCTTATTGCAGGACTTGTCTCTATTGGAGCAGAGGTTATGCGTTTAGGCGTAATTTCTACACCGGGAGTAGCTTATTTAACTAAAGAGATGGAAGCAGAATTAGGCGTTATGATATCTGCTTCTCACAACCCAGTAGAAGACAATGGGATCAAGTTCTTTGGGTCTGACGGTTTTAAGTTATCCGATGCACAAGAAGAGGAAATAGAAGCGTTATTAAATCAAGAAGATCCCGATATTCCACGTCCTGTAGGTGAAGATATCGTCCATTATTCAGATTACTTCGAAGGGTCTCAGAAGTATCTAAGTTATTTAAAATCTACTGTCGATGTAGACTTTGAAGGTATGACTATTGCTTTAGACGGAGCAAATGGATCAACGTCCTCCCTTGCACCATTTTTATTTGGCGATTTAGAAGCTGACACTGTAACAGTTGGCTGCAACCCAGACGGTTACAACATTAACGCTGGAGTTGGTTCTACCCATCCGGAGGCGCTCGCTGAGACAGTAGTTGAAAAAGAGTGTGATTTCGGTCTAGCTTTTGATGGTGATGGTGACAGACTTATCGCTGTAGATGAAAAAGGGAATATCGTAGATGGTGACCAAATCATGTTTATCATTGGTCAAGAAATGGCAAAAAATCAAGAATTAAATAATAACATGATTGTTTCTACAGTCATGAGTAATCTTGGTTTCTACAAAGCTTTAGAAGCTGAGGGCATCCAATCAAACAAAACTAAAGTCGGTGATCGCTATGTCGTAGAGGAAATGCGTAGAGGCGATTATAATTTAGGTGGAGAGCAATCTGGTCATATTGTCATGATGGATTACAACACTACGGGTGACGGTTTGCTGACTGGCGTTCAACTTGCTTCAGTGATTAAGCTTACTGGTAAAAAGTTAAGCGAATTAGCTTCTCAAATGAAAAAATATCCACAATCTCTAGTCAATGTTAAAGTTTCCGATAAATATCATGTAGAAGAAAATGTTGCAGTTCAAGAAGAGATGACTAAAGTAGAAGTAGATATGAATGGAGAAGGGCGCATACTCGTTCGTCCTTCCGGCACAGAGCCACTTGTACGCGTGATGGTTGAAGCAACAACAGATGAGAAAGCTGAGGAATATGCACAACGTATTGCGCGTGTAGTAGAAGAACATATGGGATTATAAATTTATCAAATATCTCAACAACTATAACGACTAGGACAGTCAAGTTCTAGAAAGTCGAAAAACAGTGAGAATTCTTTTGTAAAATTGAATTTTCACTGTTTTTTATTTGAAGTCTTTTAGAGGTCGGAACAAAAGCCTTGAGGATTTCTTCATACAAATTGGATAAATTTGTAACGTCTAGTTGATCTGTGACTAACTGTTTAGTTCTATGATAGTCACATCATACGTTTGCTATCTTTTATAAAACTTCTACCATTCTGCCATAAGAAAAGAGTGTAAATATGACCTAGTTGTAATTTTAAAGCTCATTTAGTTAAGAAGAGGCAGAATTAACTAATTAACTTATGAAAAATAGAAAAGTGCTAAAAATTTTTGTAAAGCGTTAATGCTTGAGGAAATGAATTGTAAAATAGACTATTTGTCTTGATACCTTTTATAAATAGCATTGCATTTTATCAAACTCTTCATTACAATAGAGATAATGATAATCATTATCAAATAAAGAGAAGTAGGGTGCGAAATGGGAAGATTTTTAATGCGTATGGAAGTTTTGATTATTCTACTAGTGATTGCAACGTTCTTCTCTATATTTATTGGTGTCTCGGAAGTGAAACCATTACAGATATTTAATTTGACCGCCGAACAGAAGAATATTTTAGTATCGAGCAGAATTCCAAGAACAGTCAGCATTGTTATTTCAGGTAGTTCATTAGCTATTTGTGGATTGCTAATGCAACAGTTAACTAGGAATAAATTTGTTTCTCCTACAACCGCAGGGACTATGGATTGGGCGAGATTAGGTATATTAATTTCACTTATCGCTTTTCCAGAAGCCAATATACTACTTAAATTATTATTTGCCACGCTAGTCAGTTTATTTGGAACAATGCTATTCATGCAAATCCTCCGTCGAATTCAGTTCAAAGATGTCATTTTCATACCGTTAGTTGGCATTATGCTCGGAAACATCGTGTCGAGTTTCTCTGCTTTTGTTGCATTGCGTACCAATGCAGTACAAAGCATTGGTAACTTTATGCAAGGTAATTTCTCAATCATAACAAGTGGTAGGTATGAAATTCTCTATATTAGTATTCCGTTATTGGTTCTAGCTTTCATATTTGCGAACCAATTTACCATTGCTGGTATGGGTAAAGATTTCAGTATAAATTTAGGACTTAACTATCATAAAGTCGTCAATATCGGTCTTATCATTGTAGCAATGATTACGGCACTCGTTATAGTAACTGTGGGTATGATGCCCTTCTTAGGTTTGATTGTGCCCAATTTAGTCTCAATATTTAAAGGAGATCATTTGAAAAATGCTCTACCTCATACAGCAGTACTTGGTGCGTTATTTGTCATGATTTGTGATGTGATTGGAAGGTTAATTATATTCCCTTATGAAATTACAATTGGTTTAACAATTGGGGTTATTGGAAGTTTTATTTTCATAGTATTACTGATGAAAGGACGTTCACGCAATGCGCTATAAACTAACTCCTACTCATAAATTAATCCTTTTATCCGTATTAACGCTATTAGTCATGGCATTCTATTTATTTTATAACATTAATCCTAATATATTGACTTATCAATTGATAGGCGGAGTTAGAAAAGCCATCGCAATGCTATTAGTCGGTGGTAGTATTGCTGTGTCAACAGTCATTTTTCAAACCATTACTAATAATAGAATTTTAACACCTTCTATCATCGGTTTAGATGCGATTTATATGTTTATTAAAACAGCGTTGATATTTTTATTTGGTTCAACATCGACTGTCGTATTAAATAATTATTTTAACTTTCTCATTACATTGATAGGGATGATTTTATTTAGTTTGTTCTTATTTCAACTCTTGTTTAGGTCGAAAGATCAAAACGTATTCTTCATATTACTACTCGGCATTGTCTGCGGAACATTCTTCTCCAGTTTATCTAGTTTCATAGAGATGATGATTGATCCTGAAGAATTCTTATCTGTCCAAAGTGCAATGTTCGCAAGCTTTAATGCTATTAACGAAGGTTTACTCACCATATCAAGTATCGCTTTGTTAATTATGATAGTCATTACTTTTAAAATAAAAAATTATTTAGATGTATTGTCATTAGGTAGAGATCAGGCTATTAACCTAGGTGTGAATTATATAAAAGTAACCAGATGGTTAATGGTAATGGTCGCACTACTTGTCACTATTTCAACAGCGCTCGTTGGACCCATTACATTTTTAGGTTTACTCGTCGTAAATTTAGCTCATGTGTTCATTAAAGAGTTTGAACATAAATATTTATTACCGGCTACTATACTCATCAGTTGGATAAGTTTATTTGTAGGCCAATGGGTTGTGGAGCATGTGTTTGAAGGTAATACAGAAATTAGTATCATGATTAACTTTATAGGTGGCATTTACTTTATTTTCCTAGTCTTAAAGGAGCGTAACGTAGCATGATTAAAGTCGAAGGGTTAACAAAAACATATCATCATAAAGTTGTTGATGAAGTAGATATAGAAATTAAAAAAGGGGAAATCACATCTATCATCGGTCCAAACGGAGCAGGTAAAAGTACCGTCTTAGCAATGGTTAGCCGCTTAATAGATAAAGATAACGGTACAATAATGTTAGACGATCAAGATATCGCTTCGTTGAAAAGTAATGAAATGGCTAAAAAGCTTGCTATATTAAAGCAATCTAATCATACAGAACTTAAGATTTCAGTAAGACAACTCGTTAGCTTTGGAAGGTTTCCGTATTCAAAAGGGAACTTAAAAGAAGACGATCAAGCTATGATTGAGCAGGCGCTCCATTATTTAGGACTCACTGAGATTCAAGACAAATATTTAAGCGAGTTATCTGGTGGACAACGACAGAGGGCATATATCGCGATGACGATTGCTCAAGATACAGAATATATTCTGTTAGATGAGCCATTAAATAATTTAGATATGAAACATTCCGTTCAGATTATGAAAATATTAAGAAGACTTGTGAAAGAAATGAACAAGACAATTGTAATTGTTATTCACGATATTAATTTTGCTTCATGCTATTCAGATAGAATTATCGCGCTTAAAGAGGGAAAAGTTGCAGTTGCTGGTCTTAAAAACGATGTCATTAACGAGCACGTTTTACGTCATATTTATGACTTAGAAATTAAGATACAAGAAATTAATGGCCAACGTATATGTGTCTATTATGATGATGAAATTCATTACAGAAGTACCAATTAATAATAGTTTGCGTTGTATAGACTAATTGACTACACAGTGAAAGGGGTGATGTTTGTAGATGTAGGGCAATAGGGGGATCGAATGGCATTATAATCATAATATTTAAGGAGAGACAACGGTGATGAAGAAAGTTTTCAGTTTTATATTAATTATAGTATTATCTATTGTACTCGTAGCATGTGGATCTAATTCAAATAGTGACGACAAATCATCAAAGGGCGATACTAAGAGTGAATCTAAAACAGTAGAAATTCAGTCTAAATATCAAGTGCGTGGTGAAAAGAAAGATGGTAGTGATTCAAAAACTGTGAAAGAAAAAGTTAAAGTACCTGTTAACCCTAAAAAAGTTGTGGTATTAGACTACGGTGCTTTAGATACCGTTGAAGCATTAGGTGCTAAAGATGCAGTTAAAGGTGTGCCAAAAGGTGAAGGCGGTGCATCATTACCAAAATTCTTAAATACATTTAAAGGTAATGACTTTGTAAACACTGGTACTGTTAAAGAAGTAAACTATGATAAAATAGCAGAAATTAAACCTGACTTAATCTTATTCTCTGGTCGTACAGCTGGAACTAAAGTACAAGATGAATTGAAAAAAGCGGCCCCAGATGCAGCACGCTTATATGTTGGCGCTGATGAACATAACTACTTGAAATCAGTAAAAGACAACACAACTAACTTAGGCAAGATTTTCGATAAAGAGAGCAAAGCGAAAGAATTAAATAGTGATTTAGATAACAAAGTGAAAACTGCTAAAGATAAAGCTGAAAAATCAAAACGTAAAGCAATGTACTTATTAGTTAACGAAGGTGAATTATCTACATTTGGCCCAAGTTCTAGATTTGGTAGCTTAATATTTGATGAGTTAGGGGTCACTCCAGCGGATAAAAATGTTAAAGCAAGCAATCATGGTCAACCGATAAGTTATGAATATATTAATGAGAAAAATCCTGATATTATTTATGCTATGGACAGAGGTCAAGCAATCGGTGGTCAATCTACTGCTAAGAAAGCGTTATCTAATGACGTTATTAAAGATGTAAAGGCAGTTAAAGACGACAACGTGGTTAATGTAGACGCACAATTATGGTACTTAGCTTCTGGCGGTGTAAGAACAACTGAAAAACAAATAGATGAAATTGTTAAAGGCTTAGAATAATTAGCTTATAAGTGAAACTAGGATAGAGCTGTTCTAAAGCTATGAAAATAATGAAGCGGGAGCGGGACAGAAATCTTTTTATTCAAATTAGATTTCTGTCCCGCTCCCTTCAACATCTCGGCAGTAGATGACTGATTTGAAAATGCGCTTGTATCAAGCTTTTTTCAATTCTAGTCATCCTTGCCGGGGCGAGACTACGAAATCCTTTTGTTCAAATTAGATTTCTGTCCCGCTCCCTAGATCATTATATTCACGTACAATTTCACCAGTTAACTGATCATCTGTTTGTGCATAGTTTTTAAGAAAAGCGGCTACACCGTTTTCCTTTATAAAGTTATTTTTCATTACTGTTTCTTCATCATTGCTGTCATCGTATTTTAACAGCAGTGCTGCTGCCTGAAGTAGGCCATCATGAGGTAAATTATTGTTATATAAATAATTTAAAGGTTTAATGATACGATCTTGAGGGCCTATTTTACGAATTGTGCCACGTCCTACACGCGTAACAGCATCGGATAGATGAGGATTCTCGAACCGTTCTATGATTTGTTCCACATATTGTGCTTGTTGTTCCTCAGAGAAATTAAATTGGTTAGTAATATACGAGCTTGTTTCTGCCAATACTTTTCGTAGTTTATTAGAAATATCACTATCGTTCACTGCTTCAAAGATAGTTGGTTTGTTATAGAATCGTCCAGCGTATGCTAGGAAAGCATGTCCAGTATTTACTGTTAAAAGTTTGCGCTCTATATAAGGGGCGAGATCTTCAACATATTTAATATGATCCAATTCACGTCCATACCACGTATCTTTCTCAATGACCCATTCATAAAATGGTTCGACCACAACATCTAGTAACTGAGTATTTGTTTGTTGAGGCACAATGCGATCAACAGCCGAATTTGAGAAGTGGATGTGATTACCTAAGGGCCCCGTTATATTTAAGATTGCTTCTTTCAGTTTATTTGTAGCCATCAGCGCATTCTCGCAAGCTACAATGTTGACCGGCGTTTGTTTCTCTTTGAGATAGGGCGCGAAGGTTTGAGCGATAATAGGCAATATATTAACGCCTACAGCAGTAGTTATCAAATCAGCTTCTAATACTGCTTGTTTCAATTCTTCGGAAGATTCTCCAGAGTGTATCGCACTCACATTATGCACGCGTGTTGTCGTTTGTGCTTCGTCTGCTAAGATTACATCATATTGCTGTTGGTCTTTTAAAGCTTCTATAATAGAAGTGTTTACATCTGCGAAAGTAACTTTGACGTTATTGTCAGCTAATATATAGCCGATAAATCCTCTGCCAATATTACCAGCACCAAAATGTAATGCTTTCATTATGCTTCTGCCTCCTCAAAAACTTGTTTGATTTCTTCAGCAGATTGAGCGTTCACAATACGATCCACGTTCTCTTCTTCACTAAAGGTAATTGCAATCTTAGATAAGAGGTCTAAATGTTCACCGTCTTTTCCTGCAATTCCAACTACTACTTTAACCGTCTCACCGTTCCAATCTATACCGTCAGGAATTTGAAGTAAAGACAGACCTGAGTGGATGACTTCACTTTTAGCTTCATCGGTACCATGCGGGATAGCAAGTCCATTACCCATAAACGTAGAAACGAGTTGTTCACGTTCCTTCATTGCAGCGACGTAGTTAGGTGTAACAGCACCGCTCTTTACAAGGACTTGGCCTGCTTTTTCTATCGCTTCATTTTGATCTTTAATAGTTTGATTAATATAAATATTTTCGTTACTAAACATTTTACTCATTATAGTATCACTCCGAATCTAAAGTTTGTTTTAACATTAGTAAATATTTTTGCTTTAAGATGTTAAGTAATTTCTCCGGTTGTTTCATCATAGAATCTAGGTCTTCAAGATAAATAAATAGCTCACTCGTTAGTTCACTTATTATATGAGCTAAAGCGTCATCATCGGGTATAAAGATGCTGATTATATATTTAATCGGCACACCATTGTGAGGTGAAAGCTTGATAGGCGTTTGTAGTATAGAGATAATCATCACGGGTTGTTTGATCATCTTGTGTTTTAAATGAGGCAAAGCTAGAGGGTAGGGATCTAGCGTATAACCTCGCTCCATCTGACGTCCTTTCAGCACTTCAACGAATGATTCTCGGTCTTGAATCATGGCTTTGTTAGTGAGTGCATTTGTTAAGTGTTCAATCCAATCCGCTATATCTACATGCTCAATATAACTATTTTCTATTAATAATAAACCACTTTTAATCTTATCCAGAGCAGTTTCGACGAGGGGAGCCTCTAACTCTAATTTGGGTTGATTAGCTATGGCACTAGTCTGAGTAGCAGTGTCTATATTAAGAAACTGAGCTACTTGTTTAATGTCAGGTTGTGGTAACAGTGGGTTAACAGTTAAGTAAGGTTGATTGATATCTAGATTAACTGTTGAAATAATTGCGTCATATTGATTTAAATCTAGTTGAGAAAGATCACCTACTGAGCTTTGAACAGTATTAATTATTAAAGGGAAAGCCTGTTGCAACCGCGTAGATAATAGGCGGCTTGTACCGATGCCACTACTACAGACGACTAAAATATTTAATTTATTATTTTCTTGTTGGCGGATAGAGCCTCCAAAATGAAGGACGATAAATGCTATCTCACTATCTGGAAAGTGAAAATCAGGCCATAACTGACGAACTGCTTTCCTTACGCTAGTAAAAAGTCGGTGATATTTATTTTTAATCATATCTGTCAGGGGATTAAAAGTTTCGATGTTTGCTTCTAATCTATTCATTGCAGGAACGAGATGTAGTCTTAAACCTTCCACTAGTGAATGAACTTCTGTAAAACGTTGCTCAGTATACTTTCCTACTAATTCAATTAGTGAGTTAATATGCTGCAGCTCTCTATCGCTATCTTCAGTAGTTTCTTTACGCTTAGCGCCTCGGAGATGAATAGTAATAAAGGTAAGTTCTGCTTTATTAAATTTAACTTTATATGTGGTTTCAAGATGTTTAGCTATGTCTTTAGCAACGCTGAATTCCTTAGTGTCTTTAACCTGACTATACATACTTTCATTTAGAGCAACATAGTTTCCTTTCTGCATTCGGTCAACACTTAGTACTATATGGATGGTCAGGTTAATGTAACTCGCTTCCATTAATGTATATGGGAGCGGTTCTAAATAATCCATGAGGATACGCTCAATTTTAAATATTTTGTCAATATCTACCATATTTAATTGTGTTTGAGTCAACGATTGATAAACGAAATGGTTTTCAATGACAGAATAGACACTGGTACTACTTAAGTTGTTAACCATCCATGAACTAAGCAATTCACGTTTCTTTGATTCAGGTCCACTCAGAATAAGACCTAAACCACGTTTACGCTGTAAAGTAAGCTCATAAGTGTTTAAATCGCGTTCAAGTTCGTCGAGCAACTTAGATAATGCTTGAGTTGATACTCCTATTTCATGGGCTAAACTGTATTGCTTTATAGGATCTGTAGCTTGAATCAATGCATATAATATAATTACCTTTTGTTCTTCATTAGATAATTCAGAGGGTTGTTGCTCGCTAATCAGCGTTTCAAGTTGTTTAATCGCAAATTCAGAAGCATTGAGTTTGATACCTTTACGAGTTACACGCTTTAGTTCTATACCTAAGGGAGCTAAAGTATGTTCTAAATGCTTGAGTTCACGATGAATCGTTCGAGAGGATACAGCTAGTGATTGTGCTATGTCATAAATTGTGATGAATTGATGGTTGTAGGTTAGAAAGATTTTAAGAATATCTTTTTCTCTTTTACTCAATAGCATTGCTGTCCCCCCTTTTTAGAAAATAATTTAATTCTCTGTCTTAAAGCGTTCTAATAATTCCTCGTACCGTGGGGAATTTAAGAAATTATCCACAGATATATGAATAGCTTGAGGTGCTTGTTTAATAGCACGAGCGGTTAGCTTTTTCTGCGTAATGATAAGTTGAGCGTCAGAAGTCAATTGATTGATAGCCGTATTAGTTACTTCGATATTTTCTATTCCAGCTTTTTTAAATTTATTTCTTAATAAACTTGCGCCCATAGCACTTGAACCCATACCGGCATCACAAGCAAAGATGACATGATTAATGTGGCTATAGTCATGTGCTTCAACTGATTCAGTATCATATTCTGAAACTAGATCTTCTTTATTTGAAAGTTGATTATGTTCAATAGAAGAGGAGTTATCAGAGTTACTATCTGTTTCTTCTTTACTTCCCGTAATTTGAGAAGATACGCTTGACTGTTTACCTTTAGTAGCTTCCATTTGTGCTGTTGCAGCTTCAATGCTCTGCTTGGGTTCTTTAGTGAAACGCATAATTAACGATGCAACTATAAATGAAACGATGGCGGCAAGTAATACGCCTAACAACATCGGTAAATATTCTCCTCTAGGGGTGTTTACTATGTAAACTAAAAATGAACCAGGAGACGCTGGACTTTTAAATCCAAAGTCAAATAAAGAATAGGTAGCTACGCCAGTCATACCACCTAAGATGACAGCAATGAAAAGTAAAGGGCGCATTAAAACGTAAGGGAAGTATATTTCGTGAATCCCACCTAGGAATTGAATAATACCAGCACCATATGATGTTGCTTTAGCCGTGCCTTTACCAAAGATCATGTAAGCAATCAGAATTCCGATTCCAGGCCCTGGATTTGATTCAATAGTATATAGAATCGATTTGCCTACCTGTGCTGATTGGTCTGCACCGAGAGGAGTGAATACGCCATGGTTAATAGCATTGTTTAAGAATACGATCTTAGCTGGCTCAACGATGATGCTGACTATAGGTAATAGATGTGCGTGTACCAAAGAACCTACAAGTACGGATAATATGTGCATAATTAGCTTCATGATTGGCGCAATAACTACAAAGCTAATAATAGTCATAATAAAGCCTAATATACCAGCAGAGAAGTTGTTGAACAACATCTCGAAACCTTGAGGTGTCCGAGATTGAATAAATTGGTCAGTCTTTTTCATGAGCCAACCGACGAGAGGGCCTATAATCATAGCGCCTAAAAGCATAGGTGTGTTGGGAAGAGCAACGATGACTCCCATAGTCGACACAGCTGCGATAATTCCACCACGTATGTCATGAAGCAGTCGTCCTCCGCTAAAAGCTATGAGTAGTGGAATGAGGTATTTGATCATTGGATCCGATAAGCTTCCTAATTCCTTATTAGGCCACCAACCACCTGGAATAAATATTGATGCAATAAAACCCCAAGCAATAAATGCTCCGATATTAGGCATAATCATACTGCTTAGGAAAGATCCAAATGACTGAATTTGACGGCCGAGACCTTTCTTTTCTTGTTGTTGAGTTTGTGACATAATTGCACCTCTTTTTCAAAAATAGGATATAATTCATTTTAAAATGTAAACAAGAGGGTACACAATAAGAACTAGATGCGAATTTGTCAGATTGAAAGTGACAAATTTGAAATAAAGTATTATGTTTACCAATTGATAATAAGGTTAAATATATTCGTAGCACGTGTATGCGATTGTTTGCAAAACCAAGTTATAAAGATGTAGAATAAAATGTAATGAGAAAGGAGGACAGGCAATAGAAATAATACAAAGCGCCTGTACAAATATTGAAACTTTGCCCATAACTTAAGATTTAAGAACAGAAATCTTAATAGGTTAAGTCGTCAATATTTGTAGACGAGGAGGATAGTTATCGAATTATCGGCGGATGCTATCCCGGATGAAGTGGCTCATTCGTAAGCTTATTAAGCAAAACATTGAGGTGACTCGGTGCACAAAGTTAATAAGCAAGTCACAAACAATAAATATTTATGTAACAGTTTAGTTACTCACTCTCTATTGATGATTAGACGATGGCTAAAGAAGCGGTATCTTATAAGAGTATCATCGTATATATATGAAAAGGCATGGATAGTACAATCGATGTCTTATTTTAAGGTGCTTCTTATTCGTCTAGCTGTATATTTGCTGTTACAAATTATTGGAGGAATAAAGTATGTGTGGAATTGTGGGATTTATTGGGCATGATAATGCTAAAGAATTGTTACTGAAAGGTTTGGAGAAACTAGAATATCGTGGCTATGATTCAGCTGGAATAGCGTTAACTAATGACGAAGGAACTAAAGTGTTTAAAGAAAAAGGTAGAATAGCTGATTTAAGAGAAGTAGCTGACAGCAATGATTTTGATGGGACGCTCGGTATAGGTCATACGCGTTGGGCGACACACGGCGTACCAAATTATGAGAATGCGCACCCTCATCAATCAGCGTCAAGACGTTTCACTTTAGTACATAATGGCGTTATTGAAAACTATGAAGAATTAAGAGCTGAATATTTAGCGGATATCAACTTCCTTTCAGAAACTGATACAGAAATTGTAGTGCAACTAATTGAGCACTTCTCTAATGAAGGATTGAAGACAGAAGACGCCTTTACGAAAGTCGTATCAATGTTAGAAGGATCTTATGCCTTAGGTCTAATTGATAGCGAAGATGAAGATACTATCTTTGTAGCTAAGAACAAGTCACCACTTCTTGTTGGGGTAGGAGACGATTTCAATGTCATCGCTTCTGATGCGTTGGCGATGCTACCTGTTACTAACCAATACAAAGAAATTCATGATCATGAAATTGTTATTGTTAAACGCGATCGCGTTGTGATCAAAGACGCTGAAGGAAATCAGCAAGACCGTGAGACGTATACAGCTGAAATTGATGCTGCAGATGCTGAAAAAGGTGTTTATGACCACTACATGTTAAAAGAGATTCACGAACAACCTGCAGTTATGCGTCGTATTATCCAAGAATATCAAGATGAGCAAGGCAACCTTAAAATGGATAAAGATATCATCAATGATGTAGCTGCTGCAGATCGCATTTATATCATCGCGGCAGGTACAAGTTATCATGCTGGATTAGTAGGTAAAGAGTTTATAGAAAAGTGGGCAGGTGTACCTACTGAAGTACACGTAGCCTCTGAATTTGTATACAATATGCCGTTACTTTCTGAAAAACCACTATTTATATATATTTCTCAGTCTGGAGAGACTGCAGATAGTCGAGCTGTATTAGTAGAGACTAAAAAGCTTGGTCATAAATCGTTAACAGTTACGAATGTGTCTGGGTCTACATTGTCACGTGAAGCAGATCATACATTATTACTTCACGCAGGGCCTGAGATTGCTGTAGCTTCTACAAAAGCTTATACAGCTCAGATAGCGGTACTATCTATACTCTCACAAATTGTTGCTAAAGAACATGGAAGAGAAGCTGAAGTAGACTTATTAAGAGAATTAGCTAAAGTGACGACTGCCATTGAAGCTATTGTAGATGACGCGGAAAAGATGGAAGCGATCACGAAAGAATTCATGGATGATACGCGTAATGCCTTCTTCATTGGTCGCACTATAGATTATAATGTCAGTTTAGAAGGTGCTTTAAAGTTAAAAGAAATTTCCTACATTCAAGCTGAAGGCTTTGCTGGTGGCGAATTAAAGCATGGCACTATCGCTTTAATTGAAGAAGGGACACCTGTCGTTGCGTTAGCAACTCAAGAAAATGTTAATAATTCAATTCGAGGAAATGTTAAAGAAGTTGCTGCGCGCGGAGCTAACACGTGTGTCATAGCTATGGAAGGACTAGAGAAAGATGGCGATACGTATGTTATCCCTCAAGTTCATGAGTTATTAACACCACTCGTTTCTGTGGTTGTAACACAACTCATAGCTTACTACGCAGCTTTACATCGTGATTTAGATGTAGATAAACCACGTAATTTAGCGAAGTCAGTCACAGTAGAATAATATATAAGGTCGGTTGAGCACGTTATACTTGATATTGCTAAGTCAGCACTTGAGCTATGTATTTTGTGAATATGAGAAATTAAAGACAATTAAATTTCTGTTAGACACTTAAATACTATGTACTTACAATTTAAGATGGGCTCTAAAATCATTGGGAGCAGGACAGAAATCTAATTTGAATAAAAAGATTTCTGTCCCGCTCCCTTTTTCTCTCTAGTCAAAGACCATTATGTCCCAGCCGCTAATCCTAGTATGTTTTAATAGCGGTTAATCATGGGTTATTAGTGACTATGACCTCCCACTTCCGTCGCTAGTCTATATCACTGCATTGAGGTGATGAGAACTAAGTGAGATAATAAAATAAATACAAGCGGGAGGTAATCAGAATGGATAACGTGAAAGCAATCTTTTTAGATATGGATGGCACCATCTTACATAGTAATAATAGAACGAGCGACTATACGGTTAAGACTATAGATAAATTAAGACAGACGGGATATAAAGTGTTTCTAGCTACAGGACGTTCGCATGATGAGATTAAGTATTTAGTACCCTCTGACTTCTCAGTAGACGGTATCATCAGTTCTAATGGGGCGCTGGGTAAGGTGAATCAAACGGTTGTGTTCAAACATGCGTTGAATCTTGAGAAGGTTCATCAAATCGTTACAAGAGCACAAGAAAATAATATATATTATGAAGTTTTTCCGTTTGAGGGGGATCGTATGATATTAACCACTGACAAAGCATGGATAACTACGATGATTGATGGAGATGAACCTAGAGGGGGAGTGAGCACAAGCGAGTGGACATCACGTAAAGATGCTTTGAAAGATAAAGTACGATGGGTGTCTCAGTTGCCAGATATTGAATTTGCTAAAATATACTTATTTGCTTCACACCAATCGCGAATTGAAAGTTTTAGAGCAGACCTTATTAATGAACAGAAGACGTTGGGTATTTCAGTTTCTAACTCTTCGCGCTTTAATGCAGAGACCATGGCATATGGTAAGAATAAAGGGACGGCTATTGCAGAAATGATTGACTATTTTAATATTAAACAAGAAGAAACTTTAGTAATAGGTGATAGTGATAACGACCGTTCTATGTTTGAATTCGCTCACTATACGATAGCAATGAAAAATGCAAGACCTGAAGTTCAAGCTTTAACAAGGGATATAACTTCAAAGACTAATGAGGAAGATGGAGCAGCTCATTATTTAGAAGATAACCTTCTAAACATATAGAGCCCTCGTTAATTTAATATATTGATATTTATTAAATGATATCTTAACAGGGTTTATTGTATAAATAAAGAACGGGAGCGGGACAGAATCTAATTTGAATAAAAAGATTTCTGTCCCGCTCCCGCCTTTTTAGGGGACGGATGATGTTCCATAATCTCTTAGGTGTTGCATGCGTTAAATTTTGATACGCGTTTATAGATCAGATTAATCTTTAGTAGGTCTCTCACCATGACGGTGTGCATAATGCGTAACGGCTAGTAAAGTTAAATAAATAAGAACTAATTCTATTAATATTGAGATAATATTTAACGCACTTCCAATGATTAAAGCTAACTTCTGCGATGAATGCATAGTCGCTATACCTAATAATGGTGCTACTATATCGTTCAGAATAATAGGGATTAACCATAATAACAATAAGCCAATAAAGAATTTGAACCATGTTTTGTGCCCGTTTTTAATATTTCTAAAGGCATTCTTAATATTTGTACCAGCACTGCGTTTAACATCACTAACAAATGAATAAGTGAGGTTTATAATGATTATAAATAAGAATAGCATTAACACAGTTGAAATGATAGATGCAATCACTTTATCAGTAATTTGTATAGTGATCAAGAAGCCTTGGCTATGATCTGATGATTGTAATGAATTTGTCATATGTGAGAAGATTGCATTTCTTAACTTAGCATATAAAAAACTTACTACTCCTCGAATGATTAAGAGGAGAATGAAAATGATTAGAGCACTCAAACCAGTTAATACCGCTTTAGGGTATCTTTCCTTTGCGAAAGAAGAGAAGACATCTCTTATTTTTACGCTTTCATCCTTCATAGATTTAGAAATATAATATACCAAGCTGGAGAAAATAGGATAGCCTATTAAAATCCATAAGAGAGAAATGAGTATAAATGCCGCAATTAAGATAATCACTATATTACCCATTCCATTACTCTGGCCACCGATTTGAGCTTGCATGATGGTCATCTCGACATTTCTCATAACCTCTTCAATGAGTTTACTACTAACAAAAAGCAGAATTAAAATCATGATAGCACTTAAAACTGACAAGCCTATCACTTTAAGATTCTGTGGTTTGATACTTCGTATTGCTGATCTATGAAAATTAAACAACTCTTTAGCACTCCTTTTTACTGATATAAACACGATACCAGAAACAATTGTCATTTTAAAATAAATGAGGATTTTAAAATGTAATAGCATAATAATTGATTGTATAAATCGTAGTTAGAAATACAGTTTAAGCACTTCACCTTTTTGATTTCATCACATTATACGCGCTACGTCAAAGAATTATATAAGCGATGTATCGTTACGTGCCTTTATAACTATTCTTGCTTATCAGTCTCAACCACCTAGCTGATATTATCTATAAGTGCTAGTGCTCGTGTGCATGAGCAGCTGAAGTGGTACCATGCATAGTAGAACAGAAAAGGGCTTCTTCGTGATCATGATTATCTGTTTCAAGTTGAATTGTTACATGTTGTACATTTAAATGCTCAAGTTTATGTTCTATTTTCTTTAATAATAATTCAGCTTCTGACATTGTTAGGCTAGAAGATACCACAGCATGACAACTTAAGGCGTTAACGTCACTGGAAATACTCCATAGGTGCCAGTCATGTACTTGTTCTATCTCTCGCTCTTCAGTGATAGCAGCAATAATTTGCTCGAGTTTAACATTGTGTGGAGTACCTTCCATAAGTATATTAATGGAGGATTTCATTACAGTCCAAGCGCTCTTTAAAATAATTAATGACATGATGATACTCATCACTGGGTCGGCCCAATTCCAACCTAAGAGCCATATGATTACTGCCGCTACCATAGCGCCAACTGAACCTAGTAAGTCACCTAACACGTGTAGAAAGGCGCCCTTCATATTAAGGTTATGAGAAGTATCACTTCCCTTAAACATTATCGCTGCGATAACGATATTAATAATCAATCCGATAAAGCTAATGATAAACATTTGGTTAGAATGCACGGAAGTAGGATGTATAAAGCGCTGTATAGCCTCTATCACTATATAGATACTAATGACGATCAGTAATACCGCATTAAATAAAGCTGCGAGTATTTCAAATCTGCGGTAGCCAAATGTATTTTGAAAGGTCGGATGTTTCTCTCCATATATGAAGGCTACAAGAGCTACCCCTAATGAGATAGCATCGCTCAACATGTGAATACCGTCAGAAACTAGGGCTAAACTCTGTGCTATCATCCCGCCCGCAATTTCAATCACCATGAAACAACTAATGAGAATAAAGCTAAAGATGAGGACCTTTTTATTATTAGTATGGACGTGAGAGTGATGGTGGTGTGCGTGTTCGGACATACTATCCCTCCTGATGATGTGATACGTGATTTAATGCTTGTTGTAACAGTGTCTTAACATGATCGTCGTCAATTTGATAAATCTTAGATTGACCGTCTCTACGTGCTCTTACGAGATGTGCTTGTTTCAATATCCGCAGTTGATGTGAAACGTTAGATTGACTAATTTCCAATGTATGAGAGATATGTCCCACACTACATTCTTGTTGCAATAACAAATGTAAGATACGTAAGCGTGTGCCATCACTTAGAGATTTAAAAATTTCAGTAATTCGCTCTAACTTTTGTACTTCAATATCTTGAATGTATTCACACATGTCAACGTCTCCTTTTAATATATGAACATATATTCATATATTAAAGTATAAAGATTTTAAGGTCAACCTTATAAATTGTTATTCTATGTGAACAAACATTCATCTAATTAAAAATTATTACATTTAAATTATTTTTAAAGACTTTTAAAGTAAGTAAAAGTGGGGAATGTAATAAATAATACGGGATTTAATGAAGGAGGAATTATCGTGAGTATATTAATCATAGGCGCTAATGGAGGCGTTGGCAGTAAATTAGTTGACCAACTAACAGAAGAGGGTAAGACCTTCACAGCTGGAGTGCGTAAAGAGGACCAAAAAGCAGCTTTAGAAGAGAAAGGAATTAAATCTCTATTAATTGATGTGGAGAAAGACGATATAGATACCTTAAAAGATAAGGTGAAAGGCTTCGAAAAAGTTATATTCTCAGTTGGTTCTGGTGGTAGCACTGGCGCTGACAAAACGATCACTGTAGACTTAGACGGTGCTATCAAGACCATTGAAGCTAGCAAAATTGCAGGAATTCAACGCTATATTATGGTATCCACTTATGATTCTAGAAGAGAGGCGTTCGAAGCGAGCGGCGATTTAAAACCTTATACGATCGTTAAGCATTACGCTGACGAATACCTTAAAAATTCCGGGTTAACTTATTCTATCATTCACCCAGGCGTATTATTAGATGAGCCAGGCACTGGAAAAATTGATGTCGGTGCTTTCTTTGAAGGAAGAGGTTCTATTCCGAGAGAAGATGTTGCTAGCGTACTTAAAGAAGTGGCTCAAGAAGATGGAGAAGATAATCAAGAATTTCAAATCGTTCAAGGAGAAACAGACATTAAAGAGGCTATAGCACAAATTTAATAGTGATTTAAATGAATAAGATATAGTTTATCCAAGGAGTAAGTATAGGGAGCGGGTTTACGAAATCTTTTTATTCAAATTAGATTTCTGTCCCGCTCCCTATATTTACGTCTTTTTTATTAAAAAAGACCCCTAGACTTATCTCTATCTACTAGGGGCCTCGTGCAAATTAGTAAGTTACACATAGTTATAATCGGTACTGATGTATAACATTATCATAGCTATTACCTTATATGAGCCATTAAAACAGGGAATGACTACTATTGAATAAAATAACTGTCTTCCGTGTTTCTATTACTCATTATAAGCATTAAATTTGAATATAAGCAATATTGTTTTTGTGTAATACAACACCTTCAGAGTTGTTTTAATCTAAAATATAATTTCGCTCTGGTAATTTCGTTGATTAATTAAGAGATAGAAGATTTAGAGATATGATGCTTGTAATAGAGTTCAGAAAATAGAAGCTATCTCATTATTACTTCTATATGATACAATCAGAATGAGTAATAGTGTTACGATAAAAAGGAGTCTTAGGTAGTACAATAAAAGTTCATTTTCAAACCCTTTATTATACGAACTTCAATCGAGCAGATTTGAAAGAGAAAGCGAACTGATATACTAGAAAGCTGTTGTGACTGCATTCATCGTACACTGATAAGTCGTTTGTAGGATTGTTGTTATTCTGAGAAGTGAGACAAGATGTTCAATGAATGGTGATGTTTCACTTTTAAAAGCTGAACGATAATTTATATTAGCTACAGAGATAAGAGAAAGGTAGCGACCACTTACATGGAGGTGCAGATATGCCTTTGTTTTTGAAACCTGTGCTGAAAGATAAGGTTTGGGGTGGAACTAAGTTTGAGGCGTTTGATTACGAGTTACCGAGTCAAACAGTTGGAGAGGCTTGGACTATTTCTGCTCATCATAGAGGCGCTTGTGAAATTGTGGAGGGCGAATATCGTGGGTATACGCTTGATTATCTTTGGAGCCATCATAGAGAATTATTTGGAGATTTCCCTAGTGAAGAATTTCCGTTGTTAACTAAATTGATAGATGCCAAAGAACCTTTATCCATCCATGTTCACCCTAATGACGCTTATGCTTTTGAACATGAGGAAGGCAAATATGGTAAATCGGAATGCTGGTATGTGATAGAGGCAGAACCTGGTGCTGAGATTATATATGGTTTCAAAGATGAACGCTGTCCCAATAATATTGATAAACTAAGAAATCAGGACTATGAAAATCTATTTAATAAGATTAAGGTCCAAGCTGGAGATTTCTATTATATTCCTGCAGGGATGATTCACTCAGTAGGAGCTGGCGTGTTATTGTATGAAACAATGCAAGCTTCTGATATTTCGTATCGTATTTATGATTACGGGCGTGAATATGGTAATTCACGGCGGGAACTTAATCGAGAAAAAGCTATCGAGGTGCTAGAGTTACCTGAAATAGAAAACAATTCTTCCACTGATGTGGAGTATAGGGAGAATCACAAGCGAACTCAACTTGTCTCTAATGATTTTTTTACTATGGTTAAGTGGGACATTTCAGGAACCCTTAATTACATGAAACCGAGAGAGTTTGTATTAGTTTCTGTGATAAAGGGTGAAGGCCAAGTAGTTACAGATGGAGAGATATATCATATTCAAAAGGGGTCCAATTTTATTTTAACATCTCATGATTTAGATACCGTTTTTGAAGGGAACTTTGAACTTATAGTAAGCTTTCTATAAAACGCTTTAGTTAAGTATGCTTATTTTATAGTAGAAGCGCTTGACTAATCGTAAGAAAGAGGTCAGGACAAAAGCGTTGAGGATTTGAGCGAGGGGCCCCAACAAAGAGAAACTGGGACATAATGTAATGTCTCAATCTCTTTCAACATCTTGGCAGTAGATGACTGATTTGAAAATGCGCTTGTATCAAGCTTTTTTCAATTCTAGTCATCCTTGCCGGGGCGGGACTACGAAATCTTTTTAGTTAAATTAGATTTCTGTCCCGCTCCCAACAAGCACAGCAAGTTGGGGTGGGGGCCCCAACACAAAGAAACTGGTTCATCAGTTTCCACCAGCAATGCAAGTTGGGGTGGGCCCCAACAAAGAGAAACTGGGAAATAATGTAATGTCTCAACCTCTTTCAGCATCTTGGCAGTAGATGACTGATTTGAAAATGCGCTTGCATCAAGCTTTTTTCAATTCTAGTCATCCTTGCCGGGGCGGGACTACGAAATCTTTTTTGTTCAAATTAGATTTCTGTCCCGCTCCCTTCAACATCTCGGCAGTAGATGGCTGATTTGAAAACGCGCTTGTATCAAGCTTTTTTCAATTCTAGCCATCTTTGCCGGGGCGGGACTACGAAATCATTTATTCAAATTAGATTTCTGTCCCGCTCCCCCTTTTAGCATCTTGGCAGTAGATGACTGATTTGAAAATGCGCTTGTATCAAGTTTTTTTCAATTCTAGTCATCCAAGCCGGAGCGGGAGTACGAAATCATTTTATTCAAATTAGATTTCTGTCCCGCTCCCGAATCGTGAAAGTTCCATCGACAATCCTACTTTTGGGACGCCGTTCATCGGTTTCCTAGAGCACAGAATCTTGATGTCTCAACTTCTATAAAAGGAGGTATAATTAATGCAGAAATTTATTTATATCGCTCTTGTTTGTGGAATTATTTCAGGCGTAGGAATATTTTTAAAGTTACCTATTTTCCCCGTCTTATTTATTCCTATAGTTATTAATATAGTTGGCATTATCAGTGTCCTCATCACGTTACCTGATAAAGAGATTAATGGATTCCTTAAATTAGGTGGTTTATTTATCAATATTATGCCTCTTTTCGGAGCGTTTACGCTTATGCACTCATAAATAAGTTAGCAACCGAATAAGTGTTCATATTTTATTAGCTAGGGTGAGCTAGTGTATGAAGAAAAGGTGAGAAAATGACTAAGGTTAAAGGACTTATCGTGACAGTTATAATTGCTATTATAGCCTCTACATTAGGGCATTTCTTTCCAATTATCGGTAGCGCGATATTTGCTATTATTATAGGAATGGTAGTAGGAAATTTATTTCATATACCTGATTCCTTTCAAGCCGGAATTCAGTTTAGTAGTAAGAAAGTGTTACACTATAGTATTATAGTTCTCGGATTTACATTGAGCTTTCAATCTATCGGTAGTGTTGGTTGGCGCTCAATTCCAATTATTTTTATAACGTTAATCTTAGCATTTATAACTGTATACATACTCTTAAAGTTGTTAAAAATTGAAGAGAACATAGGCATTCTTATCGGGGTAGGTACTTCTATTTGTGGGGGATCAGCTATAGCAGCTACGAGCCCCGTCATTCGAGCTAAGGATAATGAAGTGGCCTTCTCAATATCTACTGTCTTCTTATTTAATTTAATTGCAGTGTTTATCTTCCCGTCGGTAGGGCACTTATTGCGTATGAGTCAAGAATCGTTTGGTTATTTCAGCGGGACGGCTATCAACGATACTTCAAGTGTTATAGCAGCCGCATCGATATACGGTCATACTTCGTTGCAAACGGGTGCTATTGTCAAGCTCACGCGTACACTTATGATTATACCTGTTGTGCTATTTTTTGCCGTTAGAACGATGAATAAAGAGAAATCTAAGGACTCTAACGTCTCAATTAAACAGATATTTCCATGGTTTATCTTAGGTTTCATCGTCACTTCATTAATAAGTACACTCTTTAATTTCCCATCGCATGTAATGGACGTATTTCACAATATATCCTTATTCTTAATTAGTGTGGCGATGGCAGGAATAGGGTTATCAGTAGATGTTAAACAGTTTAAGTCTACAGGCTTTAAACCTATATTATTGGGACTGATAACGTGGATAGTAGTGATACTATCAAGTATCTTAACTATGTGGTTCATACACCTACTCTAGTGGTGACTGATGACGCATATATCTGTGGGGACCCTAGTGATGAAATCTAGTATTGTACAGGTACCGAATCAATTCTAAATGGACTGCTAGATACTTTTTTAAATCTTAGCTAACCATGCAGGTATGAGATGTCGAAAGCTAAATAGAATTGTGTCTCAATGCTATGATGATAAGAGTCAAGCTTGAGAATAGATGAATGATTGAAGGATAGAGTTAATATTATGTTTAACTATAAAGATAAATAAGGTGATTAGGAGTATCTATATGTCGGAAAAAACAAATTATTTTTGGTTAAATTGTGGTTATAATAGATGGGACCATCATGATTCTTTAGTAGGGCAAACTACATTATTTGAGTCTGGAGCACATTTTAATCCTACACAAGGTTTCAGAGCTTTTAAAAATGCAAAAGTAGGTGACCAAGTCGTATTCTATCAAGTTCAGATGGATACAGGCCTATTAGGGTATGGCGAAATTATTAGCGTACAAACAGGCGCTCAGAATAAAATACGCGTTCAGTTTGAACTGAAAGAGCAATTGCAACCGCTCACTACGGATTACCTCAAACGTAGTGACCAATTAGATATGAGAATACGTAATATGAAAGAAACGTTATTTAACCAACTTTCTCAAGAAGAATTTGAATTAATAGTGAGTCTAGGAAAAGGAGAAACAAAGATATCACGTTATTTCTTCCTATCTGAAACTGACGAATACGAGCCGGGACAACGTTTTACTGTCTACACTCATACTTATAATGGAATCAAACGAAACGGTTATCATCACTACACGCAACTTGAAATAGGAGATAAGCTGATATTCTTTAACCGCAATAGCAACCAATCTGTTATAGGTGTGGGAGAAGTCACTCAACATATTCATGAGAAACCTCCAATTCCTGGTAGAACGAGCAGTACGGCGATTGAAGTATATTTTGAGAAATATATCAATCCAGTCACTTTAACTACTTTGAATAAACATCCTAAATTAAAAAATTTATATTTTTTACAAGAAAATGCCAAACAAGCTATCGCCAGTCTTAGTCAAACTCAGTATGATGCGATTATAGAGATGAGTGAGAATGACGGGCTCAAGCCTCAGTTTGAAAAGGTTGATAAGAACGAGGTTGTAGACTCAGATGATAACGAGTTAAAGCCCTTTATTCTACTCGTAGTAGAAGAGCATCAAAATGGTTTAGAAGCTGCTCAAAACTTATTGCAAAAGACAAACGCCAACCCTGTAGTAACTACGGGCCATGTAGACTTTACCGAAGATATGCTTTACGGTAAATATCTACCAAATGAAAACGGAGCATTATATTATCGAGAAGGCTTTATTACTGAAAATATGCCGCAAACAGACAGACGTTATTTAGTGATCGATAACTTTCACCGTATTGATCCAGATATCTTTCAGATGTATATCAATGTACTAGAAGGGTATGAAGTAACGTTACCGCGCTATAATAAAGAAGGGAAAATGATTAAATGGTCACGCAATAAAGACTCTTTCTATCACTTTAATCCGAACTGGCATATTATTGGAGTAACGCATGACGATTTGACGACGATCAAACAGAAATATAGCCCTCAATTTTTAAAATATACAAGGATCGTCAGAGTAAATAAAGATAATTAAAAGTATGACAGGGATACGAGCAATGCGATGTAACGAAGGACGACGCCTCAGTTTCAAAAGGGCGTTCGTCCTTTTTTATGATTGAAATGAATGGTTAAAGGCTATACAGAATATAAGAGAAAGATGAGGTGAAAAGGAATGCCTATAATTTATTATGATGGTACATGTGTCTATTGCTACAATTACGCAATTTGGTTAATTCAGAATGGATTATCTCACCGATATGAATTCGTACAATTACAAAGTGAAGCCGGTCAGAAATTAAAAAAAGATTATCCAGAAGCGAGAAAATATGATAGTGTGATTCTCCAAACGGGAGATCGCCTGCAATATAAATCAGATGCAATCGCTTCTTTAATAGGCAGCTTACCTAAGTTTAAATGGCTAGCGTTTGTACTCCGCTGCATTCCTCCTGTGATAAGAGATTGTGCTTATGATTTCTTTGCTCAGAATCGTAAAATTATGTGGAAGACGCATTGGCATCAACCTTCAGACTATGAACGTAGTTTCTTTATCGATAAACAAGAACACGTTGATTAATGACTACTTTTGCTTTGTTTTTATCAATTAAACTCTCGCATTCTCATTTGCAAATATGTTTGTAGTGATGTATATAATTTAAAAAGTGCATTAATAAGCGCGTTAAAGGATTTAGAAGTATGTGAGCAATCCTGTTGAATATTATAATAATTATGATATAATAATAATTGAAAATAAGGTTAGCGTATAACAAGCTTTTAATTTGAACCTCTCGTTGAAATTGAAAACTTAACTACGCCTTTACTAAAAAGGAGAGATTATTTTGAGTAATAATGAAGAAGTAGTACGTGTATTAAATCAACAAGTGGCAAACTGGACAGTAGCTTTTACTAAATTGCATAATTTCCATTGGTATGTTAAAGGTCCTAATTTCTTCGCACTTCACACTAAATTTGAAGAATTATATGATGAAGCTAGTCAATTTATAGATGATTTAGCGGAACGTATATTAGCTATTGGAGGCAATCCTGTAGCAACTCTTAAAGAGAGTTTAGAAATCTCAATCATAGACGAAGCAGGTAAAAATTACAAAGCTGAAGAAATGGTAGCAGAATTATCACAAGACTTTACGAACGTGTCTAAACAATTAGAGGAAGCTATTGAAGTAGCTAGTAAAGCTGAAGATGATGTAACAGAGGATATGTTTATCGGTATGCAAACTGATATTGATAAGCACAATTGGATGTTAAAATCTTATTTAGGTAAATAAGTGAAACGTCAATCATCAGAGTGAATTAATCTAACTGGCTAGTATTTAGAATAAATGATTGGAGGGAGCGGGACAGAAATCTTCTTATTCAAAATAAGATTTCTGTCCCGCTCCCTTTTTGGGTATCTGATTAAATGTCATAAGGGACTGATTTTTAATATGAGTTAACTATGTAAAAGATGGACGAAAGGACAGTAGGACATTACTCATTAATGTCGTTCCCACGCGCCTTAACAAAGCTTCTTTGAATTCTACAGAGAGCGCTTATAATATCATTTATTTAAAGGAAGCTAGATCATGATGATTACCAGCACTGTGATCGAGTCGCATAGCCTTTAAGACATAACTTCGATCCACAGATTTTACTCAGCGATTTCTAATGCAACTTCCATCATTTGAGTAAAAGCATTTTGTCGTTCCTCAGCAGTTGTAGCCTCATCTCGTAAGATGTGATCACTCACTGTGAAGATACCTAAAGCCTGCCGTCCAGCGTGAACAGCATTGAGATATAAAGCTGCAGATTCCATTTCAATACCTAAAATGCCCATTTGTTGCCATTGATCGTTGAATTGAGTATCAGCATTGTAAAATGTGTCAGAAGATAATACATTGCCAACGTGAACAGTAGCTCCAAGTTGATCCGCATATTGTTTAGCTTTAACCATTAAATTAAAATCGGCAATCGGTGCATAGTGACCAGGAATATTATATTGATCAACATAGTTTGAATTGGTAGAAGCTGCTTGAGCAATAATGAGATCATAAAGATTGATTTGAGGTTGTAATGCGCCACAAGAACCTACTCGAATGATCGTTTCAACATCAAAAAAGTTATAAAGCTCATAAGAGTAGATACCAATACTTGGCATCCCCATACCTGATCCCATAACTGATACAGTCTTGCCTTTATAGGTACCGGTATAACCAAACATGTTACGTACAGAATTAAATTGTTCTACATTATCTAAATAATGATCTGCAATATATTTCGCTCTTAGAGGGTCGCCGGGCATCAGAACCGTTTTGGCGATAGGTACATCATTGGGTTCGATATGTGGTGTAGATTTAGTCATAGTCATTAACTCCTTCTCTTAAACTTCGTATTAAAGATAACATTAGTTTATTATTTTAGCGAATTTTTGTAGTATAAAATTGGTTACTTTTTTGCTGCTCACATCAAAGGTTAAATTAAAGTATAAAGCAAACTTCCTGCCCCTTTTCTCACAATGCTGGATGACGATTTGGCGAGTTTGAGACGAGCGCTTTTGTCAGTCAGCTGCTGCGCACATATCGTTTGCTATAGGCAACTAAGACGTGAAGATGGAATGTTAACGTATATATGTATATTTAGGGAAAAGGGTATGCTAGTACTAGAAAGTATTTTGGGATTAATTTAAAAGTTTTAGGAGGAATACATATGCAATACGCGCAATTCATAGATCACACATTATTGAAACCCGACGCTACGGTTAAGCAAATTGATCAACTCATTGACGAGGCAAATGATTACCAATTTAAATCTGTTTGTATACATCCTACGCATGTTAAGCACGCTGCACAGTCGTTAGCAAATAGTGATGTCTTAGTATGCACTGTTATTGGCTTTCCATTAGGTGCAGAAACCTCTGAAGTCAAGGCTTTTGAAACGGAGAATGCGATTCACCATGGGGCTGATGAAATTGACATGGTTATTAATATAGGGGCTTTAAAAGATAAAGACTATCAAAGAGTGGAACAAGATATATTAGCAGTCATACAGTCTGCCGCTAATAAAACGGTTAAAGTGATTATTGAGACGTGCTTACTTACTAATGAAGAAATAGTGAAAGCTTGTGAAATAAGCAAATCAGCTGGTGCAGATTTTGTGAAGACTTCTACTGGATTCGCTGGCGGTGGTGCTACGGTTAACAATGTAAGATTAATGAAGCGAACTGTGGGATCGGAGATGGGAGTTAAAGCTTCCGGAGGTGTACGTACAGCAGAGGACTTTATAGCTATGATAGAAGCAGGTGCTACGCGGGTAGGAGCAAGCGCAGGTGTAAGTATTATTCAAGAACTCGAAAGATAAAATAAAGCAATTTAAGATCAAGTAGAGGTCAACTTAGTATGTTGCAGGCAATTAGTTTGATGTTTGCGAAATTTGCATTATAAAATTAGATTGGAGCTGAAAAAATGGTGAAACCATTTAAACGTATACATTTGATCGTAATGGACTCAGTTGGTATCGGTGAAGGTCCTGATGCTAAGGCATTCGGTGATGAAGATGCACATACACTCCGTCATACCCTTGAGGATTCAGGAGTTACGCTACCCAATTTAGCCAGTTTAGGGTTAGGTCATATTGAGACGTTACCGGGGGTGCCCAGGGTCAACGCACCTCGCGCATTTTATACAAAGCTCAGCGAAGCTTCAATAGGCAAAGATACTATGACAGGTCATTGGGAAATAATGGGTCTTAATATCATGCAACCCTTTAAGGTATACCCAGAAGGCTTTCCACCAGAATTAATACGTGAGATTGAACGACTAACGGGACGAAAAGTAGTAGCCAATCGACCAGCTTCCGGTACACAAATCATTGAGGAATGGGGCGAACATCAATTAGAAACCGGGGATTTAATTATATATACATCTGCCGACCCTGTACTTCAAATAGCAGCTCATGAGGACGTCATTCCAATAGATGAGCTTTATACGATATGTGAGCAAGTGAGAGAAATTACTAAAGACCCTAAATATTTAATCGGCAGAGTTATTGCTCGTCCTTATGTGGGAGAACCGGGTAATTATACTCGCACTTCACGTCGTCATGACTATGCGCTAAAGCCTTTCGGCGATACAGTTCTAAATTATTTAGCTGATGAAGGGTATGACGTCATTGCTTTAGGCAAGATCAATGATATTTATGATGGAGAGGGTATTACCCAGGCTATAAGAACAGAGAATAATATGGATGGCGTGGATAAATTAATTCAGACGATGCAAAGTGATTTTGAAGGATTGAGCTTCTTGAACCTCGTAGATTTTGATGCTAAATATGGTCATCGTCGAGACAAAGAGGGTTATGCGCGAGCGTTAAAAGAATTTGATGAAAGATTGCCTGAAATTCTAAATAATCTAGAGAAAGAAGATTTACTTATCATCACTGCAGATCATGGCAATGATCCTACAGCTGAGGGAACAGACCATACACGGGAATTCGTACCAGTCTTAATGTATAGTCCTCAAATCGATTATTATTATGAGCTTTCACCAGACGAAACGTTCAGCTCAATTGGCATGACGATCGCCGATAATTTCGGCGTTAAATTACCTCAATACGGTAAGAGTTATTTAAAAGAAATGGGGGTTCATAAATGAAGAAAGTTATAAGAATTCTATTAGGTATCGGATTAGTTAGTATTGGAATCTTACACTTCGTTAAAGAAAAGCAATTTAGAAACATCGTGCCACACTATTTGCCATTACGTAAAACAGCTGTCCTCATAACAGGTGTATTTGAAATGTTATTTGGTGTCATCCTCATCATAAGACGTCCTTCCCAGTTTTGGAAGAGAAGTATCAATGCATTTTTACTTTCTGTATTTCCAGCTAATGTGTATATGGCTCGAAAGAAATTGCCTTTAGGAGATAAACAATTGCCTACATGGGTATTATATGCTCGTTTACCGCTTCAATTCGTATTAATGAGAACAATTTCAAAACTATAAAAGCTTGTATGATTTGTTTGAAAGCGGGAGCGGGACAGAAATCTAATTTGAATAAAAAGATTTCTGTCCCGCTATTTTTTCTGAGATTTATGTCCCAGGGCATCTTAGTATGTTTTTAGTCATCTGCTGTCGCAAAAGCGCATGTTTCATCAGTGCAATCGGTAAGCGACGTTTACAGACTTGCGTTAATATTAGCCCTTCTCAATACATTTATTGAGCTGATTCAAAGATGTCTTTCCATTCCTCACGATGATCTAAGAACTCTTGTGCTATCTCTTTAGCGCCTTCCAATGAATGGCTAGCTGCCCAACCGCATTGGACCTCGTTACAAGCCGGTACTTCTTCAGCTGCTAATACATCTTTCAACGTCGCTTCAATAATTTGAAGCACGTCCTCGTAATCAGTGTGGTTGATAAATGAGACATAGAAACCTGTTTGGCATCCCATTGGGCTAATATCTACTACTTTATCACTGTGATTGCGTATATTTTCAGCCATTAAATGCTCTAACGAGTGTAGTCCAGGCATTTCCATATGCGCTTTGTTTGGTTGTTTAAAACGAATATCATATTTATAAATTGTATCTCCATTTTCACCTTCCATCTTTCCTGCTAAGCGAACGAAAGGTGCAACGACTTTAGTATGATCAAGATTAAAGCTTTCAACATTCATTTTAGGCATGATATTTCCTCCTCGTACATCACTTTAACTTATTGTAACAACAGTTTATATCATTTACAATTTTATAATTAGCTAAACATACAAGGAGCATTGAGTGAATGTTAAAATTCGGGGTAAAGGGTATGTATGTAGATTGCCGTATGAATGAATTGGATTCAAAATAATATTGAAATTGTGAAAAATATTAATACTTCTACTGACAAAATGAAACAAATCCGATAGAATAAGTAGAAATTCCTAAAAATTAGGATACATGCTGAGCGCGCATAGTTAATTACAGAAACTAATATCAGAAAATTAAATCATATTTAAAATAAAAATCTATTAATTATTAGGAGGGGCGCAATTTATTATGAGTATTAAACAACACATACTAGATTATATAGATAATCATCAGCTCGAATATCTGAAGATAAGTCATCAAATCCATCAACGTCCTGAGTTAGGTAATGAAGAAATCTTTGCTTCTCGCACGCTTGGAGATCAACTCGTTCAAAACGGTTTCGATTTAGAAACCGATATTGCAGGACATGGGACAGGGTTTATCGCACGTTATGAAGCGGAGACATCGGGACCTACGATAGGTTTACTTGCTGAGTATGATGCGCTGCCAGGTTTGGGTCATGCTTGTGGCCACAATATTATCGGAACTGCAAGTGTCTTCGCAGGAATAGCGCTTAAACAAGTTATCGACGATGTTGGCGGCAAAGTAGTGGTGCTCGGTTGTCCTGCTGAAGAGGGTGGTGAGAATGGGAGTGCCAAAGCTAGCTATGTGAATGAGGGGATAATTGATGAAATTGATGTAGCATTGATGGTCCATCCCGGCAATGAAACGTATCGAACAATTGACACGTTAGCGGTAGATGTATTAGATATTAAATTTTATGGTAAGAGCGCCCATGCTTCCGAAAAAGCGAGTGAAGCTCGAAATGCACTTGATGCGATGATCTCTTACTTTAATGGTATTGCCCAGCTGAGACAACATATTAAGAAAGACCAGCGTGTCCACGGTGTGATCTTGGATGGTGGCAAGGCTGCGAATATTATTCCTGACTACACCCACGCACGTTTTTACACACGAGCAACCTCTCGTAAAGAACTCAATGTCTTAACAGAGCGAGTGAGTCAAATAGCTAAAGGTGCAGCCATTCAAACGGGTTGTGATTACGAGTTTGACCCAATCCAAAACGGAGTGAATGAATTTGTTAAATCACCTAAACTAGATGAGTTATTTGTCAAATATGCAGAAGAAATGGGTGAAGCCGTCATTGACGATGATTTTGGTTTCGGATCAACTGATACAGGTAATGTCAGTCATATTGTACCTACTATCCATCCGCACGTTAAAATAGGATCTCGCAATTTAGTAGGTCACACGCATCGTTTTCGTGAGGCGGCAGCAAGTGCGCATGGTGATCAAGCGCTCATTCGAGGGGCGAAGATATTAGCGCTAATGGGGCTTGAATTAATAGAACGCCCTTCCTTACTTCATGATATTAAAGAGGAGCATCAAATAATAAAGGGGAATATTAAATGACACACCATGAGACGTTACGACCTAAACTAGTACTTAGTGATTTATATGATAGCCAAATTGTGTATACCTCTAGACCATCGTATGTTTCTAATCCTTGGTTAGAGCCGGAAGAGCATCAATCGAACTTTTTAACTGGAAGGGAACTCTTAATTGCAGGTGATATGCCTGTCATAGTACATGAAGCGTGTGTGACGCCGAAATTAGATAAATTGCTTGAGCTCGTAGGTAAAGAGAAGCCTAAACAATTATACTCATTTCAAGATAAGAAGACATATGAACGCTTGCTACAAGCGTTGGCTTATGACAAAGGTAAGAAAATCTACTTTCAATATGTCCATGATGATTCAATTCTGACCAAAGCGTATTACGCGTTAGATAAAGATGACTTTATAGCTTTAAATAATAAAGCGAAAATACCTCTCTGGACAGGAGGAAAATATTTACCTAAACGTGCGGTCGTATCGCTCGAAGACTTTGACTCGGTTGTACGTCAATGGGAATACCCATTTGTCCTGAAACCCGGTGACGATTTACCAACTGCTGGTGGTTACGGCGTTATAGTAGTTTATAACGATGAGGAATTAGAACAAGCCATACAGCGTGTACATCAAGCTGCAGATGAAACGGAACATATGATTATCGAACAAAAAATCGAGGCAGTAGCTAACTACTGTGTGCAGTTTGCTTGTGCACAAGGAGAACCGATTCAATATATTGGCAGCGCGCAACAATTAACTAATGATTATGGATTCTACAATGGTAATGAGAATGCACAAGATGTACCTCCTCATGTGATAGAAGCGGGTAGAGAAATTATGAAACGAGGAGTCGAATTAGGTTTCTTTGGTGTGGCAGGTTTTGATCTACTTGTCGACAAAGATGACAATGTGTTTGCTATTGATTTAAATTTCCGCCAAAATGGTTCGACTAATATGTTGTTACTTGAACCTTTGTTAAATCAAGGCTACCATAAGTTCTTTAGTTACTTTGCTAAAGGTGATAATGAACATTTCTTTAATACTATTTACAAATATGTAGCTAAAGGTGTTCTTTATCCGCTTTCATACTATGATGGTGATTGGTATGAATCCGATAAGGTAAACTCTCGATTTGGATGTATATGGCACGGGAAGACCCGTAAAGAAATTGAAGCATATGAAAGGGAATTTTTACGAGAACTAGAAGCTCATCAATAATGTTGTAATAGGTTCAAATAGCACTCTAAAGAGATTGCCAAGTAGGTTGTTTGACTCACAGAGTGGACTCATTTATATTTTAAATGAATGACATTCATTGTAGAGAAACGAGGGAGTTATGTGTCTTATAGAAATTATGCTTTCTACGAAGATATATTAGTTAACGAAATATTCTTTATCGCAACACATAATAAGAAATTAGTTAGACATGGAGTGCTAGGTAAAGAAGTAGTGTGTCTTTGGACAGGTAAGAAAGAAGCTGAGGCTTTTCTTAAAAAGGAAGGCGTAGAGTACGATAGGTTACATCAAATGGATATTGATCGTTTCGTAACGTACGAATTAGATGAAGTATTCGATGAGGGGGACGAAGTGCTCGTTAACCCTTCTGGTCCTAGCGATGGAGAATTAATAGATGTCGTTAAAGTCACATCAGAATTAATGTCTGATCTTGATAATATTCGAGTTAAAGAATTTGTAAGAGTTGTTGCTAAAGAAGACGCGGTTTACGGGCTTTCTAAAAAAGGACAAAACCAATTTATTATGATCAGTGATGGAGAAGAAGAAAAGCCTAACATCATGCCTGTCTGGAGTCTTAAAAAGAGAGCAGAAGCAGTTCGCCAAGAAGACTTTGAGGAGTGTGAGATCATCGAAGTTGAAGGTGAAGTCTTTGGTGAGTGGTTAGATGAGCTTAGAGATGATGATAACGCTGTAGCTATTGATTTGAAAACCGGTGTGGTAGGGACAGTAGTACCTGCTCAAAAAGTGGCGAATGAATTGACGTTCTAATTGACGCTACGTCATTTAAGGGTAAGCCCGTGTTGTGTGGAAGGCTAAATAAGGTCAAACGCGGATGATGCCCCGTCCTTTTAGCATCTTGGCAGTAGATGACTGATTTGAAACGCGCTTGTATCAAGCTTTTTTCAATTCTAGTCATCTTTGCCGGGGGGGACAACGAAATCTTTTTATTCAAATTAGATTTCTGTCCCGCTCCCATGTAAAGACATGAGCGCACGTTGTGCTACTCAACGTATCATATGATTAAAATAAATACTTCGAGGCTGGGACATAATGGTCTTTAACTAGAGAGAAAGAGGCTGGGACATAATGTAATGTCTCAGCCTTTTTCCGCATTTTGGCAGTAGATGACTGATTTGAAAATGCGCTTGTATCAAGCTTTTTTCAATTCTAGTCATCTTTGCTGGGGGGACAACGAAATCTTTTTATTCAAATTAGATTTCTGTCCCGCTTCTGAAGTTTTTTCAGTTACTGAGATTGTTATATCTTAGGGCCTTTTAGTTCGTTTTAGTTAACAGGAAAGGTTAAAGATAGATAGCACCTATTGCTCCAGAGAAGGCGCCTTTTTCAACGGTGTATGGCTTGAAGCCACGTAACACTGTATAATCTTCAACTACTTTTTTTAGCAGTGGATTATTGTGGAATGAAGAACCGATGTAGGCTACATTTTCAGTTTGATGCTCACGTGCCACAGTGACCGCCATCGTTGTAATGACTTCACCCACCACTCCGATAACTGATGCTAGTTTATCTGCGGGAGTAAATGTGTGATTTAAATTCTTAAGAACGTGACCAAAGTTAGCAGCTGTTAAGTCTCCTGAGATAGGGGGCTCTGTATCTGTATAAATGTGTTTAACCTTTAAATCTATAATATCACGGTTACCTTTTTGAGCCGTATCTGTTAACTGTTTATAATCAGTTATGCCAGTGAGCAAGTATCCGAGACCTTGAATCATGCCACCGCCAGTGCCGACACCGCCGACACGCTTTTGAGAGACGCCATCAGAATAATGGATAGATGTTCCAGTACCAACATTAGTAAATATGTAATTGTTTAAATCATGGCCTTGCTCTTGTAGTAACATCTCTACTCCCTTAGCAGCTGCATCAAATTCTACATAAACGGAAGCTGTGCAATTTAAGCGTGAGTTAATCAGTGCTGCATTTCCTCCAGTTAAGCTAATACTATCGCACTCAGTTTCATCCAACCACTTGATAACCTCATCGATGTCACTCGTTTTTGTTGTTTCATAAGTTCTTTTCCCATTATCATCTTTTACTATTTTTATAAGTGTGCCACCTGCATCGATACCAATTTTCATCACTTGCTCACCTCGACATTAATCAATCATCTTTTATATTATAATATTTTACTCGTAAATCAAGTACGAAAATCCTTTTTAGCAATTAACTTACTAAATTAAATTTATTGGGGTATGTTAAACTTAGATAAAATAATAAGGGGATTAAATGAGATGAAACAAAAAGGGATATTTGGAGATATTATCATTCAAGAGTTTGAGGAACAGTATAGAGACAATTTAACAGCGTTCCAGCTAAATGAACGTCAACAGATCTATACCTCCTTACCGAAGGACGTACTTGACGAAGCGATAAGCGACCCACATCAAAGGGCAAATATAGCTTTAAATAAAGATGACGAAGTAGTAGGTTTCTTCGTACTGCATGCATACTACCAACATGAAGGCTATGATACGCCTAATCAAGTCGTGTACATACGTTCACTTTCGGTTAATGAAAAGTTTCAAGGTCAAGGTTATGGCACGCAGATGATGATGAATTTACCGCAATATGTTCAACAGTGCTTCCCAGACTTTAACCATCTTTATCTCGTCGTTGATGCTGAGAATAAAGGGGCTTGGAATGTCTACGAGCGGGCCGGTTTCATGCACACAGCAACGAAAGAAGAAGGGCCTATAGGTAAAGAGCGCTTATACTATTTAGATCTCGATGCTAAATATGTTTCTTCTTTAAAATTAATTCCAGGTAAGTCTGAAGAAAATTATAATATCCATATCATTAACTTAGAAAAAGATAATGAAAAAATAGGCTTTGTAGCGCTAGAGAAATATTCTACTCGAGTTAATATTGCAGCGATAGAAGTGACTGCGTCTGAAAGAAAAAGTGGTGTAGCGCAGAGTGCCCTGCGCCAATTGGCTACTTATATTAGAAAGCATTTCACAAGTATAACATTAATAAGAATAACTTTATATGGTGAATATAATGAGTTGAGACCAATGTGTACAAATAGTAATTTCGTTGAAACCGTTACTACAGAGAATTATGTTATCTTCGAGAAATTCATTAATTATTGAGGGAAGTTTGCGTATTTCAATATTGTCATTTATAATCATGTTTTGTTACTATTAATGAGTATGAAAGGTAAGGACTAACAGAAGTTGAGTCTAAACTTAAGACCAATGCAACCCAATTCAATTGTTAAACATGCAAGCGAGGAAAGTACATTGTGACAGAGTCATCTCGCTCTGTAAGGGTAACTGTGAGTCTAGTAACTAAGTAAGTTATTACTTAGAACTAATGAGATACTAGATCTATACTTCATTTACTCCTAAACCACCGAATGAGGTTGAGATATAAAGTTTCTGTGCTCTCGGAACCTAATTAACGGCGTCTTAAAAGCAGGATTGTCGACAGAAACAGTCGTGATTTGACAAAATATCAACAATCATTTTGCTCATCGCTCAGTTCTGCTCCAATCCAATATGCTTTTGCCCCGACCTCTTCAATGATGTAAACTTGGTTATTACTGATAATGAATAATTTACGACATGATAAATTTTTAATTAAAGCCTGCGAAAGGAAGTATTCGGATGAAGATTCAAGATTATACTAAAGAAATGGTAGACGAGAAATCATTTATTGATATGGCCTACACGATGTTAAATCAAAAGGGCGAAACGATGAATTTATACGATATTATCGATGAATTCAAAGAATTAGGACATTATGAAGATGAACAAATTGAAAATCGGATTGTTCAATTTTACACTGATTTAAATACTGATGGACGTTTCCTCAATGTAGGCGAAAATGAATGGGGATTACGTGATTGGTACTCTGTAGATGATATCGAAGAAAAAATAGCTCCTACAATTCAAAAATTTGATATTCTTGACGATGATGATGAAGAAGATAAGAATCTCAAGCTCTTAGGTGAAGATGAGGATGAAGATACTGAACCATCACCTAAGGAAGCTGAAAGTGAAGAATCTATTGACGACGATGAAGAAGAAGGACAAGTAGAAGAAGAAATGAATGATAATGATATCGTTATTGATGAAGATGAAGATGGTCTTGAGGAAGAAGAGGAAGTATTTGAAGACGAAACAGATATGAATGATTAAGCTCTTGAAATCCGATTGACTTTTTCTGTGAAAGTGATAAAATTTTATTCGGGCTCCTTAAATTTGGAGACGACGTGTATAAAGTATACGCTCCCCCTTACAATGTGTGAGAGGGAGCGATTTTTTTATTTTATCATAAAGAAAAAGTGAAAGTTTAAATGATATTTTTAAGGCATATCTTATTCAAGTGGTTTTAGAAACAAGAAGCGCTCAAGGTTAATTCTTTACATATTTAAAAAATGAGTTAAGTAATGATGTTTAATCTACAAAAGGGTAGGAGGACGAAAGATGACAAAATTTATATTTGTAACAGGTGGCGTTGTATCATCGCTAGGAAAAGGAATCACAGCAGCTTCACTAGGGAGATTGCTGAAAGACCGTGGTTTAAATGTTACTATACAGAAGTTTGATCCCTATTTAAATGTCGATCCAGGTACGATGAGTCCCTATCAGCATGGTGAAGTATTCGTCACGGATGACGGAGCTGAGACAGATTTAGACTTAGGTCATTATGAGAGATTTATCGATATTAATTTAAATAAGTATTCTAATGTGACAGCTGGTAAAGTTTATTCAGATGTATTGAAGAAGGAACGCCGTGGAGATTACTTAGGTGGCACCGTACAAGTCATACCTCATATTACTAACGAAATTAAAGAGCGATTGTTACTAGCTGGAGAAAGTACGAATGCTGACGTGGTCATTACTGAAATAGGTGGGACGACTGGCGACATAGAATCTTTACCATTTATAGAAGCTATACGTCAAATTCGTAGCGACTTAGGTCGAGAAAATGTAATGTACGTTCACTGTACGTTATTACCATATATTAAAGCGGCAGGGGAAATGAAAACTAAGCCTACGCAACATAGTGTTAAAGAATTGAGAGGATTAGGGATTCAACCGGACCTTATTGTGGTGCGTACAGAATATCCAATGACGCAAGATTTAAAAGATAAGATTGCTTTATTCTGTGACATTAATGAACGCAGCGTCATAGAGTGTCGTGACGCTGAATCTCTCTACGAAATACCTCTGCAATTAAGTGAACAAAACATGGATGATATCGTTATAGAACGTCTAGGTTTAAATGTTCAATACGAAACGCAACTCGAAGAATGGCAATATTTATTAAATACAGTTAATAATTTGGATGGTACTATCACAATAGGTTTGGTCGGTAAATATGTCAGCCTTCAAGATGCTTACCTCTCCGTTGTAGAGTCTTTAAAGCACGCAGGATATCCACTTAAAAAAGATGTTAAAGTGAAATGGATAGACTCTAGTGAAGTGACAACTGAGAACGCGAAAGATTATTTAGCTGAAGTGGACGGTATTTTAGTTCCAGGTGGATTTGGTTTCCGAGCTAGCGAAGGTAAGATTGCCGCGATCAAATATGCTCGTGAAAATAATGTACCTTATTTCGGCATATGTCTCGGTATGCAACTCGCCACGGTTGAATACGCTCGTCACGTCCTTGGTTTAGAAGGTGCGCATTCAGCAGAATTAGACCCTAATACGCCACATCCTATTATCGACTTGTTACCAGAACAAAAAGATATAGAAGATTTAGGTGGTACTTTACGTCTTGGTCTATATCCTTGTCATATTAAACAGGGCACTCTAGCGGAGTCTATATATAAGGAAACTGATATAGAAGAACGTCATCGCCATCGATACGAATTCAATAACAATTATCGAGAGCAATTAGAAGCTCACGGTATGGTGTTCTCAGGCACGAGCCCTGATGGACGTTTGATAGAGATGGTTGAATTACCAGAAAATGATTTCTTCGTAGCATGTCAATTTCACCCTGAATTTACTTCGCGTCCAAATCGTCCACAACCTATCTTTAAAGCTTTTGTTGAAGCGAGTTTGAAGCAACAACAAAAATAATATTGCTCAACTTGTACTACATTATTTGTAAAGAGATTAGTAAGTGATATCTGAGAGTTATTCAGAGTAGGTACAAATGGGACTTTAATAAATTTATAGCCAGCGCTTAGTCATGTTTCGTTAGACGACAGATTAAGTGCTGGCTTTTGTCCTTGTGTTCAATTTCGAGACGGTAGAGTTTAATAGGATAAATCTAAATCCCTAATCATCTCGACCATTTGAGTATAAATCTCATAATATACGTAATTGAGTGCGATAGGATGAGGTGATACCACTTTATCATAGTCTTCCGTGTAGACTATAGGTCGCGGCGTCGAAAGGTTGATGTAGTGAAAGAGATGGTCTGGAAATTCACGATCCTTTGGCTTGTTACAGACAACGACAAAATCAGCATCTATATCAATAAGTGCTTGAACGTCCCGCTCTACGTCGTCATTATAAAAAGGCGCAAATAGGAAAATACGGTCAGTAGTATCGATTTCGTCAAAGTTATTTAACGAATCGATTAGTCGACTTGACTCTAATTTCTCATTACTTTCAGTTATAAATGTTTCATAGAATTTTAGGTCATCATACCCTTTAACATAAACATATCCTTCACCGCCGATAGCTTGTATCAAGCATTGTGCTGCCATTTGAATATCTAATTCTTGCTTTTCTAGACGATTAAATACACCGTTAATTTGTGTATTTAAGATTTTAGACATTACACTACCTCCCAAATCAATATCTATCTTATTGTAATGAAATTAAATTTCGTTTTCAAACGGAGGTAAGGATTGGAGAGATTAGGATTTGAGCAGGGGGCCCCAACGAAGAGAAACTGATAAATCAGTTTCTACAAGCACAGCGAGTTGGGGTGGGGCCCCCACAAAGAGGGAGCGGGACTACGAAATCTTCTTATTCAAGTTAGATTTCTGTCCCGCTCCCCTACTTTTTCTGAGATTTTTTGTCTCAACCTCTATGTAAAATCGATGGCTGGGCCTTTTTAGGAATTTAACAAAGAAATTTTGTATACTAATAAAGGAAAGAATACTTATTCAAATATTTGAGCGACTTTTGAAAAGTTTGTCTATTAACGTGATTGAGTTGAGGCATTTATGGGAAAATAAAATATATTCATATGAAATAAATTTTGCTACTGAAAGTGATTCAACTAATAGTCAACTCGCAAAAGGATAAAATCTTTAATGTCACACCACTATAATCTTTACTTAAACGTTATGTTAGAACTAGAATGGGTCGATTTTTTATCTCCATTACAGATAAAATGTAATGTCGACACGTCTACTTTTTTAAAGATTAAGAAGTTTTGCAAACAATTTGAAAGTAATTTATAATGCAAATAATGTATTTTTGCGAAATATCGATCGAGTATAAAGGAGAACATAGGCATGAGTCAAGAAGTGATTAAAATAAGAGGTGGTCAAACACTATCTGGAACTGTACATAACCATGGAGCTAAAAATAGTGCTGTTGCTATTATTCCTGCAACACTACTCGCTGAAGAACCAGTTACAATTGATGGGTTGCCACAAATATCCGATGTGGAAACTTTAGTGAGTTTATTAGAAGATTTAAATATAAATACTGATTTAAAGGACACGACGTTAAACGTCGATCCCACTCAGATTGAAAATGCTCCACTGCCGAATAATAAAGTTCAATCGCTACGTGCATCCTATTACATGATGGGAGCTATGTTAGGAAGATTTAACAAATGCGTAATAGGTCTACCAGGTGGATGCCCATTAGGGCCTCGTCCTATAGATCAGCACATCAAAGGCTTTAAAGCTTTAGGAGCTGTTGTTGATGAGTCTAGCAGTACTTCCATGAAGATTGAAGCGGATAAATTAGTAGGTGCTAACATCTTTCTAGATATGGTAAGTGTCGGTGCAACAATTAATATTATGTTGGCTGCTGTGCGTGCAGAAGGTCAAACTGTTATAGAGAATGCAGCCAAAGAACCTGAGGTAGTTGATGTAGCTGCTTTCTTATCAAGTCTCGGTGCCAAGATTAAAGGGGCAGGCACTAGTACTATCAAGATTACTGGAGTTGAACGATTGACAGGTTCTAATCATCAAGTGATTCCAGATCGTATCGAAGCAGGGACTTATATGTGTATTGCTGCTGCATGTGGGAAAGATGTGACAATTAATAATATTATACCTACACACATAGAACCTTTGACTGTTAAGCTTAAAGAGTTAGGCGTTGATGTTAATATGGGAGAAGATTCTGTCCGCATTAACCGCAGTGAACCTTACGAGAGTGTTAATATTAAGACGCTCGTCTATCCAGGATTTGCTACAGATTTGCAGCAACCGATTACTCCTCTTTTATTCTTAAGTAATGGAATATCGACAGTAACTGAAACCATCTACCCCGAACGTTTTCGTCATGTTGATGAACTGAAGAATATGGGGGGAGATATTTCAGCAGATAAAGGTACAGCAACGATTAAACCCTCTCAACTTAAAGGGACGAGTGTCTATGCAAGTGACTTAAGAGCAGGAGCTTGTCTCATTGTAGCCGCGCTATTAGCAGAAGGTGTCACTACAATTTATAACGTGAAACATATCTATCGTGGTTATACTGATATAGTTAACACGCTGAAACAACTCGGTGCTGATATTTGGACAGAAGAAGTATAAGTTAACTGACTAAAGGAGATTCTTTAGAAGCTGATTGATAACCAATTGCAATACGACTGTAAAAGATATAGCGCTGAATAAAAAGCGGATTGGTTAACTTAAACGACAGGTTTACCTCCAAATGTGTTAATTTAAGATAGATTTGAATAACTAAATTGATGCGTCTCGCTTTGGTTAATTTAATTTATAACTGTATATATGATTGGTTTGTCATAAATAGGTCTGGTGAAGTAAACATGGATGTGCTTCCCAGCCCTTTTTTGGTTCATTCAAAAGGTGATGATTTCCATAACTAGTAGTAACCTTGACGTGTAAGAACGACTATAATGCTCGCTAGTAGACAAATACGATGTTAAGACTCAATTCTTGTTGGGAGAATAATAAAAAGTAAGTCATATTTTTAACTATGGGCTGCGAATAGTAATAAAGAAGCTATGACAATTTAGTAAGTAGCTGTTGGGCTAACTAAATTCTTTACAAAGTCTGTGGTCTGATAGAAACGAAACATTGATAATCAAACATTCAAATATGAAATTCTAAGCAAGTTAGTGGATGTAAAGCTGACCATTTTAGTATGTTTAATAGGTGGAGAAAACGGAAATGTTTATAATAACACTAGATAAGGAGTGTATATCATTATGAGAAACTATAACAAGCAATATATAAATGGTGAATGGGTCGATAGTGCGAGTGGAGAAACAATCGACGTAATTAATCCTGCCACTGAAGAGGTATTAGGAACTGTAGCAGCCGGTAATAAAGAAGATGTTGATAAAGCGGTAGATGCTGCAGAACGAGTAGCAGTGGACTTTCGTCATAGTTCAGTAGAAGAAAGAAAAGAATTATTAGATAAAATTGTTAAAGAATATGAGAATAGAAAACAAGATATCATTGAAGCGATCACAGACGAACTAGGTTCACCTTTATCAGTTTCTGAAAGTGTACACTACCAAATGGGAATCAATCACTTCCAAGCAGCACGCGATGCTTTAGACACATTTGAATTTGAAGAACGTCGCGGTGACGATTTAGTAGTTAAAGAAGGTATCGGAGTCGCTGGACTTGTCACACCGTGGAACTTCCCAACTAATCAAACTTCATTGAAACTTGCAGCAGCATTTGCAGCTGGTACGCCTGTAGTATTGAAACCTTCTGAAGAGACACCATATGCAGCTATTATCCTTGCAGAAATATTTGATAAAGTCGGCGTACCTAAGGGAGTATTTAACTTAGTTAATGGTGATGGCGAAGGTGTCGGTAATCCGCTTAGTGAACATCCTAAAGTACGTATGATGTCATTCACAGGTTCTGGTGGTACAGGTAGTAAAATTATGGAAAAAGCTTCTAAAGACTTCAAAAAAGTATCATTAGAGCTAGGTGGTAAGTCTCCATATATTATTCTTGATGATGCTGATATTGAAGAAGCTGCTGAAGCCGCTACTAAAAAAGTAGTGAACAATACTGGACAAGTTTGTACAGCAGGCACAAGAACTTTAGTACCAGAAAGTATCAAGGAAGACTTCTTAAAAGCGGTGAAAGAGAAATTTGAAAATGTAAAAGTTGGTAATCCTCGCGAAGAAGGCGTTGAAGTTGGACCGATAATCAGTAAAAAACAATTTGATCAAGTTCAATCCTATATAGATAAAGGTATTGAAGAAGGAGCAGAATTATTCTACGGAGGACCTGGTAAACCTGAAGGCTTAGAAAAAGGTTACTTCGCACGTCCAACTATATTTAACAATGTAGATAATCAGATGACGATCGCTCAAGAGGAAATCTTTGGACCGGTAATGTCAATTATCACTTACAATGACATCGAAGAAGCTATCAAAATTGCTAACGATACTAAGTATGGCCTAGCGTCTTACGTCTTTGGCAAAGATAAAGAAACTCTGCGTCACATTGCACGCTATATTGAAGCGGGTACTTGTGAAATAAATGAAGCTGGACGTAAACCAGACCTACCATTCGGAGGTTATAAACAATCAGGTTTAGGTCGTGAGTGGGGCGACTACGGTATCGAAGAATTCTTAGAAGTTAAATCTATCGCCGGATACTACAAAGAATAACTTTTACAATGAGATATTTAATGAACTAAATAGAAGATCATCAAAGTATAGACGGCAGAGATATAAGTCAGTTAGCAATTGTAGAAGTACGAAGTTTTCGTGAAATTTGCGAACAATCTTAGCACTATATTGATTAGGACCGGTGGGGCCCCAATATAAAGAAACTGGTAAGACAGTTTCCCCCAAGCAATGCGAGTTGGGGCGGCTCCAACACAAAGAAACTGATGAAACAGTATATTGAAAAAATAGAGGGAGCGGGACAGAAATCTTTTTATTCAAATTAGATTTCTGTCCCGCTCCCTCTGGTTTTCAATAACCAGTCCTATTTGATAAAGAGCCGTGCTTGTACCAAGGTATTATGCGTTATATAATACAAGTATAAATTTGACATTAAACAAACGTGCTGCAACGTTTTATTACCGTACCCCAACTATTACCAGTAGTTGGGGCTTTTAATTTGTTAAGGCTATTATTGCATTATAAATAAACTTATAAAAGGAGAAAGTAGAAACTCGTCAAAGGTTGATAAAGAGTTGATGATGTGAAAAGTGTAAAAATCTTAAGTGAAGAATTAGGAGTTAGTAAGCAAACAATTTTAATAACATTAAGCGATTGAATATAGAAACAATAAAACAAGCAAACACTTCGTTTATTAAAGAAAATACTGATATAGAAAAAATCATTCAAAGAGTCAATGAAAATAAAAAGAAATATGGTTTTTAAAATACTACAGAAGACAAGCAAAAAAAGATACAGGCAATAGTAACATTGAATCCAAAAGTGTTACTCACATAGTAGAAATTCTTAAGAAGCAGATTGATATTTTAAATGATCAAATTGAAAAACAAGAAAGTCTTCATGAAACCACAATTGAATTCTACAGAAAAGAGTTGCAGGAAAGATCAAAATCACTTGAAAACCTACAAATCTTAGCTCTAGAAAGCAATAAAAAGATTCAAAAATTGGAACATCAATCAGAGGAAGAGAGACAGCTTAATGATTCCTTCGATAAATCTACTAACGATCGAAAAAATATTGATGTACAAAAAACACCATGTACATCTGATTCCGTAAATATGGATCAATATCAGAAAAAAGAGAAAGAGCCAGATTTTCAACATAAAGACATTCTTGAAGAAAATAAGAATAAAAATATAAAAGAAGATAGATTATCGAAAGATAATAAAACATCAAAAGAAATAAAAATTGATCTTAATGTTAAGAAAGGAGTATCTAAAAAGGGGTTTTGGAGTCGATTGTTTGGTAACTAACTGTAATTAAAAGGGCTCTATTTCAGTATTAATATATTGTAAAATTGATTTTATAGCAGAATTTTTATTTCAATTGAAAGTAAGATGATGACTAATATTAAAATATATTTGAAATTTTGGTAGAATTGAGATTAAGATTTTATAAATGTAAAAACGGTGAGAATTACTTTGAAAATCTTATAGTAAAGGATGATTATAATGGATTCTAAAGCTAGAATTACTGCTCAAGGAGCTTATATTCCATCGACAGTATTAACAAATGAAGACTTAGAAAAAATTGTAGATACAGATGATGAATGGATAGTTTCACGAACAGGAATTAAGGAAAGAAGAATTAGCGAAAAAAACGAACAAACTAGCGATTTAGCATATAGGGCTGTAATTGACTTAACTAATAAATATGGTTCAAATATAAAAGATGTTGATTTTATTATTGTATGTACTCTAACACCAGATTTTAAAACTCCTAGTGTTTCATCGTACATACAATATAAACTAGGTATTGAAAACGCAGGAGCTATAGATATAAACGCGGCTTGTGCTGGTTTTACTTATGGATTGTATTTGGCAAACTCTTTAATTACTTCTGGCGTCAATAAAAAAATATTAGTTATAGGTACAGAAAACCTCTCGAAAATAACAGATTATACTGATCGAACAACCTGTATTCTATTCGGTGATGGCGCAGGTGCATGTTTAGTTGAAAAAGATGAAGAAAATCCTAGCTTTATTTCAGTTATTAATGGATCAAATGGATCTAAAGGAAAAAATCTTTATGCAAGTAATATAGGTAGTATTTTAGATGGGTCCCCAATTGATAAAAACGGATTAATAAAACAAAATGGAAGAGAAGTTTATAAATGGGCTGTTTCTACATTACCCAAAAAAATTAAAGAGCTATCCGAATCATGTGACTTAAATATTAGAGATATCGACTGGTTTATTCCTCATAGTGCAAACTTAAGAATGTTGGAGTCAATTTGTGAAAGAGCGGATATAGATAAGAACAAATTATTGACAAGTATTAGAAAGACAGGAAATACATCTTCAGCATCTATTCCTTTATCGATAAACTTGGCAACACAAGAAAATAAGTTAATAAATAACCAAAAAATAATGCTATTTGGATTTGGAGGTGGATTAGCTTATTCTGGACTAATTATTAATTGGAACTTAGATAAAAAAGTCAATTAACTCCTCTAAACTTATTTCGGTAATATTAAAATTGCTTAAATTATATTGAGAACAAATGCTTAAAGCAAATGACTTTTTAACTAACTCAGTTTTAAAATAGGAGTTATTATTATAATTTTTTCATTGATTTTTTGCTGGTTAAAGACCATATTAGTATCAAGTATATTATGATAAAAACCCTTTACGAATGCATTTAATAAAGCTTTCTTTTGCGTCCATAATTTTAAAAATTCATGCATTTTCTTCTCATTATTGGAAAAAGAGTTTATATACTCTTCTTCTTTTATTGAAAAGAATTTTTTATTATATCATGGTTGAAAACCTCTATATTTTCTATATCAATTCCAACACCAGAATTATTAACTGATAAAACAATTAAATCTTTAGAGTAAGATATATTAAAATGAATGTTAGAATTTTTGATGTATGGTTTATTATATCTAGTCCTTTGTATTTTAAAGTTGCTAACATTATAATTCTTTTGAAAATAATAATGTAAAAGTAATTTACTTATTAGAGTGTTGTACTTTGGGTCACTGTCCTTGTATTTGATTATTTTATCTTTATCACTGACTATATTAAACAATAAATTATAATACTTATTAATTAGGGGTCTATACTAAATAGGACTGGCGACCCAACTGGTCCTATTTTTTAATACAAAAAGAGCGCAGTTATCTCTATAATTAAAAGTATACGACCACTTAAAATTAAGGGATAATGCGCTTATGTTTAATATTGGGAGCGGGACAGAAATCTTTTTATTCAAATTAGATTTCTGTCCCGCTCCCACTTTTATCATCCGATTTTTTGTTAAATCAGATGCTAATAATTTGTATATAAGATCAAGAATCTTTTTGTAATTAAGGGTAAATTTTGCTATAGTAATTAGGGTAATAAGATTGAGTAACGACATATTTAAGCTGATTGCGAACTTACGAAGGTTACGGTAAGTTGGCAATATTTTTAACCTTTACATATCTCATTGTATGAAATTTCTAGAATTCTTTTATATAAATTATTTGCAAGCGTGCGTATTTGCACGAATATACATGATATCTTAAAATATCAAACTGAAATCAATCTTGTTATTAAAATTTAATGAAATGGGTGTAAAATAATGCCTGAGAAAGAACGTACTTCTCCTCAATACGAATCGTTCCACGAATTTTACAAAAACTACACTACTAAAGATCTCACTCAAAAAGCTAAATCACTTAAATTAACAAATTATAGTAAATTGAATAAAAAAGAATTAGTTCTTGCTATTATGGAAGCTCAAATGGAAAAAGATGGTAACTACTATATGGAAGGGATATTAGATGATATTCAACCTGATGGCTATGGTTTCTTACGTACAGTTAACTATTCTAAGGGTGAAAAGGATATCTATATCTCAGCGAGCCAAATTAGACGCTTTGAAATTAAACGTGGTGACAAAGTTACAGGTAAAGTTCGTAAACCTAAAGATAACGAGAAATACTATGGTTTATTACAAGTAGACTTTGTCAATGATGAAAATGCAGAAGAAGTTAAGAAACGTCCTCATTTCCAAGCACTTACTCCTCTTTATCCAGAAGAACGAATTCTCTTAGAAACTTCGCGTACAAATTATTCTACACGTATCATGGATCTCATTACTCCGATAGGTCTCGGGCAACGCGGTCTTATTGTAGCGCCCCCGAAAGCAGGTAAGACCTCTTTATTAAAGGAAATCGCTAACGCAATAGCTGTAAATAAACCTGATGCAGAACTGTTTATTCTTCTCATAGGGGAGAGGCCTGAAGAGGTAACAGATATTGAGCGTTCCGTAGAAACTGCTGAGGTTGTTCATTCCACATTTGATGAACCCCCTCAACACCATGTCAAAGTAGCAGAACTTCTCTTAGAAAGAGCCAAGCGTTTAGTTGAGATTGGTAAAGATGTCATCATACTGATGGATTCAATTACGCGTTTAGCTCGCGCTTATAACCTCGTAATTCCGCCTAGTGGTAGAACATTATCAGGAGGATTGGATCCTGCCTCGCTCCATAAGCCTAAAGCTTTCTTTGGAGCAGCTAGAAACATTGAAGCAGGTGGCAGTATGACCATACTCGCAACCGCTTTAGTCGATACTGGCTCGCGTATGGATGACATGATATATGAAGAGTTTAAAGGTACAGGTAATATGGAACTGCACTTGGACCGTAAGTTAGCAGAACGACGCGTCTTCCCAGCTATTGATATCGGTCGAAGTTCAACGCGTAAAGAAGAGTTACTCATTTCACAGAAAGAGCTTGAATCTTTATGGCAGTTACGCAATATGTTTACTGATTCATTCGATTTCACTGAGCGCTTTATTCGCAAGTTGAAACGCACGGATAATAATCATGAATTTTTCGTACAGCTTCAAGAAGCAGCCAAAGAAAGTACTAAAACAGGAAAGCCTATCATCTAACTAAGTAAAATTTGTAAAGCGTTTAATGCTATCGTTCATTAGACCAAGCGGCTTGAGATCTCGAGTGACAACGTTAGATGTCCAAGGGGAATGTTTACTGTCGATACTCCTACCTTGACTCTTTAAGCGCACCTCAAAGTTAGTTAGGGGGGTTGCGTTTTAAGAGTGTAACACTTATAATGACTTAGTATTGAGTAAAACTCACAAATAACTCTGTTCCAGATGGTTCAGGGCAAAGGAGCTGAAAATAATGAAACAAGGAATTCATCCGGAATACCACAAAGTTATCTTTTTAGATACTACAACTGATTACAAATTCTTAAGTGGTTCAACTAAAACATCTTCAGAAACGATGAAATGGGAAGATGGCAATGAATACCCAGTTATTCGTTTAGACGTATCTTCTGATTCTCATCCATTCTACACTGGTCGTCAAAAATTCGCTGCAGCAGACGGTCGTGTGGAACGTTTCAACAAGAAATTTGGTTTCAAATCAAACAATTCTTAATTATTTATTTAAAGAGGCTGGGACATAATGTAATGTCTCAGCCTCTTTCAGCATCTTGGCAGTAGATGGCTGATTTGAAAATGCGCTTGTATCAAGCTTTTTCAATTCTAGTCCTCCTTGCCGGGGCGGGACTACGAAATCTTTTTATTCAAATTAGATTTCTGTCCCGCTCCCTTTTTCTAATACGCGAAAGATGATGCTCGACGATCGTAGCGTTCCCACTACTCATACATAATGAAGAAAAAAAAGTATTTTAAAGGTAAATCTAAATTATAAAATATGATATAATGAGACGATTATGTTTTTAAAAAAGGTGGATCACATCATGTATGAAACTTATCACTCTGGTTGGATAGAGTGTATTACCGGAAGCATGTTTAGTGGAAAATCTGAAGAACTCATACGTCGTTTACGTCGTGGTTTATATGCGAAACAAAAAGTCATCGTTTTCAAGCCCGCCATAGATGATCGCTATGAAAAAGACAAGATTGTTTCTCATAATGGTAATGCGATTGAGGCGATTAATATATCGACAGCAGCTGAAATACTTAAATATGATTTGTCCCAAGTAGACGTAATTGGAATAGATGAAGTTCAGTTCTTTGATAGTGAAATTGTACATATAGCTGAACAGCTAGCAGAAAGAGGACATAGAGTTGTAACAGCTGGATTAGATATGGACTTTCGTGGTCAGCCTTTCGAGCCTATGCCTAAATTATTGGCCGTTAGTGAAATTGTTACTAAATTACAGGCTGTCTGTGCAATATGTGGTGCTTCATCAAGTAGAACACAACGCTTAATAGATGGACAACCTGCTAAAGCAGACGATCCAGTCATCTTAGTAGGAGCTAATGAGAGCTATGAGCCTCGTTGTCGCGCCCATCATATTGTTGCACCTAGTGACAAAGATAAGGAGGAAGAATAAGTGTTTGATCAATTAGATATTGTTGAAGAGAGATATGAACAACTCAATGAATTACTTAGTGATCCTGAAGTAGTCAATGATTCTGAAAAACTTCGTTCTTATTCTAAGGAACAAGCAGATTTGCAAAAAACTGTAGATGTTTATCGTGACTATAAACAAGTTAAAGAGGATTTAGCTGATATTGACGACATGCTTAAAGAGACTAAAGATAAAGACGAAGTAGATATGTTGAAAGAAGAAGCTAACGAGCTTAAAGGGCGTGTTCCTGAGCTAGAGGAAGAACTGAAGTTCTTACTCATTCCTAAAGATCCTAACGATGATAAGAACGTTATTGTAGAGATACGTGCAGCGGCAGGTGGAGATGAAGCGGCCATTTTCGCTGGTGATCTATTACGCATGTATTCTCGCTACAGTGAGACTTTAGGATATAAAACGGATGTTGTAGAAATGAATGCGAGTGACCATGGTGGTTATAAAGAAGTAAGCTTTATGATTCAAGGTCAAGGTGCTTATTCTAAGCTTAAATATGAAAACGGTGCTCATCGTGTACAACGAGTTCCTGAAACAGAGTCGGGCGGCCGTATTCACACTTCTACAGCTACCGTTGCTGTCTTACCTGAAGCGGAAGACGTTGAGGTAGAAATACGTAATGAAGACATTAAGATAGATACTTATCGTTCAAGCGGCGCAGGTGGACAGCACGTTAACACGACTGATTCTGCTGTGCGTATTACTCATACTCCTACAGGTACAGTAGTCACTTCACAAGATGAGAAATCTCAAATTAAAAACCGTGAAAAAGCGATGAAAGTATTGAAGGCACGTGTTTATGATATGAAAGTTCAAGAAGAAGAAGAAAAATATGCTTCAGAGAGAAAATCAGCTGTCGGTACGGGAGATCGATCTGAAAGAATTAGAACTTACAACTATCCTCAGAATCGTGTGACAGACCACCGTATAGGTTTAACTATTCAGAAGCTAGACCAAATTATGGAAGGGAAACTAGACGAAATTATCGATGCACTCACTGTTTCAGAACAAACTGACAAATTGAAAGCGTTAAATGATGGCGAGTTATAACGACGTAATTGAGCGTGCTAAACGTCAAGCAGAAATAGAAGGAATTGAAGCCACTCGAGTTGAGTGGCTCTTTCTTGATTTATTCAATTGGTCCCGTCTAGATCTTGTGTTAAATGGTCGACAAGAGATGTCACTTGAAGACGAAGATAAATTCAGCGAAGCGCTACGCAGACTATTAGCAGGTGAGCCTATACAGTATATCGTTGGCTTTCAAATGTTTTACGGTGAGCGATTTAAGGTAACACCAGATTGTTTAATACCTAGAGCTGAAACAGAAGAGGTGACGATGTACTTTCTACAGCAGTTAGAAGAAGAGGACCTTGTCGTAGATGTGGGTACAGGAAGCGGTGTCATACCAGTGACGCTAAAAAAAGCTTTACCTTCTTTAGAGGTTATAGCTACTGATATTTCTGACGCAGCTCTTAAAGTAGCAGAAGAAAATGCGCACCACCATCAAACAAGCTTTAAATTGTTTAAAGGGGACGCGTTAAAGCCCTTAATAGAACGAGGTATTAAAGTAGATGGCTTAATTTCAAATCCACCTTACATAGGTAAGGGAGAAATAGGTGTAATGGATAAGTCAGTATATCGCTTTGAGCCTCACAGTGCATTATTTGCAGAGCAAGAAGGATTAGCTATTTATAAAAGGATTATCAAAGACTTGCCATATGTGCTCAATGCCAATGCAGTAGTGACATTTGAAATAGGTTATCGACAAGGAGAACTACTTAAAGCGTATATTGAAGCGATGTACCCTGGCATTCAAGCTGAAGTGCAACAGGATATTAATGGAAATCCTAGAATACTTTCTTTTCGATGGTATGGCGAATAGTTTGGTATGGATCACTATCATGTTAATCGATAGTATCAAATTTTACAGTGAATATAGAAAGGAGGTAGCGAAATGGATACTCGAATTTGGGACATGAGAGAGCAAATCGCCCCTCAAGAATTAGAAGAGATTAAATCTATTCTGCAGGAGGATGGTTTAATAGTTATTCCTACAGAAACAGTATATGGATTAGGGGGCAATGCGCTAAGTGATGTGGCGACCCAAAAAATATACGAGGCAAAGGGACGCCCATCTGATAACCCGCTCATAGTACATATTCATAACACAAAGCAATTAAAGGATATCGTTTCAAACCTTCCTGAAAAGGTCGAGAGATTAATGGAGGCATTTTGGCCTGGTCCTATTTCATTTATTTTACCACTTCAAAAAGGCTATCTATGTGAGCGAGTATCAGGGGGATTGGATTCTATCGCGGTTCGTATGCCTAGCCATAATGTCGGAAGAAGAATCTTAGAGCATGTTGACTTGCCCATTGCTGCACCAAGCGCTAATTTGAGTGGACGTCCTTCACCGACGCAATTTGAACATGCCTATGAAGATCTCAATGGTCGCGTGGAAGGTATAGTTAACGGCGATCGAAGTGAAGAGGGTTTAGAGAGCACGGTGTTAGATTGTACGAGTTTCCCTTATTATATAGCCCGCCCGGGAGCGATTACTCGCACTATGATTGAAGCTATCATACCGAACAGTATTAGAGGAGAAAGTCAAATGAAGAACGGTCAACCTATTGCACCGGGGATGAAATATAAACATTATGCTCCAGATACTCCTGTCACGGTAATAACGCAACTTAATCGTAAAGTTAAAGACGCTGAAAAGTGGTCAGATGTAGTTTTCGCAGTGCCTGATTCTCTGCGTGATTATCTTCCTGAATCGAGTCATTTTATCAGTTTGTGCGAAGATGAAACTGATATTAAAACAGCAAATCAGCGTTTGTATCAAATATTACATCACCTAGATACTAATGATAATTACTACCGCGCTTATGTTTATGGTTTCGATAAAGAAATAGCAGCAGAAGCATTTATGAATCGACTGTTGAAAGCTGCTAACTACGATATAGTCACAGGTGATCATTTATGAGAATAATATTTGTTTGTACAGGCAATACATGTAGAAGTCCGATGGCAGAAAGTTTAGGTTCATATTATCTACCTGAGCATCGTATCGAATCTAGAGGATTGTTTGCTATGGAGGGTGACCCTATCTCACATCATAGCAAATCGCTTCTTGAGCAGATGGGTTTACCCATACCTACGTTTGCGCAGCCACTACAGCAATCTGATTTGGAAGCGGATTATATCTTTACTATGACAGCAGCACATAAACAGCTGATTCTGAATAACTATAGTGGTAAAGCGAATGTTTATACTTTGAACGAGTTCGTAAATATCAATGGAGAAATAGCCGATCCTATCGGTGGTGATTCACAGATCTATCTTGAAACCTTTAATCAGCTTAAACAAGCTATTGTAAAGCTCAAAGTAATGCTCAACTAATCGATTATAAAAGTAGGGAAGGTTTATGATAATAGTATAAGTCACTGTCTAAATAAGTTATAATAATAGATGTATAGCTTAAGGCTATCGGATTTATCTTTAAAGTTCGCTACTATTTAAATGTGTTTAAACAATTGAGGTGGGAGTATGAAAACATTAGATTTACTCTTAGAAGATTTAAAATCTCAAAGCTTTTTTAATGCTGATGAGTTATGTATTGTTGGGTGTTCTACTTCCGAAGTTATCGGTCACCAAATCGGAACGGTAGGTTCCATGGATATTGCCAAGGAAATCTATGATGCTTTAAAGAAGATAGAAAAAGAAACAGGTGTACACTTTGTGTTCCAAGGTTGTGAACATATTAATCGGGCTATCACTATAGAACGTCGTGATTTCAATCCTCTTACTATGGAAGAGGTGACGGTTGTACCGGATGTACATGCTGGCGGAAGTTTAGCTACCTATGCCTACCAACATATGGAGGATCCTTTGGTTGTCGAGAGAATTCAGGTGCCGAAGGGTATCGACATAGGTCAAACGCTCATTGGTATGCATATTTCACACGTGGCAATTCCGGTCAGAACGGCTATAAAGCAAATAGGTGAAGCGATAGTTACGATAGCTTCTTCTCGACCTAAAAAAATCGGTGGCGAACGAGCAAAATATAACTGATACAGAAAAGGGGTTATCTTATGTCATTTATCAAAGAACAAGACAAGGAAATCTACGATGTGATTCAAAATGAATTTAATCGACAAAATAACAATATTGAATTGATTGCTTCTGAGAACTTTGTATCTGAAGCGGTAATGGAAGCACAGGGTTCTGTATTAACGAATAAGTATGCTGAAGGCTATCCTGGTCGTAGATATTATGGAGGTTGTGGCTATGTTGATGTCTCCGAACAGTTAGCTATCGATCGAGCTAAAAAATTGTTCGGTGCTGAACATGTCAATGTCCAACCTCACTCAGGCTCTCAAGCTAATATGGCTGTTTATCTTGTTGCTTTAGAACATGGAGATACTGTATTAGGTATGAATCTGAGTCAAGGTGGTCATTTGACACATGGAGCGCCAGTAAACTTTAGTGGGCAATTCTATAATTTTGTAGAGTATGGTGTTGATAAAGAAACAGAACGCATCGATTACGATGAAGTGTTGAAAATTGCTAAACAACATCAACCGAAACTCATAGTAGCAGGTGCATCAGCTTATTCTCGAGAAATTGATTTCAAGAGATTTAAAGAAATAGCTGATGAAGTTGGAGCAAAACTGATGGTTGATATGGCGCATATCGCTGGCCTAGTTGCTGCGGGACTGCATTCAAACCCCGTTGAGTATGCTGACTTTGTTACTACAACCACGCATAAAACATTAAGAGGTCCTCGCGGTGGTATGATACTATGCAAAGAAGAATACAAGAAAGAAATTAACAAAACTATCTTCCCTGGTATTCAAGGTGGTCCTCTTGAACATGTGATTGCAGCGAAGGCCGTTGCTTTAGGCGAGGCACTGCAACCTGAATTTAAAGCTTATCAACAACAAGTTATTAAGAATGCTCAAGCCTTGGCGGAGACACTACAAGATGAAGGCTGTCGTATCGTTTCGAAAGGTACAGATAACCATCTTGTATGTGTTGATATTAAGGGCTCACTTGGTCTCACAGGTAAGCAAGCAGAAGAAGTGTTAGATGAAATTGGTATTACTTGCAATAAGAACACTATTCCTTTTGACCAGGAAAAAGCCTTCGTCACAAGTGGTTTAAGACTAGGTACGCCAGCTGCAACGACTAGAGGCTTTGATGAAGATGCATTTAGAGAAGTAGGTCGAATTATAAGTTATGTGTTAAAAGACCATGACAATGCTGAAGTGCTACAAGAAGGGAAAGAAAGAGTGCGAACTTTAACAGCTCAATACCCTTTATATAATTAATAACGGAGGAAAGAAATAATGGGCAACGTTCACGTATTTGATCATCCACTTATTCAACATAAACTAAGCTATATTCGCGATTCACGTACAGGTACAAAAGAATTTAGAGAGCTTGTAGATGAAGTGGGCATGCTTATGGCTTACGAAGTCACGCGAGATTTAGAGTTACAAGAGGTTGAGATTAACACGCCGGTAACGAAAGCTAAAGCCAAGCGCTTATCTGGAAAGAAACTTGCCTTTGTACCTATCCTTCGAGCAGGCTTAGGAATGACACAAGGTATTCTCAATTTAGTTCCTGCAGCACGTGTCGGGCACGTCGGACTATATCGTGATCCAGAGACGTTAGAAGCGGTAGAATATTTCGTCAAATTGCCTCAAGATATCGAAGAGAGAGAAATTATTGTGGTCGATCCTATGTTAGCTACAGGTTCATCCGCAATCGAGGCGATTAACTCTCTTAAAAAGAGAGGTGCGAAGCATATACGCTTCATGTGCCTCATAGCGGCCCCAGAGGGTGTGAATAAACTTAAAGAAGCACATGACGATGTCAACATTTTCATAGCCGCTCTTGACGAGAAACTAGATGACAATGCCTATATTATTCCCGGTCTTGGAGATGCTGGGGACAGATTGTTTGGAACTAAATAGATAGCTTAGGAGTGGCAAGAATGAAGAGGATAATGACTGTATTTGGTACACGTCCTGAAGCGGTGAAAATGGCACCACTTATTCGCGCATTAAAAAATGACGAAGAGCTCGATCCTATCGTTGTGGTTACTGCACAACATCGAGAGATGCTAGATTCTGTCTTGCAAACCTTTAAACTCACGCCGGACTATGATTTAAACATCATGAAACCTAACCAATCATTATCAGAAATAACTGCAAACATACTATCACAACTCGATAAAGTATTCGATGAAGCGCAACCAGATATGGTGTTGGTCCATGGAGACACGATGTCTACCTTTGCGGGCAGTTTAGCAGCACTCTATAAAGAGATACCAATAGGACATGTAGAAGCAGGGCTGAGAACATGGGATAAACACTCGCCATTTCCTGAGGAGATGAATCGACAAATGGTTGGAGTAATGGCTGATATTAACTTTGCGCCAACGCAGAAGGCTGCGGAGAATCTGGTAGAAGAGAATAAGCCTAAAGAGAGCATCGTCATTACAGGTAATACGGCCATTGATGCTATGAATTATACACTTAGCGATAACTATCAGTCCGAAGTCATCACGAAACATTCGGGGCAAAAGGTTATTCTACTCACGGCGCATCGTAGAGAGAATATCGGAGAACCCATGGCAAATATCTTTGAAGCTGTAAGAGAAATAGCAGATCAGTATAAAGATATCACTATTGTTTACCCTGTACATAAAAATCCTAAGGTGAGAGAATTAGCGCAGCACTATTTGTCTCATCATGAACGTATTGAACTCATAGAACCGCTAGAGGTAGCTGATTTCCATAACTTTGCAAATCAAGCCTACTTGATATTAACAGATTCTGGCGGAGTCCAAGAAGAAATGCCTTCCTTAGGAAAACCGGTACTTGTATTAAGAGATACCACTGAAAGACCTGAAGGGGTTGAAGCTGGCACGCTAAAAATAGTAGGAACTGCCAAAAATTATATAGTAGAAGAGTTAAGCAAGCTTATTGATCATGAAGATGCCTATCAATCGATGGCAAAAGCTAATAACCCTTACGGCGATGGACTTGCTTCTTCAAGAATTGTTGGTCATATTAAGTACTACTTTGGATTGACAAATTCAAAACCGCGCCCATTTTCCTCATAGAAATAGTGGGGAGATGTGACAAATTAATGACTATTAATTTTTGATAAAGAGAAAAATTATAATGGAATTGACACATTTTTCCCCCTATATTATTATTAAAACTATGTGAGTGGAACGGTTTTCAATACGGATTTTTTCGAGAGGAAAGAGGCTTCAAAAATTGAAACGTTTCTACGTCATTTTTCAACAATTTATTCAATACTACCTGTATGCTATTATTGTACTGGGTATTGTGCTTTTTTTCACAAACTCACCATTTATATTAGGCTTGATATTAGGTCTCACAGGCTCACTGATCAACACATTCATATTTGAATATTACCTTGCACGTAGCAAGAGTAAAGACTCTATACATATTTCAACGGGCAGCATATGGAGATATTTAACAGTGTTTGTAGTCTGTGTTATATGGTTCCTTTTTAAAGATCACATTAATATTTTTGGTGTAGTCATCGGTCTAATTATTTCATATCTGTTAACTATATTTAGACCTTTCTATCTTACAAAATAGTATTATTAGAAAGAGGTGAGTTTATGGAACACGGTCATCCTCTTGTCACATGGAAACTCTTCGGATTCGACATCATTTTCGATTTATCTTCCATTTTAATGATGGTAGTCACCGCGCTTATTGTTTTTATTATCGCAATCATATGTACTCGAAATCTGAAGAAACGTCCCACAGGCAAGCAGAACTTTATCGAATGGGTGTTTGACTTTGTAAGAGGCGTTATTGAAAGCAACATGGCTTGGAAGAACGGCGGACGCTTCCACTTCTTAGCTGTGACGCTAATCATGTTTATATTTATTGGAAATATGCTGGGACTACCAATGAGTATCGCTTCTAAGAATAATAATTTATGGTGGAAATCACCTACAGCTGATCCAACAGTCACTTTAACTTTATCGACTTTGGTCGTCTTACTCACACATTTCTACGGTGTTAAAGTTAAAGGTGGCGCTAGATATATGGCTGATTATGCTAAACCCATGTGGCCTCTTATAATCATCAACTTATTCGAGGAGTTTACATCTACCTTAACATTAGGGTTGCGTTTGTACGGTAATATATTTGCCGGCGAACTATTACTAGGTTTGCTTTCAGCCTTAATATTCCAACAACCTGCTTGGGGTTGGATTATAGGTTTACCTGGTCTTATTTTATGGCAAGGATTCTCTATCTTTGTCGGTACAATCCAAGCATATATTTTTCTTATGCTTGCAATGGTATACATGTCTCACAAAGTACAAAGTGATCATTAATAAGAATTTTATTTATAATTAGGAGGATTTAATAGTATGAATTTAATAGCAGCAGCAATCGCAATCGGTTTATCAGCATTAGGTGCAGGTATAGGTAACGGTCTTATTGTATCAAGAACAGTAGAAGGTGTAGCTCGTCAACCAGAAGCACGTGGACAATTAATGTCAATTATGTTCATCGGTATCGGTCTAGTTGAGGCATTGCCTATCCTCGGTCTTGTAATTTCATTCATCGTAATGTCTAGATAATTACATTTACTGTACAGGCGAAGTCAATCGACTTTCGCCATTCATTTTTGTTTAATTGCATTACGGCTAATACGAATGAAAGGAGTGTACTGGGGAAGTGACGGCGATTACTAACAACTTTGTAGCTGGGGCAGCGAATGTTCCACAGTGGGGGACAGTTGCTGTAACTCTACTTACTTTTATAATACTGCTTCTCTTACTTAAGAAATTTGCTTGGGGTCCATTGAAAGAAGTCATGGATCAGCGTGAACGAGATATCAATAAAGATATCGATGATGCTGAAGAAGCCAAAGCGCGTGCTAAGCAATTAGAAGAGAAAAATGAACAAACTTTAAAAGAAACTCAAGCAGAAGTGCATAAAATTATTGAGGATGCAAAAGTCCAAGCGCGTAAGCAACAAGAAGAGATCATTCATGAAGCTAACGTTCGTGCTAACGGCATGATAGAAACTGCACAAAATGAAATTAATAGTGAAAAAGAGCGTGCATTAGCAGATATAAACAATCAGGTCTCTGAATTGTCAGTACTTATAGCTTCTAAAGTGCTTCATAAGGAAATATCTGAACAAGATCAAAAAGCACTAGTTGAAAAGTATATTAAAGAGGCAGGGGATAAATAATGGCGAAAATACCTCAGAAATATGCTAAAGCCTTATTTGATGTAGCGACTGGATACCGTCTGCTTGACGATCTCTACGAAGAATTCTCTGTTATCCATGAAGCTACAGTGCCTTATATAAATGCACTAAGAGATTTAGATGAAGATCCTGCTAAAGATGTACAACAACGACGTAGTTTCGTCTCAGATGTCTACGGAGCAGTTAATGTATACATTAAGAATATGCTTTACATTTTAGCTGACAACCGTCATCTAAGTTATATATCAGATGTATTTGAAGCATTTCAAGCTTTATATAACCAACATAAAAATCAAGATTTTGCAGTAATTGAGTCAGTTTATGAATTATCTGAAGATGAAATCGAACGCTTATCAGAAGTCATTAAACAACAGACTCATTTAGATCACCTCATCGTTACAAATAAAGTTAACCCTTCTCTTATAGGCGGTATTAGAGCTACAGTTAACACTAAAGTAATGGATGCAAGTGTTCAAAATGACCTAAGAAATTTAGAAAAGCAATTTATTAGAGTGAATTAATTTATAGAAGAAGGAGTGACATAGATGGCCATTAAAGCTGAAGAAATCAGTGCTTTATTACGCTCACAAATTGAGAATTATGAGTCGGAAATGTCGGTGACTGATGTCGGTACCGTACTACAAATTGGTGATGGTATCGCACTCATCCACGGTTTAAACGATGTCATGGCTGGTGAGCTTGTAGAATTCAAAAGCGGCGTACTAGGTTTAGCTCAAAACTTAGAAGAATCTAATGTCGGTGTCGTTATTTTAGGGCCATATGATGATATAAGTGAAGGCGATGAAGTTAAACGTACTGGTAGAATTATGGAGGTACCAGTAGGTGACGAACTCATCGGCCGTGTTGTTAATCCATTGGGACAACCAATAGATGGTCAAGGTCCAATCCATACAGACAAAACGCGTCCCGTTGAAAAGAAAGCTACGGGTGTAATGGATCGTAAATCAGTAGATGAGCCATTACAAACAGGTATTAAGGCAATTGATGCTCTCGTGCCAATTGGTAAAGGACAACGTGAATTAATAATTGGTGACCGTCAAACTGGTAAGACAACAATTGCAATTGATACTATTCTTAACCAACATGACCAAGATACAATTTGTATTTATGTAGCTATCGGTCAAAAAGAATCGACTGTTCGTGCTAATGTTGAGAAACTACGCCAAGCTGGAGCGTTAGATTACACAATAATCGTCTCAGCTTCTGCCTCTGAACCGTCACCAATGTTATATATTGCGCCATATGCTGGTGTTACTATGGGTGAAGAATTTATGTTCCAAGGCAAAGATGTACTCATAGTTTATGATGACTTAACTAAACAAGCATCAGCGTATCGTGAGCTATCTTTACTTTTACGTCGTCCGCCTGGTCGTGAAGCTTATCCAGGTGATGTATTCTACCTACATAGTAGATTACTTGAACGTGCTGCTAAGTTGAATGATGAGTTAGGTGGAGGTTCTATTACTGCCTTACCAATCATCGAAACTCAAGCCGGAGATATTTCGGCATACGTACCAACTAACGTTATCTCAATTACAGATGGACAAATCTTCTTACAATCTGATTTATTCTTCTCAGGTGTAAGACCTGCGATTAACGCTGGTCAATCTGTATCACGTGTTGGTGGTTCAGCTCAAATTAAAGCAATGAAAAAAGTAGCAGGTACTTTAAGACTCGATCTCGCTTCATTCCGTGAATTAGAATCATTTGCTCAATTTGGTTCTGATTTAGATGAATTTACAGCTAGTAAACTCGAACGAGGTAAGCGTACAGTAGAAGTACTTAAACAAGATCAAAACAAACCACTGCCTGTTGAACATCAAGTGTTAATTATCTACACGTTAACGAAAGGTTATTTAGATGATATTCCAACAGAAGATATCACTCGTTTCGAAAGTGAATTTAACGAGTGGGCTAAAGTAAATGCAAGTGACCTTTTAAATGAAATCAGAACATCAGGAGCATTACCTGAGGATGCTAAATTTGAACAAGCTATAAATGAATTCAAACGAAGCTTCAGTGTTTCAGAATAATTAACATTTAGAAGATAAAGGTGGTGAGATAATGGCATCTCTTAAGGAAATAGATACTCGTATTAAATCAACGAAAAAAATGAAGCAAATCACTCAAGCAATGAACATGGTTTCGAATGCTAAACTCCGTCGAGCAGAAAAAAATACCAAGCAATTCAAACCTTATATGGATAAGATGCAAGACGCGATTACCGCTGTAGCAGGCGCTAATAAGCAAGCCTCTCATCCTATGCTTGAAGAGCGTGAAGTTAAGAAGAGTGGATATTTAGTTATTACAAGTGATAAGGGTCTAGCAGGTGCTTATAATGCTAACATTCTTAAAAATCTTGTTAACACACTTAATGAGAAACATAGTAGTCAAGATGAATATGAACTACTTGTTATTGGTCAAACAGGTATTGATTTCTTGAAAAATAGAGGTTATACGATTCGTTCTGTCATGACGGAAATACCTGATCAACCTACATTTAAAGATATCCAAGCTATTGCTACTAAGTCAGTTGATTTATTTAGTGATGAGGAAATTGATGAATTAGAGATATTCTTTAGTCATTTTGTTAGTATCTTAGAAAACAAGCCAAGTAAGAAAAAAGTTCTTCCATTATCTCCAGAAGATTCTAGTCTAGGACATGGACAAATGTCTTCTTATGAATTCGAACCAGATAAAGCTTCTATACTGAATGTTATTTTACCTCAGTATGTAGAGAGCTTAATCTACGGTACCATTCTAGATGCTAAAGCAAGTGAACATGCTGCACGTATGACAGCTATGAAAAATGCATCTGATAATGCGAGCGAACTTATTGATGATTTATCACTAGAATATAACCGCGCACGTCAAGCAGCCATTACTCAACAAATTACAGAGATTGTTGGTGGCGCAACTGCATTTGAATAAAACTAAAGGAGGAATACAGAATGGGAGTAGGCCGTGTCACACAAATTATGGGTCCTGTCATAGATGTTCGATTCGAACATAATGAAGTGCCTAACATTAATAACGCGCTTTTCCTTAATGTTGAAAGAGAAGACGGTACACATAAGCTTGCCCTTGAAGTAGCGTTACAATTAGGCGATGATGTTGTTCGTACTATCGCTATGGACTCTACTGACGGCGTCAAACGTGGTGCTGAAGTAACTGACAGTGGTCAAAGTATTAGTGTACCAGTAGGCGAGAAGACCTTAGGACGTGTCTTCAACGTCTTAGGTGAACCTATTGACTTGAACGGTGAGATTGATAGCTCAGCTCGCCGTGATCCAATCCATAGAGAAGCACCTGCATTTGATCAGCTTTCAACTAAAGTTGAGATTTTAGAAACAGGTATTAAAGTTGTAGATCTATTAGCGCCTTATATCAAAGGTGGTAAGATTGGATTATTCGGTGGTGCCGGAGTAGGTAAGACAGTTTTAATTCAAGAATTGATTAATAACATCGCACAAGAACATGGTGGTATTTCAGTATTCGCTGGTGTAGGTGAACGTACACGTGAAGGTAATGATTTATACTATGAAATGAGCGACAGCGGTGTAATTAGCAAAACAGCTATGGTCTTTGGCCAAATGAATGAACCGCCGGGCGCGCGTATGAGAGTAGCATTATCTGGCTTAACTATGGCTGAATATTTCCGTGATGAAGAGGGCCAAGATGTTCTGCTCTTTATCGATAATATCTTCAGATTTACTCAAGCTGGTTCTGAAGTTTCAGCGTTATTAGGCCGTATGCCATCGGCTGTAGGTTACCAACCAACATTAGCAACAGAAATGGGTCAATTACAAGAGAGAATTACATCTACAACTAAAGGTTCTGTAACTTCGATTCAAGCGGTATTCGTACCAGCCGATGACTATACAGACCCAGCGCCAGCTACAGTATTCGCACACTTAGACTCAACAACTAACTTAGAGCGTAAATTAACAGAAATGGGTATTTATCCAGCTGTTGATCCACTTGCTTCTACTTCAAGAGCCTTAGAGCCAGGTGTTGTTGGTGAAGAACATTATGAAGTAGCTCGTGGCGTGCAATCTACATTGCAAAAATATCGTGAATTACAAGATATCATAGCTATTTTAGGTATGGATGAATTATCTGAGGAAGATAAGAAAACAGTTGAACGCGCACGTCGTATTCAATTCTTCTTATCTCAAAACTTCCACGTCGCAGAACAATTTACAGGACAAAAAGGTTCATACGTACCTGTTAAGAAAACAGTAGAAGACTTTAAAGATATTCTTGCTGGTAAATATGATCACATTCCTGAGGATGCTTTCCGTCTTGTTGGTGGAATGGAAGATGTACTTGAAAAAGCAAAAGACATGGGTGTTGAAGTTTAATATATTAGGAGGTATGGATGATGAATGCGTTAAGCCTAAATGTAGTCACTCCTAATGGTTCTGTTTATGAACGTGAAGATGTTAAACTTGCTGTCTTAAAGACAACAGCTGGTGAAATGGGTGTCATGTATGGACATATCCCTACAGTTGCCGCACTTAATATTGGCCACGTCAAAGTTAACTTTGAAAATGGTTCAGAATACATTGCAGTCAGTGAAGGATTTGTAGAAATTAGACAAGATCGATTGTCTATCATAGTTCAAACTGCAGAACCTGCAACTGAAATAGATGTAGCTAGAGCAGAATTAGCTAAATCAAGAGCAGAATCTCATTTGAGTAGTGAAGATGATAGTAGCGATATCTATAGAGCGAAACGTGCCTTGAAACGTGCTAACAATAGAATCCGTGTTGCTAATATGCAATAATATTAATAAATGGGAGCGGGACAGAAATCTTTTCATTCAAATTAGATTTCTATCCCGCTCCCTGTTATTAAGCAATGAATTGTTTTTAATAGTTGATTGATACATGTGACTAACTGCAGTCTTATGAGATTTCTCATTAGGCTGCTTTTTAATTTATAGTAATAATCTATAAATATGATTGTTATAGTGTTGCTGTCGACGATGATATTCATTACAATCCAACCTAATCCTCTTCTAGCTTTTGAGCGCATCTTTTTCTTTGCGATTATCTATTTAATAAATTGTAAAATTAATCTAGTAATTTATAGTTTTATTTATAATTAATCCTAATGCTGATTAAGAAAGTATCATTTCAATGCTGATTCATGTACAATAATATAGAAAGAAAGTTGCAAGGAGCATACTTATGAACTTTTTAGGTCAATTCGCCCTTATTCACATTGTTTTACATGTCGTATGTATATGTATGGCTTATTGGGCATTACATTCATTACGTTTAGACCAATTATTTAAAAAAGGGTATCCAGCACAAGTATTAGTAACAATGATATTCTTGGCTATTTTATTAGGTACTGCAGTAAGTAATTTTATTGTAGATTTACTAGAATTTTCAACCCAGATTAAATATATACTCAATTAACTTATCTGCAGTTGAATAAAGATTATAATCTACAAATTGTTAAAACTTAAGAAGGACAGATAATCATCCTAGATATAAAGTACTTTCTAACATCTATATCTAATGAATAACGTTATATTCAAGCGATAAAGGGTAAGCAATGGAATAGGAATAAAGTGGAGGATTTATGATGGATAAGATAGTAATTAACGGTGGTAATAAATTAGAAGGAGAGGTCAAGGTTTCAGGTGCTAAAAACGCTGTGTTACCAGTGTTAACTGCCTCTTTGTTAGCAAGTAAAGGACAAAGTATACTTCGCAATGTACCTGCTTTAAGTGATGTAGCAACGATTAACAATGTACTCTCTACACTTAATGCAGATGTCTCTTACGATATCAAGAATGAGAGTGTGACAGTGGATGCAACGCAAACTCTCAATGAAGAAGCACCGTATGAATACGTAAGTAAAATGCGTGCAAGCATATTAGTTATGGGCCCCTTATTAGCTCGATTAGGGCATGCCAAAGTAGCTTTACCAGGAGGTTGCGCTATAGGTTCTAGACCTATCGAACAACATATTAAAGGGTTTGAAGAGCTTGGCGCAGAAATTCATATGGAGAATGGCTTTATATATGCTAATGCGAAACATGGCTTAAAGGGTACAACGATTCACCTCGACTTTCCGAGTGTAGGTGCGACTCAAAACATCGTGATGGCTGCTTCGTTAGCACAGGGTAAGACGGTAATAGAAAATGTAGCTAGAGAACCAGAAATAGTAGATTTAGCTAATTATATTAATGAGATGGGAGGCAACGTCTTAGGTGCCGGTACAGATACTATTACCATACAAGGTGTCGACGAATTGCATGGTGTTGACCATGCCATTATACCGGATCGAATTGAGGCAGGCACTCTTCTCATAGCTGGAGCTATTACCCGCGGAAGCATACTCGTTAAAGGGGCTATTAAAGAGCATATGACGAGCCTTGTTTATAAGCTAGAAGAAATGGGTGTCAATTTAGATTATCAGGATGATGCTATTCACGTCTCTGCTGATGGAGATTTAAAACCAGTAGATATTAAAACCCTGCCACATCCTGGATTTCCTACCGATATGCAATCACAGATGATGGCTTTATTGCTCACTGCAGAAGGGCACAAAGTAATCACTGAAACCGTATTTGAGAATCGCTTTATGCACGTAGGGGAATTCAAACGTATGAGTGCTAATATTTCTGTTGAAGGGCGTAGCGCTAAACTGGAAGGTAAAAGTCATCTTCAGGGTGCTACAGTGAAAGCTACTGACTTAAGAGCTGCAGCAGCTCTCATTCTAGCTGGTTTAGTAGCAGATGGCACAACGCAAGTGACTGAATTAAAACATTTAGATCGTGGATACGTTGATTTACATGGTAAATTACAATCTTTAGGCGCGGATATTCAACGCGTTAATGATTAATAGAGAAAATGAAGAACTACAGGAGGACATATCATGGAAACAATTTTCGATTATAATCAAATTAAAGAAATCATTCCTCATAGACAACCTTTTTTACTGATAGATAAAGTGGTTGAATATGAAGCAGGACAACGATGTGTAAGTATCAAGCAAGTTTCTGGAAATGAGCCTTTCTTTCAAGGACACTTCCCTCAATACGCAGTTATGCCCGGCGTACTTATAACGGAAGCTTTAGCACAAACAGGGGCTGTTGCGCTGTTAAATAATGAAGCGAATAGAGGCAAATTAGCATTATTTGCAGGTATTGACAAATGTCGCTTCAAACGACAAGTGACACCTGGTGATACTTTACGTCTTGAAGTTGAAATAACTAAGATGAAAGGACCGATTGGTAAAGGTACAGCTAAAGCTACTGTTGAAGGTGAAGTAGCTTGTAGTTGTGAATTGACTTTTGCTTTACAGGATCCTGAACAATAATAAGGGAGCGGGACAGAAATCATTTTAGTCAAATTAGATTTCTGTCCCGCTTACGTTTTAGTTGTTCGTTTTTTCATCTTTAAGTTTAGGTTTAGATTTCATCATTCTATTAAATGTTTTCTTCAATTCTTCACCGGACAGTCCATCGTCTATGAGTTGGTTGAGTAAACTTTCTGCATAAACCTGTCTTAAGGTATAGATGTGACATTCGAACACAACGGATATAGAATGTGTTAATTCTGTTATATTTTTGATACTGGCTTCAAATAGAGCAGGGTCATTTGATGGACGTGTAATGACAACACGAATATCTAGTAAAGCTTCTTCCTCTTGATATTGCTTCATTGCTTCAAGGTGAGCATCCGAAATTACAATTTCCAATAACCAGCCTGTGCCACTATTCTCTTTATTGATGATGACGCCATCTTCAAGTTCAAACTCAGTTAATCTTCCTTGTTTAGATACTATTTGAAAGCGTACAGCTTTAAATGTTTTCATCGTCTCACATCCAATTGATTTTTTTAAAAATATACGATTTAACATATTATGATTTTATTATAACGCAATATGTCATGTTGAACGAAAAATTTTTAATATCTATAACAATAACGCTCATCATTTAACTCATTAGTGCGTTTTGACTCTTAAATATAGGATAGCATACTATATATGTACTGAGGAGGTGACAAATGATAAATAATATGACTATTGTAGGTCGTTTAACGCGCGACCCACATATATATGATAAGGAGGGAGTTAAGCGAGCGACATTTACTGTTGCAGTTGAACGTAGATATCGCGATAAGGCAAAAGAAAAAGTAGTTGACTACATTTACTGTAAAGCATTTGGTAAGTTAGCTACTAACATTGAAAAGTATCTTACACAAGGTTCCCTTGTAGGTATAACTGGCCAATTGCATTCAAGTAAGTATGAAAAAGAAGGCCAGACGCACTTTGTTACAGAATTAAATATTGAATATATTAGATTTATGTCTCCGAGAAAAAGTACTATCCCAAATTCGATCTCTTCCGATAATAACCCTACTCATTCCATTCCTATACATGAAGAATTATTTATTCATCCTGATGACGCGATTGAAATCACTTAACTAACAATCTCAAGCTAACTTTATATTTCCTAATATTATACTTTGTGGACTGAGGCTGGGACATAATGTAATGTCTCAGCCTCTTCAACATCTCGGCAGTAGATGGCTGATTTGAAAACGCGCTTGTATCAAGCTTTTTTCAATTCTAGCCATCCTTGCCGGGGCGGGACTACGAAATCTTTTTATTTAAATTAGATTTCTGTCCCGCTCCCTCTTTCAGCGTCTTGGCAGTAGATGACTGATTTGAAAATGCGCTTGTATCAAGCTTTTTTCAATTCTAGTCATCCTTGCCGGGGCGGGACTACGAAACCTTTTTATTCAAATTAGATTTCTGTCCCGCTCCCAGTTTTCATTGTGAATAAAGGGGTTGATTTAATTATTGTTAATCCTAATGTCTAGATAAATTCTGTAGTGAATAATCAGATATATTACAGCGCTATTACATAGTAAATTAACAAAAATTGCTTATATAAACTGTCATGAAAGTATTTTAATAGAAAATAAACTTAAATGATTTCTTTATTTAATGTAATTATGTTGTAAAAATAAGGCGTATTTTTTTATTTCGCTGTAACCTACGAGGTATATATAGATGTTATAGTTGTACTTGCAAATTAATCATAAAAACTAATTACCTTATAGGAGGATTTTTAATAATGAAAAAAACATTAATTGCTTCAACAGTAGCATTAGGATTAGGAGTAACAGGAGTAGCAGGTGGACATCATTCAGCAGACGCAGCTGAACAAGGTGTGAATAAAGCAGAATTAGCAAACCTAGCTCAAAATAACCCTGCTCAATTAAATGAAAGCCCAGTTCAAAAAGGTTCTTATAACTATGACTTTACTTACAATGGTAATCATTACCACTTTGAATCAAATGGTTCTACTTGGAGCTGGAGCTGGAATGGTTACGGTGAATCAACTCAACAAAATAACACTAAACAAGAATCAGCTAATGTAAATACACAACAAGCATCTGCTCAACAACCACAACAACAACAAGCACCACAAACAGCTCAAACACAACAACCTAAACAAGAAGCTACAACAAGCGCAGTACAACCACAAAAACAAACAACTCAAGTTTCATCAAACCAAGGTTCTACTCAAGAAGCTTCTTCAAATTACAGCGGTGGTACAAACAGCCACTTACAAGCTATTAAACAACGTGAATCAGGCGGCGACTACAAAGCTCAAAACCCAACTACATCAGCATCAGGTGCTTACCAAATCATGGACGAAACTTGGAACGCATACGCTCCTAGTGCATACAAAGGTATGAGTGCTAAAGATGCACCTAAGAACGTACAAGATCACGTTGCTCAAACTATCTATGACCAAGCTGGCGCTAGCCAATGGGTAACTGCATAATTTAATAATTTGTTATGCGAATAGAAAGACCCTGAGACTTAAATATCTCAGTAACTGTAAAACTTCGAGGTTTTCGTAAAAGTTGACGAAAACCTCGGAGTTTTTTCGTTTATTGATAATGATTTGCCTAACTTGCTACTTATGGGGTTGAGATATAAATCTTTTGTGCTCTGGGAAACTGATTAACGGCGTCCCAAAAGCAGTATTGTCGACAGAAACGCTCACGGTTCTAGAGCGGGACAGAAATCTAAATTGAATAAAAGGATTTCGTAGTCCCGCCCCGGCAAAGATGACTAGAATTGAAAAAAGCTTGATACAAGCGCATTTTCAAATCAGTCATCTACTGCCAAGATGCTGAAAGAGGTTGAGACATTACATTATGTCCCAGCCTCTTTCTCTCTAGTCAAATTACATTATGTCCCAGTTTCCCTTTGTTGGGGTCCCACCCCAACTTGCTGTGCTTGTTGAAACTGGTTTACCAGTTTCTTTTTGTTGGGGCCCACCCCAACTCGCATTGCTGGTGGAAACTGATGAACCAGTTTCTTTGTGTTGGGGCCCCCGGCTCACCTCCTAAACGATTTTGTCCCGACCTCAAAAGCTACTTATTTAAACCTTTAAGAGATACGCCGTTGGTAATTACAACTGTTTGATTGAAATCTTCCATGATCATCATGCCGTTTTGTCGATTACTACAACCTGCTTTAACCGTAATATAGGATGGAGAACAGCTGTTATGTCATTTTTTTCATTAGAAAATATCTTATTACTGTATTAAGTTTATGCCTCTTTTTATCTTCTAATACATAGTTTCTTAATACTTTTTGGAATATTGATGGATGAGAGTTAGTTATCAACTGTCGATAATCAAACGCGAGTTTATTTTCTCATTAATTCTAAGGGTTAATCACTTCTAGAAAATACCATTATTTTGCATACTCATTATCAATCTGTTATCTTTAAATTAAATAAATAAGTAAACTACTAGGGGAGCTTATAAGCTGAGATGACATGATGTCAGACCCTCATAACCTGATTTGGTTAACACCAACGTAGGAAAGTAGTCTTATGCCTTATACGATTTTGTGTTGTCTAAGACTACATTCCTACGTGGGAATGTAGTTTTTTTAGGAGGATGAGAAATGAAATTGTCTGAAGAACTGAAGGAAGTATCTCAACCGATTATTGATGATATTTATAATGATCCATTTATACAAGATATGCTACATGGAAAGTTACCCGAAGAAGCAGTCTATTTTTATTTAAAAGCAGATGCGTCTTATTTAAGAGAATTTGCTAACATTTATGCGCTATTAATTCCTAAAGTACCAAATATCGATGAAGTTAAATTTCTAGTAGAGCAGATTCAATTTATAGTTGAAGGAGAAGTTGAAGCGCACGAAATTTTAGCTAATTACGTTAATAAACCTTATGAAGAAATTGTTACTGAGAAAGTTTGGCCACCGAGCGGTGATCACTATATTAAACATATGTATTATAATGCCTTCGCTAAAGAGAACGCTGCGCATACTATTGCAGCAATGGCACCTTGTCCTTATGTCTATCAAGTCATTGCAAATCGCGCTTTGAACGATAATGCGTTAAATAGAGAATCAATTTTAGCGCGATGGTTTGACTTTTATAGTACAGAAATGGATGATTTAGTGGTGGTCCTTGACCAGTTGATGGATAAATTAACTGAGAATATGGATGACAGAGAGAAAGAAGAAGTGAAAGAAAGTTTCTTACAAAGTACTATTCATGAACGTAATTTCTTTGCTATGTCATACAATCAAGAAGCATGGGACTTTGGGGGGGCAAGCTAATGAATAAACCCAAGATAGCGTTGACTATTGCCGGAACGGATCCTACAGGCGGAGCTGGTGTCATGGCAGACTTGAAATCATTTCATGCTTGTGGCGTGTACGGTATGGCAGCTATTACCAGTATCGTCGCTCAAAATACTAAAGGCGTACAACACATCCACAATTTAGATGTCAGTTGGTTAAAGGAACAGTTAGATAGCGTTTTTGACGATGATCTACCTCATGCTATTAAGACTGGTATGATTGCTTCAAAAGAAATGATGCAACTGATAAGAGAGTACTTAGAGCGTTTCGATCAAATTCCATACGTGATTGATCCCGTGATGTTAGCTAAAAGTGGAGATTCTTTAATGGAAGATGAAGCTAAAAGCAACTTACAAAACATCTTACTCCCTTTGGCAGATGTAGCTACACCTAATTTACCTGAAGCGGAAGAAATTGTGGGAATGACAATAAATAGTGAAGAAGATATCTATAAAGCGGGTAAGATATTTATAAAGGATATAGGTACGAAAGGTGTAGTTATCAAAGGAGGACATGCAACCAGCAAAGATAAAGCAAAAGATTATTTGTTTACTCGAGACGATGTCTATACTTTTGAATCTACGCGCTTTAATACGCCTCATACTCATGGTACAGGCTGTACTTTCTCAGCGGTCATCGCGTCTGAATTAGCTAAAGGACGAACGATATATCAAGCGGTTAAGAAAGCCAAGGATTTTATCGCATTAAGCATTCAATATACGCCTGAAATAGGACAAGGTAGAGGTCCAGTAAATCACTTTGCTTATATGAAGAAGGAAGGATTAGATGATGAGTAATATTGAAGATTTAAGAAAGAATAATCCACTTACCGTGTGCTATACCAATGATGTGGTAAAGAATTTCAGTGCGAACGGCTTGTTAAGCTTAGGAGCTAGTCCAGCTATGAGCGAGGCACCGCAAGAAGCGGACGAATTTACTAAGGTAGCTGGAGGCTTATTAATCAACATTGGTACAGTGACAGTTGGACGTGGTGAAGATATGCTGCAGATAGCTCAGAAGGCACAGTCTAATGAGTGTCCTATCGTATTTGACCCAGTAGCAGTAGGGGCTTCTAAATTTAGAAAGTCATACTGTAGTCGCTTCCTCAAAGTTGTACGTCCTACAGTGATTAAAGGAAACGCATCAGAAATATTAGCTTTAATTGATGCTGAGGCCACTATGAAAGGTACGGATAGTGAAGACAATTTAGATGTGGTTTCTATTGGAAAACGCGCATATGAGAAATTTAATACTAATATCGTTATTACAGGTCAGACTGATGTAATAGTACATGAGGGTAGATGTTATACATTGAACAATGGTTCTGCTCTATTAGCCAAAGTGACAGGTGCAGGGTGTCTTTTAGGAGCAGTGATTGCTAGCTTCTTACAACGTGATCGCTATCCTCAAGTCGATAAGTTAATCGATGCAGTCACAGCATTTAATATTGCTGCAGAACAAGCTGAAACGTTAACTAATAACGCTGGACCTGGATCTTTTAACATCAATTTTATTGATCGTTTATCACATGTTTCTCAGGAAGATATCAATCAGTGTGGCAATATTTCAGAGGTGTCCTAAATGTTCAGCAAAGAGAACTTATTACTATATTTTGTGTGTGGGACTCAAGATATGAAGGATGGCCGACGTTTAGATGAAGTGCTAGAGAAAGCGCTTAAAGCAGGTATAACCATGTTTCAATTTCGAGAAAAGGGAGAAGGTTCGTTAGCAGGTCAAGCTAAAGTAGATTTAGCACTATCTCTGAAACAATTGTGTCAAAGCTACGGTGTACCTTTTATAGTCAATGATGACGTAGAATTAGCACAAGAAATTAATGCTGATGGTGTACATGTGGGTCAAAGTGATATGCAAGTAGAAACGTTCGCTAAAGCGTTTAAAGATAAAATTATCGGCTTAAGTGTAGGTAACTTTGAGGAATATACTCAGTCGGATCTGACTAACATTGATTATATTGGCGTTGGACCGATGTTTAGTACTCAATCCAAGTCAGATGCTGAGGCGCCAGTGGGACCAGTAATGATTTCAAATTTACGACAATATGTACCTGATTTGCCAATGGTTGCTATTGGTGGGATTACAGTAGATAATGCTCCAAGTGTAATAGAAGGTGGTGCTGATGGTTTAGCTGTTATTTCTGCAATAGCACAAAGTAATAATATTAATGAGACCGTAAATTCTTTCTTACAAATTCAAAAATAATCTATGCAAATTACTTGTTTTTTGTTTCTACTTCAACGCTTGTATGATAGAATACAGTTTGTGTGAATATATCGTTAGAGGTGGAAAAATGAAGAAAAAAGCACTACTACCTTTATTGCTAGGTGCATTGTTATTATTATCAGGGTGTAATTATTCTAAACCTGAAAATCAGAACGGTTTCTTCTATAACACGTTCGTTCACCCAATGGATAAACTCTTGCACTGGCTAGGGCAACACTTTAACGACAACTATGGTTTAGCTATAATCGTCATCGTGTTAGCTGTGCGTATCGTCTTACTCCCATTTATGTTGTCCAACTATAAGAATAGTCATATGATGCGTGAGAAGATGACAATCGCAAAGCCAGATATAGATGCTATCCAAGAGAAAGTGAAACGCTCTCGTACACAAGAAGAGAAGATGGCAGCCAATCAAGAACTGATGGAAGTATATAAGAAATATGATATGAACCCTATGAAGAATATGCTAGGTTGTTTGCCAGTAATCATCCAAATGCCTATTATCATGAGTTTATTCTTCGTTCTGAAGTATCATCCGACGGGTGGAGGCTTCACAGCGCATCCTCATTTCTTATGGTTTAACTTAGCAAAACCAGATATTTGGATTACAATTATAGCGGGGGTTCTCTACTTCTTACAAGCTTATGTGTCTAGCATGAGCATGCCGAGAGAGCAGAAGCAAATGGGTTATATGATGATGATCATCTCTCCTATTATGATCATTTGGATCTCATACTCTTCTTCCTCAGCTTTAGGTCTATATTGGTCAGTCAGCGCAGCATTCTTAGTGGTGCAAACATTTATAGCTAATATACACTACTCTAAAGTTGCTAAAAAGGAAGTACAGCCGATGATCGATGCTTATAATAAAAATAGCTCTGGTAATAAGAAAAAAGGTAAAAATACGCAAGTTGTATCAAATAAAAAGAAAAAATAGGAGCTATATTTTGGGGAGCGGGACAGAAATCTAATTTGAATAAAAAGATTTCGTAGTCCCGCCCCGGCAAGGATGACTAGAATTGAAAAAAGCTTGATACAAGCGCGTTTTCAAATCAGTCATCTACTGCCAAGATGCTGAGAGAGGCTGAGACATTACTTTATGTCCCAGCCTCTCTTTTTGTTATAAGAGGCGTGATTATCTCGATCGGTGCGTTTCTAGCACACCAACCGTTATTATTAATAACTATAAATAATAGGTAGCAAAAAGGATTGACTTTCATACGATGATTGATCTATAACGAGGTACTTGGTTTGGAGAAAGTCCTACAGTATGAGGTATTAGATAAAAAGAGAACAGCAGTAAGATTATGTACGATTAAATAATAACTTACTGCTGGATTTTTTAAGAATTAAAGTCTTAGCTTCTGCAATTGATGGCTGTAGAAGTTACCCTATCTAATATAAGGTTTAACGATAGTAGTCATATAACTATGTCGCTATTGAGACATGAATAAAGTCTGTTAAGTTAAGGGAGCGGGACAGAAATCTAATTTGAATAAAAGATTTCTGTCCCGCTCCCTCTCTTAAGCTCATGGTTTGATTATATAGTGTAGTTTCTTTACTAACTCGTTAAATTGAGACTTATCCTATATTTAGCTCACTGCGCTTTCTTCAGCAATATATCGTTGTAAGTTAACGATAAGACAATTATGGCTGATACCATCCCCTGAATGCTGATTTTTATGGTAATCATTGATATTTTCTTGAGCTTAGGACATTTATTTGTCGTTTGTCACGTATGAGAACTTAAACATAAGGCATTGGCTGGACGATTACCTTTAAGTTGCTGCAAACTATAGAATAGGTGAAAGAAGCTGAGAAATTCCTTCTTTAAATTTAATCCATAAACTCCTTTGTTCATAAATAGCTTGAGTAAGTTGATAAGATACTTTAAGATCATTCTCAAAGTTTGCTCTGAGCTGTTTTGCTACTTGCGCATTATATATAAAGGCGTTTATTTCAAAGTTTAAAGTAAAGCTACGATGATCCATATTGGTCGTTCCAACGCTTGCTACTTCATCATCGATAATGACGGTTTTAGCATGCAAAAAGCCATTATCATAATGATAAATGTTGACGCCAGCTTCAATTAAGGAAGCTACATTATTATAAGTAGCCCAATATACAAAGGGGTGATCCGGCTTATTAGGAATCATAATATTGACATCTACACCACCTAATGCAGCGATTTTAACAGCGTCTAAGAATGCTTGATCAGGGATGAAATAGGGTGTTTGAATGTAGATGGATTCCTTAGCTGCCGAGATCATCTTTAAATAACCGTATTTAATTTGTTCCCAGAATTCATCGGGGCCGCTAGAAGCAATTTGGATACCAATATGGCCTTTAGATATAGCTTCTGGGAAGTACTTTACATTATATTTTAAGGTGTCTCTTGACGATTGGGAGTTCCAGTCCAACATAAATCTTAATTGTAGTGCGTTGACAGCATCACCTGTAATTCTTAGGTGGGTGTCTCTCCAGTAACCGAATTTCTTTTTAAGCCCTAAGTATTCATCGCCGACGTTAAAACCCCCTACGTAGCCTATCTTACCATCTATAACTACGATTTTACGGTGGTTGCGGTTGTTCATTCGTAAATTAATTAATGGTAATCGAGAGGGGAAGAAAGCTTCTACTGCGCCGCCTTTTTCTCGAAAGCTTTTAAATGCCTTGAGTGATAGACCACGCGAACCCATATCATCATACAACATTTTAACTTCTAAGCCTTCTTCTAACTTATCTTCGAGGGCTTTAAGGATCCTTTTCCCTAATTGGTCGTTGCGAAATATATAATATTGGATATGTATGTAACTTTTAGCGGATTTAATATCATTAAGTAAAGACTCAAATTTAGCCTCTCCATCAGTGAAAATAGAAAGGTCATTATTTTTCGTTAGAAACGCTCCGTTATTATATAACAACATTTGAATCATATCTTTAAACTTAGATAAGTTAGGGTTTTTGAGTGTGAAATCACTATGATTTAGTTCTTTCAGCTGTTCATTGACAATCATTTGTAAGCCGACTTGATCCTTTTTATCCAATTTAAAAATGTGCTGTCGCTGAATCTGACGTCCAAATAATAGGTAAAGAATAAATCCTATAATTGGTAAGAAGACGAGTACGAGAATCCATGCCCAGATGGCTCCTGCTAGTCTCCTTTCCATAAATATAATAGTAAAAGCAAAGATTAGATTTAATATAAACGCACTAATAAGTACAATGTTTATAATCAAGTTAGTCCAGGGAAAGAATTGGTACCAAAATTCAAACATGAGCTTCCTCCTCTTGTGAAATAATCAAATACCTAAAAGTTCTATATTATTGTAACATGACCTATATTCACATTCACTTGACTTATACCTATTCGGGGTATACGATACTAACGAATTAGTTAGATAAGGTGGTAACTATGGAAGAAGCTCATCATTCCCAACAGTCTAAAGACAATTTAAAATCGCGTTTAAACCGTATTGAAGGCCAAGTACGTGCAATTAACCGCATGATAGAAGACGATGTGTATTGCGATGATGTACTCACACAGATTAGAGCTACGCGCTCGGCTTTAAATAGCGTGGCAACGCGTTTACTCGAGTATCATATGAAAAGCTGTATACTTGATAAAGTTAATCGAGGTCAACAAGATGAAGCGATGGAAGAATTACTCGTTACGTTTCAAAAATTAATGAAAGATTAAAAGGAAGGTTAAAATGCAAACGAAAGAGATTAAAGTTAACCTCAATAATAACGATAGGGCAATAGAGAAGCTTGAAGGTAGTATTTCTAGCATGATTGGTGTCAATGAATTGAGCATTGATCCTGATGCAGGAATTGTCACGGTATCTTTTGAAACGCCTGCTAACTTGAATGCTATCGAAAAAGAGATATATGACCAAGGTCATACCGTTTTATATTAGAATTGTAGCTCCTCTACATTATAAGAAATATATATTTACTTTAAACATAATGGAAACGAAATATTTATTTACAAAATATTCGTGACTATTTAAAAATAAAATATCTTTTTAAATTTATGTAGTAAACATATGAAATTTGGGGTAGTATATAATATATATGGATCTATAATGAGGAGTGATGATATGAAGAAGAATAATAATAAAGTTCAGAACGTTGTGAAACTATTATCATCATTAGGAGTAAACATAAAAAAGACAAAGTCTCGTTTGGATGTTATGCAAACGCTACCTACAACAGCTGAAGCTACAGATAAATTGAAATAATAATAGAGTAAATGGGAGCGGGACAGAAATCTCATTTGAAAAAAGATGTCGTAGTCCCGCCCCGGCAAGGATGACTAGAATTGAAAAAAGCTTGATACAAGCGCATTTTCAAATCAGTCATCTACTGCCAAGTTGCTGAGACATTACATTATGTCCCAACTTCTTTTGACTTCTTGTGATGAGTGGGGTGTACTCATGTTATCTTTTGAATTGTTAAAGAGAATGTGACTTAAGTCCGTGTACTGTTAGTGCGTAGGCTTAAGTCTTTTTTTATAGGAATATAAGTATGGAGCAAGATAGAAATTTTTTAATTTCGTATCTCGCTCCAATTTACTAAGTAATTTGGCATAGTGTTTAGTCACTTCTACTACTATAGAGTTCAATATATCGGAATTTAATTACAAGCTTGTTTGTAGCTGATTAGAAAGGGAGCGGGACAGAAATCTAATTTGAAAAAAAGATTTCGTCGTCCCGCCCCGGCAAGGATGACTAGAATTGTAAAAAAGCTTGATATAAGCGCATTTTCAAATCAGTCATCTTATCAATTGCTTGAGAAATCAGAATACTGCTTTGGCGTATGATAAGAAATAGATAACAGTACCCCAACGCCAAACATTAAACTCCACAGTGCGCTTCCTCCATAACTAATAAATGGTAATGGTATACCTGTAATCGGTAATAACTGAATCGTCATACCTATATTTTGTAAGACATGGAATAAGATGAGCGTCGCAAATCCAATGATAAATGTCTTATTATATGAAAATGTATTTTTAGCTGCCAAACGAGATAGATAAAAGATAAACCCTAAAAATAGCAGCAATACTACGACTGAACCTAGAAAGCCAAATTCTTCACCGATCACAGAGAAGATGAAATCCGTATGGTTTTCTGGAATGTAAACCTCACCGTGGTTGTAACCTTTGCCCAAAAGTTGACCTGATCCGATAGCCTTTAAAGATTCTGTAAGGTGATAACCATCACTACTGCTATAAGTATATGGATCTAACCATGAACTTATTCGGCCGAGCTGATAGGTCTTAATACCTAATAAACTTTCGATAAGTGAAGGCTTATATAAAATCGATAATATGATTGACGCGCCAAATACGATGCCTGCGATGAAAATAGGCGCTATGATTTTCCAGGTAATACCGCTGACGATCAGTACACCAGCGATAATTGCACAAAGTACTAACATAGTTCCTAAGTCGTTCTGAAACAGAATTAACAGCATAGGTATCAAAGAGATACCTATAATTTTAAAAAGTAGTTTAAAATCTGTTTCTATAGATTTATTAAAAGTAAATTTATGATGACGTGTAATTAATTTGGCTAAGGTCATGATAAGCACTATTTTCATGAACTCAGAAGGTTGCACGCTAATAGGGCCGAGCGCATACCAACTCTTAGCTCCGTTTATAATAGGAGTGATCGGTGTTTCTGGTACTATGAGAAGCAGTAACAATGACGCACATAGCACGCCGTATAATAAATACGTATACTTCATTAGCTTTTTTGGTGAAATCATCATGATAAACAAGGCAATGATGAAACCGAATATGTAATAAAGAATTTGTCTAATGCTAAAGTTTGCACTATATTGTCCGCCGCCCATAGCTGAACTGATCACTGTAACACTTATGAGGGCAAATAAAATGAGAAAGGCTATGATAATCCAATCTACGCGCCGTCCCCAAGAATTATGTTTAGATTGACGTGAAGTATTCATATGTTACTCCTTTACTGCACTTAGTTTCTAAATTTTATTATAGCTTGATTCTATCTAAAATTATACTTTAATGCTAGAAGTAGGGTAAGAAGGTGTAAAGTTTAAATGTGTTACAAATCTAAATATTTTTACCTATCATCGGTATGGTTTAAATTAGATCTTCATCATTCATGCTAGCTAGAAACAGCGTTTGAATTAGTAGGTTTATTCTTATAGTAGTTCTATTGTAGACATGAGATAACCGCCATCTTTTTAAAGGTAGGTACTTCATACTTCTTTCCAAGTGCAAAGCAACAATCAATCGTGATATGATGTAATTTAAGAATGTATTATGGAGGCTAAATTATGACAAAAGAAAATATTTGTCTCGTCTATGGTGGAAAGAGCGCTGAACACGATGTATCAATACTTACTGCTCAAAATGTGCTCAATGCGATAGATAAATCTACCTATACTGTTGATGTTATTTACATAACTAATGAAGGTGAATGGAAAAAGAAAGAGAATATAACAGATACTATAGAAGATACTGACACGCTACGGTTAAATCATGTACCTTCGGGTGACATTTCACGGTTATTGAGAGAAACTCATAACGGCCAACCGTATAGTGCTGTATTCCCGTTACTACATGGACCAAATGGTGAAGATGGCACTATACAAGGTTTGTTTGAAGTGTTAAATATTCCGTACGTCGGTAATGGTGTCTTAGCCTCTTCAAGTACGATGGATAAACTTGTGATGAAACAGCTTTTTGCACACAGAGGTCTACCACAGTTACCTTATGTCAGCTTCTTGCGTAGTGAATTTGAAAAGTATCGTACTAATATTCTAAAGTTGGTTAATGACAAATTAGATTATCCTGTCTTTGTTAAACCTGCTAACCTTGGATCAAGTGTAGGAATCAGTAAATGTCACGATGAAAGTGAACTTCTCAAAGGTATAGAGGAAGCTTTTCAATATGACCGTAAATTGGTTATTGAACAAGGCATAGATGCGCGCGAAATTGAAGTTGCTGTGTTAGGTAACGATTATCCTGAAACCACTTTGCCAGGTGAAGTAATTAAAGATGTCGCGTTCTACGATTATAAAGCTAAATATAAAGACGGTAAGATTGAGCTAAGTATTCCAGCTCAATTGGACGAAGAAGTGCAACAAACTCTTAGAGACATGGCTATTGAAGCATTTAAAGCGACAGACTGTTCAGGTCTATTGCGAGCTGATTTCTTCGTAACTCAGGATAATCAGATCTATATCAACGAAACTAACGCGATACCTGGTTTCACGCAATTTAGTATGTATCCAAGTCTTTGGGAGAACATGGGCTTGCCTTATTCAGAACTCATTACAAAGCTAATTGAATTAGCTAAAGAAAAATTTGAAGATAAGAAAAAGAATAAATATCAAATTGACTGAGGCGAACGACTATGATTGAAGTAACTTTAAGAGAGATTGAGCAATGGATTGATTGCACAGTTGACGCCATTAACCTTGATACGAAGATTAAAGGCGTGACGATAGATTCACGACAAGTTAAAGACGGAATGCTCTTTATTCCATTTAAAGGTGAGAATGTAGATGGGCACCGTTTTGTTAAGCAAGCGCTCGAGGCTGGTGCAGGTGCTTGCTTTCATCAAAAAGATACTGAATTAGAAGAACAAGTTGATGGTCCCATTATATGGGTAGAAAACCCATTAGAGGCATTACAAGAATTAGCTAAAGCTTACCTGCAATACGTGAACCCTAAAGTGATAGGTGTAACAGGGTCCAATGGCAAGACGTCAACTAAAGATATGATTGAAAGTGTGCTCAGTAGTGAATTTAAAGTTAAGAAGACACAAGGTAATTACAACAATGAGATTGGCTTACCATTAACTATTCTAGAGCTCGATAATGACACTGAAGTTTCGATATTAGAAATGGGGATGTCAGGCTTTCACGAAATAGAAGCTTTATCTAAACTTGCTGAGCCGGACATCGGTTTAGTGACTAATATTGGGGAATCACATATGCAAGATTTAGGTTCTCGTGAAGGTATTGCTAAAGCCAAGTTCGAAATGACCGTGGGTATGAAGGACGGTGGCCTCTTTATCTACGATGGCGATGAGCCCTTGTTAGATCCACTTGTTAGTAAGCTTGATCACTTAGAAACATTAAGCGTGGGTACAAGTCAAGAGAGCAATTACAACTGTGAATTAAGAGCAGTGAACGAAGAGGGCATTCATTTTACTATAAATAATGAAGCATACCACTTACCAGTTTTAGGTAAGCATAATATGAAAAATGCTGCTATGGCAGTAGCTGTCGGTCGCTCTCTTGGTCTAGATTATACTACCATATGTCGTAATCTGAGCCGGGTTCAACTCACTGGGATGCGAATGGAACAGCATTTAACTCATGACGGAACTCTGATAATTAATGATGCATACAATGCGAGCCCAACGAGTATGAAAGCGGCAATAGATACGCTTTCAGGTATTGAAGAGGGCAATAAAATCTTAGTTCTTGGCGATATGTTAGAGCTTGGAGATTTAAGTGAGGTTATGCATGCATCAGTAGGAGAGCACATGCATAAAAAGGGCATCGACTACGTTTATACGTATGGTCAATTATCTCATGCAATATCTAAAGCAAGTAGTTCTTATGTACGTGAATCTCGTCACTTTGACGATAAAGCTGAGTTAATCAAAGCATTGCAGTCGATTATTGAACCGAAGGATAAGGTCTTAGTTAAAGGTTCAAGAGGAATGAAACTTGAAGAGGTAGTACAAGCATTGGTGGTATAGTCAAATAGTTATTCTATAATTATCTACTAACTTAACGATTGATCATTTAACGTCCCTTAGTTGTAACAAACGTTAACAGCTAAGGACGTTTTTTTGAGGATTGCTATTCTGTGTATGAGGTGGTAATATTAAGAAGTTGAAGTAAATTAGGTGAAGTTGAGATATACATATACTTCACGGTGAGTTAATACAGAACTAATTAAGAATTACCATTATTAATACGATATAGGAAGTTAAAGTAGTTAAAAGAGACGTCGTTAATGAGATTGAATAAATTCTAATATGAGTAACTTTTTTCATAAGTCATTTAATAATATAAACAACTATTAGTTCAAAACTCTTTTTATTATATAGGATCTCAACTTTGTATAAAGGAGAATTATATTGCAAAATTTCACAGAACTAGGGATATCAGCCAAAACGGTAGAAACTCTTCACAATATGGGGTTTGAGGAACCAACACCAATTCAAGAAGAAAGCATCCCTTACGCCTTACAAGGTACTGATATTCTAGGTCAAGCTCAAACTGGGACAGGTAAGACAGGTGCATTTGGTATTCCTATCATTGAGAAGGTAGCAGGTCAAGAAGGTATACAAGTCTTGATATTAGCACCTACGCGTGAGCTTGCAATGCAAGTAGCAGAACAGTTGAGAGAATTTAGTGAAGGGCAGCGCGTACGGGTAGTTACAGTATTTGGTGGCATGCCAATTGATCGCCAAATTAAGGCATTGAAGAGACGACCACAAATCGTCGTAGGTACACCAGGGCGAGTGATTGATCATCTCAATCGACGCACACTTCGGACAGATAACATTCATACATTAGTCCTTGATGAAGCGGATGAGATGATGAATATGGGCTTCATCGATGATATGAAATTTATCATGGACAAGATTCCTATGGCTCAACGTCAAACTATGCTGTTCTCAGCTACGATGCCTAAAGCGATACAAAACCTAGTGAAGCAATTTATGAAAGAACCTGAAATCGTTAAAACGATGAATAACGAGCTGTCAGATCCACAAATCGAGGAATTTTATACTATAGTTAAGGAATTAGAGAAGTTTGAAACTTTCACTAACTTTTTAGATGTACATCAACCAGAACTCGCTATCGTTTTTGGGCGTACAAAACGCCGTGTGGATGAGCTGACAAGCGCATTGTTATCTAAAGGATATAAAGCTGAAGGACTTCATGGCGACATCACTCAAGCTAAGAGATTAGAGGTTCTGAAAAAGTTCAAAAATGATCAAATTGATATCCTAGTAGCTACAGATGTTGCTGCCCGTGGTTTAGACATTTCTGGTGTTAGCCATGTTTATAATTTTGATATCCCACAAGACACTGAAAGTTATACACATCGAATTGGACGAACAGGACGTGCAGGCAAAGAGGGTATTGCAGTGACTTTCGTCAATCCGATTGAAATGGATTACGTTCGACAAATCGAGCAGACTAATCAGCGCCAAATGCGAGCATTGCGTCCTCCACACCGCAAAGAGGTGTTGAAAGCGCGTGAACAAGAAGTTAAAGATAAAGTTCAAAAGTGGATGGAAAGAGACAATGAACCGCGCTTAGAACGTATTGCTACTCAACTCTTAGATGAGTATAATGATGTTGAGTTAATCGCTTCTTTATTACAAGAGCTTGTCGAAGCGAATGATGAAGTAGAGGTACAACTCACTTTTGAAAAGCCATTAGCGCGTAAACGTGGCAGTAAGCCATCACGCAAAGGTGGTAAATTTGATAAGCGTAATAATCGTAATAGAACTAAGCATAGTTATCGCCATCAGCGTGGTCGTAATTCGGATAAAAGAGATCGTAAACGTACGAAAAAAGGACGTACTTTTGCAGATCATAAATACTAATAACATTGTGAAGGAAGCGGGACAGAAATCTAATTTGAATAAAAAAGATTTCGTAGTCCCGCCCCGGCAAGGATGGCTAGAATTGAAAAAAGCTTGATACAAGCGCGTTTTCAAATCAGCCATCTACTGCCGAGATGCTGAAAGAGGGAGCGGGACAGAAATCTGATTTGAATAAAAAAGATTTCGTAGTCCCGCCCCGGCAAGGATGACTAGAATTGAAAAAAGCTTGATGCAAGCGCGTTTTCAAATCAGCCATCTACTGCCGAGATATTGAAGAGGGAGCGGGACAGAAATCTAATTTGAATAAAAAAGATTTCGTCGTCCCGCCCCGGCAAGGATGACTAGAATTGAAAAAAGCTTGATACAAGCGCATTTTCAAATCAGTCATCTACTGCCGAGATGTTGAAGAGGCTGGGATTTATGTCCCAGCCTCTTTTTCTCTCTAGTCAACTATTATGTCCCAGCCACTTTCTTATCTTTAGTGTTATAAGAATATGACTCAATCTTGATTGACCTAACTTTTAGGAGGTACATACGAGACTTTCATTTCCTATAGTTGAAGCATTTAATTTAACTCATCATTTATTGGAAGGCTAAATTTTGTGCTTAACTCACAGCTAACTCTAGAACAATGAACCACTCAAGTTTATATAAAAGTTAACTCATTATAATATTTTATATGTAATATTTAATTGAACTATTTATATGATATACTTTAACCATCACGAGATAAAAGGAGTGCTATTTACATGACCGATCAACCTCATTACCATCGTTCACCTAAAAAAGCACTTAAATATTTCTATATTATTAGTTTCTTAAGATTACTATTTACCTTATCTATATTAGCTGTGCTACTCATTCTCTCTTTTAAGTTTAACTGGTGGCCGTGGTTAAATTACATATTTTATTTGTTCATAGCTTATGAAATTTTACATATGTTTTTCGGACCCTTAATAGATTATTATTATACTTATTATAAAGTTACTTCTGATTATGTGGTTGTCGATTATCGCTTTTTCTTTAAAAGTAGAGAGATAGTGAACATTGATCGTATACAATACTTAATTCATAATCAAAATCCTATCCTGCTAAAACTAGGATTGTGCGAAACTCAAGTTCTTACAGCTGGACATTGTATTCTTATACCTTTTTTACGAAAAGAAGATATAGAAGAAATCGAAACACGTATATTTGAAAGGTTAAGAGAGGTGAATAGTGATGTCTGAACCTCAGAAGTTACATCCTATTTCCTATGTTTCTACGATAATTAACGTCATTAAAAATAACATTTTCTTAGTGGTCTTGTTTCTTATTTTCGGACTGAAGGACTTTAATTTAACAGATTATAAATCTTACATATATCCTGGTATCATGCTCACTTTCTTCATGATAAGTTTCATCATCAATTTGATACGTGTGTATAGTACGCGTTACTGGTTAGAGGGCAAATACTTTATCGTGCGCAGTGGGATCGTGAATATCACGCGTAAAGAAATTGATATTAGACGTATTCAATCTATCGATACTACACAGGATTTATCAGAACGTATTCTAGGCAGTGTCAAATTACAGATTAAGACGCCGAGTGATGGTGTAGATTTAAGAAGTGTGTCACGACCACAAAGTGTGGCAATAGAACAAGCTATACATAAAGCGCAAGACAATTTGGGTGCAGAATTGGATAGTGATGGTATAAACGATAACTCATCTACAACTACTGACAACGTTCAGAATAGAGCATTTGAAAAGATTTATAGTTTATCCTTTAAAGAATTACTTTTTATGGCAACGACTAGTGGAGCTATTGGAATTGCACTTTTAACAGTAGGGCCGATAGTAATGGGTGTTAGCGATTATTTACCTATGGATAAGATCTTTGGAGAATTCTCCGTCGTAGTTAAAAACTCAATAACAGGCATCATCTTCTTAATTATATTAGCACTTCTTATAGCTCATATAGTAGGTACTGTGATCGAATTTATCCGTAACTACGGATTTACAGTCTACCAATCAGGTGAGCAATTAAAGATAAGATATGGTCTGATCAGTGTTCAGAGTGTTACTGTGCCTACTGATCGTGTGCAAGCTGTATACGAAAAACAAACTTATCTACGTAAATTGTTCGGTTACACTTCTTTGAGTTTAATTGTCACTAGCGATATGGATGACGGAGATGATGAAGCTACCCCGAATGGGCGTGTAGAAGTGTTACCATTTATCAAAAGGAAGAAGGGGTATGATCTCTTTAAGACCTTAGTACCTTCTATGTATTTTGAATCGCCACAAACAGGTATGCCATGGCGAGGCTTTCATCGCTATTTTTGGAGAGAATCTCTAGTTATATTATTGATTGCTAGTATCGTACATTATTATTGGAAGCCATATTTCTATCCAGTGGCAGGGGTGCTCATACTGTTATTAGTCATATATAGTCTGTTAGCGGTTAACTATTCTGGGTTCACTATTCGAGGTGATGAAATAAGCGTTCGTAATGCACGTATCTTAAGCTATAGAAATTATTATGTTAAGAGAGATAAGTTGCTTGGAGTTAATATTAACAGCAATCCGTTTATGACACGTGAGCATCTCGGTAACTTTAAACTTAAAATAGCGAAAGCAACTTCTAATGAAAGTATAGGTCTAAGATTTGAAGATTTACGTAAAGTCAAAGGTGTAGAACGATTTTATTTAGGAGGTCGACGAGATGAATCAATTTAACTATATGCATCCAGATGGTAAGAAAGCGATGCGTATTACAGGAAGTATAGTGACTTTAATTCTCGTCTTCCTACTTGTTTTACAGTTATTAATATGTAAATTTTTATTTCATATATCGCAGCCTCATTTTTATAAATGGTCGCTTATTATCGGTGGTATAATCATATTGTTACAAGTTATAATTTTCGTGATTATCTCACCCTTATATAAATACCGCGTGTTTCGTTATCAGATGAATGAACGAACTGTAGTCATTAGGACAGGTTTATGGTTTATTGAAACACATCGCATTCCACATTTTCGCATCCAAAATATAGATACGTATGAAGGAGCTATCATGCGCATCTTTGGCTTAGCGAACGTGACGACATCTACAGCTGGAGGAAACGCAGAGATAACTTTGATATCTAAAGATGAAGCACAAAAGCTAAAGCTAGAGTTACAACAATTACGTAACAAGGATCAAAGTGATCTAGAGTCACATTAAATATTCAGTTTTACGTGAAAGTGTTGACTTTGCTTAAAGGATAACTTGAACATTGTAAACCATTTAGTGAATGAAAGACCCAGGAGGAATTTATGATAATCGGGATAGGCATTGATTTAGTAGAGATTGAACGTATAGCAAATGTATATAAACGACAACCGAAATTTGTGGATCGGATTCTATCCTCTGAAGAACGAGAGAAGTTTAATAGCTTTAAGACTACGTTGCGACAAATCGAATATCTTGCTGGTAGATTTGCTTGTAAAGAGGCGTTTAGTAAAGCGATAGGTACAGGAATTGGTAAAGAAATAGCATTTAACGAAATCAATTGTTATAGCGATGAAAAGGGTAAGCCTTGTATTGACCACGATGATTATTCTATACATGTTAGTATTACGCACACTGCTCATTACGCTATGAGTGAAGTAATTATCGAAAAGTAATATAATGAGGGTGTAAGTACTTATATAATTAATAAAGGCATACAAAATAGTGGATAATTTAGAGATACTCGAAAAAATAAAAACATAATGATTTCAAACTGGAGTAACGTTTAAACATGAGCGAAAGTATCTAGTCAATGAAATTTAGATTTACTACAGGAGGAATTAATATGTCGGAACGCTATTACAGATCGAGTTTAATTAGTGTGGATTTACCTGCTATAGCGAAAAACTATCAAGTGTTTGGAAAGTTGCACCCGAATAAAACTATCATTCCGGTGGTTAAAGCTAACGCTTACGGTCTAGGTAGTGTACATGTCGCCCGTTATCTCATGGAGCAAGGCGTCGAATTTTTTGCTGTGGCAACATTAGATGAAGCAGTAGAATTAAGAATGCACGGTGTAAGTGCAAAAATAATTGTGCTAGGGGTTATCCCGCATGAAAATGTCCAAAAAGCAATCCAACACAGAGTAGCGATGACGGTTCCCTCAAAAGAATGGTTGATGCATGCTTTAAATCACATAGATACAAACAATGAAAAAGATATTTGGTTACATATTAAAATTGATAGTGGTATGAATCGGTTAGGAATTAAAGATCAAGAAGAATATCAACAAACTATACAGCTCATTGAAGACTCATCACACCTCATTTTCGAAGGTGTCTACACGCACTTTGCATGTGCGGACGAACCAGGCGATGCTATTGAGCAACAACAAACTCATTTCGAGACTGTAGTTAATACTGCTGAAAAACCTCAGTACATTCATTCTCAAAATTCTGCTGGTAGTCTAAGAGCAGATTATCCTTTCTGTAATGCGATCCGCATAGGAATTTCACTGTATGGCTACTATCCTTCTGAGTATATAGCTAATAACGTCAGCGCGCGATTACAACCTAGTGTAAAATGGTTATCTGAAGTAGTAGAAACTAAGTACATAGAACCAGGAGAAGCTGTAAGTTACGGGTGGGAGTTTAAAGCTGAACGTAAAATGAAAATTGCTATCTTACCTATAGGCTATGCGGATGGCTTCTTGCGTTCGATGAGCGGCTTTAAGGTAGCGATTGGAAACCATAATTGTCCGATTATAGGGCGAGTGTGTATGGACCAAACTATTATCGAAATACCTGACCATATCGAAGTTGGGGATGAAGTAATATTAATGGATAACCACATGAGTTCTAATCAATCAGCTGAAGCTGTGGCTCGTCAACAACATACTATTAATTATGAGGTCTTATGTAATTTAAGTCGTCGTCTACCGCGTTTATATAATAATGGAGATGGAACGGTAATAACGAATGAATTATTGAAATAGTATAGTCACCGTTTTGTGAATTTGTTATGATTAACATAAATAAAAGACATATATTGGTTTGAATTATTTAACGGTGGAGGTCTTATGCATGTCTGGTTTTAATCAAAGTAGGAATCATAGCATAGAGCAACTGCTTAAAGAAGGATATTCACAAATGGCTGATTTAAATCTCTCCCTAGCAACAGAAGCTTTCCCTTTCGAATGTGAAGCTTGTGATTGTAATGAATCTTACATCAGTTCAAACTTCAATAATGAATGATGAGAAGAGGCGACGTTTACTTAGCTGATTTATCACCAGTTCAAGGGTCTGAACAAGGGGGAGTAAGACCCGTTGTAATCATACAAAATGATACTGGTAATAAATATAGTCCTACCGTAATTGTGGCTGCAATTACGGGTAGGATTAATAAAGCTAAGATACCTACCCATGTTGAAATAGAGAAGAATAAATATCGCTTAGATAAAGACTCCGTTATTCTTCTGGAACAAATTAGAACGTTGGATAAAAAAAGGCTTAAAGAAAAGCTTACATACCTTTCCCAAGAGAAGATGGATGAAGTCAATAAAGCATTGACTATTAGCTTAGGTCTACACGAGACAAATTAAGACGAATACATAACTACAATAATAAATTTCGATATTCTTTATTAAAGTAGTAAATTTAGTTTTATTTCAAATTCTCTTTTGTGTTAAAATGAATATAAATTTCATCAGAATTATTATTTGGTGAAGTAATTATGGGAGCGGGACAGAAATCTAATTTGACTAAAAAGATTTCTGTCCCGCCCCGGCAAGGATGACTAGAATTGAAAAAAGCTTGATACAAGCGCATTTTCAAATCAGTCATCTACTGCCAAGATGCTGAAAGAGGCTGAGACATTACATTATGTCCCAGCCTCAACGTGTTTAGACTTGTTTAAGTAGCTAGTTAGTTATAACTTTTTTAGCATAATAAGTATTGCTATACTTAAAGTCTATTTCAAATTAATCAATTGAGAATCCTGTATAAATGTGAAAGACCAAAAGCAAATTATTCTTTTATTATTGCGTGATTGAAATAAGTGAATAAACTAAAGATTAAGTTGATGGTGAAGTAAGATTACAAAGGTTTAAGTAGCCTAATATCGTTGTTAAGCGTCATCATAGAGCGGTGTCAACTGTCCTTATTCTTGATCTTTTATAAAGCAATAGAGGGTTTATATATCGTGGAAGACCACGACTATTTTATTCACTTTTTCACAAGAAAGGCTACACGGGCTTTTGCTTTCTGAGGAGGAACACAGCGTGGAAGAGTTTACAAAGCAATATAAGACACTCATTGATAAAAGTCTTGCATTCGATTACACTGAGTCGCTTAGACAAGAGTGTGCTGAATTTACGGATGAAGTTATAAAAAAAGATGTCCTGCCAGAAGATATAGTTGATATTCATAAAGATTACATACAACATATGAATTTATCTGAAGCGAGGATCATGACTACACTAGAAGTACTTCAAGAAGTGGTGAAAGGATTTGGCTATAGTTATCGAGATTACCAGAGGCTCGTCAATCGTCTTCAACACCACGATAAAGAGATAGATTTGGCAGCTCGACTCCAACAAACTATGCTTAAGACTGATATACCGCAATTTGATAGTATACAAATTGGTGCTATATCCGTTGCAGCTCAAAAGGTAAGTGGAGATTATTTCAACTTGATAGATCATAAAGATGGAACGATGAGTTTCGCAGTGGCTGACGTTATAGGTAAAGGTATACCTGCAGCCCTAGCCATGAGTATGATTAAATTTGGGATGGACTCTTATGGTCACTCTCAGTTACCTAGTGATGGACTGAAGCGTCTCAATCGAGTAGTTGAAAAGAACGTTAATCAAAACATGTTTGTGACTATGTTCTATGGTCTTTATGAAGAAATGAACCACCTTCTCTACTGTAGTTCGGCAGGTCACGAACCAGGCTATATTTATCGAGCTGAAGAAAATACTTTTGAAGAAATTGGGGTACGAGGTACTGTATTAGGAGTGGATCAACACACTCGTTATGATCAACAAGAAATACCTATCTATCTTGAAGATCTCATCATAATCTTCACTGATGGGGTCACTGAAGTTCGAGATAACAACGGGGATTTTATTAATAAAAGTTTCTTACTGAATGTTATTCAACAATACAAACACATGCACCCCCAAGATATCGTACAAATGCTTTATGAGGAATTGTTAACAATTCAAAACCCTTATAAACGGGATGACCTTACCATCCTCATCATTAAACGAGTAAATTAAAGTACCTTGCAATAAAGGTTACAAATGAATACTTTCGGGTATATTAGAATAGTAAACTATAATTAGGAGTGTAGTAGAATGAATCTCAATATTGAAACCGTGACTCATGACGACTATTATGAAGTTAAAGTTGGCGGTGAACTTGACGTTTATACCGTACCTGAATTAGAAGAAGTACTAGTACCTATGCGTCAAGAAGGTACGAAAGATATACATGTAAATCTAGAGAATGTTAGTTATATGGATTCTACTGGCTTAGGATTATTTGTTGGAACGTTGAAAGCATTAAATCAACACGATAAACAACTATATATATTAGGCGTATCTGATAGAATTAGTCGTTTATTTGATATTACAGGCTTGAAGGATTTAATGCATGTGAATGAAGGAACGGAGGTTGAGTAACATGCAATCTAAACAAGATTACATTGAAATGTGTTTACCAGCTTCTGCTGAATATGTCAGTTTAATCCGTCTAACGCTATCCGGTGTATTTACGAGAGCGGGTGCAACGTACGATGACATTGAAGATGCAAAGATTGCAGTAAGCGAAGCTGTAACCAATGCTGTGAAACACGCTTATCAAAATGATGCTGAAAAAGGTATGATTAACATTGGATATGAGATATTCGACGACAAGATAAAAATCGTTATTTCTGACCAAGGCGAAAGCTTTAATTATGAAGAAGCGAAAGCGCAATTAGGACCTTACCAAGAAAACGAGAATATTGACTATTTACGTGAAGGTGGGTTAGGCTTATTCTTAATAGAATCCTTAATGGATGAGGTTTCAGTGGATAAACAATCGGGCGTAACGATAAGTATGACTAAGTATTTTAATAAAGAGCAGGTGCGAAATAATGACGAAAGAGTCGAAATCAGTTAACGAAATATCACCTGAACAAATCAACCAATGGATTAAAGAACATCAAAATGGTGAAAATAAAGAAGCTCAAGATAAGCTTGTTCAACATTATCAAAAATTAATAGAATCACTTGCTTATAAGTACTCTAAGGGGCAATCTCATCACGAAGATTTAGTTCAAGTAGGGATGGTGGGATTAATTGGTGCAATTAATCGCTTTGACTTATCATTTGATCGAAAGTTTGAAGCTTTCTTAGTCCCTACTGTAATAGGAGAGATCAAGCGCTATTTGCGCGATAAGACTTGGAGCGTTCATGTACCACGTCGAATTAAAGAAATTGGTCCGCGTATTAAAAAAGTAAGTGATGAACTTACCAATGAACTCGAACGTTCTCCTTCTATCTCTGAAATAGCGCAAAGGTTGGAAGTCACGGATGAAGAAGTGCTTGAAGCTATGGAGATGGGACAAAGCTACAATGCGTTGAGCGTTGATCATTCAATTGAAGCAGATAAAGATGGTTCTACTGTCACTTTACTCGATATCATGGGCAATCAAGATGATAATTATGATTTAACAGAAAAGCGAATGATTTTAGAAAAGATATTACCCATATTATCTGATAGAGAACGGGAAATTATTCAATGCACCTTTATAGAAGGGCTTAGTCAGAAAGAAACAGGTGAACGGATAGGTTTGAGTCAAATGCACGTCTCACGTCTTCAGCGTACAGCAATTAAAAAATTACAGGAAGCGGCTAATAAATAAGAGGCTGGGACATAATGTAACGTCTCAGCCTCTTTCAGCATCTTGGCAGTAGATGACTGATTTGAAAATGCGCTTGTATCAAGCTTTTTCAATTCTAGTCATCCTTGCCGGGGCGGGACTACGAAATCTTTATTATTCAAATTAGATTTCTGTCCCGCTCCCGAATCATGAAAGTGTCTGTCGAAAATCCTGCTGTTGTGAGGCCGTTCATCGGTTTCTCAGAGCACAGAAACTTTATATCTCATACTCAAAGTTTTAAGTGGAGGAAAGTATGGATAACGAATTGATTAAAGTTATAGCAAAGAAATATCAGTTTACTTCTAAGCAAATTACCTCTGTTCTTAATTTGCTAGAAGACAATAATACGGTACCCTTTATCGCTCGTTACAGAAAAGAGCAAACTGGAGGGTTAGATGAAGTAGAGATTAAAAAGATCAATGATGAGTATCAATACGTCGTTAACTTACAGAAACGCAAAGATGAGGTTATAAGTAACATTGAACAACAAGGTATGCTAACGGCAGAATTAAAGAAGGATATTCTTCAACAAACTAAACTTCAACGTGTAGAAGATCTATATCGCCCTTATAAACAAAAGAAAAAAACGCGAGCTACAGAAGCGAAACGCAAAGGATTAGAACCATTAGCTCAATGGTTACAACAATCGAATCTCGATATAGCAGTTGAGTCTAAAGCTAAACAATTTCTAACTGAAGAAGTAGAAACAGTTGATAACGCTTTACAAGGTGCCATGGATATCATTGCTGAAAGTATTTCTGACAATCCCAAATATAGAACTAAAATATTAAAAGATACATATAACCATGGTGTTATCTCTTCACAGGTGAAGAAGAATGCTACTGACGAAGCTCAGACTTATGAAATGTATTATGACTATAGTGAGCCTATTAAAAAAGTCGCTAATCATCGTGTATTAGCGATGAATCGAGGAGAAAAGGAAAAAGTATTAAAAATAAAAATTGAAGTCGATATGCAAGGAATAGAAAATTATATTCGAAAAAATGAAATTACGACGGCTTCTGATGCAGATACTTATATTCTTTCTGCCATACAAGATAGTCTAAAGCGCTTGATTATGCCATCGATCGAGCGTGAAATTCGTAACGATTTAACCAACAAAGCTGAAAGTCACGCAATTGAAGTATTTGGTGAAAATTTGCGCCATTTACTATTACAACCGCCAATGAAAGGGAAGCAAATCTTGGGGGTTGATCCAGCTTTCCGTACAGGTTGTAAGCTCGCCGTCATCAATCCTTATGGCACATTCGTAGCTAAAGGCGTAATTTATCCACATCCACCGGTTAATAAATCTCAAGAAGCGGAAGACATCTTGTTAGATTTCATTACTAATTATAACGTTGATTTGATAGCTATTGGGAATGGTACTGCTAGCAGAGAAACTGAACAATTCATCGCACATGTCATCCAAACTCATAAATTAAATGTCCAATTTATCATAGTAAATGAAGCAGGGGCCTCAGTCTATTCAGCTTCAGACATAGCGAGAGATGAGTTTCCGGAGTTTCAAGTTGAAGAACGTAGTGCTGTCTCTATCGGCAGACGCGTGCAAGATCCTCTAAGTGAGCTGGTGAAGATAGATCCTAAATCAATTGGCGTCGGTCAGTACCAACACGATGTAAACCAGAAAGCACTTGAACAGGCTCTTACTTTTGTAGTAGAAACAGCAGTGAACCAAGTAGGTGTAGACGTCAATACGGCTTCAACGTCCTTATTGCAATATATCTCAGGACTGTCACCATCCATTGCTAAAAATATAATTGCGTATAGAGAAGAAGAAGGGGTATTTACCCACCATGCGCAAATAGCTAAAGTTAAACGTTTAGGTAATAAAACATTCGAACAATGTATAGGTTTTATGCGTATAGTAAATGGAGAAGAACCATTAGATAATACGTCTATACATCCAGAAAGTTATAAAGCGACTTATGAGTTACTGGATTCGTTAGGTTTAGAAAGTGATTCCATCGGTACTGAAAAGCTTAAAAGTAAGCTTTCACAAATCAACCTCGATGAAACAGCACAGCATTTAAATATCGGTGTACCTACTTTAGAGGATATCGTTAATTCTCTGAAAGCACCTAACCGTGATTTACGCGACGACTACGATGCTCCAATATTAAAATCAGACATTTTATCCATTGAAGATTTAAAAGAAGGAATGAAGCTCAATGGCACTGTTAGAAACGTAGTAGACTTCGGCGCGTTTGTAGATATAGGAGTTAAACAAGATGGTCTCGTGCATATTTCTAAACTATCTAAAAATTTCGTGAAAAACTCAATGGATATCGTAAGTGTTGGCGATATAGTAGACGTTTGGATAGATCATATCGATAAACAGAAAGGCAGAGTAGCCTTGACTATGGTAGATCCCAATGAATGATCAAGACCTTCAACTACTTACTGAAAGGATATCAGAAGAATATTTCGATAGTAAATTTTCACATCAAGCTTACTTCAATAATAGGTTAAGAACTACCGGTGGAAGGTACATGCTTAAGTCTCATCACATAGAAATTAACCCTAAGCAATATGAGCATTACGGCGAGCAAGCATTAAAGGATATAATCAAGCATGAATTATGTCACTATCATCTACATTTAAAGGGGAAAGGTTATCAACATAGAGATAAAGCATTTAAAGAGTTAAGTTCACGTGTTGGCGCACCTAGATATTGCACGCCAATTCAAAGTTACGAAGAACGTGTGAACTATATTTATAGATGTAAGAATTGTGGGCACCTTTATCGTCGCATACGCAAAGTAAATTTGCGTCAACGTGTTTGTGGACACTGTAGAGGAAACCTTTTACTATTAAAGAAATATAAGTGAAATGAAGTGATGTATGCAGTTCGAGGTCGGGAATAAAGTTGAGGATGTGAGCAGGGGCCCCAACACAGAGAAACTGGTATATCAGTTTCCACCAGCACTGCGAGTTGGGGTGGGGGCCCCAACACAGAGAAACTGGTACATAATGGTCTTTGACTAGAGAGAAAGAGGCTGGGATATATATCCCAGCCTCTTTAACATATCGGCAGTAGATGGCTGATTTGAAAACGCGCTTGTATCAAGCTTTTTTCAATTCTAGCCATCCTTGCCGGGGCGGGACAACGAAATCATTTTATTCAAATTAGATTTCTGTCCCGCTCCCAAGAAGAAACACTCAGATGAAATGAATTAAATCATCTGAGTGCTATTTTTTCTGGGATTTATGTCTCAACCTCGAGTTTATGCCGTATATACAATGTAATTGGAAATGAAGTGATGGAGACAGGGCTTTAGTAAGATGGTTAGCGATGTGAAATCTTTCTACTAGTACAACAAGAATAACACGGTGGCTAACCTCAAATGTGAGTAAAAAACTAGAAAGACGGTACAATCTGAGGAAGAGGAATGTTTAGTGTAGATTGCCATTTGACTCATCACTGTTATTGTTCAATATTGATTTATAAATGAGTTGTTTTTAGAATAGCTAATCTTTATGTGGTAAATTAAAATTTAGTGTTGACGTACTACGTTATATAAGCTATTATAATAATCGTTGTAAAAATGAATTAAGCTTTTTTAAGAGTCCTTAAAGAATGTTAAGTTCTTAATAAATTCATATTGACAAACTGTTAACCACATAATAAAATGGAAAGTGCCCTTTTGAAAAGAAAGGTACTCATTATTAAGAGCCGTTTTGCTAAGCGGTCGTGGCGGAATGGCAGACGCGCTAGGTTGAGGGCCTAGTGGGAGAGATCCCGTGGAGGTTCGAGTCCTCTCGACCGCATCAAATTTTATTTTATGTGCGGGTGTAGTTTAATGGCAAAACCTCAGCCTTCCAAGCTGATGTTGTGGGTTCGATTCCCATCACCCGCTCCATTTCAAATAGTATCAATGAACATTGAAAACTAAATGACAATATGTCAACGTTAATTCCAACAAACACAACGTGTTAGTAATAACACAATCAATTTACGAGCTAATCAAACGCTTTTTTTATGGAGAGTTTGATCCTGGCTCAGGATGAACGCTGGCGGCGTGCCTAATACATGCAAGTCGAGCGAACAGACGGGGAGCTTGCTCCCCCGACGTTAGCGGCGGACGGGTGAGTAGCACGTG
>NZ_JAOPKZ010000011.1 GCF_025519785.1 Staphylococcus marylandisciuri | reverse complement strand
TAAGAAAAGTAGTAGCTCAACGAGCTAACTATAGTCAAAATAATAGTAAAAAAGGCAATTTCTGTATTATTACAATAGAAATTGCCTTATTCTCTCTAATCAAAGATCTTTATGTCCCAGCCTCTTCTAGCTCTTTTATCACACTTTTATGTCATTCCCACTCTATGGTACTTGGTGGCTTAGATGTCACATCATATACAACACGATTGACATGATCTACTTCATTGACGATGCGATTTGAAATCTTTTGTAAGACATCCCAATCGATACGAGCAAAGTCACTTGTCATACCATCAATAGAAGTTACTGCGCGAATACCAACCGTATGGTCATACGTACGATAATCGCCCATTACTCCGACAGATTGAATACCTGGTAGCACAGTGAAGTATTGCCAAATATCACGTTCAAGACCTTCTTCACGTATCACTTCACGTAGAATCGCATCTGATTCACGTACGATTTCTAATTTATCTTCTGTTATTTCTCCTAGAACACGAATACCGAGACCTGGACCTGGGAAAGGCTGTCTCCAGACGAGATGTTCCGGTATACCTAGCTCAATTCCTAACTCTCGAACTTCGTCTTTAAATAATGTATTTATCGGTTCAATCAATTCGAATTCCATGTCTTCCGGTAGACCGCCTACATTATGGTGCGATTTGATCGTTTGAGCTGTCTTCGTTCCAGATTCAATCACGTCAGTGTAAAGTGTACCTTGAGCTAAAAAGTCGACATTTTTTAATTTAGCCGCTTCATCATCAAAGACGTACACGAATTCATTACCGATAATTTTACGTTTCTTCTCAGGATCGGATACACCTTCTAATTTTTTCATAAACCGCTCTTGCGCATTCACGCGAATGATATTCATATTAAACCCTTCACCGAATTGTTCCATAACCATATTGCCTTCACCTTTACGCAATAGACCATGGTCGACGAAAATACAAGTTAATTGGTCACCGATCGCTTTATGTAACAATACTGCTACAACAGATGAATCCACACCGCCGCTCATTGCGCATAGCACATGACGGTCACCGACTTGTTCTCGAATCTTCTCAATTTCCAACTCGATAAAGTTTTCCATCGTCCACTCACCTGTGCATTCACATACGCGACGAACAAAGTTACGTAATAGATCATTACCATACTCTGTATGACGTACCTCCGGATGGAACTGCACACCATATATACGACGTGATTTGTCTTCAATAGCTGCATAATTCGTACTAGGACTATCCGCGATAACTTCAAAACCTTCTGGAATGTCAATCACTTTATCTGAATGGCTCATCCAGACAGTTTGTTCTTCAGGCAAACCGAAGAACAATTTGTCAGATTTAGCATTAATAATCGCTTTGCCATATTCCCGTTGATTAGCACGTTCAACCCTACCACCGAGCAGCTTTGTCGTCAGTTGCATGCCGTAACAAATACCTAAGATGGGAATACCTAAGTCGTAAATAGCTGGGTCTATCGTGAACGAATCTTCAGCATAAACTGAATTAGGTCCCCCTGACAAGATGATACCTTTAGGGTTCATTGCTTTGATTTCTTCTATTGATATCTCGTGATCATGTAACTCACTGTACACGCCCATCTCACGGATGCGACGTGTAATGAGTTGATTGTACTGACTGCCGAAATCTAAGACAAGTATGAGCTCTTGCTCGTTCGCTATATCCATAACAATTAGATCTCCTTTAATTAACTAACTTAGAATGAGTAGTTTGGTGATTCTTTAGTAATTTGAACATCATGTGGGTGGCTTTCTGCTAGACCGGCTGGGCCCATACGTGTAAATCTTGATTCTTCTCTTAAAGCTTCCAAGTTTTTAGATCCAGTGTAACCCATACCAGATCTTACACCGCCCATAAGTTGATAAATTGTATCTTGTAATGGCCCTTTATAAGCGATACGACCTTCAATACCTTCTGGCACAAATTTCTTAGGCGTCTTATCTTCTTGGAAATAACGGTCGTTTGAACCGTGTTCCATAGCACCTAAAGAGCCCATACCACGGTAAACTTTGTATTGTCTACCTTGGAACACTTCTGTTGCTCCTGGACTTTCTTCTGTACCTGCCAGTAAGCTACCTAACATAACTGCATGACCACCAGCTGCTAAAGCTTTAATAATGTCGCCGGAGAATTTAATACCCCCATCAGCAATAATTGCTTTACCTTGTTTGCGTGCTTCAGAAGCGCAATCATATACAGCCGTAATTTGAGGTACGCCTACGCCAGCAACTACACGAGTTGTACAAATTGACCCTGGTCCAATACCTACTTTCACGACATCTGCGCCAGCGTCATAAAGTGCTTTCGTTGCTTCTGCAGTAGCCACGTTCCCTGCAATAAGTGTGACTTGTGGGAATTTTTCTTTAATGTGTTTCACTTGCTCTAATACACCTTTAGAGTGACCGTGAGCTGTATCTATAACGAGAGCGTCTACGCCTGCTTCTACGAGTTTTTCTGCACGAATATCTGTATCCTTAGCGATACCGATAGCAGCTGCTACGAGTAGTCGACCGCTTTCGTCTTTTGCAGAATGAGGGAATTCAAGTACTTTTTCGATATCTTTTATCGTAATAAGCCCTTCTAAACGACCATCTTCTACGAGGGGTAATTTTTCTATTTTATGTTTTTGCAACAGTTCTTCCGCTTCAGAAAGCGTAGTGCCGACTGGAGCTGTAACAAGATTTTCTTTAGTCATTACATCTGAAATTTGAATTGAGAAATCTTCGATGAAACGCAAGTCACGGTTAGTAATAATACCTGCGAACTTTCGTGTGTCTTTATCTTCAACGATAGGTACGCCTGATATGCGGTACTTACTCATTAATGCTTCTGCTTCAAACACTTTTTCTTCAGGTGTTAAAAAGAATGGGTTAGTAATAACTCCATTTTCTGAACGTTTAACTTTTTGTACTTCATCAGCTTGGTCTTCAACATTCATATTTTTATGAATTACACCTAGACCACCTTGGCGTGCCATCGCAATTGCCATTTTTGATTCAGTCACCGTATCCATACCTGCAGAAATTAATGGAATGTTCAGCTTGATTTTATCTGACAGTTGCACGCTCAAATCTACTTGATGCGGTAGTACATCAGATTCAGCTGGCATGAGTAACACATCATCAAATGTCAAAGATTCTTTTTCAAATTTATTTTCCCACATGTTTACAGCCTCCAATATTTATAGTATAGCTTTATTATTTCATATCTTCTTGCTTTTGTTGATACTTTATACCATTAAAAAAGAAATTTAAGATAATTGCTGTTAGAGCTCCGATAACTATGCCATTTTGAGTGAGCCAAGAGAAGTGCTCTCCGAGGGATTTAAAGGCTTGCGGTACTGCGCTTATGCCTGCCCCAAGACCTACCGAAATGGCGATAACGAGCAAGTTGTTTTGATTTTTAAAATCACTATTACCGAGTATCGTGACGCCATAGGCCATTACCATTCCAAACATCGCAATCATCGCCCCGCCTAACACAGGTAATGGAATCATATTAGCTAAGGCGCCTAACTTAGGAAGACACCCACATATAATGAGCAGAATTACCATGCCGTAGATGACATTATTCTTCTTCGCTCCTGATAAAGAGACGAGCCCGACATTTTGTGAATATGCAGTGTAAGGAAATGCGTTAAAGATTGAGCCTAGTATAATCGCTAGACCTTCCGCAGTGTAACCCTTACGCAAATCTTTGCGTTCTAACTTCTTACCGGTGATTTCACTCAACGCATGATAGACACCAGTCGACTCAATAAGGCTTACAAGAGCTACAATAAAGAAGACGAGTGTAGCACCTAAATCGAAACTAAAGCCCGTGAACCTGAACGGTTGTGGTAGCGCAAACCAATGCGCTTGTGCTACTTGACCGGTATCAACAATACCACAGCAAGCTGCAATAATCGTGCCAAGCACAAGCCCTATTAAGATAGCAATCGATTTCAGGAAACCTGTAGTGAAGCGTTGAAGGATTAATATGATAATTAACGTAACTAAACCTAAGATGAGATTTCGTCCATCACCGTAATCTTTCGCACCCTCGCCACCAGCTAAATAGTTCATGGCTACAGGCATTAAATTAATTCCTATAATCGTCACTACACTGCCCGTTACGACCGGAGGAAAGAACTTCACCAAGAATGAGAAGAACGGAGCAATCAGCACTACAAGGATTCCAGATAGGAAGAGTGAACCATATAAGTTACTGATGCCTTGTGTTTGTCCGATGAGTATCATTGGTGCTACGGCCGTAAAGGTACAACCGAGGACGATAGGTAGACCTGTCCCAGTGCCCTTCCACACTTGAAGAAAAGTCGCTACACCGCACATAAATATATCTACCGTGACGAGAAAAGCAATGTCTTCAGCGTTGAAATGTAAGCTTTTACCCACGATAATAGGTACTAGAATTGCTCCAGCATACATGGCTAATAGATGTTGAACACTTAAGATGAAATTTCTAACCATTTAAGCTTCACCTACTAGCGTCACTTTGTTTCCAGCTAACGATGCAACTTCACACAAAGATGAAACTTTAAGACCGGCTTCATTCAATTTTTGGCGCCCGGCTTGAAATGCTTTTTCAATAACAATCCCCACACCAACTGTAGTAGCATTTGCTTGTTGAACTAACTCATTTAGACCGAGTGAGGCGTCTCCATTAGCAAGGAAGTCATCTATGATAAGTACGCGGTCATTGGCGTTAAGGAATTCTTCAGATATCATCACATGAGACGTTTTATTTTTAGTAAAAGAGTGTATATCTGTTGAGTATGCACCTTGAGTTAACGTGCTCGGTTTCGCTTTCTTAGCAAACAAACATGGCACTCCAAAACGTTTAGCCACCATAATAGCAGGCGCGATACCTGAAGCCTCAATGGTTAATATCTTAGTAATCTCCTCATCCTTAAATTGTTGGTAGAATGTTTGACCTATCTCCCACATTAAATCGGCATCGATTTGATGGTTTAGGAAGCCATCGACTTTGAGAATCTTCTCATCGATAACGACGCCGTCTTCCTTTACTTTTTCTTGCAACAAGTTCACTTTATACCCTCCTATTTTAAGTACAAAAAAATCCCTAAATATCGAAATTTAGGAACTATGAGTTAACTTGCAATACAATGCGTCTACTTCCACCTTGTTACCTATTCGTTGAAACCCTCAATAAGCCAACTTGTCTTAATTCTGTATCTTAAAAGGGGATAAGGAGCTAGATACTTGGTTGGATAGTGTAATTCAAAGTGAACGCCATTAAAGATGTATTGAATTGTTACTCATAGTCACGTTGTTTCTGGCAACATGGTAGAAACTTCTAAAGCCATATTCTTTAGATTATATGAGTTAAATAAATTATTAACTGATAATAGCAAATTTGCGGGTTTTTTTCAATATCACTGAAAGTATACTCAATATTCTAAATAATCAACTCTATTTCAGGTCTCTAACTAATTAGAGAACACTCTCCTCCCTAACACGCAGGAGTTTGTCTAGCTTTTCTAAAAGTTATATAATATAAGTGAAACGTTTGTTATTTCTAGATTAAGGGTAAAAGTTCTATAATTACTTCGCCCAGAAAGATGGAGGGAATTTGCTATGACAGAATTTAAAATTGTTGAAAACACAGACGAGCTATTTAATGAAATTGATAAGAAGCATTCTGAAGGCTATGAAGACTATGAATTAACTGTGTTAAGCCGTACAAAGTTAAAGGATGAGCGCATTCACGACTCTGAAATTAGTTTAATCGTTACAAGTGGCACATTTAGCGATGCAATGGCAAAGATGCTTACAGGGGAAGATTCAGAACAAGCTGTATTAGCAAACTACCACTTAAGTGAAGAAGAAGAAAAACGTTACAAAGAAGCTATTCTTGATGATAAGTTAATTTTAGTTGCTTCTAAAGACGAATCAAATCACAGAGAAGTTGAAGATAACAACGCAGCTTATAATGACGAAGAAGTCAATGATCAAAGAAAAGACGAGCACTACGCTGAAGAGTCTGAAGGCCCTAAGTCTTAAAAATTATTTAAGTCGCTATCTGTCATATTAGGGAATAGAGATGAGCAATAAGATTAGAACACGATCGTTTAATTACGATTTAAGGAGCCGCCTTCTTTTGTTAAGACGTAGATGCGCTAAACCCGAACTAATAATTGAATTTCCATAAGTATCTATCACTTGCCAACACTGAGTTCTACCCTTGAGTATGACTTCGTGTTGGTTTTTTATTTAATTTAATGTTGGCGTGGCTAAAAAAATAGATTATTCTTGACATACACCCTATTTATATCGATACGAGCTTAAAGATTATATGATTGGGAGGGGGAGTAACATGGAGTTTCAATTAGTTAAATCGAGCCAAGAACCTTTATTTGCCGAGGCATTATCGTTGTACGACGAAAAGTTAAATATATCTCTCTATGAAGACTCAAAAATATTTAAACAATCTTTAGAGAATAAGTACACTAAAGATGATTATATTTTTTTAGTCGGGATTGAAAATGATGAGGTAGTGAGTTTAGCGACAGCGCACTATGAGGCAACAACTAATTCTTCTTTCTTAATTTACCTCATAGCAAAAAATGTACCGCATCACGACCAGCTAATGGACGACACGCTTGAAGAAGTAAAAAGCGAAATTAACAAGCTATCTAATCAAGTACATGAACGAGATGTTAACTTTATTATGTTTGAGGTACCAAAAGAACCTGAAGATCCAGATGAAGAAACTCAAACTGCTATTCATCACCGACAAGAATTTCTACAAAACCACGGTTTCAGGAAACAACATGAAATTGATTACGTTAGACCGAGTTTAAAAAATGAAACCTCTTCAGTAGCTAAAGATTTGTATATAAAACCTAATATTGAACTCTCAAAAGATATTTACGGCACAAGTGTCAAATCAAATTACATACTTAAATACGTATTCGCTAATAAGATACCGCGAACGATTATTTATCAGCTGTTAGAACAGATGAAGTTACGTAAAACTACACATTAGTCTCTCTAATGCACTTGAAATCATAGCTTAAACGTTTTAAACTAACATAGAGGTAAGACTGAGGTTTCACTTACCGCAGACAGAGGTCAGTGTAAAACCTAGTATTTTTCTACGAAAGGAAACGTGTCTATGTTAACTAAAGAATTTGCTCAACGCGTTGAACTCAGTGAGAAACAAGTTCGTAAAATCGTCCAACATCTAGAAGAGCGTGGCTATCATTTAAACAAGACAGAATATCGCGGTAGAGAAGCTACTGATTTCAAGGAAGATGATATTGATCTTTTCAAAGATATAGCGGAGAAAGTCAAAGAAACTAATAGCTATGATCTAGCTTTCGAAGAACTTGAAAAAGAAAAAGATTTTCTGCAAGTTATCGTTAAAGATGACGACAATCAACTTCCTACAGATCAAAATGTCTCTCATTTAATAGACGAACTGCGCACAGAAATTCAACAAATGCGCGATGAACGTCATATGCTAGGTCAAATGATCAATCAAGTCCATCAGCAACAAAGTGAATTAAAAGAACTTCAGAATCAAATTACAGCTAAACTAGATGATAATACGAAGTCTCTTAAAGACATTCAAACTTCCACGGATAGTATCAAAACGGCACAAGATGATTTGCAGAAAATACATAAAGAACAAAGCGAATTTACTAAAACTGCTTCTCAATTATTAGAGGACCAGAAGAAACTATCTCAATCAGCCACACCACAGACCGCTACTCCAGCGTCCCAAGCTAAAACAGAAGATAACACTACCCAAGAAGAAGTAACGCAAGTCTCAACTGACGATAATTCTAAAGCCAATCATAACTCGACTTCAACGTCAGCTATTAAATCAGAAGGAACGCCGCAATTTAACGCATCTACACAAACGAATACAGAGACAGCAGCAACAGCTAACAAGGGGCAAACATCTACATCAGGAGAAGCAGCCGCACAATCAGAGCATACAGCTAATCAGAACGATAAAACTTCACAGACCCCTTCAACTAGCCAAGAGGATACAGTAGAGGAGACTCATACTGCTACATCTACTCACAAGTCTTCTCCTCTGGCTCAGCCTAGAGAAGAGAAAAAAGGGTTCTTCGCGCGTCTGTTTAATCTTTAATAAGAACATAACTCATCTATAGAGGGACTGAGACCAAAGCCTATTTTAACTAATTGTCTTAGTCCCTCTTTTCTATATTTCTCTCTTTTACGAACTCCTGCGATATTCTTCCATTACCCCACTATCTCACCACTAGAGGTCGGGACAAAAGCGTTTAGGATTTGAGCAGGGGCCCCAACAAAGAGAAACTGGTAAACCAGTTTCAACAAGCACTGCGAGTTGGGGTGGGCCCCAACACAAAGAAACTGATTCATCAGTTTCTACAAGCACTGCGAGTTGGGGGTGGAAAAGCAAAGCCATTCAATATGAAGTATTGATTATAAAAAAGTAGGGAGCGGGACAGAAATCTAATTTGAATAAAAAAATTTCTGTCCCGCCCCGGCAAGGATGACTAGAATTGAAAAAGCTTGATACAAGCGCATTTTCAAATCAGTCTTCTACTGCCAATATGCTGAAAGAGGCTGAGACGTTACATTATGTCTCAGCCTCTCGCAATTTTTTTGGGAACTTATGTCCCAGGCTCTAAGTGAATCGTTATCAAGAGTTAGTACCTATTTTCTTCTAAGCTAGAAGAGACAATAGCAATTACCTACTCTAGTGAGATTAACAATTGTCCTATTTAAATTTGACCCATAGCCCTGCATGGGATTCCTGTTCAATGAATAGCACTAAAAGCACCGTCAACATTGAACGCTGCCTTACTCTTCAATATATATATTTAAATTTCTTCTTGATTAAATAATTTGTAAGTATTATCCTTAGTATGTATATCGGAATTATACATGAACACAAATAGATTAGAAAGCGTGGGTTTATATGTTATTAACGATACTTAACATTATAATACTCGTGGCTTTCCTCATCGGATTAAATGTTATGGCTAGAAAGCACGTTTCGTTCCCAAAACGTGTTTTTTCTGCGTTAGCAATAGGTATCATATTTGGCGTTGCTATTCATTTAATCTATGGTGCGGATTCCCACGTGACAAAGCAGACTTCAGATTGGTTTAGCATCGTAGGAGATGGATATGTATCACTTCTTCAAATGATAGTTATTCCACTCATCTTCGTCTCTATAGTTTCTGCTTTTACTAAGATTAAAATTGGTGAAAAGTTCGCTAAAATTGGGACACTTATCTTTATTTTCCTAATTGGGACAGTTGCAATAGCTTCTGTTATCGGTATATTATCAGCACTCATTTTCCACCTCGATGCTTCAAGCATTGACCTAGGTAGTGCTGAACACTCACGAGGCAGTGAAATCGCCAAACAAGCAAAAGATATGACAGCTAATACACTACCGCAACAAATATTAGAATTATTACCTTCTAATCCATTCTTAGACTTTACGGGACAACGTACAACGTCAACTATCGCGGTTGTGATTTTTGCAGCATTCGTCGGTTTTGCATTCCTACGTGTCATGCGTAAACAACCTGATCACGGCAATTTACTCAAACGTGGTATCGACGCTGTATATTCAATAGTAATGGCGATCGTGACTTTCGTATTGCGTCTGACACCATACGGTATCTTAGCGATTATGGCTAATACTATAGCGACTAGTGATTTCAGTGCGATTTGGACACTTGGTAAATTCGTAATTGCATCTTATGTGGCACTCATTGCGATGTATATAATTCATCTCATTATAGTAGCTGGACTCGGTTTAAACCCCGTTACATTTGTCAAAAAGACAGCAGAAGTACTCTTATTTGCCTTTACTTCACGCTCAAGCGCTGGTTCATTGCCATTGAATATCCAGACGCAAAAAGCACGTTTAGGTGTACCTGATGGTATAGCTAACTTTTCAGCGTCCTTTGGTCTTTCGATAGGTCAAAATGGCTGTGCAGGTATCTATCCAGCAATGCTTGCCATAATGGTTGCTCCAGCCGCTCACGTAGATATTAATTTACAATTTATACTAAGTGTTATAGGCATCGTCATTATCAGTTCATTCGGTGTAGCTGGTGTGGGTGGCGGCGCAACGTTCGCTTCTATCATCGTGCTTTCAACACTCAACTTACCTGTTGCGTTAGCAGGTGTACTCATTTCAGTTGAACCCCTTATCGATATGGGTCGTACTGCACTGAATGTCAATGATTCGATGTTAGCTGGTGCAGGGACAGCTAAACTCACTCATCACCTAGATAAAAATACTTACAATAGTAAACATTATGATGAGCTATCCACACAAGAAAGTTAAGGTTTAAGAACAATAATAATTGCACTCTAACCGAGCATCCCCCTAGAGGTTGAGACATAAAGATTCTGTGCTCTGGGAAACCGATCAACGGCATCCCAACAGCAGGATTGTCGACAGAAATCACGATGGGAGCGGGACAGAAATCTAATTTGAATAAAATGATTTCGTAGCCCCGCCCCGGCAAAGATGACTAGAATTGAAAAAAGCTTGATACAAGCGCGTTTTCAAATCAGTCATCTACTGCCGAGATGCTGAAAGAGGGAGCGGGACAGAAATCTAATTTGAATAAAAAAGATTTCGTAGTCCCGCCCCGGCAAGGATGACTAGAATTGAAAAAAGCTTGATGCAAGCGCATTTTCAAATCAGTCATCTACTGCCAAGATGCTGAAAGAGGCTGGGATTTATGTCCCAGCCTCTTTCTCTCTAACCAAAGACCTTTATGTCCCAGTTTCTCTTTGTTGGGACCCACCCCAACTCGCATTGCTGGTGGAAACTGATGAACCAGTTTCTTTGTGTTGGGGCCCCACCCCAACTTGCATAGCTTGTGGAAACTGGTTTACCAGTTTCTCTGTGTTGGGGCCCCCTGCTCAAATCCTAAACGCTTTTGTCCTGACCTCATGCTCAGTTAGAGTGCTTTATTTATAACTTTGATTTAAATGGCCCCCATGTCAATTCTTTACGACTGCCTATATGAAGGCGCTTAGTTTCATCACGTACATCATCAAACCACTTTAAAAAAGCTGGTGTTCTATCTAGATGCGCTTCACTACTTTTTCGTGAAACATTATGAGAATAAGTAGTTCCTGATTCAAATTCATATTGAATTAAAGTAAAGGCTAGAGGTGTAGCGTGCGAATTACGATAAGCTTTGTGAACGCGATCAACTAGCTTAGGTGCTTGTGCAATCATGTGTTGGTATATGGCTTCCTTATACTTTGGATTATCGAGATCATTCCACATCATCAATCGTCCATTCATTTGCATAAACATATCCATGTTTACCTGTTGCTTATTAAATGAAATAAGGATAAAGATACGCTCAGCAGTGTTGTCTACACAAGCACTTGCACCAATCGCTATTTTCTTAGTATATTTTTCCCAACCTTCTTCTAATTCATCCTTATCGAATTGGGGTTTCGTATAATCAGCAAACGGGTTGCGCGTAACTAATTTATTAAACCCGCGATAACACTTATGAAAAAATTGATTCAACATCGCCAATGATACCAATCCCTCTCTACACATTTATTAAAAATGAGTATGCAACCAATAGCTCTAATTTAAATTCTCAAAGCAAGCACCCTCACATAATCCACTATTTGTGAATGAATCCTGACTTATTTAACTCATCTAACATATCAAGGCGTTGTTTAGTGCTCATAAAATTAATAACTTGATTACTCCATGTTTCAGTACGCTCGCCATTCGTGCGTTGATCATAGTAACTGCTTACTACTTGATCGTAATCTCGTATGAGCGCTTGATGTTGATCAGCATCATGTATATATTTATTCTTATGAAAAACAGCTTCAAATGGCAATCTTGGTTTAGCAGTCCCCTGCTCGTCATCAGCAGGTCTACCTACAGCCATCCCAAATAAAGGGAAGGTATAGTCAGGGAGGTCTAAAATTTCTTTCACCCGTGCAACATCATTTCTAAGTGAACCTAAATAAACTATGCCATATCCCATATCTTCAGCAGTAGCAGCCATATTTTGTGCCACGAGGGCTACGTCTATTGATCCAACCAATAAATTCTCAGTAGAACCAAATGATTCTTGTAGTTCCTCTCTCTTTTCTTTATCCATTAGAGAGTGTCTATAAAAGTCTATGACGAACACAAATAAGTATCCATTCTTAACTACATAAGGTTGACCTGAAACTTCTTTTAAGCTGTCTTTCACTTCTATATCATCTATACCGATAACGGAATACGTTTGTAGATAACTAGACGTAGATGCCGCTTGTCCTGCTTCTACTAATTTCTTTACGTCTTCATCAGGTAGAGGTTGATCCTTAAATCTTCTAACTGAATGGTGCTTGTTAAGCAAGTTATATACGTAATCAGACACGATAGTCACTCCTTTAAATCTATATTTCTATTTAATTTATCTTAATATTATTAATTTAATTTTACCCATCTTTCTTAAAATACAAACTGATAGTAAACCTATTTAAGATAATAAGCTAATAGGTATATGAGCTTGCGACAGAAACCTCTGTGATTCTGTTATCACTCCATATGATTGACTAGACTTCTATTAAGCCTGGCTCAATAAAAAATTTTAGATCGCTACTAACAAAGGCTTCATCTTGCTAAATCTATATTGATTTATAACTTAACCTCAATGAGTTAAAGTGCGACCTTCTCTATGTGAACATAGATCTTTGCCTGCAGAGTTACAATCCAAATTCAGCCAGTTACTGTATCGAAGCATATTTCTATTATTTTGTCCGCCCCCTCTTTTTCAGATTACTATCAGTTGCACAAAATACAAATAAACCGTATCATAGTAATAACAATTTTCAGATAATTAAGTTAGGAGAGATTTTTATTATGTCTGCAGGAAATGATAACGTTACTGAAAAATTACTTCATGCTTATCGAACACATCAACCTATTCCATTTATTAGTCAAGAAGTATCACTCACAGAAGATGAAGCTTATGCCACTCAAGATTTACTGATTAATCAACTCATGAAAGATGAGCAGTCAGATATAGCTGGCTATAAAGTAAGCATGACAAGCGAGGCAACACAGAGTATTGCCCAAACGCATGAACCCGCATATGGCACACTATTATCTCATCAAATACATAAAAGCGAGAGCGTGATTAAACTTTCACAATTATTTTCACCTCTTATTGAACCAGAAATCATGTTTATACTGACGGCAGACTTACCTTCAAACCCTACCGCTGAAGATATAATCAATCATGTGCGCATTGCCCCAGGTATCGAAGTGCCAGATGCGCGTTATATTGATTGGTTCCCTAACTTTACACTTGCAGATTTACTAGCTGATAATACAGCTACGGGCTTAATCGTCGTAGGAGAAGAAACTAAACCGCTCACTTATGAAGGGTTTGCAAATATCAATCTTTCATTGGTTTACAATGATGAAGAGATCGCTACAGGGAGCTCCAGTGAGGTTCTAGGTAATCCGATTAAGTCTCTACAGTGGCTCGCACAAAAACTTGCATCTCATAATAAAAGGTTGAAAAAAGGACAGATCATCTCGTCAGGTACATTTATCTCACCTATCCCAGTTAAGAAGGGCACGTATCAGGCAAAGTATACTGATGTCGGCACAGTTTCTGTTTCATTTGAATAGCTCATTTTGTTGCGCAGTAAATGGTACAGATTAAATTCAACGAAGAATTTGCTTGCTGAAATATCTATTACAATAAAGAGAAAACGGAGCTATGGGTAGCGTGCGATTGATGCAGATGAATATATCTTAAATAATTAGTTGAGTAAAAGTCGATGTAACCATTTTGTACAGCCGTTGTTCAACGTTTGATTAATACTGGGCTAACCTTAAATATTATTACAGATCAAACACTTTCAGTCGAAGTGACAATATTCCAACTGATTAAAGAGGTTAGACTGTCATTATCCATTAAAGAGGTAATGTTTTTTCTTTAATCTTAAGTGTTGTTAGTATATTAAACATAAGCGCATTATCTCCTTAATTTTGAGTGGTTGAGTACTTTTAATTATAGAGATAATTGCGCTCTTTTTGTATTAAAAATAGGACCGGTTGAAGTCGCCAGTCCCTGAGGCTGGGACATAATGTAATGTCCCAGACCCTTTCAGCATCTTGGCAGTAGATGACTGATTTGAAAATGCGCTTGTATCAAGCTTTTTTCAATTCTAGCCATCCTTGCCGGGGCGGGACGACGAAATCTTTTTATTTAAATTAGATTTCTGTCCCGCTCCCCTCTAGAAGACAAAAAGGTAAAAATGCCTTCTATATTATTAGATTTACTAATAAGTATAATAGAAGAATAATTACACCATTAAAAATCATCCCTATAATGACCTTTAGTATAATGCTATCAATATTTTTATATTCTATTAATTTAAATGTTAAGAGAGACCCTATAAATACTCCTACAAAGACGATAATTGCAATTATTAGATTATAATTCAGAATAACACCTCTTTCTTTATTGCCAACCTATTTTTCTCACTGTAGCACCTTTTCCTTTTATGTAGACTCCACCTGAAGCTAAAAAGCCAATGAGAGCTGACGTAGCTCCTGAAATAGCAGTTGACCTAATCCAGGTATTGCATTTACTAATACAGAAACTGCGCCTTCTACTGTGCCTGCTGCAGTGATAGAACTTGCTTGCGCAACTCCTTTACTAATTCGTATTTAGTTGCAAATAAACGACATTCATTCGTTTTAAAACTTATATGTTCTGACGATTATAATATATATATTATATTACATATTTAGAGATTGACGGTCAAAACAGAGCCTGGGACATAATGGTCTTTGACTAGAGAGAAAGAGGCTGGGACATAATGTAATGTCTCAACCTCTTTCAGCATCTTGGCAGTAGATGACTGATTTGAAAATGCGCTTGTATCAAGCTTTTTTCAATTCTAGTCATCCTTGCCGGGGCGGGACTACGAAATCTTTTTATTTAAATTAGATTTCTGTCCCGCTCCCTTCAACATCTCGGCAGTAGATGACTGATTTGAAAATGCGCTTGTATCCAGCTTTCTTCAATTCTAGTCATCCTTGCCGGGGCGGGACTACGAAATCTTTTTGTTCAAATTAGATTTCTGTCCCGCTCCCTCTCTGTGCTTAAATAGTCCAGAAACTTTTCGTCCCGACCTTTACTTCAGAAGATAGAATTTGAAATCTAACTTTAGTTGGGTACGTTCTAAATCCAATCATTTAGGAATGTCCAGTTTAAACCCATTCAGAAAGCCCCTGCTAACCATATCATCATCTATAATCATTTATCAAAGTCGATTCTTCTTTATTTTTTAACACCACTGAAATTCCCTGCAAGTGTCATAGGTGCATTTAAATCTACTAAGAATAATACTAAAGTTGTGTCTTTTAATAACTTAACCTCTGAAAAATCACTGTCTTCAGTTGTAATAGCTTCTCCTTTGTCGAGGGTTTGATTAGAAATATTAATGCTACCATCCATTACATACAGCCAAGGGGTCATCCCATCATATTGAGGCACTTCAATAACATCGTTTTTCTTACCATGATAATCCATTACGATAACATCTTGTCTAATTGTTAAAGGGGGATCAATATTTTCTGGACCAGCAACTAAATTCCAGTCGTTATTACTCTTTATTTCTGCACTTGAAAATTGCACTTCTGGTTCTAGATCTTTTTCTCGCGGTCTAATGAATATTTGAAGCATCTCTACTGACTCATTTGGTGTTGATTCTTCATGAAAAAAACTTTTACCTGCACCCATCATCATGTATTTGGCAGGCGAAATAGTTACTTTCTTTCCTGTGGAATCTTCATGCAACATATTTCCTTTCCATATATAACTTAATATTTCATCATTAACATGTTCGTGCATGCGGACGAGGGTACCTTTTGCTAAATTTGCATGGTCAATTCTACTCAAAGGACCAAAAGCATAGTCATCCAATTCTGGGTCTTGCCATATTAATCCTGGTCTAATAAGTTTTATAGAAAACATATGATTACCTTGAGGAAAAACTTGATCTTTCTTTAATATATTCATCTTAATTGTACCTCCTAATTGCTTTGATGATTTTCATTATTAACCAAAATGTGGAGTAATAAAAGTAGGGATAATTATTTTACTTGGGAACAATTATTAGACTATTATATATTTAAGCCCTTAAAAAGGTGGTGTTGAGATGGAATATCAAAGTTTGCAGAACACTTTAGAAATATTTGTAGCGAAATGGAAGCCTATCATTATCTATCAATTAATAACCCAAGGCACTTTAAGATATAGTGAACTTCAAAAGCTCATTCCAGATATCAATAAGAGAATGCTGACGTTACGATTACGAGAGCTTGAAGAGGATGGAATTATTAGTCGCAAAGTTTATGACCAGGTTCCACCAAAGGTTGAATACTCTATAACTGAGTATGGAGCTTCATTAGAACCGGTGTTAGCTCGTATGAATAGTTGGGGGAAGAAACATACACTCTCTACTCGACATAAAATAATAACAGCTGAAGATAACCCTGGTTATACCTGCCAGGCGCTGACAACTATTAACCTTATCGTAGGAAAATGGAAAACAATCATCATATTAGAGTTATTAGATAACGATAGAAGGTTTAATGAATTTCTAAAAAATATTCCTTTTATTAATAGGCAAATGTTAACCAATCAGTTACATGAATTGTCAGAGGAAGGTATCATAGACCGCAAAGTATTCAACCAAGTCCCTCCTAAAGTCGTTTATTCATTAACTGAATATGGCAGATCATTAGAACCTGTTTTATTAGAGTTAGCAGAATGGAATGATAAGTTTGGAAAAAGCAAATAGTAGAAACAATTAACACAAGCAACGGTTATTAAAAGCGCCTAAAACAGAACTGTTCAAGAAAGTGAAAATAGAGAATGCTCTTTAACACTTATTTAGAATGATAAGCCGATGAATATAAGAATGGAAATTTATAACGAGGTTATTAGGTGCTGAGTAGTATTCGAGGGACTACATGTTTGATTCATACTCTAGGCAAGCAAGTACGATTAATGTTGCAGTTTATAAAAACGACATCTCATTTTACTGAGTCATCCAGTGGAGTGAGATGTCTTTATGTTGGCCTCGAATTTGTGCCTCAAACAAGCCATTACCTGGCAGCTCTGAAACGTGATGTGAGGGGAGCAGGACAGAAATCTAATTTGAATAAAAAGATATCTGTTCCGCTCCCTAGGTTGAGTTCACAAATTATGCACTATTATGTATCAGATTTGATAGATTACTACCTCTCGACCGTCAGCATTTATCCCTCTTTTAATATAGAAGCTTGTTACGTATACATTAAATTACTAACCGCTACTATTCCTATTAAATTAAAATTTAAGCGTACTTTTAATTACGTTTCACTTTTAATAAATGTGGAATAATACCTATAAGAAAGTGGGGGAATAGTATGTCTAATAAAAAACAAGAACAATTGAATCAATTTAGAAAAAATAATGATCAACAAGCCATGACGACTAATAATGGAGTCAAAATTAGCGAAGATGAAAACACTCTAACTGTAGGCGATCGCGGGCCAAGTCTACTCGAAGACTTTCACTTCAGAGAGAAAATAATGCACTTTGACCATGAGCGTATTCCTGAACGAATCGTGCATGCTCGTGGATTCGGTGCGCATGGGGAGTTCCAAGTGTATGAAGACCTTTCAGAATACACTTCTGCAGACTTCTTGACACAGCCAGAGAAAAAGACACCTGTCTTTGTAAGATTCTCCACAGTACAAGGTTCTAAGGGTTCACCTGATACTGTACGTGACGTACGTGGTTTTGCAACAAAATTCTATACTGATGAAGGTATCTTTGATCTTGTAGGAAACAATATTCCAGTCTTCTTTATTCAAGATGCGATTAAATTCCCTGATTTGATTCACGCTGTTAAACCTGAACCGCATAACGAAGTCCCTCAAGGTGGCTCAGCTCACGATACTTTCTGGGATTTCTTTGCTCAAAACCCAGAATCTACACACACAGCAGTATGGGCAATGAGTGATCGTGGTATTCCTAAGAACTATAGACAAATGGAAGGTTTCGGAGTGCATACATTCCGATTAGTGAACAAAGAAGGTCAATCATACTTTGTTAAATTCCACTGGAAACCTAAGCAAGGTCTCGAGTCATTCGTATGGGACGAGGCTCAAATATTGCACGGTAAAGATGTAGACTTCCACCGTAAAGACTTATACGAATCAATTGAGAAAGGCGACTACCCTGAGTGGGAATTAGGTCTTCAAATCATTCGACCTGAACAAGAGTTTGACTTTGATTTCGATATTTTAGACCCAACTAAGATATGGCCAGAAGATCAAGTCCCAGTGAAGATTGTTGGTAAAATGACGCTTAACCAAAATGTTACAAACGTATTTGATGAAACTGAACAAGCAGCATTCCACCCTGGTCACATTGTTCCTGGTATCGATTTCTCAAATGATCCCCTATTACAAGGTCGCTTATTCTCTTACACAGATACTCAAATTTCAAGACTTGGCGGACCTAACTTCAACCAAATTCCAATTAACCGCCCTGTCAATGAAGTTCACAACAACCAACGTGATGGAATGCATCAGATGAATCGTCACGAAGGTCAAACAGCTTATCATAAGAATTACCTTAACAACAATGATCCACATACGACTCCAAGAGAAGAAGGTGGCTATGAACACTATCAAGAAAAAGTTGAAGGTCGTAAAATCCGTAAACGTAGTGACAGCTTTAAAGACTATTACACTCAAGCACGACTTTATCTCAACAGCTTAACACAGCCAGAATACGACCACACTGTCGATGGTTTCTCATTCGAAATTGGTAAATGTAAAGATATTGGAGTAAAACAAAATGCAGTAAACCAACTTAACAAAGTGGATCGTAAACTAGCGGAACGCGTAGCACAAAACGTAGGCGTAGAAGTGCCTGAAGAAAATGAAGAAGTACAATCAGACGCTAAAGATAGTCAGCTTACTATGACGAAATACAATATCCCATTAGAAGGTCATTCAGTAGCCGTAGCTACAAATGGAGATATTGACAAAGAAACATTGAAATCCTATGCACAAGTGTTTAGTGATAACAAACTTAACTTTGCTTTCATAGGTGCTCATCCTAAAGCTATTGAAGAGGATTTCGGTATCACTGAAACTTATGATACTGCTCATCCAACTCTATTCGATAGCTTTATCGTACTCTCTGATGGTTCAGACCTTCATCCAGCAGCGGAAGAGTTTGCAGAACTCGCTTATAAACATAACAAACCGATCGTAGTTAACGAGAAAGCGAAAGAACAAATGGCTAATAGTAAAGTTAACTTCGAAGCACCTGGCGTCATCACTTCAGATGAACCAAATGCGATAGTTAAAGCGTTTGAACGCGTGCGTTATTGGGACCGTGAAAGATAAGGTTGATTATAAAAAATAGCTCTTCATGAGTGAAATTGAGGGAGCGGGACAGAAATCTAATTTGCATAAAAAGATTTCTGTCCCGCCTCTTTTTCTTTCTAGTCAAAGACCTTTATGTTCCAGTTTCTCTGTGTTGGGGCCCCGTGCTCAAATCCTAAAAACTATTGTACCAACATCTTTTTAATATTTCACTTTCCAGTTGAGAATAAAATACTCTAATTGAAATTCAACTCTCATTATTTCTCATTTTATAAGAAATTGTGATATTTTGGTAAAGCGTGCATAAACAAGATATAAAAGGTTAATAAATAACTGTCAGTTCAATAATTTATTTCACAGAGCGCTTATGTTGACTAATTAAATTTACCATGTGATAATTAGACTTAAGAGATTAGAATTATTATAAATAAGGGGCTGTAGTACCTTCAAATAATTCTAATTCAAATAAAGATTACGAATATAGGAGGATGTTTCACTATGTCTCTAATTAGTAAAGAAATCTTACCATTCAAAGCAAATGCATATGATCCTAAGAAAGATGAATTCTTTGAAGTAACTGACGAAGATCTTAAAGGTTCTTGGAGTATTCTTTGCTTCTACCCTGCAGACTTCTCATTCGTTTGCCCTACAGAATTAGAAGATTTACAAAATCAATATGACAAATTACAAGACCTTGGTGTAAATGTTTACTCAGTATCTACTGATACACATTTCGTTCACAAAGCTTGGCATGATCACTCTGAAGCAATCAACAAAGTACAATATCCTATGATTGGTGACCCTTCTCAAACTATTACTCGTAACTTCGATGTATTAGACGAAGAAGGCGGCGTTGCTAATCGCGGTACATTTATCATCGACCCAGACGGTGTTGTACAAGCTGCAGAAATCAACGCGGAAGGCATTGGTCGTGATGCTAGTACATTAGTTAGCAAGATTAAAGCTGCGCAATATGTACGTAAGAATCCAGGCGAAGTTTGCCCAGCTAAATGGGAAGAAGGTTCTGAAACGTTACAACCAGGCCTTGATTTAGTTGGTAAAATCTAAGGAGGCATTGATTTAAATGCTTAATGACGAGTTAAAATCACAATTGAAACAACTTCTTCAACTAATGGAAGGTGACGTAGTCTTAAGAACAAGTTTAGGTTCAGATGATAAATCAGAAGAACTTAAATCACTTTTAAACGAAGTGTCTGAAATGTCATCACAAATTAGTGTAGAAGAAACATCACTTAAACGTACACCAAGTTTCACAGTTAATCGCCCAGATGAGGATACTGGCGTTACATTCGCCGGCCTCCCAATGGGTCATGAATTTAACTCATTCGTACTTGCCCTATTACAAGTAAGCGGTCGTCCACCTAAAGAAGAAGAAAGTGTTATAAATCAAATCAAATCTCTAGATGGAGAATATCACTTTGAAACGTATGTTAGTTTAACTTGTCAAAAATGCCCTGACGTAGTTCAAGCCCTAAATCTCATGAGCGTTATCAATCCTAACATTACACACACTATGATTGATGGCGCAGTATTTAAAGAAGAATCTGAAGATATCATGGCTGTACCCTCTATCTTCCTAAATGGAGAAGAGTTTGGAAATGGACGCATGTCTATTCAAGATATTCTCAACCAATTAGGCAGCAAATCAGATCCGTCAGAATTTAATGATAAAGATCCTTATGAGGTTCTCATCATTGGTGGCGGACCTGCAAGTGGTACTGCAGCTATTTATACAGCACGTAAAGGGCTACGCACAGGAATCGTTGCAGATCGTATCGGTGGCCAAGTTAACGATACAGCAACAATTGAAAACTTCGTAACCGTTAAAGAAACTGAAGGACCTCAATTCTCCTCTGCACTCGAAGACCATATCAACCAGTATGATGTAGACGTGATGAAAGGTGTTCAAGCTTCAGGTATAGAGAAGACAGACGACGGTATCGAAGTCACTTTAGACAATGATGCTAAACTACTCAGTAAGACTGTTATTATTTCAACTGGTGCGCGTTGGCGTAAGCTTCAAGTCCCTGGAGAAGATCGCTTGCTCAACAAAGGGGTTGCTTTCTGCCCTCACTGTGACGGACCATTATTTGAAGGTAAGGATGTTGCAGTTGTCGGTGGCGGCAATTCCGGCGTAGAAGCTGCGATTGACCTCGCGGGTATTGTTAAAAATGTAACGTTACTCGAACGGAATCCAGAGTTGAAAGCTGATGAAGTCTTACAAAAACGTTTGAGAGAATTACCGAACGTAACTATCATTAAAAATGCACAAACTACAGAAGTATTAGGCGAAGAAAGCGTTACAGGTATTCAATATCAAGACAAAGAAACTGGCGAAGAACATCAAGTAGAATTAGATGGTATCTTCGTACAAATTGGCTTGCTTCCTAATACTGAATGGCTCGATAACTACGTTGAGCTTAACCAAGCTAATGAAATAATGATAGATCGCAAAAACGCTACAAGCATACCTGGTATTTTTGCAGCAGGCGATGTAACAGATGACCGTAATAAACAAATCATTATTTCAATGGGTGCTGGGGCAAATGCAGCACTCAACGCATTCGACTATATAATTCGCAATTAATTCTTGCTTATTCCACCTATCATTTATTAATAAGTAATAATTAAATTTCAGCTATAGCAATAGTATAAATAATAGCACTAAGCGTTTTTCGTATTGAAGACAGCTTAGTGCTATTGTTTTATTTCTCCACCAAAAAGAGCGTTAGGTCTTTTCAATAACAGTTTTTTATCACTATATGTGATTTTAATAGCCAATATCTCTAATCTTACGAGAGATTAACTATAAAAGAACAGGGTATGTCTTGTGTTATTGTTAAAAACTCTTCTCATAGTTAAACAGATTATTAGTATTAAGACTTCCGGGAGTCTTATCATTTCACTTATTAGGTCCCTGCCCTAACGTTTAATTTGTTGTTCAATAATATGTCATTCTTTTCTATATACACTTATTTTTCTTCACGTTGAAATCGTGGTACTCTAAAGAATGAATCTATTCATACATTAAACGAAAAAACTTAAAGGAGATCCAGTGGAAAATGAAAAAATATTTAATACTTGGATTAATCTGTGTGCTCACACTCGCGCTCGCAGCATGTGGTCATAGTGGTGATGACGATAATGGTCATAGTTCTAAACATGCCCCTAAAAATGTGAAAAAGTTAAGTGAAAAAGATATCTTCCAATCTAAAGAAAAGGGCAAAAAACTTTCACAAGAAGAAATGAATAGTGCTATTCAAAAGTATGTTGATATTAACTCGGATATTCTCGATAACAAATACCTAATGCAGTATAAATTGGATAAACAGTACGGCTCGGATAAAAAAATTACAGATAAACAAGCCGACCAGTTATCGAAGCTATCTCATTTATCTATCAAAAACGATGTCCGCTTTAAAAAATATGTAGAAAATAACACTTTACCTAAGGGCTACAAAGAAGATGTGGACCGTATCATTAAATATTTCACAGCTTTAAACAGTACGATTAAAAATGCCGATGAAGATATTGAAGAGCTCGATTATCAACCTCAAAATGAACTCAATGTAGTTGATGTTTCTACAAAATACGCGGGTGATGTGAACGGCAAACAACAAGATAAGATTAAAAAGTTCTTAAAATCTAAAAATATTAAAACTGACGCGGTTGATAAATAAACGTCGCTAAATCAATTAAAGCCACCATTTACTCAGATATTACAAATATGACAGTCTAATACATCACATACAATAAGCTTACTGATAGACTTTCTACTCTGATAAGTTTACTCAGTGTTACTAAAATGTTAAAAACCTTACACAATTGTAAGGTTTTTTTCGTAATATAAGCTTTATATTGCTAACTAGACTTTGATAGAATGCAGATAATGAAAGCTTACGTTAATACTGGGAGGCAGAAATATGATCCTTACTATTTCAATCGGAGCAATTACTGCTGTCTTCATTGCTTTTATATTATCTGATAAGCAAGAGAAAAATGAAATACATCCGCTTCATATTTTTCTCAGCATTACAACAGTTATTTTAGCAGTATTATTAGGGAGCCTACTTGATAATTTAGACTACTTTGTTCACCTCTCTTAAAAATTGCTCTAGGCGATAATGGTACTTTTATCAAGTTATAAATTTTTTTGAGACTTAAATATTTGAGAGGAGACGACTTTGTTATAAGCAAAAGAAACTTTGCTTATAAACATGTCAGTCAACCTTAATATTGAGGGAGCGGGACAGAAATCTAATTTGAATAAAAAGATTTCGTAGTCCCGCTCCCTTTTCTATTTATAACGCTCAGTACTCAACAGCGTTATAGATTTTTGACACTTGTAGTTTAATCAGCAACAATGGTCTTATATTGTTAAATGAAATGAGGTGTGAAATTTTGGTAACAAGAATTTCGAGTGCTCTTTTATCATTAGTATTGATAGTAGTTACTCAGCTGGTAATAGCAGCCTCACGTCTACCTGGCTCTAACACCGCTTCGTTAGATCACCCCAAAGAAGTTTTAGCTAATGTCGTAGCATTTATTATCTTTTTTCTACCGGCTGTAGTACTAGCTTACTTTAATCATTTGGCTTGCCGTATTATTTCAGCCCTTTGGCATTTTCTAACTGCAATGATTCTATTATTCGTTACGATGGCGCTCATCTTTACGGGGCATATTGGCGCTATCATTGTTGCTGGCTTGACTACGCTTATTCTTATACTAAGTGGTATTATTATACTTATTGCTCAAAATCGTCCTTAAAATGATTAAAAAGTGCGTGGCGTTATACCTCATCCTCTTACCTACTATTTTAAAGATAGTGTAAGAATTTGATATAAGCCCGCACTTTTTTTAACCGAGTAATAATTTGATGGATAAGCCAATGAGGATGAAACCGACCGCATAGTCGAAGACTGCCTTAAAGACACGATTCGCAAAGAACTTTTTAATATATTGAAAGATATAGACACAGAAGATAAACCAAATCCAAATCGCCATGATTAGACAACCAAGTAATAGTAGTATATGTAAACTTAAACCTACGCCTGTATCGATAAATTGAGGTAATATACTTAGATAATATAATAAAGCTTTAGGGTTTAAAGTGGTGCTAAGAAATCCTTGTCGAAATGAAGTGAAATATTTCGTGGGCTGGTGTTGAATGCCTGAAGTGGTAAAGTTCATACTTTGACGAGCGCTAATAATACTCCTTACACCAAGATAAATTAAGTAAGCCACTCCAAAGAATTTAACTATTAAGAATAATAAATGGAACTTTGTAACGATAACGATTAATCCACAAACTGCGAGTAGCGAATACAAACAATGACCCGAGGCTATACCTGTCGCTGCTAACAAACCATTGCGTTTACCTGAAGAAACTGAATTCTTCATTACTATAAAAAAATCGGGTCCTGGAACGATAATTATGAGTAAACTTATAGCTATAAATGAGCCTAGTTCTTCCATGTATGTCACCTCCGCACGCATTATATTCTATCAATTTTACATATTAATACCAATACCATTAGCTTTATTATCCGTATTTTATTCAAGTTCTAATTTTGGCAATATTTTAATTATAAAAATTTTATTTAATATTGGTAATTGCATTGGTTTCTATATCCGTGGTAAACTATAGAAGTAGTTGAAAACAACTACTAGTCTTTTATATTCATGAACATATTACTCTTTGGAAGCGGGACAGAAATCTAATTTGAATAAAAAGATTTCGTAGTCTCGCTCCTATTTTTCTACCTATTTAGAGAAAAACCTCGCTGGACCTATTAATTCGTCAGCAGCTTTGACAAATTCTATCTTTTAAGACTCCCTTCCGTCTAATTTTTTGATTAATCACTATATTTTTAATTCCCTCTTTATCATTTATCAGGACTTGTAATATTGAGAGAACCGAACCCTCTTTTTAGATTGGGAGCGGGACAGAAATCTAATTTGAACAAAAAGATTTCGTAGTCCCGCCCCGGCAAGGATGACTAGAATTGAAAAAAGCTTGATACAAGCGCATTTTCAAATCAGTCATCTACTGCCAAGATGCTGAAAGAGGTTGAGACATTACATTATGTCACAGCCTCTTTCTCTCTAGTCAAAGACCATTATGTTCCAGGCTTACTTAAATTCGTACATATTTCTTTATATTAGTGGTAAAGTAAAGTATAATACTCCTTAGATTATAATTATTCTAAATTAGAATCACATCATTTATCTCTTAATTGACTATCTATTAAAGGAGGTAATACTTTATGAAGCTGCTGGATTATAACATGGAGAATAAGGAGCTCATTGCCACAGTATTATCTGATCACGGCCATCTCTTCCAGTATACTTTTGATATCACTACGCCTGAATACGAAATCTTAGACGTTCTTCAAGACATTAATTACCATGTTGATAATGGGACGCATCCTCTTGGATGTACTATTCTAAAAAACTATAATTTCAAGGACGTGGTCCACAATACAATTTAATCAAACTTGTTCATTACTATATAAAAAGCGTGTATGATAGATTATTCTCTCTCCAATCAATCATACACGCCTATTTCACATTAAATTATATGCTTCCTAACCCTTCTACATGCGTTTGATACGCCTGCGTTAATTCATGACAAGCTTTAATTTTCCCCTCGTCATTAAATTTGAAAAGTGCATAAACTTCTATCAGACCATCGCTACTATCTTTCTTTTCCACGTGTACATTATATCTTAGAAATACACATTTTTGGTCTTCATCAATAAGCTGGTCTGTGAACTCATTAATATTCATCTTTTTTACTACAGACTTTAGTTTGGCCATATGTTCTTTGAAGCCATTTAAATCTACTTCATGGTGATCTGTCACCTGCTTATAATCTGCCGCAAAATACTCATCAATAGTTTCAAGTCGCAAATTAATAAGTATATCATCGTAAACTTGTCGAATTCTGTCTTGAATTTGACTTTTTTTCATTTCTTCATCCCCTTTTATTTAGATTAATCTATGGACACTACTTTAACTCTATCTTACTACTCTCACTGAAAATCCACCATAAAACTAGAAAATCTTTTTACAAAATTTTAATACTTAATTTATAGAAAAGGCTTGTTTTTTTAATTATAAGTTATAGAATATAGTCAATCATTTTAATAAAGAGGTTATAGACATGAGTAAATTAAGTAAACCTTTATATATTTATTTCTGTTTATTTATATCTACAACACTAATTGGAGGGCTATTACTCTACTTGCCTATTACCGGTAAGAAATCCATCGCCTTGATCGATGCTTTTTTCATCTCTTCAAGTGCATTTACTGTGACAGGTCTAACTACAGTGGACGTCGCAAATCAATTTAATGCGCTGGGAGAAATTATTATACTCATTCTCATTCAAATTGGGGGCTTGGGAATAGTTTCAGTTACTATTCTTACACTGCTCATCCTCAATAAACGCATTACTCTAAAGAATCGACATTTGTTAATGGTAACGTGGAATATCGATAAGCCAGGTGGTATCGTTAAACTCATCATTCACCTAGTTATCTATAGTTTAACAACTGAATTAGTTGGTTTCTTATGTCTATGTTTATCTTTTGTACCTAAATTTGGCTTGGGTAAAGGTACGTTTATCAGTTTATTTACTTCAGTCTCAGCATTTAACAATGCAGGATTTGCGCTCTTTAGCGATAATCTTCTAGGCTATGCGAGTGACCCAGTAGTGACCCTCATCGTTCCTATCTTAATTATCATGGGAGGTATCGGTCATTTCGTTTTCATAGACTTTATTACTTGTAAAAGGTTAAACAAATTAGCTTTACATTCTAAAGTGGTATTGGCCACTACAGCTATTTTAATTATCTTTGGTACCGTCACATTCTTTATTTTTGAACAAAATAATACATTATCCCATATGTCTATAATTGAGAAAATTGGAGCCTCATTCTTCCAATCAGTAACTACTCGTACAGCTGGCTTTAACACTGTGGATATAGGCGAGATTCACACCGCTTCTGCAATGGCGATGATGTTATTAATGTTTATTGGCGGCGCTCCTCTGAGTGCTGCAGGAGGTATTAAAGTAACCACTTTCGCTTTACTGACAGTCTTTGTAGTCGGGACATTAAGAAATTCTGTTTACCCATCACTTTTTAATAAGACGATTTCAGACAAACTACTAAAGATCGGCACAACGATTACATTACTTTCAAGTACATTTGTACTAATGGTTACCTTTATTATTACTTCTATACATCCATCATATCCTTTTATTAAAGTGCTCTTCGAAGTCGTCTCGGCATTCGGAACCGTGGGGCTAACGATGGATTTCACTACAGAATATGACAGCGTAGTCAAACTTATGGTTATTATCGTCATGCTTTCAGGTAAAGTAGGACTACTTACATTAATGCATTTATTTATAAAGGAAAAACGCCACGATACATTTAAATATGCTAAGGGGACAATTCACCTTTAAACTCGGTGGTAAAATGAAGAGAAGTGCTGAATAAAATAAAGAGGATAGATTATCGAAATATGATAAACCATCAACAAATGAGCTCAATGATGAGGACGAAGCATCTAAAAAAGGGGTTGGAGCCGATTGTTTGGCAATTAACACTAATTATGATGAGGGAGCGGGACAGAAATCTAATTTGAATAAAAAGATTTCGTAGTCCCGCCCCGGCAAGGATGACTAGATAAGACGGAGGTCGTGTTCAATGAGGTTATTAAGATATTTAGATGTATAATGAGAGTTAAGATTAAGTTTAAACGTCTTAATTAGTTTAGCCATTGCTATCTTCGTTAAAGGCGTTTAATCTGTAATCACTATTTGAGGTTTTCGAGTTGTTTAGTGGGCCGCTTTATAAACGCCTATCTTGAGTCAATATCTCTTTTTTTGCTTAACCACTCATCTAATATATGACCATCTGCATCAATCACACAATACAAGTAGCATCATTTTCCTTTAATTTTAATACATGTTTCTTCAATGCGTCATTTATAATAGGATGTTTTTCTTCCCATTTTGACACAAAATAGGTGCATATTCTTAAACCCAAAGATAACCGGTTGAGTGAAGAACGTTCACACCGCTTTCTCTTAACATTCCAGCTATATCACGATATCATAATGCATTTCTTAAGTAGTTGGCAACAGCTATAGGAATAACATGCTTACCGAATTTTTTATATCTGAAACAATTCATATAGAACAACACTTTATTAAAATTATAATATAAACTTAACTTTGCAACTGAACCAGCACAACGCTATAGTGGTATTAGATCAATGATTAAGGAGTGCCGGTATGATAGTTATCATTTTATTATTGTTTTCTATGATCTTGTTCTGCTTAGTAAGTTATATTTATAAAAAGAATAATGATAGTATGAAGTTGAAAAAGCAAAACGTAGATTTATCAAATCGATATGATAAGCTCAATCAAAAATATAATGATGTATGTAGAGAGAATGAAAATTTAAAAGAAAGTTATCATTCGGGTCATTTATATGATAAAAATAAAGGGGAAGTCAAAGCTTCTAAAGAACTACAAGAAGTTTTTGAAAAGTTGAAAGAAGAAGTTAATATCAGTAATTTTGTGAAGCTCGATAATCTTTTTTTGTATGATTTAAAAGAACCTAGACAAATAGATCATATGGTGATTTGTGATTTCGGTATTTATATATTTGAAACAAAATATTGGGAAGGGGATATATACTACAACATTTCTAAAGAAAGCTTGAAAGGAACTAAGTATGAATTATTAAATCGATATATTTTCTATAAGCAAGATGAAAATGAATATCAAACCTTTGTTTTAAAATTAAATGAAAATGGGCAAATTGAATATCGAAACAATGGTAATCCATATAAACAGATATTTAAAACAATGAAAATATTAAGTGATCTTTTAGACAATCAATATTTCATCAATAGTATTATATACTTTAATTATCATAATGATAAATATCATTTTATTGATGGATCAACTAAAAATAATGGGATAGTAGGAGTGAATCAACAGGAAAATTTATATAATTTACTAAAAAATAGAATGGAAAGTTTTACTTTTAAAAAGTTGGAAGAAAGCCAAATAAAAAATTTAGAACAGAAATTTAAGAATTATAAAATATAATACTATTAATAGAAGATAAAGTATATACCTAGGAATATTTAGTAATATAACAACGATTACAGGTCCTGTAGTAGTTATTCTGACTTTATTTTATAATTTTTTATTACAACATTAACTATAATACTAAAAACTTTGGCATTATGTAGTGATTATTTAATTTTACCGATGAGGCTAGGACATAATGGTCTTTGACTAGAGAGAAAGAGGCTGGGACGTAATGTAATGTCTCAGCCTCTTCAACATCTCGGCAGTAGATGGCTGATTTGAAAACGCGCTTGTATCAAGCTTTTTTCAATTCTAGCCATCCTTGCCGGGGCGGGACTACGAAATCTTTTTATTTAAATTAGATTTCTGTCCCGCTCCCTACTGATAACCTATATAACTTTGAATTATGTTATTTATAAGTAAGTAGTTTTTTCGTTCTATCTTTTTTATAATTGGAACAATTTTAGGATTAGATTCATTTATATATTTTAAATGACAAAATATATAAAAATTGTTTGAAAATTCGAAATGGAATTTTAGAAAAAAGAAGCAGATGCATATATTAACACTAATCCAAAAAGAGAGTTAAACAAAGCATGTAGGAGGCCTATAAGTATAGCGACGAAAGGGAGGCAAAAAAAGCAATAAATTCATTAAAAAGTTGAAAAAAAGATAATACATAATTAAACTTATCGTAAGTGCACATAATTCATGGTGTAACAGTGGAGGCGTCTATCTCTCAAACGTTAATTGGCGTAAAGAGACTGTCTCAGAATTATACCGATATCCTTTTTATTTTCCTATATAATTTATCTTCTATCCTTAGGTGCAAAAACTATGTAATACTTACAATTCCACTTTGTATATACTAAACTATTTGTGTCGTTAGACATATTGGCTTCTCCTCGTGTAGTTAATATTGGTTGGCTGACCAATTATTCTTCTATCATGAGGGATGCCTATTTTTAATGCAGCAGTAAAACCTTCCCTGAACCATACGCATAACGCATGGTTTACATTTAGCAATTTAAAAAGCTCTTTTGAACTAAACTAACTCTTTTCAAAAGTGTTTAATAAATAGTTATCTCATTCCAAGTATTTTTATTAAATTTAAAATTAATACGATACTTACAACTCAAAGTATTAATTTACTTAAAACACTCATGTTAGAAAATAAAAAAGAGAATCAGTAGAATAATAAATTTATTGATAGAGGTTATACATTCACTAATACTGCTGGAATTCCTATTGACGTAAACAAGGTGAACAATATAATTAAAGAAACGACTGACATAAGTTCAATTAATAAACGTGTTACAACGCACACATTACGTCATACACATATCAACACTTGCACAATTAAGGATTAATTTAAAAGCTATATTAGATATAGTAGGACATTTAGACTATAAAACTATACTAGAGATATACACACATATTACTGATCAAATAACTAAAGTTATGATGAATAAATTGGAGTAAATGAATTGAATAATATAGAAGAAAAATTAAATTCCATCATTACCGATATTGAAAACATTTTATTATACATTCTAAATAATGGATTCGGAATTAGCCAAAATGAATATTATTCATATAAAGCTACAGCGATTTTAAATTTCCAAAAATTTATTTACTTAATATTAGATGCGTGCATAATCTTTATTTTTATTTCTATTCTTGTGCTAATAGTTGGATACATTATAGATAAAAATAGAAATTATAATAACGAAAAAATCCGCACCAAAATTAGATTAGTCTACCCTATCAACAGTAAAAGCGGTGCAGAAGTAGTTTGTAAATATTGGATTTGGCAACGTGAGAAAAAGAAAATTATAGAGACACTCATTACTGATTTAACAGTACATGGCAATAAAAATTCTAGGCATGCACAATTTAATAAAAAATCTAAGCCAATACCATTTCCGTTTTTAAGAGAAGTGTACGGTTTATCAAAACCGTCATAAAAGGAGCTAATAACTAAAATGAAAAAATTAATGCAATTGGACAACAAATAACTATATTTAAAAAACGAAAGTGAAGATTATATAAGTCTGACAGATATTGCAAAATATAAAGTGATGATCCAAATGACGTTATAAAAAACTGGCTCCGATCTAAAGCTACTATAGAATTTTTGGGAGTGTGGGAAAATATAAACAATCCTAATTTTAAACCCGTCAAATTCGACGGGCTTAGAAATCAAGCTGGTAGAAATGCGTTTTTAATGTCTTCAACTAAATGGATCAATACAACTAACGCTATTGGTTTAATTACTAGAGCTGGGCGATATGGAGGTACATTTGCTCAAAAAGACATAGCTTTCGAATTCGCTAGATGGATTTCAGCAGAATTTAAATTATATATCATTCAAAATTACTAACGTTTAAAAGAACAAGAGGAGGATCCAGAAAAGTTAAATTGGGATTTAAAACGTTTAATTAGCAAAAATAACTATTCAATCCATACAGATGCTAACAAAGATAATTTAATCAACTCTAAGCTATCACAACAACAGATAAGATATACTTATGCTAATGAAGCTGATGTTTTAAATGTTGCAATTTTTGGTTTAACTGCGACACAATGGAGAGTAAATAATCCTGACAAAAAAGGGAATCAAAGAGATTATGCTTCTATTGAAGAAATGATTGTTATAAGTAATTTAGAAAGCAGAAACGCGAAATTAATCGAAAAAGGCATCGAACAAAGTTCAAGACTAGAAATTTTAAACAGCTTAGCTAGAAAACAAATGAAATCACTGTTACATTCTAAAACACTTAACAATTCTCAAAACCAAAAATTGTTGGACTAGTAATTTAAAATTACTTTTTGGACAAAAGATTCACATCACGCCCATTTTCTATATTCTAAAATGCAAAAAACATCCCCGTAAGCCTAGGTTTACGGGGTTTTACAATATACTATATATTATTGTTCTCTTTTTATATGCTGCTATTTTATAAATAATCATTAGTGTTTAAAACGGGGTTCAATCAACGTTTTATAGTGCACATTTCCATTTTGAAAGGCTATGAACATGCACACTATTTCGCAACTTTGCGAACTTTTGCGAACATATTACCTTGTCCTTATCATCAAAATTATACTCTTTTATTACCTTTAACATAATCATTTTGTAATTCGATATTGTATTCATTATAAAACTCTATTTTCACTTCTTCCAAGTATCGTTCAACCTCTTCAATAAAGTCTTGATATTTTAACATTAAAAATTGCTTTTTATAGTAAATTGTAAATTCTTCATCACTTAAATTACGTTGCTTTTCAATATTTAATTCAATAGCTACTAACTCCTCTAGTTTTTTATCTATTTTTGTATTAATAGTTAATGATTTTGATATTAAATTTTCATCAATAAATAATTGGTTCAGACTAAACACATTTATAGATTTTATTTTCATATCTTCAAACTTCGCTATATAATTACTTAGATTTTCACAAAAGCGATAACCAAGTATATTTCGGTATGCTTCATCTTTGTCTTCTATCGCATACTGTTTGTCATTTACTATGTTACTGTAGACGGCGTCATTCCATTTTTCAAATTCTTGGTAGTAATTTGCAATATGTTGATATATTCCAATTGCTTTCTTCAAATATGAATAATGTTCTACGTATATAGGTATTTTTTGATCTAATAGTTTCTCAGCATACTTATATTGCATTTCACTTTCAATATTTTTAATACTTTTACGAGCATCCAATATATATCTAACTATTTCTTTAACACCATATAAACCTATTAATATAAATAAAGACCACCATACATTTACATCCATAGATTTAACAACGTCATTCATATTATCCCTCTTTTTTAATATTTTATTATTTATAACCTCTTTTAGTAGTGAATTCTATAAATTAAAGCGCTTAAAGTCACTTATTTTTATTTTGTTACTTCATTTGCATGTTTAGGAAAATACCATTTAAAATACTCAGTACCGATACAAAAGTCATTGTGCCATCACCTTGTTTTTCTGAACACAATATATTTATCTTGTTAACTAAAACAGAATCTAGTTTACTCATAATACTCAAAATTTCAGCCGAAGACAATATGGCTCTATTTATATCATTAATCAATTTTTATTTTTTTCTTGGCTGTAATATTCCATTAAATGTTCCCCCCATTAAAGCAATTTCTGTATCATCATTACTAAATAAATATAAATGTGTCGCATTAGTTTTAAGTATCATTACGCCTTTTTTAATCTCAAAATTCTTTTGTTACAATTCCTCTATAATAGTAAAATCTATATATTCATTATTTTTAGATAGATTTTCAACAACATATTTCAAAGTATATAAAAAGCTAATAGAAGACATAACTGTCCTATAATCTAATTTTACAAAGTTATTTATGAAATATATTAATTCTTTATTGTTATTTAAACCCTTAATATAATGTTGATTTACTTTCTTTATCTCCTTTTTGTAATTATCCATTTGCTTATGGTATTAAAATTTTCTTTTTTCCACTTCTTATTTATCTTAGGTATTTGCAGTCGGTTAACAAGCTCATCCCACGTACATTCAGTAAATTGTTAGAATGATCCAGAGTCTAAACTCTCATACTCAACAACAGATATATCAGTATTATGTTTAAGTGGTATCTTATTAAACCCCAATAATTTCCACATATCTATGTAAAATGTTACTCAAATTTGGTAGAATGTATTTGTATTGTTATCAAACATTCTATTGTTGTGCGTTATCTGGTAAGTTTGCCGACTGTTCAGATAGCGCTTTTTCTATACTTTCATTTATTTTTCTAACTGTATAATCAATTCCATCCACTAATACTTTTAACGTAGATGAAACAATGTAATTAAAATCTTGAAATTCTCTAGCATGAGAAGCTAAATCAGTTTTGTTAAATCTTGCAAATATATTTTCTGCTTCTTCATCTTCACTCATTCGGTCACATACAAGGTCTAATACTACTTGTAATTTTCTTTCTAAATTGGCAACATTTAAATCATCTTTAATGTTTAATAGTTGTTTCATTTTCTCTCCTACTTTCTTAACATCATATTTTCTTTGAAATCTAATACATTACCTGTGGCCATACTATGCACTAACATTAAATCTAATTGCTTTGATGACTTACGCTGCTCTTCGATGTCATCCTTCATCTCATTGATGAGTTTGTTTTCCACCATCTGTATAGATGCACTATCTTTCATAACGCCATTGAACATTTCTCTAACTTCATCTAGCATTTCCAAATTATCTGCATTAGCTTGAATGTGCCCTATTAACTCCCAACGTTTCTGATATAAATCAAACAGTATTTTATTATCCATTAAGTTAATCCCCTTTATTTATAGAATAATTGGTAATCTGAATGTTCAGCTTGAATAGTGTTAATCAACTTTTCTATTTGTTGTTTAGCTAAATACAAATCATTTAGCCCATCTTCTCTAGCAAACTTACTTAAATTGCTTAAATTTGAATCAACAACTGAACCTTGAATACTCTTACTTATTTCTTCCATATATTCCATGCATGAGAAGTCCATCGCAATATCTCTAACATCAGTTTTATCTTGACTGCTAATTAATTTCTTACCTACAAATTCAGCAGTAATAATTGCTTGGTCTCTATTAAATCTTTCAAGATTTTTAATATCTTTATTTTCAATACGGTCTGCGTAAAGTTTATACATTAATTCCTTGTAATCTTGTTTAGTTATACTTTTCATTTTATTCATTCTCCTTTTTAAATTCATATTGATTTGCAATTGGTACAGCTATAATACTTAACAATCCATAAATCACTATTGATAAATAAATATCTCCAAATGCTAGTACAATTAAAGTTGCTATTATTGTAATGAGTGTCATAAAAATTGAGTATAAACCCATCACAACCACCCTTTATGACGTTTCTTCATGTAATCCTCAAAACGTGCAATACTAATTACTGTCATAGTGGATGATAATGAATAGTACAGATCATCAATCCCTTTTGAATCTTTCTCCCACTCTTTTAAAATACGATTGACTGATGAATACGATATACCAAATATGCTCGCTAGTGCGTGTGGCTTTGCAAACATAGGCTTTACCATCACTTGTTTTGGTTCTAATACAGTGTTTTCCTTCGTTAGTTTTTCATGTAACTTGTGAACTCCCATTATTTAGCCCCCTCTTTGTCATTAATTCCAAAAAACTCGTTTGGCGTTACATTAAAGTATTCACACAACTTCATAACTGTTTTTGTATCTAGATTTTCAGTACGCTCGTGATACAAGCCATGTATTGAAGTTCTAGAGATACCAGTTATTATGCTTAGTTTTGAAGCTGTAACTCGATGTTTCCGCATTAACAAACTCAAATTATTATGAATTTAACCACCTACTTTTTGTTTATATGTACAAACTTTGTTTATTTGTACAAATTCATTTAAACATGTATCCAATAGGTTTGTCAACATAAATCATTGTTGTTTGTATGTACATAGGTTATTATAGGGTTAGAGGTGATTATTTGTATTTCTCAGATATCTTAAAAAGCGCTAGAATTAAAGAAAACTTGTCAATAAATAGGTTGGCAAAATTAGCTGACGTTTCAACAACTTATATAAGTAAACTCGAAAATCGTAAAAGATCTTTTCCTACTTTAGAAATAATTTTTAATATCACATACGGTTTCATGCTTAATGCTATGGAAAAATATAGTAACTTAGAAAATTATGAAGACTTTGTAATACCAGAAATAGAATTATTATTAGGTGAATTTGTAACAAGCGATGATAGTAATTTAACAGAGTATGAGATGGAAACTTCTCAAGACGAATTTGAAATATTTTATCAAAAAAAGGAAAAAGCTTTTTTAAGCAAGAGTATTAGTAGTACTCAATCTATATACTCCAATAAAATAAAAATGCTTAGAAACTCTAATAATTTCGAAGAATTAGAAGAACCATATCTAGATTTACAATGGTTACTGAACCAAAGTAAGTACAATGTTTTCTATGGACGTGATTTTTTAACGGATTTTGATACAGTCGAAAAAAGAAGTTTAAAAACGAAGGACATGTACTATTACAATACTTTGGATGAAAGTGATCTATACACAATCAAAAGATTAATAGAAGTATATTTAGAAAGTAAATACCCTAAAATTAAAAATCCAGAAAACTTTTATTTAACGGTTACAGATGAAAAGAACAGAACACAAAATGTCACAGATTGGTATCATTTAGATTAGTATCATTGAATTAAATACTACGTATCTCTGCACACGTACGTCCTATTTTAAGGTTGTGAGATACATAGCAAAATTTTAATTAAGTAGTATATATAATGAATTCAGGAGTGATGTAGAATGAAAGAAGCACCTAAAAACAGACTAACCATGAAAGAACTTTGGGTTGAGGTAGATTACTTATCAACCTTAAGTAAAGAAGATAAGAAAAACTATAAAGAACTTTCTATTGAACAAAAAAGAAAAATTTTAAATAATTTTAAAGTACAAAAAGATACTAACACTATTGAGGAACAAGATCCTTTCAAGTCTGTTAACAAAACACTCAAAAAACATGGTTTAACAAATGTTACAGATCCCACCAAAGAGTTAATAAAAGTAAATAATATAGGTCAATTTATAGATAGTTTCTTCTCTAGACTGTCCAGTACTGCTATGAATCCTAAAGATTCCGACACTATATTCACTTATGAACAAATCAACCAAAATTTCGCTCTTATTAAATTACTTGATGATTTGATTAAAGATAATAAAGAATTGAAAGAACATAATGACACGCTAATTAATCAGAACAAAGAAATAATTAATTTATTAACTAAAATAGCAAATAAGTAAAATGGAGGAGTATCATGGAATATATAGGTTTTGCAGATGCGAGAGAGTTTGTAAGAATCAGTGGTATTTCAAAAAATGATTTAGAGAAACATGTTTATTCTGATGCTGATTTTCAAGAGCATTGCATGTACAGATTTGGCAAGGGTAACAAACGTTATATCAAAATCAAACCAGCTATACAGTTTATTGAAGAAAACATTTTAATTAGGGAAAGCGACTTATAATGATTTCAAAGGAGTTTTTTATGAAATTCGGCAAGTACAAGATTGATGAGTTTTATCTAATCATGATTAGTGGATTTCTAGTAACATCTATTTTCGTACCATTCATGCTAATTTCAGTAGTAGTAATGCTGATTATTGGGTTGGAAAAAGAAAAATAATATATAACAAAGGGGAAATGTAATATGGAAGAACATAAATCTATTCAAATAGCGAATACTTACCTCCATGAATTTTTAGAAGGATATAAATTTGTAGTGAATGAAAGATACTTTTATCAATACCAAAGTAATCCAGAAGCATTTCCATTTATGAAAAAAGATAATTATAGGTGCTCTATAGTTCTCTTAAACGAAAATTTTTCGAATATTCTAAAGTAATAATATTTACAAATGACATAAATATAAAGCATGAATATAATTTGCAAAAGGAAGATTCAAGCGCACTTTCAAAAAATTACACTAATTATATATATAATGCTGATGACTACGTTCGCGAGCAAACCAATATAATTGATAATGATAATTTTATTTACTATGTATCAATTTTCCATGATGAATATCCTTTTAAAGAAACTAAGAATTTCATTTTAGATGGCTACAATCAAGATGGGAAACGCTTTGCTAAAAAACAATATCAGCAATATTTTGCGGCTTCAAATGAAAAAATGAGTGATAAATCTCATAAAACGGTATCCCCCTTTAACCACTTGAATTTAGATGATATGAAAAGAATTGTACATGACGATACATTTGATTATCAAATAAATCAAGGGCTTGAAGCATATAAAAGAGAATTATATTTACCGGCTGCAGCCACATTTGCAGTGGCAATAGAAACATTTTTAATCAAACTAAAAAGAGCGAATAATATTAAGCATAAGAATTCTGATTCTTTCATGTATAGTAAACTACTAGAAGATTTAGGAAAAAATAATAAATTAAATTATAGAACTAAGAAACGTATTGAAGTAGCCTATTCTATGCGAAATATCGTCAACCATACTCAAGCTGGTGCTGTAGCAAAGACAGATTGTGACTTTTTATTAAATACACTAAAAGATCTAGTAGACAATAACCAAGAAACAATAGCAGAGTATAATAAATCAATTGATGATTCGAAATAAATAAGCACTACAATAATTTGACTCAATTTTACTCACAATAGATTCAAAAGCTTCTTTCTTTTTTGACTGCTCTTCATCTTAGATGTCAAATTCATTACTGTAATTTTGTACTGATTCTTTAATAAAAGCAATCTCTTTTTCATCAAAATTTATATTCAAATAATCACCAACTTTTTCTTTTATCATAACACTTTTTAGTATCTGGTACTAATTTTTAAGGAGAGATGACAAATGTGGCATGAGCAATTCACTAATAAGCATAATCAAACACAGTACCGTTTCTATGAGAAATACAAAGACCCATACACAGACAAATGGAAACGTGTTAGCGTTGTTCTAAATAAGAATGGTAAACAATCGCAGAAAGAGGCGCAAAGACTTTTAAATGAGCGTATAGAGAGAAGTTGAATGATAAGACACCAACTGCCCTAAAAACACTTACCTTTCACCAAGCGTGTGATGAGTGGCTAGAACATTATAAAAATCATTCTGGATCTAAAACTACCACTATCAAAGAAAAAACGAGCAATACTAACACCGTAAAATCTGCTATAGATAAAGATGTACTTATTTATAAGATTACACATACATACTTACAAGACATCATAAATGAATGGGCTAAATCACATAGTACAGGACATGTTCAATCACTTGTTATTGTTATCCGTTCCGTTTTCAAATATGCGTTTAAATATTATGATCTGCAAGAAATTAGTGTGCTAGATAAAATAGATATACCAAAGAAAGCTAAAACTAGAAATGAGCTACAAGCTAAACGCAATAACTATTTAGAAGATAGTGAAGTAAAGGAGTTACTAGAGTGCTTCGACTATTTGATAAAGCATAAAAGCCATGCTACTCGAAAACGCAACTATGAAATGGTTAGGTCATTAGTAGAGTTCCAAATTAACAACGGTATGCGTATTGGCGAACTCCTAGCAATCAAGACAGACAATGTAGACGTTGAGAATAAAACACTAGAAATCAATGGCATAATCAACTGGGTTACTGATGCAGATACTAGAGCATTTGGCGTTAAAGAAACAACTAAGACAAGTAAGAGTTATCGAACAATCGGACTCACAACTCAAAGTATTAATTTACTTAAAACACTCATGTTAGAAAATGAAAAAGAGAATCAGTAGAATGATAAATTTATTGATAGAGGTTATATATTCACTAATACTGCTGGAATTCCTATTGACTTAAACAAGGTGAACAATATAATTAAAGAAACAACTAATATTAGTTCGATTAATAAATATGTTACAACGCACACATTACGTCACACACATATCTACACCTGCACAGTTAGGAATTAACCTAAAAGCTATATAAGATAGAGTTGGTCACAGTGATTATAAATCAACTTTAGAGATTTACACCTATGTTACGGATCAGATGGCTAAAGATAAGATGAATAAACTAGAGGGGATTGGGAATAAAAACTATGGAAAGAAAAAAGCCTAAAACTATTAATGGTTTGATGAGGCATATTAGGGATAATAAAAGCATTGAGATAAGTAATAGTAAAGAAAAAAGCCAGTTACGAAACATGGGGTATTTTCACGGATTTAAAGGATATAATTTCTTTCTAAACAAAGAAGAGAAACTTAATTTTGAAAAATTCAGTGAGTTACAAGCTTTATACAATTTCGATACAGAAATAAAAAGTCTTTTCTATAAACACGTTATGTTTTGTGAAACTGCCATTAAAAATAGACTGTTAGAAATAGTTTGTATAAACTCTGGATTTGATTTAGATAATTTATTTCAAAAATCATTAACATATTATAAAAGTTATAGTCCTGGCAGCTCAAAATATAAAAAACATTTAAAAAACACTACCAGACTAAGAAGAGATATTTACGATATGATTCATGAACATTGTAATTCAAAACCTTATATTTACCATTACATACACCAAGATAGACCTGTGCCACTATACGCAGTGTTTGAGTTATTTACTTTAGGTAACCTAGTATTTTTCACTCGTTGTATGTCTTCTAATTTGAATATAGAAGCTCAAAAACAATTAAAATTATATTCACCCGCATTCGATCAAAGCAAAGATATACTAGGTGACATTATTGATTGCATGAAAGGATTAAGAAATGCTATAGCCCATAATGGTATACTTTATGACTGTAGGTTTAAAACCGGTGAAGCAAGTAGTAGGTTAAAAGAATATTTAGGGGTAAAAATGGGTATAGACAATTTAGATTTCAATAGAATAATCGATTATCTAATTTTATTAATTCTAATTTGTTCTGGTCTATCTTATTCTAAGACAGAACTTCAAAGAATTATAAGACAATTTGAGCAACAGCTAGATTATTTACGCTCAAAAATAAGCGAATCTATTTACGATAAAATAATTGGCGTTGAAGCGAGACCTAAATTAAAAAGCTTAAAAAATTTCATCAATAATCTTGCTTTCTATCTGAAAGTAGATTAATATTATAATCAAATAGCGGTGCATATCTGCGGAATGCACTCGAGGTTGACTGTTACTGACGGTCGCCTCTTTTTTTATGTCAAAATTTAAAAGTCTTTCAAAACGCGCCCTTTTTCTGCCCTTTTTTTTAAAATCCAAGTACAAAAATAACCCTCTAGCCTGATTGCTAAAGGGTTTTGCTATACGTTATATATTATTGTTCTTCTTTAACATATGGTAATAACGCCATTTGACGAGCACGTTTAATTGCAGTAGTCAACATACGTTGATATTTAGCAGAAGTGCCTGTCACTCGACGAGGTAAAATCTTACCGCGTTCTGAGATAAAGCGTTTTAATAAATCAATATCTTTGTAGTCGATGTGAGTAATGCCATTCGCTGTGAAGTAGCACACTTTTTTACGACGACGTCCGCCTCTTCTTGGACCTGCCATGATGAACTGCCTCCTTTTCATCAATATTTTTATATACGTTCACTTACATTAGAATGGTAAGTCATCATCACTAATATCAATCGGTCCATTTGCATTCGCAAACGGGTTGTCAGATTGGTTATTGTTTGATGAATTATTATTGTAAGAAGTATTTTGCCCTGATTGTTGGCCACCATAACTTTGTCCAAAGTCTTGGAAATCGTTATTTTGTTGGTGACGTTGATTTTGGTTTTTAGGTTCAAGGAATTGAACGCTATCACACACTACTTCAGTGACAAAAATTCGTCTACCTTCTTGGTTTTCATAGCTACGTGATTGAATACGACCGTCAACGCCAGCTAAACTACCTTTAAATAAGTAGTTACTTACATTTTCTGCTTGCTTTCTAAAGACAACGCAGTTAATAAAATCAGCTTCGCGTTCACCTTGTGCATTCGTAAAAGTACGATTAACGGCAAGTGTGAATGTAGCTACACTCACGCCTGAGGGTGTTGTTCTATAATCCGGATCTTTCGTTAAGCGACCTACTAAAACAACTCTATTGATCATTTAAGCGCCCCCATTTTATTTTCTTGTCTTGTCGTCGTCTTCGTTGATAACAATGTAACGGATAATGTCATCGCTGATTTTAGCTAAACGTTGGAATTCGTCAGTAGCATCGTTATTGTCAGTTTTGATACGTACGATATTGTAGTATCCTTCTTTAAAGTCTTTGATTTCATAAGCTAAACGACGTTTGCCCCAATCTTTAGTTTCTAAAACTTCAGATCCGTGTGAAGCTAAGATGCCGTTGAAACGTTCTACAACTGATTTCTTTGCATCTTCTTCAATATTAGGACGAACGATGTACATCACTTCATATGTTGCTGCCATTATTTCTTGCACCTCCTTATGGTCTATGCGGGGATGTCTAGATTCAATTCAAATGCATTCAATGCATCCTACTCAAATCATCAATCCCAAGGAATAATTTTCATTAGTTCCAATCTAGAATTATATCAGAGAGTCTCCTCATTTTCAACGTATATCTTACTACCTAACATTTTTTATAAAGATACGTCTCTATTACAATTTGATTACACGTATTACTAATCTTTTTTAAATCATTCTGCATGGTTGTCAAATTATATTAAATCTTTTACGATTACTATTATATTTAGAATATAAAATTTTACTCTTTATATATGGTGGTAGTTAAAGTTTAATTTTATCTAAAAATTCACTAAAAAGGAGCATCTCAATTGGTTTTATCAATTAAAAAAAGCTTAGTGACAGCAGGTATTCTAACTGCCTCGACATTAGCTTTAACTTCAACAACACACGCAGCAACAGACAATAACGCGCCCAAAGGGACAATGGGGTCTGGCTATCAACAATATATGGCAAAACATCCGGAAAAAGCAAAAAAACCTTCTCAATCAGAAAGTAACCGTTCTCTATTCCGTTCAGCTCAAGATAAAACAACATCTTCTGGGGAACGCGTATTAGATATCTCAGAATGGCAAGGCAATCTCACACAGGCACAAGTTAAACAATTGAAAAAGAATTATGATTTCATTATTATCCGCGCACAGTATGGTTCGGAATATGTAGATAAGTCATTAGAACACAACTCATATTTACTAGATAAAAATGGTATGAAGTTTGGTGTTTACTCTTACAGCATGTATGAAAATCCACAAGATGCACGCTATGAGGCTCAAACTTTATATAACCGTGCCCCAAAAGCAAGCTTCTACGTTAACGACTTTGAACAAAATTCTGTAACTTCAGGTACTACTGATGAAGCTACGTCAGCTTGGCACGACGAAATGAAGCGTCTTGCTGGTAATAAAAAAATCTTACTTTATTCATACGAAAACTTCATGTTACAAAATGCTTCAATTGCTGTAAGTGACTACGATGGCTTCTGGTTAGCTGCATACACTGATCAACAACCAACACGCGAGAAAGTATTGTGGCAGTATACAGATAGTTATTACTCACCAGAGTTACAACAAAACGTGGATGCAAGCTATCTTGATTCTAGTGTCAACGCGAAATGGTTTACTAATTAATTAGTTCACAATTAAATAGCCGTTTTATTTATACGTCTAATCAAGGTCAGGACACAAGCGTTTAGGATGTGGGGTGGGGCCCCGACAAAGGAGGCTGGGACATAAATCCCAGCCTCTTCAACATTTCGGCAGTAGATGACTGATTTGAAAACGCGCTTGTATCAAGCTTTTTCAATTCTAGTCATCTTTGCCGGGGCGGGACTACGAAATCTTTTTATTCAAATTAGATTTCTGTCCCGCTCCCACAAGCAATGCGAGTTGGGGTGGGCCCAACCCATATTTTTAAGACGTCCGGCAGCCTGCCCTCTTTGTAAAATATAAAAAAGTAGGGTATAGAGGCTAGGACATAATGGTCTTTGACTAGAGAGAAAGAGGCTGGGACATAAATCCCAGCCTCTTCAACATCTCGGCAGTAGATGACTGATTTAAAAATGCGCTTGTATCAAGCTTTTTTTCAATTCTAGTCATCCTTGCCGGGGCAGGACTACGAAATCTTTTTATTCAAATTAGATTTCTGTCCCGCTCCCTACACCCTATTTAATTCTTCTTATACGTTAAATCTAAAGTGTACTACGTCCCCGTCTTGCATAATGTAATCTTTACCTTCTAGTCGTTGTTTGCCCGCTTCCTTAGCACCATTTTCACCATTATGCGCTACATAATCATCATAACTCGTTACTTCTGCACGAATAAATCCTCGCTCAAAATCTGTATGAATCACGCCTGCACATTGGGGAGCAGTCATGCCTTTTCTAAATGTCCAAGCACGTACCTCTTGAACGCCGGCAGTAAAGTATGTGGCTAAACCAAGTAGATCATACGTCGTCCGAATTAAACGATTTAAACCGGGTTCTTCAAGACCTAAATCTTCTAAGAACATGTCACGGTCCTCATCATCTAGTGTAGCAATCTCCTCTTCCACTTTCGCGCTAATCACAATCACTTGAGACCCTTCGTTGTCTGCGTATTCACGGATTGCTTTTACTTTTTCATTATCGTCATCGCCAATTTCTTCTTCACCTACGTTAGCGATGTATAACATGTCTTTTGAAGTTAATAATTGGGCTTGCTTCACATATTTATAGTCTTCTTCATCAAATTCAAGACTACGTACCGGTTTACCTTCTTCTAGCGTTTCTTTAATTCTAGATAATATACGGACTTCATTCTCAGCCTTTTTATCTTTCTGACGTGCCATCTTCTCAAGTTTAGGTAAACGTTTCTCTACAGACTCTAAGTCCGCTAATACGAGTTCCATATTGATGACTTCGATATCTTCAATTGGATTAACTTTGCCTGACACATGCGTGACATTATCATCATCAAACGCGCGCACAACTTGGCAAATAGCATCGACTTCTCGAATATGAGACAAGAATTTATTACCCAAACCTTCACCTTTAGAGGCACCTTTCACTATACCTGCAATATCTGTAAACTCGAATGTTGTCGGAACAGTTTTTTTAGGTTGAACCATATCTGAGAGGACATTCAGACGACTATCAGGCACTTCTACGATCCCCACGTTTGGGTCAATCGTTGCGAACGGATAGTTTGCGGCGAGCGCACCTGCTTTAGTGATTGCATTGAAAAGGGTAGACTTACCTACGTTTGGCAAGCCTACAATACCTGCTGTTAAAGCCATTAATCATTCTCCTTATTATCAGTTTCTTGATGAGATTCAAGAACTTTTTTCATTTTCTTATTAAACGTTTGTCGCGGTAGCATAATACTTCTATGACAATTTTCGCATTTTATTCGGATATCTGCACCCATTCTAATAATTTTAAAACGATTGGTACCACAAGCATGTTGTTTTTTCATTTCAACAATATCATTTAAACCGTAGTTGTTCATTATGCTGTCACTCCTCCGAACTATTCTGCGTCATTTTGTTTATCCGGATCATATTGTACCATAAGCGGTTGTGGCATTTTAATACCTTTTACCTTTAAGAAGTTATAAATTTCTTTGCGTAATATTCGTCCGCCTGCAGCGCCTTCTCCAGGTACAGTCTCAGCAGTCACACCTATGATGATTTCATCACTTTTTAAGGAATTAATTCCTATAACTGTAGGGTTTGATACAAATAGATAATATTTTGATCTAATTGAAACTAAATGCTCATTGAGCTGTTTCTCTACTTTATCAATGTTCTCTTTAGGAGAAATAGGAATCTCAACGATAGAAGTTCCGTTTGTCACTGAATAATTAGTAATTTCACCCATGCTGCCATTAGGTAGGACAGTGAGCTCTCCACTAATCGTATTGATACGCGTTGAGCGAAGACCGATTGACTTTACTGTTCCTTCCGCGACCGTTGTTCCTCCGCTATTTATTTTAACATAATCTCCTACATCGAATTGATTTTCAAAGATGATAAAGAAACCTGTAATGATGTCTTTCACTACAGTTTGCGCGCCGAAACCTACAGCAAGCCCAACTACTCCAGCGCTGGCGATTATACCTTCAACACTGATTCCAAATTTCTTTAATATTGTAGTAATCACAATAAACCACACCACATAACTTACTATATTTTGAATAAGCGAGATCAGTGTTTTTGAACGTTTCTTATTTCCTTTGTTACCTCTATTTTGTAGCTTGAAGAACTGAGCGATAATCTTGTTAAGTATGCGGATTATAATCCAAGCTACGATTATATAAACGATGATCATTACCACATTAGAAGCGAAATGTTGATATGTTTCAGGTTTCGTTAATGGAGCCGCGATTGATCTTAAGATATTGAGTACTTGATTCACGATATTACCTCCCGTCAGTCATATTATTCATAATTATAAAACGCAATATTCAAAGTAATTAACTTGCTGAATTGAAAGACCTTAACCGCTATCTTCAAACTCTCTGCAATTTTTACCAAAAGTAAAATATAAACTATTACGTAATAGGCAGTCAATCTCTCAGGTTTTTTATAATTTCAAGGTGAATTACATGCTAATTAAGATCAGAAACACAACCTTTACATTGTTACAGGAAGATAAGATAAATGCCGAGAGCATACAATCACGTGAACTACTCCTTATCAACTAGCGACCACTCATCACTTGAAAACCACCACTTATCTGCACTCTGCTGAATGGTTCTCCACTATATGTTTAAATAGAAAGGAACTTACGTTAGGGAGGTAAGGCACACTTAATGAAACTCGATTTAAATATAAACGAACTATTCCAAGAAGAGGCTGTATCGATAACGGCACCTAAAATGACTGATGCAGTACACCAGCTTATATCATTTATTGATAATTTGAATCACTTAAGACAAATTCAAGGCAAGAAAGAGCAAGATATATACTTAATTAACATCAAAGAAGTTAAATCATTTAAAGCTCTAACGAAGAAAGTATTCGCACTTACTCAACATGAGGAGTACGAAATTAATCTACGTCTCTATCAATTAGAAGAACAATTACCTTCTGAATTTGTACGCATTTCAAAATCAGAAATTATTAATATTAATTTTATTTATAAAGTTAAATTAGAGGCAAACGGACTGATACGAATATTCTTTAACAACAAAGATTTCACTCATTCCTCACGACGTTATCTTAAGAGTATAAAGGAGAGATTAGCATTATGAAAGCACTATTCAAAAGTTATGGGATAGGAATAGTCATCGGACTTATGCTATCCATCATATTTAGTTATATCTTCGGAGAGGGTCACTATTTTCCGCAATCACCTGTTTCTACAATGGGTAAATTGTACTACGCCCACCTCAACGAACCTTCGATTATGTTACTGTCGACCCTCCTATGGGGGTTAATAGGTGTACTCTTCCACATAGGTGGCTACTTATTCGAGGGCACTGAATGGCCACTATGGAAAATAACTACGGTGCACTTTATTCTAATGCTTGGTGGGCTTTGTCCTTTAGGGATACTTGCTGGTTGGTTTCCTCTTAAACTAATAGCAATTCTGAGCTTTATAGTTATGTACATCATCGTCTATATCATCATCTGGTTAATAAATTTCCATCAAAATAAAAAACACATCGAGGAAATCAATCGTTCTTTACTTGAAAGAAATCAATAGGCTGAGAAAATAGTATGTCAGCAACCCTGATTGATAAATACTCACTACTCTATTAAAACAATTGGTCATTATTTAATTGGCGTATGAGCCGTTTGAATTCAGCTTCAGAGGTAAACTCAAATGTAATTTGCCCCTTTTGGTTGCGCGTTGAAATAGAAACTTGAGTGCCATACTGCTCCTTTAATTGGCGCTCTTGTTTTCTTATAAATTGAGGTTTAGATTGAGCGCGCTTCGATGACGTCTCTACTTTCTGATTCACCTTATGATCTGCAATATAGCGTTCTAAGTACCGTACGCTCCACTTCTCTTGAGCAACTTTCTTCGCTAAACGCTTCATCTTATGCACATCTTTCATCGCCAATAACGTCCGCCCATGCGCACCAGAAATCTTCTCTTCCCGAATCATTTTGGCTATCGGCTGTGGTAAGTTGAGTAATCTTAACATGTTCGCTACGTACGACCTAGATTTACTTAATCGTTTGGCCACCTCTTGTTGAGTCATATTTAAATCATGCATCAATTTCGCATAGCTCTCGGCTTCTTCCATCGCATTTAAATCTTCTCGTTGCAAATTCTCGATAATTGCAAGCTCCATCATTTCGCTTTCCGTCAGCTGTTTAACTATCGCTGGCAGCTCACTTAACCCCGCTATTTGTGCAGCGCGATAACGCCGTTCTCCTACCACAATATGATAGCCCTTAACAGTTTGCCTAAGAACGATAGGTTGAAGGATTCCATGTTGTTTAATTGAGTCCGCTAGATCAACTAGGCTCTCTTCATCGAATGTTTTCCTCGGTTGATAAGGGTTCGGTTTGATATCTTTGATTGCAATATGATAGACAGTAGCGTCTTCATTGCCATCTACGTATTTATTATCTGAACGCCTCATCTTACCCTCTCCTCTCCTTTAATCACTCTTTATTGTAGAAATTTTTCTAACTATTCACAAGTGGTAAACGTTGTTGTATCAATATTTAATGTATATTCAATTATTTTTTCAACTCGCAATTTTCAGAAAAGTAGTTGACAAACTATTGCTCTGTCTGTAAACTGAGTTGTAATAAATTGATTAAGCGTTTAAACACAGCAATAAGGAAAGTAGAACTTACCCTGCTGGCACAGAGAGTCTTTGGTCGCTGAAAGAAGACACAGAAAGAAAGTTTGAAAATGGCCTTTGAGTGTTGATATCAATATGAGATATCAACGGGTTCGCCCGTTATAGCGATACAGTATAAATATTTGTTAAATGGCGTACTGGATTGATTCACGTCATATATCAGGTTAATGCTCGTCTTTCTCGTATAATGAGCTATTTGATATATGTTTAGTGTTCGGTACCCTAGATATTAACAAGTAGCGTACTGGACAAGGTTACTTTAGTGATAAAGTAACAAATAAAGGTGGTACCGCGAAGCAAAGCTTTCGTCCTTTACATCCGATAGTATTCGGGTTTAAAGGACGGAAGCTTTTTTTAGTAAAAGGAGGATGCTTAATATGAAAAACACAGAACTCGCACAGATCGCACTAACGCAAGATGCAACTGGTGCTGTAGCCAATCCTATCCATTTATCCACTGCGTATCAGCACCCTCATCTCGGTGAATCTACAGGGTATGATTATTCTAGAACGAAAAATCCCACTCGCTCTGCTTTTGAAGAGGCTTTCGCAAAGTTAGAGCGCGGCATCGCTTCATTCGCAACTTCAAGCGGCATGTCAGCTATACAACTTATTTGCAACCTCTTTAAACCAGGCGACGAAATTCTAGTTTCTTTCGATTTATATGGTGGGACTTTTAGATTATTTGATTTCTATGAGCAACAATATGGTATTCGGTTTAAATACGTAGACTTTTTAAACTACGAAGAAGTCGCAAGCACTATCACACCTCAAACACGCGCACTATTTATAGAACCTATATCTAACCCACAAATGATTGAAGTAGATGTAGAACCTTATTACGTATTAGCTCAAGAACATCAGTTACTAACTATTATCGACAACACATTCTTAACGCCGTACTTATCAACACCGCTAGAAGAAGGGGCAGACATCGTCTTGCACTCAGCTACAAAGTACATCGGCGGACATAATGACGTATTAGCTGGAGTGGTCACAGTTAAAGACGAACAACTCGCTGAAGAGCTAGCGAGCTTTCACAATATGATTGGTGCCACGCTGTCACCGTTCGATAGCTATCTATTACAACGTGGTTTAAAAACGTTGCACTTAAGAATAGATCGCTCTGAAAGTAATGCGAAAAGACTTGCTCAACGCTGTAGTTCACTAGAGGCTATTGATAAAGTCCTCTATAGCGGACGCACAGGAATGTTAAGCCTCCGTTTAAAGAAAGATTATGACGTCGGTAAGTTCTTAGAACACATTCAAGTCTGTATTTTTGCAGAGAGCTTAGGGGGCACAGAAACATTTATAACTTTCCCTTATACACAGACACACATTGATATGCCTGATGAAGAGAAAGATAAGCGTGGTATTGATGAATATTTAATTCGCCTGTCAATTGGAATTGAGGATTATGAAGATATAGAGAGTGACATTATCCAAGCGCTTGATAAATCTAGAGTAGGAGTGATGACATGAGTTTATCTAAAGACACAGAAGTTATATTTGATTCCCATCGCGGCCACGATTATCGTTCTGCTAATCCACCGCTTTACGACTCATCGACCTTTCACCAAAAAGTATTAGGTGGCAACCCAGAATATGATTACGCTCGTAGCGGTAATCCAAATCGGCAATTACTAGAAGAAAAACTAGCTAAATTAGAAGGTGGCGATTACGCTTTTGCCTATGCTTCTGGTATAGCAGCAATCTCAGCAGTTCTACTGTCATTGAATAGTGGCGATCACGTGATCTTACCAGATGACGTGTATGGAGGCACATTCAGATTAACAGAACAGATTCTCACTCGGTTCAACATTCAATTCAGTACAGTAGATACCACCCATACTGACGAGATTAGAAACGCTATTCAAAGTAATACGAAACTCGTTTACCTTGAAACACCATCTAATCCTAAATTCAAAGTGACAGATATTCGCGAAGCTTCTAAGATTGCGCATGACCACAATTTAATTGTCGCGGTAGATAACACGTTTATGACACCGCTTGGTCAATCACCTCTAGAGCTGGGTGCTGATATTGTCGTGCATAGTGCCACGAAGTTCCTAGGCGGTCATAGTGATATCATTGCCGGCGCTGCCATAACTAATAACAAAGAAATAGCAGATTCACTATATCTATTGCAGAACGGCACCGGAACAGCTCTATCTGCTCAAGACAGTTGGACTTTGGTTAAACATCTAAAAACGTTGCCGGTGCGCTTCAACCAATCCGTAAGAAATGCAGAGAAACTCGTTGACTTTTTCCAATCACGAGATGAGATTGCTGAAGTTTATTATCCAGGATTGAATGATAAGCACCTTGCTCAAGCTAAACATGGGGGCGCAGTATTAGGATTCCGCCTTAAAGATGAAACGAAAGCACAAGCTTTAGTGGATGCTTTAACCCTCCCTCTTGTTTCAGTCAGTCTTGGCGGTGTCGAAACCATTCTTTCCCATCCAGCTACGATGTCACACGCAGCTGTCCCGAAAGAAGTAAGAGAAGCACGCCAGATAACATTCGGATTATTCAGACTTAGCGTAGGTTTAGAAGATCCTAATGAGCTCATAGCTGACTTCAACTACGCGTTTAAGGAGGCCTTCCATGAATCCAATTCTAGACAAGCTCCAGAGCAACATTCTAGTTGGTGACGGCGCGATGGGCACGATCCTCTTTTCAGAGGGTCTTGATACCTGTCCAGAAGCTTATAACCTCACCCATCCGAGTAAGATAGAAGCCATCCATCGCTCATATATAGAAGCCGGTGCGGATGTCATACAAACCAATACGTATGGTGCAAATTTTGAAAAACTCAAATCATTCGGTCTTGAACATAAAGTTAAACAGATTCATCAGGCTGCTGTAAAGATAGCTAAACGTGCTGCTAATGAAGAGACGATCATACTAGGTACGGTAGGTGGTTTTCGAGGAGTGACTCAAGAAGAACTTAATCTATCAACGATTCTTTACCATACCGAATTACAAATTGATACCTTAATAGAATCAGGCGTTGATGCCCTCCTTTTCGAAACTTACTACGACTTAGAAGAATTAACTGAAGTGGTTAAATCTGCAAGACAAAAATCAGACATCCCAATTATCGCCCAACTAACCGCTTCAAATACCAATTATCTTAGAGATAGTAGCGAGATTAACGAAGCGTTAAAACAAGTAGTTCAAAGCGGCGCCAATGTAGTGGGCCTCAACTGTCATCACGGCCCTCATCATATGCAACAGTCGTTCTCACATATCGAACTACCCAAAGGGGCTTACCTTTCATGTTACCCCAACGCAAGCATGTTAGATATTGAGAACACTGAAATTCGTTATAGCGATAATGCCGAATACTTTGGTAAAAAGGCTAAAAAGTTAATTAACGAAGGTGTTCGCCTAATCGGTGGTTGCTGTGGAACTACACCAGATCACGTAAGATATATCAAAGAGGCCGTGAAAGATCTATCACCAGTGACTAGAAAAAATGTCATACCGATTAAAAAACACCAGAATAAACATCAAGCAGACACCCAAAAGGACAACCTTACATCACTCGTAAAGAAACGTCCAACTATCATCGTTGAACTCGATACGCCTAAACATTTGGATACGAATAAATTTTTCGAAAATGTTGAAAAATTAGATCAACTTGATGTCGATGCAATTACACTCGCTGATAACTCGCTTGCCACAGTAAGAATAAGTAATATAGCTGCAGCGAGTATCATTAAACAGAATTACAAATTAGAACCACTAGTGCACATCGCTTGTAGAGATAAGAATTTAATAGGTCTACAATCTCATCTTCTCGGATTATCTCTACTAGGTATTAATGAAATACTTACCATTACCGGTGACCCTGCCCGCATCGGTAATTTACCGGGCGCTTCTAATGTCTACGACGTAAATTCTAAAGGATTAACAGAAATGGCTATTCGTTTCAATCAAGGTATCAACACTGACGGCGCAGAGTTGAAAAAGCACACCAACTTTAACATCGCAGGCGCTTTTGATCCTAACGTTCGAAAGATAGAAGGCGCTGTAAAAAGGGCAGAGCAAAAAATTCAAAGTGGCACGCATTACTTTATTACTCAACCTGTCTACCACAAAGATAAGATTAAAGAAATATATGAAGCCACTAAACACCTAGATACACCTTTCTTCATAGGGATTATGCCGATAACGAGTTATAATAACGCTCTATTCCTTCACAATGAAGTGCCCGGCATCACTCTATCTGAAGAGGTTCTCAATCAATTTGAAGCCGTCAAAGACGATAAAGCAAAGACACGAGAACTCAGCTTAAGGTTATCTAAAGATTTGATAGATACAGTTCACGAATACTTTAACGGTTTATATCTCATTACACCGTTTCAACGCGTGGATTTCTCTATAGATTTAGCACAATATTCAAAGAATATAACTTCATTTAAACAGGAGGCATTATCATGACAATTCAAACTTCAAATTTAGGATTTCCAAGATTAGGACGAAAAAGAGAATGGAAGAAAGCAATTGAAAGTTATTGGTCAAAAAAGATTACGTTAGACGAATTAAATACTACTCTAACAGATTTACACAAAGAGAATTTATTGCTTCAAAAAAATTATAATTTGGATAGTGTTCCCGTAGGTGATTTCTCACTTTACGATCACATCTTAGATACTTCGCTCTTGTTCAACATTATTCCTGAGCGTTTCCAAGGCAATCCAGTTAATACTGATCTATTATTCGATATTGCACGCGGTAACAAAGAAAATGTAGCAAGCGCTTTAATTAAATGGTTCAACACCAACTATCACTACATCGTTCCTGAATGGGATAACGTGGAACCAAAAGTGAACGATAACATTTTACTAGAACGCTTTAAATACGCTCAAACATTGAATGTAAACGCCCACCCGGTTATTGTAGGTCCAATTACTTTCGTTAAATTATCTAAAGGCGGTAATCAAAGCTTTGAGGAGAAAGTAGAAACACTTTTACCATTATATAAACAAGTATTAAGTGAACTCGTTGAAGCTGGTGCTGAATATATTCAAATTGACGAGCCTATCCTAGTAACTGATGAAAGTAAGGACTACGAAGCGATCACTAAGAAAGCTTACGATTACTTCAGTGAAGCAGGCCTTGGTGAGAAACTCGTCATTCAAACTTACTTTGAACGCGTCAATCTCGAGTTTGTAAATACTTTGCCAGTTAAAGGTTATGGATTAGACTTCGTACATGATAACGGCTACAATTTAGCTCAAATTCAATCAGGTTATTTAGATAAAGATAAAGCTATTTACGCAGGTATCATCGACGGTCGAAATGTTTGGGCTGCCGATTTAGAAGATAAAAAGCAACTTATTGAAACACTTCAAGAGTTCACAGATGAATTAGTTATTCAACCTTCATCATCCCTCTTACACGTGCCAGTATCGCTTGATGACGAAGTATTAGATGAAGCAATTGCAGATGGTATCAGCTTCGCTACAGAAAAATTAGAAGAGTTAGATGCATTAAAACGTTTATTTAACGACAACGATGAGAGCAAATTCAATGATCTTCAAGAACGCTACACACGCTTTAATAAACAAGACTTTAAGAACGCTGAATACGACTTCGATTCAGTACGCACAGCTCGTCAGTCATCATTCGAAGATCGCCGAGTAGCGCAACAGGAAGTCTTAAACTTGCCAGATTTACCAACTACTACAATCGGCTCTTTCCCTCAAACTCAAGAGGTACGAAAAAAACGTGCTGATTGGAAGAATAACCGTATTAGCGATGAAGCGTATAGAGAGTTCTTAGAAAATGAAATTGCACGCTGGATTAAGATTCAAGAGGATATCGGTTTAGATGTGTTTGTTCACGGAGAGTTCGAACGTAATGATATGGTGGAATACTTCGGTGAACGCTTACAAGGTTTCTTAGTAACGAAATACGGTTGGGTTCAATCTTACGGTTCTCGTGCAGTTAAACCACCAATTATCTATGGCGATGTGAAATGGACGGAACCCATTACAGTTGAGGAAACAAAATACGCGCAAAGTTTAACAGACCGTCCTGTTAAAGGTATGTTAACTGGTCCAGTAACTATTCTTAACTGGTCATTTGAACGCGTGGATATTCCTCGAGAACAAGTTCAAGACCAAATTGCACTCGCTATTAACGAAGAAGTCCTTGCATTAGAAGAAGCGGGTATTAAAGTAATTCAAGTTGATGAACCTGCTTTGCGTGAAGGTTTACCACTACGTTCTGAATATCATGAAGACTACTTGAAGAAAGCCGTTCACTCATTCAGATTAGCAACATCGTCAGTGAAAGATGCAACACAAATTCACACACACATGTGCTATTCTCAATTCGGTCAAATTATCCATGCTATCCGTGACTTAGACGCAGATGTTATTTCAATCGAAACTTCTCGTAGCCATGGTGATTTAATTAAAGACTTTGAAGATATTACTTATGATTTGGGAATCGGTCTTGGCGTTTACGATATCCACAGCCCACGTATTCCTAAAGAAGAGGAAATTACTACTGCAATAGAGCGTGCATTGCAAAATATCGATCGCTCACTCTTCTGGGTTAACCCAGACTGTGGTTTGAAGACGCGTAAAGAAGAGGAAGTTAAAGAAGCATTAACTGTCCTAGTAGATTCGGTTAAGAAACTCAGAGAAACTAACGACCCAGCACCAGCGAAATAACATTTATTAATGTATAAGAGGTGACCAGTATGACGTATCCTCTATGGAATCAATTAAATGAACTCAAATCCGCAACGTGGGTCGACTTGACTCACACGTTTGATGAAGACATTCCACGATTTAGTGAATTTGAAAAAGCGAATGTTTCTACATTGTTTACCGTCAAAGAACATGGTTTCTACGTTCAGAGATGGAATTTAGTAACACAATATGGTACACATATCGACGCACCTATACACTTCGTGGAGAATAAACGTTATCTTGATGAATTAGATTTGAAAGAATTAGTATTACCGCTTATCGTGTTAGATTATTCAACAGAAGCCCAAGACAATGCAGATTTCATATTAACTAAAGATCATTTATTAACCTGGGAAGGTCAACATGGTAAAATTGAAAGCGATACCTTCGTAGCTCTACGCACAGATTGGTCTAAGCGTTGGCCAGATAGTGAACGCTTTGAAAATAAAGATGCTCAAGGGAACCAACATTTGCCCGGTTGGGGGCTTGATGCATTAAAGTTTCTAATAGAAGAACGGGGCGTCAAAGCTATAGGCCATGAAACATTTGATACTGACGCATCGGTGGATGTAGCTAAAAATGGTGATATCGTTGGGGAACGTTATATCTTAGGTCAAGATACCTTCCAAGTAGAACTGTTAGCCCATTTAGACCAACTCCCTACACGTGGCGCTATCATCTATGCTATTAGTCCAAAACCTAAGGATGCACCAGGCTTCCCAGTTCGAGCATTTGCGATTAAACCTAATGCATGATGTATAATAATATTTATCATTCAATTGATGCCCTATAACTTAAACCTAATTATTGTTAAACAAATTTGAAGTCTGAAATACGATACACAATGTTTGAAAACCTAAATGGGAGCGGGACAGAAATCTAATTTGAATAAAAAGATTTCGTAGTCCCGCCCCGGCAAAGACCTTTATGTCCCAGCTCCCCTTTGATGAATATGATTATTCCCTCTGTAAGATATTCTTAGGTGAATTTACAGAGGGAACTTTTATTGTGGTTAGAAGTAGATTTATAGTAACTGGATGTGTGAGATAATGATGGAGTAAGGTTTTTTAAATAATCTAGAGGTTTTCTAGTAGACCTCATTTTCCGCTATTATAGAAGTGTAGTTAGCCTTACGCGATAGTAATATAATTAAGGCCCCCTCTCTCATCAGTCTTAACCCTGTTGCGCTAATAACGTTTAACGCATAAACTTATATTAATGTAGTAGTGTTAATAATGAACGGAATATTTTAACAGTAAAATAGATAGGATTACAATGAAAGTAAGAGGTGAGATGTGTTGCAATTAAATTCAACTAACAGTCCATTTAGCGAAGAACAACTGTCTTTATTAAATAAAATATTGCCGACTTTAAGTCCAGAACAAGAGAACTGGTTAAGTGGTTACCTGTTAAGCCAATCTGAAAGAACTCAAGCTGAAGAAACGCAGCCTAACGAGACTATGGCCGAAGAACAATCCCTTGAAGATAACAGTAATTCGAGTGATGAAGTTCAAGAGACGAACAAAGACAGCTCTTCTGAAGGTAAGGGTGCGACGCTTACTGAACGGCCAGAAGAAATTACGATTCTTTTTGGAACTGAAACTGGAAATGCTGAATGTGTAGCTGAAGATTTTGAAGAAAAGCTGAAAGCTCATGATTTTAAGACTCATTTATATGAAATGGACGAGTTCTCAACGGAAGACCTCCCTCACACTTCCCCGTTATTTATCATTTGTTCAACACAAGGTGTAGGGGAGCCGCCAATTAATGCTTTAGATACCTATGAGTACTTGCATAGCGATGAAGCTCCCGACATGTCTCAAGTCAACTTCTCAGTGCTCGCTCTAGGTGATCAAGATTTCGATAATTTCTGCCAAGCAGGAAAAGATTTCGATCATATTCTAGGTGAATTAGGCGGTAACCGTTTATCACCTCGTGTAGACTGTGACTTTGATTTCGAAGAAACTTCTGAGCAATGGATGGATAAAATGTTAGACATCCTTAATGCTAGTGGTCCTGTTTCTCATAGTAAAGAAACAAATAGTGATCGTGTGAATGAAACTGAAAAGGAGTGTAGTAAAGAGACTACTCCCTCTGAACCTAGCGCAGTAACAACAGTTTCAAGTGAATCTGATCATACTAACGAAGCTATGCATGATCCAAGTAGTCCAGCTTGTGTCATCACTTCAAGCCCAGAAGAATCAGTGACTAAAGGCGACGTCGCTACACCTTCCGAACAATATACAAAGGCTAACCCATTCCAATCTAAAGTCATTGATAACGTGCTGTTAAATAAACCTGGATCAAATAAAGAAGTACACCATTTAGAGCTAGAAATAGATCCCGAAAAAACATCTTATGAACCCGGGGATATCTTAGCTATTATTCCCCACAATGATCCAGAGTTAGTTGATGACCTCATTCAAACGCTTGATTGGAAGGCTGATACAGAAATCCCAGTTAATCTTGAAGGAGAGGTGGCTTCGCTTAAAGAAGCTCTGATTTATCATTTTGAAATAACGAAACTCACGCCTGCGCTTCTAACTAAAGCTGGAGATATGTTTAATAATGCCGCTCTATCAGAAAGCCTATTAGATGATGGCTGGGCGAAATCATATGCCTACGGAAGAGACTTTGTAGATTTATTAAGGGACTTCCCTCCAGAGCATTTAGAACCTAAATTATTACAAGATATTCTACGTAAGATGCCACCACGAGAATACTCTATTTCCAGTAGTAATTTAGTTACGCCTTCTGAAGTTCATATTACAGTGAGTGCGGTTCGCTATCACTCTCATGGACGCGATAGACACGGTGTATGTTCCGTTCAGATAGCAGATCGATTAAAGCCTGGAGATGAGATACCTATTTATTTCAGAAAGAATCCAAACTTCAAGTTCCCATTTGAAGATAAGACACCAGTTATCATGATTGGTGCGGGGACTGGTATCGCGCCTTATCGAGCTTATTTACAAGAGGCTGAGCATCGCGGATTAAAGAAAGATAGCTGGCTTATCTTTGGTAATCAATATAGAAAAACTGACTATCTTTATCAAGAAGAACTAGAACATTGGTTAGATAAAGGCTATCTAACTAAACTTGATTTAGCCTTTTCACGTGAAACAAAAGATAAAGTTTATGTTCAACACCTTATTTTAGAGAACAGCGAGACCATCTATAACTGGATCATCAATGGCGCCGCTCTATTCGTCTGTGGCGATAAAGATCAAATGGCTACAGGGGTTCATGATGCAATCTTAGAAGTGTTACAAAAAGAAGGGCATTTCACAGAAAAAGAGGCTGAGAAATTTACTACTAAGATGCGTAAGGAACAACGTTATCAAAGAGACGTTTATTAACTTTTTATACAATGCCTATCATAAAATTATTTTCGAGGGAGCGGGACAGAAATCTAATTTGAATAAAAGATTTCGTAGTCCCGCCCCGGCAAGGATGACTAGAATTGAAAAAAGCTTAATACAAGCGCATTTTCAAATCAGTCATCTACTGCCAAGATGCTGAAAGCGGCTGGGATTTATGTCCCAGCCTCTCTTTTTGGTTATAATTTTAGTATTTTAGGTTGATAAAATCGCAAAATTAAACAGCCTACAACTTAAAAAGTAAAATGATATAAAATTGGGTATATCCAGATATCAAAATATAGCGTACACTGTAGATATCCATAAGTTTTAGTTTTAGTTTTTAGAAATATCAGAAAACTTTAAGCGTCGTAAGCTCAGTTATTATTTAAAATTATGTTATTTGTCTTAAACCATAATCCCCTCTCCCCAAATGCGGCACTTCTTATTTCAACTCTTTTTAAATAAATTTGCTTACCCATTTCGGCTACTCAAACTTATATCAACAGAGAGTGAGTGCCACCCTCATGGTTGCAGAAGTCATATCTAGCACGTTTATTTATGAGCATGCTTTTTCATGCGATAGCCGCTAAGCTCACTATCACATCATGTATAACTGATAAGCGTTTGCACACGCTAACTTTCTTCCATGTGACTCTCATTATAAGTGTGTAGCTTATATTTAAGTTGTGATTGATAGTTTAGAAATTCCTCAATCTAGAGTTATACTTTTAAATGAAGTGTACAGATCGACTGGCTCATCATTAAGTCAGATTACTTTATACCCTTCAACACAGCTCATATGAGCCAAAATTGAGTGACGTTGTAACTATACTTTTGGATAATAAATGAAAGGTAAATCGCACTCATTTAAAAGTGGTAATTCAAAAAGGGTTGAGAATTACATTAACTATGCTTGGGAAGCTGAAGATGATAAAGTTAAAGACATACAATTAGAACTGCAGTGATTGAGAATAAGATACATTGATTAACCTAAATTTAAACCATTTCACATTAACGTATCTCTCATATTCCTCACGCTAGCATTGTATACTATAACGCTACATCATACTATTTCAGTGACTCTCAACTATAAACAGTCCCCTGCCATATTGTATTATAGTTTCATGAGCATATCTGTATTGAAAAAATCATTCCTCATTGCCCACATCTTTACCTATTCATGCGATATGTCTTCCAACTACTAGATAATGTACTCAACCCTTTCAATCAATTAAGTTAAAAACCATTATTCCGAGGGAACTGAATCTTAAATATTGATCCCTCGCCAAGCGTTGAGGAAACATCAATATTGTGACTTAAATGGCTCGAAATGCGTTTCACAATAAATAGTCCAATACCGCTTGATCTTTCATTTAGACGACCATTATACCCTGAATAACCTTGGTCAAATATCTTGGGTAAATCTGCTTTACTTATCCCAATCCCGTTATCTTTAATGCTTAATATGTTATCCTCTCGATCAAAATAAATCCATATATCTTTACCGCGCGCATACTTTAAAGCATTATTTAATATTTGCTCGATCATGATAGATGACCATCGCGCATCTGTGATAACTGTTTCTTCTACCTTTTCATAATGAATTCGCGTGTTGTTATCTATAAATTGAATTGAATACTTCTTAATTAAAGGACGTATTAAATCGTCAATTTTCACAGGATTCATAACCATATCTGCCTTGTGGTTTAATAGTTTTAAATAACTTAAAGCGAGATTAGTATAGTTATCGATTTGAATAATCTCTTGTCTAACTCTGTTGGCCATTCCTTCTTCGTTCCGGGACAACAATAGTTTAGAGGCCGTGATAGGTGTCTTCATCTGATGAACCCATGTTAGGAAATAGGCCTCTACCTCTTTCTTATACTGAAGTTGCTCATTTCTAATTTCATGCATCTCATGTTGAAGGTTGTCTATATATTCTTTTTGACTGATTTCATTTTTAAAAGTGATGAGGCGATAAAATAGGTACAGGCAGAAAATGAATACCGTAATAGCTAGCACAACGAGAAATGGAGCAAAAGGTAAAGAATAGACGTAAAAAGTATATAAAAAGAGTAACAATAGGACTATGGTAATAAATAACTCTTTACCAACATATCTTAAAAAATTAATACGCATCCCCTCCTAAATGCGGTAACCGACATTCTTCCTATTCTCAATAAAATGTTCTAAGCCTAAATTATGCAACTTTTTACGCAGACGATTAATATTTACAGCTAACGTGTTATCATCAATAAAATGTTCTGATTCCCAACACTTTTCAATCAAATCTGTCTTACTTACAAACTTTCCTTCGTTTTGGAAAAGTAATTGCACTATTTGGAGCTCAGTGAATGATAATCTTTCTGTCTGACCATTGTATTCTACTTTCGCTTCGTCTATATACAATTTGCACCCTTTTGCTTCTAAGGTGTTTTGTGTAACCGCGAAATTATAAGACCGCCGTAATAAGGCTTGTATTTTCGCTATCGTTAAGGACATATCAAAGGGCTTTTCAATAAAATCATCTCCGCCCATTTGCATTGCCATAATTTGATCCATATTATCTGTACGAGAGCTAATGAACACGATAGGTACATTGGAGATCTTTCGAATTTCCTGGCACCAATGGAAACCATTAAATGAAGGCAGATTAATATCCAGTAGTATGAGGTGCGCCTGACTGCGTTGAAACTCTTCAAATATTGCATTGAAATCGTATGCTATATCTACTTCATAATGCCACTTCTGTAGTTCTGCTTGTAAACTCTCTGCAATAACCAAGTCGTCTTCGACAATAAATATCTTCATAATTTGGTACTCCTTATAAAAACTCCCACTTTATCTTACCTTTTATCATACACCCTCATTTAAGAAGTATAAATAAGAAAACTCCTCATCATTAGATTTTTACACTAATCATGAGGAGCTTAAATATTTAAAGCTGCAAACTTTCGCCCTTCCTTCAAGAATGGATAGAACCTCAAGGCTCAATTAACTACAGTATATAAAAATAGTTTTTTAGCTTACTAACTATTCATCTATTTACATTTTTACACCACGGGCAGACTTCCTCTATTTCTATTAGTCCGCTGTTCTACGCCGTGTCTTCTTCCCTTCTTCGTTCTCGTCTTTTAACTTAAATGATAATAAGAAGGCTAGACCAGCTAGAATAACTGAAGCTAAGAATGACATATTTACGCCGTGTACCATGCCGTCCATACCTTTAGAAGGATCTGCACTCATAGACATAATAGTAATGAATACAGCCGTACCAATTGCACCGGCCATCTGTCTAAATGTATTATTCATCGCTGTGCCATGTGGAATCAAATTATCAGGCAATTGGTTGATAGATAATGTGGTCATCGGCATCATAACCATAGCTATAGATATCATACGTACAGCGTTCATTGAAGCGACGTAAGCAAAACTTGTATGACTATCCAAATTGATAAAGGCTAAACTTGAAGCGAATAAGATAAATAATCCAATACGCGCTAGCCATTTCCCTCCAAATTTGTCAAAGAGGTATCCTGTGAGCGGGTTCATAGCCCCCATTATAACTGCGCCGGGTAACAATGCTAGACCAGATTCTAAAGCGCTAAATTGCAACATATTTTGCATATATAGTGGCAGAATAACGTTTGTTGAAATCATCACACCGAAGACGATCATGCTCAGCCCAGTACCTAATGTAAATATGGTATGTTTAAACACTCGGAATTCTAACATAGGCTGCTCTAATTTCAATTGACGTGTAATGAATAAATATAATGAGACAATACCAATAATCATCGGTAAGATAAATTGGACACTTATCCATCCTGAACCACTTACACTACTGAAACTATAAAGTAAACCACCAAATCCGAGCGTTGATAATAGTACAGAGAGTTTATCCAATTTAGGATGTTTTAACTCTGTGACATTTCGTAGTAGGAAGTAAGCAGTAATGATATTAATAATCGCTATAGGCAAGATAACGTAGAACACACTTCTCCAAGTTAGATGTTCAACTAGTATACCAGAAAGTGTAGGGCCAATCGCAGGTGCAAAGGCAATGATGAGACCAAATAGCCCCATCGCTGTTCCCCTCTTATCTTTAGGGAAAAGCATAAACAACAGGGTTTGCATAAGCGGCATCATTATACCAGCACCAGCAGCTTGCAAGATACGACCTATTAAGATAGTAGTGAATTCTGGCGCCACAGCACAGAACACTGTCCCTATAGCAAATAGAGTCATTGCAGATAAGAATAGTTGTCGAGATGTAAACCGCTCAATTAAAAATGCTGTTACTGGAATCATGATACCATTAATAAGCATAAAGATAGATTGCAACCACTGTGCAGTATTCTCATCTATCTTTAAATCTTTCATAATTGGTGGGAGTGCAGTACCGAGTAAAGTTTGATTTAAAATGGTGATAAACGCACCTGAAAGTAACACGATAAACAACGGTATATTCTGTTTCACACTTGATGAATTATTTTCTGTCACATATAACCCTTCTTTCGTTTCAACAGATTTTATAGGAACAACATGTTAACTACTTAATTACATTACTTATAAAAACCAACTTTACCATTCTACTCTCATACATTTATCTAATGCAATATTTATGTTTATATACTTTACAGTCTCTGCATTAACCTTGAAATCATTAACTAATACTTTTAATTTGAGGCTGGGATATTATGTAATGTCCCAGCCTCTTTCAGTATCTTGGCAGTAGATGACTGATTTGAAAATGCGCTTGTATCAAGCTTTTTTCAATTCTAGTCATCCTTGCCGGGGCGGGACTACGAAATCTTTTTATTCAAATTAGATTTCTGTCCCGCTCCCATGCAATACATTTGATATAGCTTATTTTTACCTCTAATTATGACAAATCAAACTCATATTTAGTATCTTCCGCCGCTTATCACTTATTAAATTGGAAACTATAATAATTGTTGTATCTCTCTACTATGTTGAAGAAATAACACATTGACTACAAGTTATCTGCTCTTAGTCCTAATTATATAAAGGTTAAATGGATTAAACCATTCGGAAAGATAGAGAATGTCTTCCATCAGTTAGAACAGTCAAAAAGGTTAGGTGAAAAATAACGTTTCTGTTGTAAAATTGATTTTATAATAATATTTCAATGAAAAAGGAATCGTATGTATGGGAGCGGGACAGAATCTTTTTTATTCAAATTAGATTTCTGTCCCGCTCCCGTGAAACCTCGACGGATAACTACAGATCAGAGACTGAGACATAAATACCAGAAAAATAGCACTCGTGATGATTTAATTCATTTCATCCGAGTGCTTCTTCTTATTCAAGACTTTATATCCCAGACTGTTATGTTTCTGAAGTTAAAACTCATCTTGCTTGAATAGCTCTGTTTTAATATCATGTTTTTCTAAAAATTCATTTATTTCTGCCTCTTTTTTACCATTAAATTGTTTATAGTATTTATCTTGAATTTTAGACAAATCTTTAATTTTTGAATAATCTTTATTTTGTTCGATATCTTTTAGGGTTCTATCTAAGTCGTCCAATAAGCCATATACATCTTTAAAATATTTAAGTATATCCTTTGTTTTATAATAACTTTCAGGTATGTTATGGTCGTTAATTAATTTAGAGTAATTGTCGTTATTGTCTTTAAGTCTACTCTTAGCTTTAGTGATGATAGTTCTTTGCTCTTTCAAGTCTTTACCATCCATTTTTTGGATACTTGAAACTATTTTTTCGTTCCTTTGTAGATATGCCTCTGTTTCAACTTTCATCTTCTTACTACTCAAATTTTTATTGTTTTTATTAGATTTGTAAGAATCTGATTTAGAAGTGCTATTGTGATTATTTTCGCATGAGTAAAGATTTATCATTAGTAATAGAGATAATAATAATACTGGAGTTAATCTAATTTTGTGCATAATATCTTCAGCCCTTTTCATTTTCTAAACCAGTTGCAAAGTGACTATTATATTCATTAAGAAAATTTTTTATGCTCGGATGAGACTTTTAAATGTTTGGAAAATATTTTCATAAATTCTTGTTTATCCTTATTATCAAGAGAAGAAACTCATTTTAAAAACCAAGAATAAAGACCTATATATTAATACTCAACATATTTATAAGCTATTGAATAAGTAGAAACCTCATTTTTTAAAATAGGACTTTGACTATCTTCTTTGTTTTGTCTAACATTTTTATGAGCTTCTTTAAATTCGTCTGATTTAAGCCAATTTTTAAAACATTCCTCAGAATCCCAAATAGTTAGTATTTTAACTTCTTCAATATCTTCAATTTCACGACTCACAGTCACTAACATATCTTTAAAACCTTCAATATTTTCAATACCTTGTCGATTATAAAAACGCTTAGTAGTTTCTTCAGCGCTCCCTTTTTTTAGTTCTAAACGATTTTCTGCCATAAACATATTTTTATATCTCCTTCGTAGTTTCTGGAAGTGTTCTTACGAAAGTAAATAAAACAATAGTTTGAAGTATAACCATTACTACTAAACCTATTCTAATAATAAAATGATCTAACATATAAAATGAAAAACCTACAACAATATATAAACTAAGCAAAAGTTTAAACTTATTCTTTAAAGTATATCCTCTATTTTTTTTAAAGCTTTCAACAAAATTTATATAAACTTTAGTATTAACTAACCAATTCTTAAACTTCTCAGAACTATTAGAAAAGCAAATAACAGCTACTAGCAAAAATGGTGTAGTAGGTAACAAAGGTAATACAACTCCTACAAAACCAATGATAGTAAATATAATACCAATTGTTATTAATAAGTATTTCAAAAAGACACTCCCTAATTGATAATTAATATCAATTATAGCTAAATGTAAATAACTAATCAATATCTATTTTATTTCAATTACTCTATTTGCCAGTAATTCTGTGCTCTTTAATAACACTATACTGTTAGCGCTTTCAGTCTAACTAAGGTCTCTCATTGGCTAATAATTGTTCAGCATAAAAGGTAATAAAATATTCAATCGATCAGTAAGGATAAGTAAAACTACAAAGGGTTGTATCTTAATTTAAATATTCTTTAACTACTTGAATTTTTAAATTCGTATTTGTAATGTACTCATAAAAATGTACCTTATGGGAGCGGGCATAATGTAATGTCTCAGCCTCTTTCAACACCTTGGCAGTAGATGACTGATTTGAAAATGCGCTTGTATCAAGCTTTCTTCAATTCTAGTCATCCTTGCCGGGGCGGGACTACGAAATCTTTTTGTTCAAATTAGATTTCTGTCCCGCTCCCTTTGGGGTGATCATCATTGAATCACTAGCCCTATTTAGAGTAGAGTCAAAAAAATTTATCATGAAAAATTGCTTCATAGCAAACCTTAGTATATTCTATATAAAATAAAATTTTAATAGTTGTTTATTGGTCCTACTATTTCAATTAAACGTATTAATTATCACTCCAAAAATGATGAAAATAAAATTCATTAGATAGATAACAGACAAAGTAAGAATGGTTTTCTGCACATTATTTTTTTCCTTAGTGTTCTTCAATAAAATAATTGAGTAAGTAATAGTAATAAGTATGCAGATAACATTAAATATTGAGAAAAAACTTTGATGATTATGGATAAACGAAAAGCTCATTAATTGTAATAACAAAGTAATTAGAGGCAAAAGTGCAATCACAAAAATTAAGTGATATCTTTTTTTCATTTTTAATCAATCCTCTCTTTTTTTAAGCTTTAAAATAGTAAGTGTTAAAAACGTTACTATATAAATTGCATTTATTATAAGAAAAAGTAACATCTCTGAAAAATTAAAGTTCATTAAAGACCTAGACCTCACACCAACTGTAATTTGCGAGTATGGAAATATTTTAAAGATAAAATTACTAATGAACAATGTTAGAAGACCTGCTACACCACCAACTGTTGATATTAAAATTGGAAAAGTGAAATTTCTAGTGGTTACTGATAAATATAGTTGTAAAGCAATAATAGATACCGTGCCTATCCACCCCATAAGATCCCAGAATATAAATTTATGTAATTGTTCTAAAGATACATTTACTATTGACGCAGAGATACAAAATAATAGAAAAAAAATAATTTGGTTTAGCAAAGTAAGTAAGAAAATAGATGAAAATTTAGATACAATTATCTTACTCTCTTTTAAAGGTATAGTTTTCATTCTCATCCAATTATTATTAGATTCCTCAAATTGCCAACTTATTGAAACTAAAACACCAATCAGTATGGGGAAGAAAAGTTGTGAAGTATATAATGTTTCTTGTCCCCATAATATTAAATCTCGATTATTTAAGTTAGGAAAAGCACTTTGATTAAAATAAAATATCATACATCCTATAGACACGCTTAATATATTAAAAATTAATAAGAAAATTAAAATATAGTTATTTTTTAGTTTTCGTAATTCAATTTTTAGTGAAGCTATCAAGTTAAATCCCTCCTTTTTAATAACAACTTAATAACAAGAAATAAGATTACTATTATTATTACAGAAACGAAAATGTAAATAAGATAATAAGTATTATAGGAGTATTCAAACCCTTTATGAATCATTTTTTTATGGACTGGATTTAATAATGAATAGTATTGCCAAGGTAGAAATACTTTAATATATGATGGCAACATTCCTCCTGTTACTAACCCTAAAAAACTTCCTACTAGTGCTAATACAATACTGATTGATTGCTTTTCAAAAAAGAAAGAAAGAGCCATATGAATTAATATTAAGAGAAAACTAGCTATTATAAAGCTTAGTATAAATTTTGAAACAATTGCTAAATTCAAATTAATATTATTTAAACTAGCAATTATTGAAATATTTATTAATTGTATAATGTCAATTACAAACAAAATAATAAGCGAAACAATAACTTTACTACTGAACAAATTGAAAACACTTTGTTTACTTGTATTTAATAACTGGAAGGTTTTTCCTTTGTGTTCTATATCTGCTAGTCTTGAACATAAGATACCTATTAAGATTGGGTAAATCATACTGTCAACAGTTAAAATATTAGAAGTAAGCATATATATACCGTATTTAGTATCTGTAAGTTTTAGTTCTTTAATTGATATAGCACTAGACCATAATATACCAACAAAGGTAATCAGAACTATTGGAAGGATAAATTTTCTTCTTCGCATTTTGAAAAATTCTAGATTTATAGCTTTTAACATTTATAAGTATTCCTTTCCATCATTAGTTATTTCTATAAATTTTTCTTCTAAACTTTTCTGAACTGATTGTACTTGGTAAATTTCAAAATGATTGTAAACTAACAATTTAACTACAGTAGATATATCTTTTTGGTCTATATCTAATAGAATAGGATTTTCATTTTTTTCTAGCTTATATCCTTTTGATTGTAGGAAGTTGATACACTCCCTGTTATTATTAGTATTTATCAAAATTTTGTTCTGTTCTTCTAATTCTGTTAACTTTCCTTCAAATAAGAGTTTGCCTCTATTAATAATACCTACTGTTTTAGCCATATGTTCAATTTCAGATAATATATGGCTAGATATAAATACAGTCATACCGTAGTTTTTGGGGAAAGATTTGATTAGTTCTCTAATTTCGTGTATACCAGAAGGATCTAAGCCATTAGTTGGTTCATCTAATATTAATAGCTTGGGAAATTTTACTATAGCTAAAGCAATACCTAACCTTTGCTTCATACCTAATGAATAGTTTTTGACTAATTTATCCTTGTGTTCAGTTAAACGGACAATTTTCAGAGCTTCTTTAACATTTTTAGAAGGCAAGTTTAGTAATCTTTGAATAATTTGTAAATTTTCTAGTCCAGTTAAATTATTATAATAAGAGGGTTCTTCAATTAACGCCCCGACATCTTTTAATATTTCATCTCTATTATTTGAAATATCTTGGTTAAATATTTTAATATTACCTTTAGTTGGTTGCATGAGCCCTAATAGCATTTTCATGGTAGTACTTTTACCAGCTCCATTTGGTCCTAAAAAACCATATATTTCTTTCGCCCCAACATTAAGTGATAGGTTGTCCACTGAATAACTATCCGAAAACTTTTTTGTTAAATTTTGGGTTTGTATAATATTATTAATCATAATTGAATCTCCTTAATTATTAGTATTAGCAAGGTCTAGAAATATCCTATAACCTTTATTACTTTTAATTAATTCATCATGTGTTCCAAAAAATGCGTTTCCATTTTCAATGAATATTACTTTGTCGACATATGATAAAACATCTAAATGGTGACTTATGAGTATTATAGTTTTATCGTTATATTGATCATTTTTTAAAACATTTCTATATATATTTATACGGTTGTTAGGGTCTAAATTGCTAAGAGCTTCATCCCAAAAAATCAACTTTTTATTAAATAAAGATTTTGCGATTAATAATCTTTGAATTTGACCAACAGATAGGTTTTTGCCATTTTGCAATACACACGAGTATATTTTATTAGGTAAAGAATTTATTAAGTTTATAATGTTTACATCACATAATATTTGGTTTAGTCTATGAATATTGTCGGCTTTTCCTCCATCTACCAAATTATTATAAATGGATTCTTTAGTTAACGTCATATTTTGTAAGACAACTCCTGTTACTTTCCTGAAATCTTTATAACCGTATACAATTTCACCGGTGTATGTATAAAGACTTAATAAAATATTTAACATAGTACTTTTACCAGACCCCGAGTTACCCACTATAGCTACTCTTTCCCCCTTTTTTATTTGGAAGGTGATATTTTCAAATATAGGTTTATTTTCAACATAACCAAACTTAACATTCTTAAGTGATACTGCTTTATCAGATTCTTGCTCACTTACTATTCTTTGAGTATTACTTTCTATAAATAAGTCGTTGATTTTTTCGCCTGTAACTTTAATTTTTGAAAATTCAAACATAACATCTTGTAATTGTGAAACGGATGAATTAAATATAGAGATACCAGATTGAAATAAAATTAAATCTGCTATAGTTATATTTCCATATTTTGTAAGATGAATACCAATAATCATTAAAAGTATTACACTACTGTAATTAAAAATTTGATTAAATGTATATGATATTCCTTCAATTTTCAAAATTGAATTATAAGCATTAACTATTTTCCAGTTATTGTCTTTCCATGTGTTTATAGTTGATGATTCTTGAGCTTGAGCCTTAATTTGATCAATTTGACTTAATGATTCTTGAGCTAATGAGCTAAATTGTATTATTCTCTCCCCATACTCGATATTCAATTGATTTTTCTTAATATATATAAATATACTGATTAACGAATATATAATAAACATACCTAGAAGTAATAATGATAATAATAGTGAGACAGTTAACATATATAAATACAATACTGAAACGGTAGAGAAGCTTAAAAACGATGGTAATATTTTAAGTAGTATAGTATCTTTTATGATAGTTTTTAAATTTATCTTTTCCATCACAGTGTCTATTGTACTATTTCTAAAGTATAATAATGGCTTGTTAAATAATGCATTAAACATATTATAAGAAATAGTTTTTTCATATATTTTATTCTCTTTGATTTGGGCTTCTTGCTTAAAAATAAAAGAAAACATTTGAATGATAATAATTATTACTATCATTGATAATGATATAAGGTATGTATATTTTTGGTTTATTATATTTCTAATAACTATTGAAAAAATTAGCACTACAATTTGGGCTAATATCACTGATGCCGAAAATAAAATTATATTTTTATTAATTAAAACAGTTTTTAAATAGCCAAAGAACTCGAGATCTTCTTTTCCTTTTATAAAACCTCTCTGAGGGTTAAACATTAATAAAACATTTGAGAAGTGTTCCAAAAATACTTCTTTTGAAACGTTCACTTTTCCTATTTCTGGGTTAACTATTTCTACATAGTTTTTCTTAACATTCATTACTACGACAAAATGATTCAAATCCCAATGCACTATTATGGGTTTTTTTATTTTACTCATTACTTGAAATGTTTTTTCTTTATCTTTAATTCTATATACTTTCATATCTAGTTTATACTTAATGTTTAAATCTTTTAAATAAGATATCGATAGTCCATCAGGTGGTATCATCTCTCTTTTGTATAGTCTACTTATAGATACATTTTTACCAAAATAACTCAAAATCATTGAATAACAAGCTAATAAACAGTCTTGATCATTATTTTGTAATGCAATTTTCAATTATCATCACCTTCTTTCAAACTATACGTTTGGTAACAAAATACCTAATTCATTATCCTCTGCTTTGTATTTTGAAAAAGCATATAAAATACCTGATATTCCTGTCATAATACTAAAAGAATAAAAGTGATCTCCTAAACCACATATCCATCCTTTATTTAAACCAAAATTTGCTACTGAACAAAAATGGCTTTCTATTTCATTTTTCAACTGAATATTTGTGCTTTCATATTTTTTTTGATAGTAATTTAAAACCCATAAATTCCCCATAACTCCATGGCATAGACAAAAATTATTTTGGTCTAATCCTTCTTCTTTCAATAAGCAAAGTAACTCGTCAATTTCTTTTTGTATTAATTCTTTACTTGCAGTATTAAATATTTTTGTTTTATCATTAATTTCTAAAGCAACTAGTCTACTTATAAGTTGTCCTGTAACACCATGACACCACGATACAGAATAAGTATCCTTATCTTGTCTTAAATCTTTCCATCCAATTTTCAACTTTAATGTATTCTCTTTTTTCCATTCCTCATAAAATTTAACTAGATATTTTTTTTCTTTAGTTAAATCATATAAGTATAATAATGATACAATTAGCCCACTTTTACCGTGAGCATAGCTAGCCATAGTTAGGTTACTATCTAAACCTTCTAATAGTTTATCTCCCATTTTAACAAGTTCTAGAGAAAATATTTCTTGATTATATAAATATGAAATAATACCTGGCAAACCAGCTATAATATCATTCAGTTCAAACTCACTAGTTAAAATAGAGTCTAAAATAGACTTCATATACTTTTTGCTCATATCGCAATTTCTTTCGAACTTAATCTGATATCTATATAAAAATGCAATTTTACCCATTTCGCCATTAAAAAAAGATAAATCCTTATTTTCACTAGAATTAATACTTAAATCACTTAATATTGAAGAATAAATACTTCTTAGTATTCTTATTAGCCTAGGGGTATCTTTAAGGTTTTTGTTAGTTTCATAGTATTTTAACAAAGCTATTCCTATTCCAGACAATCCCTTATATATATCATCAGATAAGCTTTCAAAGATAATCTCTTCTTCTTTCGATATCCCTAAATTCATCCAATTTACAGAACCATCAATTTCATCTATCACTGCACTATCAATAATAATATTTACTAAATTATCGATTGCATTATCAATATTATCTAAATTTGATTTTTCATATTCATAATTTATAAATTTTTTACCGTTAATAAATAATTTATCTTGACTTTCTAATGAAAAACTTATTAACTTACATTGAAATAATAAATCTTTCAAAGAATATCTTTGAGTTTTTTCTAAAAATACATTGAGTGGATTTTTCGGCAAATAATGTACAGTATTATTTTCAATATCCTTTACCGATACACTTTGAACCTTAGTATAAAAATAGGGTACCGAAAGGGTTTTTATTTGTTTTATTTCTGAGCTTATTAATTTACTATTTAATAAATCTCCTCCATATTTTTCTAACTTGCTAAACAAGCTCTCTCTATTATTAGCATAAAGAGGTGATTTAGCAGCTTGTATTAGTACTGAGTACTCAATTGTACTTCTTGGCAGAATTCTTACTTCAACTTCTGATGATATTTTTCTTATATAGCGCATTATTTCTTTTTTGTTATCAAGAAACAATTTGTAGCCATATTTAAAACCTTCTTGTATATCTTCAATAAATATTTCAGGAGAAAAACTCTTTCTTTTACCATTTTCTATATAAAATGGGATATGATCGTTTCTTTTTACTCTTATTAACCTCTTTTGAAATTTTATATCATCTCTATTAGGATTAATTATAGTTCTTTCATGTTTATTAAATATTCCACCTAATATACCACTTATATCACCACCGTATTTTTTATCTTTTTTTGATATCGGTAACATTCCAGTAGCGAATACAGAATTACTGGCTTCTTCTTCTATATTTTTTGTAGCAAAATTACGAAATTCTGGATCATATATAGAAGTATGAAATATAGTTTCTAAATCAATTAATATCGGAAAATTACTGGAACATAGTATATTTTCAAAATGTAAATCACTTATATTTAATAAATACCCTATGGATAATAAGTATCCTAATCTTTTATAATACATACTTATTTTTCTTTTAGAGGTAGGTTGTTTTTCAATATATTCCATCCAACCATGGTTAGTATAACCTATGAATTTAAACTTATAGTATGTTGATATTTCATTTTTCTGAAAACTGTACATAAATTCTAAAAATTTTAAAAAGAAACTATCATTTTCTAATGATCTAGGTTTATATAATATTTGGGATTTATCAGTGGTAACTTTGGTCACTGCTTTACCTCCATGCAAATCCCCTAAAATACTGAGGTGGCAAATTTTTTCATTTTCGTCTTTTATTAAGTTTGCTTCTAAAAGCTTCTTTTTATCTTGATTGAATTTATTTTCAATTTCTTTTAACAAAGAAAAATATGAATTCAAACTATGATGTAAATCATCTATTATTGAGGGGTAAGTCTGCTTTAACTCCTCATATATAAACCCTTTTTCACATAACTCTTCATCAAAATATTTATATCGTTCTTCAGACGTTTTTCCTTCGAGTTTTCTATTCAATCTTTTTTCGTTAATTAAAACAATCAATGATTTCCCACAAATATCTAAAATGATAGATCTTAAATATTTCCAATCAATTAATGTATTAAGTTCTTGTCTAGAATAATTATTTAAAATGAAATTTGAAAAACCTCTAAATTGTTCAATTTTAACGCTACTCATAGTAATTACCATCTCCTATTATTAACTATCTTAATCCATATCAGACATTTTATAAATTTGCTTTAACATACCTTCCTGATGAATGAAATTAGGTTTAGAATGTATGAATATTTCTCTTTTATAAAGTTATAAAAAATAAGTAGATCGTTACCTTTTTGATGAGTTTCTACTATTAAATGACTAAGCTCATACTACAAGAAGAATTTTGCAGCTTAAAACTAATAATAATAGATATATTTATTTAATCATGTAGAACCACATATTATTACCTTAATTGTAGACTTTGTTTATGAAGATAGGTGTTTTATGCAATTTTACACTTTATAAATATCATGTAATATTAAAAGTGTATTAAGCATTAAAGATAGGAGGTAAAAATCATGAAAGATTCTAAAATTATGAGAGATAGTGAAGTAGTAAGTTTATTAGAAGAGGTTCAAGAGGATGAATTAAATGAAATCTTAGGTGCTAAGAAGAAGAAGAAGAGGAAGTCAGGAGTAATACCAACTGTATCACATGAATGCCATATGAATTCTTTCCAATTTATTTTTACTTGTTGCTCGTAAATATGAATATGTTAAACCGCTAATAAAATATCATAAAGTGAAAGTTTATTTTTTACTTATTAATATGATATTAGTATCATGAAAAGGCGAAATCCGTAGTTTTTAAAAGAGCTACGGATTTTTTGAACTATAATATATATTAATTTAAGAGTACCTTGGATAACACAGGTACTTAAATATTTTATTTTTTTATGAGAGATAATTCTATTGAAGTCACTTTATTTATAACAATAGCCTATAGTCTAATATATGTCTTACCAATTTAATTTTATGAATCATCAATATTTTTTTTAAAATTTAACTTAATAATAATGATTTTAAGCAATGATTATGCTATATTGATAAGGCGAGCTTAGTTTTAACTTTATCGATAAAGGGATGAAATTTGAGGTTATGAAGAAGATAAACACTATTATTATAGACGACAACGTAACTACTCGAGAGGAATTAAAAGTATATTTGTCTTATTTTTCATTTGTATCGTGTAAAGGCACATTTAATGATTATATTGAAGGTAAAAATATCCTTGATAAGAAAGATATAGATTTAATATTTTTAAAAATAAATCCAAATAATAATCACTATATAGATATAGCCAATAATATAAGTTTAATACATAAACATGTTCAAATAGTTTTCCTTTCGTCTGATTCCAAACATGCTCATAAAAGTTTTGAAGCTCACCCATTTGATTATTTGATACAACCAATAGAGCCTATTAAATTAGAGAAGTGTTTACTTCATTTCAAATATAGATGGAAAAATAAATTTGACCTTAATAATCTGAAAAATAGGAAAATTTGTATTAAAAAAGGAAACTCTCTATATTTTTTAGAAATTGATAAAATTACAACTGTAGAATATCGTGATAGAAAAATAAATATAAATTTAAATGATAAAGAAACACTTTCGTATAGTGGATCCTTAAAAGATTTAGAAAAAAAGCTCTATTCTTATGGATTTATCTTAGTAAGTAGATCATTACTTATTTCTTTAAAAAGTATTAAAAGTATAGTATTCGACGAGTATAATAAATGTTACATTTTAAAATCAAACAGTAATAATTCGATTAAAATCACTCCAGAAAAGTATAAGAAAATAAAACAAATATTAATTGATTTTAATTGGATTATTTAATCTATCTCTAATTATAGAAATAAATCTTTAAAAATTTTAATGTAAGATGGTGTTTTGAAAAAACCAAATTTATTACTTACAAGATTACACATACTTAGATTAGCTATGAAGAAACCTATACCAATAGATTTCTTCATAGCTAATATTTATACTCTAAACTAAATATGATCGGTAATTGAATCACTACTCCTACTTAATATAGAGCTAACAAATTCAAATAATTGTTGCTTCATATAACCAATTAAAATATAGAAATCTCGCCATTGTATTAAAGTTCCGCTTATTAGAAAGTAGAATGATATATTCAAAGTTTGAATTAACTATGATCCTACTTTTACCCTTACTTATTGAAATTGATAACTATCATGGCCTTTAGCAAACCCGCGTGCTGTAAACAACCAAGAATCTCCCCCATTGTCGATGTCATTCGAACAGATAATGAGTTGATCGGTGCCTGGAATAAAGGCCGGATGCGTCGATCTCAACATTTTACCTTTTTCTCGTTCAGGAAGTAAGATTTGTCCAATTGGATGTCCATATTTGTTAAATACAAGCACACGCCCTTGCCCGTACATAGCTACATATAGATTGTCATCACTATCAATACAGCATGAATCTGGGCCTTCATGACCAGTAAAGTAATATGGTATCTTTGCACCAAACGGAGCAATCGTTACCCCGTCGTCTAATAATTCAATACGATGTAAACGATTAGCGTTCGTTTCAGTCACCCATAATATTCTTTCGTCAGTACTTAAAGCAACTCCATTCGCTACAGCGATATTCTGAATAACTGGTGTGATTTGTCGATAGTCAGGTGAAACATAGTAAACACCGCCCAATGGATTTGTCGAATAACCTCGGAAATCTGTAAAGTAAAAGCCACCTTTGCTATCAAATACCAGATCATCCACACAGTATTCTGTATTAATTTCAGAGATGATTTCTTCAAGTTGACTCCCATCTGTTTGGGTCGCAATAATGCTCCCAGAATCTTTAAAGTCTCCTAAACAAGAGATGAAAAGGCGACCATCTTTATGAATTTTAACTGAAGCAGGATTATCCTTTTCCGAAGTAAACACGTGCTGGACTTCTTTCTCCGGTAAATTTACCTTAAAGATCTTCCCACCAAATACTTCACATAGAAACAAATTATGATCTCTATCAAAACACAGACCTTCTAATTGCAGTCCTTCATCTGAGATTTTTAACCACGGCTCTGCAGTAACTGTCTGAATACCTTTCTCACTGTCAAGCAATGGTACAGCGCTAGTGGCATCCCCTTTGTATTCAAGCGTTGGCAATTCACGTTCAGTCATAACAAGTCCTCCCCTTAATATATTCGTTGAGTTTGTTTAAATTTATCACATATAGCTCTATTTCCGCATGCGATAAGGTAAGCTCACCACTATGTTTCACGTTAAACATTTCTCTCAATAAAAAAAGTAAAGACATAAAGTGCTTAAATTCCTCATCTCTTACAATGATAAGCACTTACATCTTTACCTCTATCACAATCAACGCTTATATAGTTTAATCTTTATTTCGTAATAATCATCATGCTCTTTACTTTGGTGTTCGACGTGAACGCCACTTTGTTCAATGCTTTCAATACTTTGACCAACTTTATCACGAGCTTCTGTCAGATCCTTTGTGAAACCAAATGTTTGAGCTTTTACTTTTTCAGAAGTACTTTTATTTTTGACTCGCGCTTCAGTCTGCTTGACGTTTAATTTCTGCTGAATGATAATATCAACGAATTGTTCCTGTTCTTCATGATTTAAACTGAGCAATGCTCGAGCATGACGCTCAGTTACTTTACCATATCTTAATTTATCTAATACTTTAGGAGCTAATTTCAACAAACGCAGCTTATTAGCAATAAAACTTTGGCTCTTTCCTACACTTTTGGCTAATTCTCCCTGCGTCGTATCGCCGATATCTAATAGTTTCTTATAAGCTTCAGCTTCCTCAACTACTGATAAGTTTTCACGCTGAATGTTTTCGATGAGCGCTACTACAGCAGTTTCTTCATCATTTAATTGACGAATGATAACATCTGCATATTTAAATTGCAGTAGTGATAAAGCTCTAAATCGTCTTTCACCCGCTATAATTTCATACATACCTTCTTCGATTGAACGCACTACGATAGGCTGCAATAAACCGTGTTCTTCTATTGATTCAGCAAGTTCTTTAATCTTCTCAGGTTCAAAGATTTGTCGCGGTTGATAGCGGTTGGGAACAATCCGCTCTACAGGTACAGACTCCACTTTGCTATTCTTGTCTTCATCAACATCGCTGAGTATTTCCTCTTTATTTTTCAAACCAAATAGTTTAGAAAAAGGTTTTTTCATGAGTTATGCGCTCCCTCTAAATGATTTGTTGTACATTCAGCATTTATACTTTATTCAACCAGAGGCGATTTATTTGGTGTTCCTGGTTTTCGTGGATATTTTTTCGGTGTCTTAGTGCGTTTATCTATAAATATCATCTGCCGTTCTCCAGCACCTTCAGGTAATTCAAAGGTTTCAATTTCACGTACTTTACCACCTAAAAGACCTATAGCAAAGCGGGCATCTTCAAGTTCTTCTTCACCCTTAGAGGACTTCATTGCTATAAATTGTCCTCCCCTTTTAACTAAAGGTAAACACAATTCACTCAACACAGTTAAACGAGCAACTGCTCGCGCCGTGACAATATCATAAGACTCCCGATAGTCTCCCTTACCATAAGACTCTGCACGGTCATGTACAAAGCTGACATCAGTCAGTTTCAATTCATCTGCAAGTTGATTTAGAAAGTGTATTCGCTTATTTAATGAGTCTACAATAGTTACTTTAATTTCAGGAAAAACTATTTTTAACGGAATGCTAGGAAATCCTGCCCCAGCTCCTACATCACAAATAGATAAAGGCTGGTTGAAATCCTGATAGAAACTAGGCGTGAGTGAGTCATAGAAATGTTTCAAATATACTTCCGCTTCATCAGTAATACTAGTCAAATTCATCTTCTGATTCCACTCTACTAACATCTCATAGTACGTTTGAAATTGTTCTTTTTGCTTATCACTTAACTCAATATCATGTTCGCTTAAACTCTTTGTTAGCCAATCTAAACTCATGTTATTGTTTCACCCTTTGAATTCTTCCTTGTTCTAGATAAACCAATAGAATTGAAATATCTGCTGGGTTAACACCTGAAATTCGTGAGGCTTGAGCAATATTTAAAGGTTTCACTTCCGCTAGTTTTTCTCGCGCTTCAGATGCTAAGCTATCCACTTTACTGTAATCGAGGTCTTCAGGAATCTTTTTCGCTTCCATTCTTTTAACTTTTTCGACTTGTTGTAATGATTTATTGATATAACCTTCATATTTAGTTTGAATCTCGACTTGCTCTTCTACTTCCTTAGGCAAGCGATGTTCTTCTTCAAGTAGTTCAAGAATGATGTCGTAAGTCATTTCTGGACGTCTTAATAAATCAATAGCAAGTATACCATCTTTAAGTTTAGAACCACCATGTTTTTCAATAATTTCTTGTACGTGGGCTTGCGGTTTAATACGTATCTCACTCAAGCGTTGTTGCTCAGATTTAATCATTTCCCTTTTTTTATTAAAAGACTCGTAACGCTCTTCTGAAATTAGACCCAATTCATATCCTAAATCAGTTAAACGCAAGTCAGCATTATCATGGCGCAGCAATAAACGGTATTCAGCACGTGATGTGAGTAAGCGATAAGGCTCATTCGTTCCTTTTGTAATCAAATCATCTATTAACACACCGATATAAGCATCTGAGCGACTTAAGATTTTCTCTTCCTTACCTAACACGCGTCCGGCTGCGTTAACGCCTGCCATAATCCCTTGACCAGCGGCCTCCTCATAACCAGACGTGCCATTAATTTGACCCGCTGTATAGAGATTTTTAATCTTCTTCGTCTCGAGGGTTGGCCACAATTGGGTCGGTACGAGCGCATCGTATTCTATCGCGTAACCTGCGCGCATCATATCTGATTTCTCTAATCCTGGAATCGTTTCTAACATTTGTCTTTGAACATCTTCAGGAAGACTTGTAGATAATCCTTGTACATAAACTTCATTTGTCGAACGACCTTCAGGTTCTAAGAATAGTTGATGACGTGGCTTATCGTTGAAACGCACAAACTTATCTTCAATGGATGGACAATATCTTGGCCCGGTACCTTTAATCATTCCAGAATACATCGGCGATAAGTGAAGGTTGTCATCGATAACTTGATGAGTATCGCCGTTTGTATAAGTGAGCCAACAAGGAAGTTGGTCTAAGATGTATTCTGTAGTTTCATAACTAAACGCCCGCCCTACGTCATCACCTGGTTGAATTTCTGTTTTACTGTAATCAATAGTTTTAGAATTTACACGCGGCGGCGTTCCTGTTTTAAAACGAACTGTTTCAAAACCGAGATCTCTCAGTTGATCTGCAAGTGAAATGGAAGGTAATTGATGGTTCGGTCCACTAGAGTATTTCACTTCACCTAGTATAATTTCTCCGCGCAAGAAAGTTCCTGTAGTTATAACTACTGCCTTTGCGTGGTATTCAGTACCTATATTCGTCCGCACACCTTTGATTTGATCATCTTCTATAATCAGATCATCCACCATGCCTTGCATAACAGTTAAATTATCTTGATCTTCGAGCACACGTTTCATTTCTTGTTGATATAACACTTTATCAGCTTGAGCACGTAGCGCACGCACAGCCGGACCTTTACCTGTATTCAACATACGCATCTGTATATGAGTACGGTCAATTGTCTTAGCCATTTGGCCGCCTAACGCATCTAATTCACGAACGACTATCCCTTTAGCAGGACCTCCTACTGAAGGGTTGCACGGCATGAAGCCAATATTATCTAAATTAATTGTTAGCATGAGTGTCTTTGCACCACGACGAGCAGAAGCTAAGCCCGCTTCAATACCTGCATGACCCGCTCCGATTACTACAACATCATATTGTTGTGCCATCTTTAAACCTCCTTCTTATTTACCGAGACAGAATTGGCTAAATAATTGATCGATTAACTCATCACTTGCTGATTCTCCAATTATCTCTCCTAGAATTTCCCAAGTTCGCGTAAGATCTATTTGTACCATATCCATTGGTATACCTGCTTCAGCTGCCTCAATAGCGTCTTGAATTGATTGACTTGCTTGTTTGATCAACGAAATATGGCGTGAGTTTGAAAGGTACGTCATATCTTGATTTTGGACTTCTCCACTAAAGAATAAGTCGCGAATTTGCGTTTCAAGCTCGTCTATACCCTCCTGCTTTAACATAGACGTTTCAATCAGCGGAAGATCGCCTATCATTTCTCTAACTTCCTCTAAATCAAGCTTCTGCTCTAAATCCATTTTATTTACGATGACAATAGCATCTTCATCTTTGATAACCTCATATAATTTACGGTCTTCAACAGAGAGCGGTTCATTATAATTAAGTACAAACAATATCAAGTCAGCTTCGCTTAATGCTTTTCGAGAACGTTCCACCCCAATACGCTCCACTATATCTTCAGTGTCTCTAATACCAGCAGTATCTACTAAACGCAATGGGACACCTCTAACACTGACATATTCTTCAAGCGTATCACGCGTTGTGCCGGCTACTTCTGTAACTATCGCTTTATTATCTTGAATTAAATTATTTAACATTGAGGACTTTCCAACGTTAGGCTTACCTACAATAACTGTTGATAACCCTTCACGCATGATCTTGCCTTGCGTACTCGTTTGAAGCAGTCGCTCTAATTGCTCTTTAATTTCACGAGATTTACCAAGTAAATACTCAGTCGTCGCATTACCTGCGTCATCATACTCAGGGTAGTCAATGTTAACTTCGACTTGCGCAAGGATTTCGAGAATAGATTGACGTTGGCGTTTAATCATATCACTAAGTCGGCCTTCTAATTGATTCATCGCTACTTTAGAGGCACGATCCGTTTTTGAACGGATGAAATCCATCACCGCTTCTGCCTGTGATAGATCAATACGTCCATTGAGAAAAGCGCGCTTCGTGTACTCACCAGGCTCAGCCATTCTAGCGCCGTGTGTCATAGTAAGTTCTAATACTCGATTAATTGTAAGGATACCACCGTGACAATTTATTTCTACGATATCTTCTCTCGTAAATGTCTTAGGCGCTCGAAGCACTGAAACCATGACTTCTTCAACTACCTCGCCTGTCTCAGGATCTACGATGTGTCCATAGTTAATGGTATGAGTAGACACCTCAGCAAGGCTTTTCTTACCTTTATATAACTTATCTACGATTTGAATAGCATCTTGTCCAGATAAACGCACAATACCAATGGCTCCTTCTCCCATAGGTGTCGAAATACTCGTTATCGTATCTAAATCCATCATATTCTCGCCTCCTCGCTTACGAAATGATCATTATAATATTGTAATCACTTTAGTGTAATAATGCGAGCAACTTGTTTAATTATTTGACAGGTTAGTGTGACGTTTGTCTGCCCTAACACTGCCCGCAGTCTATTAACTACTTTATCCTCTTATTAAAGACCTTAGCGATCTTCAATACATGCTCTAAACTGCTTTGAATTTGAAGCGTAGTCATTTCTTTAGAAGGTTGCCGAGCGATCACTATAAGGTCGATAGGAATAATATCATCTTTATGAACCTTAAAGTTTTCTCTAATAGCCCGCTTTATCCTATTGCGCTGCACTGCATTACCTAATTTTTTAGAAACACTGATACCTAACCTGAAGTGCTCTAAGTCCTTATTCTTTCTCGTATAAACCACAAATTGCCTGTTCGCCACAGATTTCCCTTTTTTATATACCTTTTGGAAATCATTATTCTTCTTAATTCGATATGCTTTTTCCATTAGGGTTCACCTGCTATTTATTCATTTATATAAGAATCGTTTACTCTCCCCATAAAAAAGGGAGCGGGACAGAAATCTAATTTGAATAAATAGATTTCGTAGTCCTGCCCCGGCAAGGATGACTAGAATTGAAAAAAGCTTGATAAAAGCGCATTTTCAAATCAGTCATCTACTGCCAAGATGCTGAAAAAGGCTGAGACATTACATTATGTCCCAGCCTCTTTCTCTCTAGTTAAAGACCTTTATGTCCCAGCCTCCATCAGTCTTATGCTGATAATTTTTTACGGCCTTTACGACGACGACGTGCTAATACTTTACGTCCGTTTTTAGTGCTCATACGTTTTCTGAAACCATGAACTTTACTGTGTTTACGTTTATTTGGTTGATAAGTACGTTTGACCATTCAGTACACCTCCATATTAATCGATAATTGGTTACCGTACAGATACGATCCTATCGTCTGATCGTTTATGTCTTGATTTAATTAATGTGAATTCTACTCATAATTCAAGCAACTACTACAATATAACAAATTCAATTTTATAAAGCAAGCAGATTTTTACCTCGCATAGCTGCCCCTATATTGCGATTTATATTAACGAAATGATTCACGACTATAACAATTCCCACGTGTATTATAACAGTTTTATACATCGTTGTTTATTTAGTCGAGCAATTATTTCCCAAAAAGTGTGCTAAAAGACCTTGCAGTTATCCACCTTATACACAGATAAGTTATAATATTTTGTGGATAAAATAATAATATCCACAGTTTTTTTCATAAAATGAGCACATATTCACACCTATTTGACAGTAGTATTTGTTAAAAAGTATAATTGTGTGGATAACTCATCTAAAGTGTTGCTACATCAATAATTATATTATCTGAAAAAAGTCATATTTATTGTGTATAATAGAATAAATTGAGAAAGTTATCCACTGTTTGTGATTAAGTTGTGGATAATTATTCACACCCTGTTAGTTTTTTACTCAAACTATTGTTAGTAATGTGTATAACTAAAAATTTATGAAAATGGAGTTAGTGATTATGTCAGAACAAGAAATTTGGGACAAAGTGCTCTCGTTGGTTAAAGAAGAAGTTTCTAACGTTAGTTTCAACACTTTCTTCAAGCCTACAAGATTAGAATCCTTAAAGAATGATGAAGCTGTCATTCTTACAGAAAGTGGCTTTGAAGCTAAATGGTTGAATAAACATTATTTCGAACTCATTCAAACGATACTTTACAGAGCGCTCGATCATGAAATTGCACCGATCTTCTACTCTGAAGAAGAATATGCAGAAGTCCAGAAAGCTAAAGCACCCAGCACGCAACAACTCAATACGCAGCCGACTCCAAGTGTAGATGAAGCTTCTATAGGTAAAGAACAGTTTAATGACCACAATACATTTGAAACGTTCGTCATCGGGCCAGGTAACCGCTTCCCGCACGCTGCAAGCCTTGCAGTAGCAGAAGCTCCAGCCGAAGCCTACAATCCACTCTTTATTTATGGAGGCGTAGGACTAGGTAAGACGCATCTCATGCAAGCCATTGGTCATAACGTGCTTGAGCGAAATCCAAATATGAAAGTGTTATATACCTCAAGTGAGAAGTTCACGAACGAGTTTATTCAATCCATCCGTCAAAATGAATCAGATAAGTTCAGAGAGAAGTACCGCAACATCGACGTCTTACTCATTGATGATATTCAATTTATTCAAGATAAAGAACAAACACAAGAAGAGTTCTTCCATACTTTCAATGAGCTACATCAAGCGGATAAACAAATTGTGATCTCAAGTGACCGGCCACCTAAAGAGATTTCTAAATTAGAAGATCGTTTACGCTCGCGCTTTGAATGGGGACTAATCGTTGATATTACGCCACCAGATTATGAGACACGGATGGCAATTTTACAGAAGAAAACTGAGGAAGAGAATTTAGAGATTCCAACCGAAGCATTAACTTATATTGCGAATCAAATCCAGACTAATATCAGAGAGTTAGAAGGCGCTTTAACACGCGTTATCGCACTGTCTAAGTTACAGGGCGAGCCTGTCACTACAGAGCTGACGGCCACTGCTCTGAAAGACTTAATTCAAACCCCTAAATCTAAAAAGATTACTATACAAGACATCCAAAAAGTAGTGGGAGAATATTATAGCGTGCGCATAGAGGACTTTAGTGCTAAGAAGAGAACGAAATCCATTGCCTATCCAAGGCAGATTGCTATGTACCTATCACGTGAGCTAACTGATTTTTCTTTACCTAAAATCGGTGAGGAATTTGGCGGCAGAGACCACACTACAGTGATACACGCGCATGATAAAGTTGCTCGAGATATGCAAGGCGATCCTACATTTAAACAGGAAGTTGAGAACTTAGAAAAAGAAGTTCGTAATCTATAAATATAATTGAGTACAAAATAATAAATTTAGATTTGATGACGTAAAAAAAGTGGTAAAACTAAACGTGTAATTGTGGATATTGTGGAAAAAGGAAACAGACCACCCACACTTTATCCACATGTTCATAACCTTGGCGACTCTGAAATGAATCGAGTTATCCACTAATTAACAGGCCCTACTACTATTACTACGAATTTAAAACCTATATAATTAATATAAACGACTGGAAGGAGTTTAGAATTATAATGGAATTTTCAATTAAACGTGATTACTTTATTAATCAACTGAATGACACACTCAAAGCCATTTCACCTAGAACTACTTTACCTGTACTTACCGGTATTAAGATCGACGCTAAACAAAGTGAAGTCATACTTACCGGTTCGGACTCTGAAATCTCCATCGAAATTACTATACCTAAACAAGTTGACGGCGAAGACATTGTCACTATTTCTGAAGAAGGCTCAGTTGTCCTCCCTGGTCGTTTCTTTGTGGATATCATCAAGAAATTGCCAGGCAGAGATGTTAAATTAGCAACTAATGAACAGTTCCAAACACTTATCACTTCTGGTCATTCTGAATTTAACCTAAGCGGTTTAGACCCAGACCAATATCCACTGTTACCTGAAGTTTCAAGAGATGACGCTATTCAAATTCCGGTAAAAGTGCTAAAAAACGTAATTGCACAAACCAATTTTGCAGTGTCCACGTCAGAAACACGGCCAGTATTAACGGGAGTGAATTGGCTTATACAAGACAATGAATTAATATGCACAGCAACTGACTCTCATCGCTTAGCTGTAAGAAAGCTTGCTTTAGAAGATGAATCAGATGATAAAAATGTCATCATTCCAGGTAAAGCTCTAGCTGAGTTGAATAAGATTGTTTCAGATAGTGACGAAACGATAGATATCTTCTTCGCTTCAAATCAAGTCTTATTCCGCGTAGGTCATATTAACTTTATCTCTCGTTTACTAGAAGGCCATTATCCTGATACGTCTCGTTTATTCCCTGAGAATTATGAGATTAAATTAGGGTTAAATAATGGGGAATTCTACCACGCGATTGACAGAGCTTCTTTATTAGCGCGTGAAGGTGGAAACAATGTCATCAAATTAAGTACAGGTAATCAAATAGTTGAACTTTCCTCTACTTCTCCAGAAATTGGTACGGTGAAAGAAGAAGTTGAAGCAAATGAAGTTGAAGGTGGTAACCTTAAGATTTCATTTAACTCTAAATACATGATGGACGCCTTAAAAGCCATCGATAATGATGACGTAGATGTAGAATTCTTTGGAACGATGAAACCATTCATCCTCAAACCTAAGGATGATGACACAGTCACTCAATTGATATTACCGATTCGTACTTATTAACAATTTCTACATCGTCTTCAATCTAGCAACCGTAAATCTTTTAAAATATAATATCAGCGAAACAGAGGAGGCTGGGACATAAATCCCAGCCTTTTAACATCTTGGCAGTAGATGACTGATTTGAAAATGCGCTTGTATCAAGCTTTTTTCAATTCTAGTCATCCTTGCCGGAGCGGGACTACGAAATTTTTTTATTCAAATTAGATTTCTGTCCCGCTCCCTACTTCTTTATAATCAATAATTCATATTGAATGGCTTTGCTTTTCCACCCCAACTCGCTGTGCTTGTAGAAACTGGTTTACCAGTTTCTCTTTGTTGGGGCCCCCTGATCATCTAGTGGCTCTAAACGTAAAGGCCGAGTTTTCCTATTTATTATTCTAAGTGAGCTAAAATATTAGAAAGGTAATCCATATTTAGATTTTAAATACATTTAGAGCTTTAATTTTAGCTATAATTTTAAAAAAGGATATATCTATCAAGAATGGGTTATTTACTCTAAATACCCCCTTAAAATTCAAAATTCAGTAGATTACTATCAATACATACTCAATAGTTGATACTACAAAGTTTTATCGTACGCGCAGATAAATAATTAAGTTGTAAATGCGTAAAAATCAGTTGATTTTAACCCGTCAAGACATGAAATTTTAGCTGAAAAAAGGTATAATGATGTAGTAACAACATGGATTGGAGTGAGTCAGTTGGTAGAAACAGTAGTCGTTGATAATGAGATTACTTTAGGTCAATTTTTAAAGAATGAAGCAATTATTGAATCTGGTGGACAAGCGAAATGGTTTTTACTAGATTTCGAAGTCTTAATAAACGGCGTACGTGAAACAAGACGTGGCAAGAAGCTTGCTCATCAAGACAGAATTGATATTCCTGAAATACCTGAAATAAGCTCTTACCTCATTGCGTATCAAGGTGAAGAATGAAATTAAACACACTCCAACTTGAAAATTATCGAAATTACGAATCGATTCAACTTGATTGTCACCCAGAGGTAAACATCTTAATAGGTGATAACGCTCAAGGTAAGACCAATCTTCTAGAGTCTATTTATGTGCTTGCATTAGCGAAAAGTCATCGTACTTCTCATGATAAAGAACTCATTCGCTTCAACAGTGATTACGCAAAGATAGAGGGCGCGCTAGATTACCGATTCGGAGAGATGCCACTCACCATGTTTATCACTAAAAAGGGTAAGCAGGTCAAGGTAAACCATTTAGAACAAAGCAAACTCACTCAATATGTCGGCCATCTCAACGTCGTATTATTTGCGCCCGAGGATTTAAATATAGTTAAAGGTTCCCCGCAAATTAGAAGGCGATTTATCGATATGGAGCTAGGACAAATCTCAGCAGTATATCTTAATGATCTAGCTCAATACCAACGTATCCTCAAGCAAAAAAACAACTATTTAAAGCAACTACAACATGGAAATAAGACTGATAGCACTATGCTGGAAGTCTTAAATCAACAGTTTGCCGAATACGCTTATAAAGTTACGATACGCAGAAATCAATTTATTAAGGAACTTGAAGCTCTCGCCCAACCAATCCATGAAGGTATTACAGATGCGCGCGAGAAACTCAAACTCAAGTACTTACCTAGTATTAAATTAAGTGATATGAGTGGGAAGGAATCGGAATTAATTGAAGACGTCTTCAAGACATTAAGCGATAACATGGATCGGGAAATAGAAAGAGGCGTGTGTTTATATGGACCACATCGAGACGACTTAGGTTTCGACGTCAATGGCATGGACACACAAACCTATGGCTCGCAAGGTCAGCAACGTACGACCGCCTTGTCAATTAAACTTGCAGAAATTGAGCTGATGAAGGTAGAAGTAGGCGAATACCCCATTCTGCTATTAGACGACGTGTTAAGTGAGTTAGATGACTCACGTCAATCGCATTTATTGAGCACGATTCAACACAAAGTACAAACATTTGTGACGACAACCTCAGTAGATGGTATTGATCATGAGATTATGAGAAATGCGAAACTGTATCGCATTAAAGAAGGCGAAATTACTAAGTAATAGAAAGTGAAGGTGGAAGCATTGTCAGATGTGAACAACACGGAAAATTATGGCGCTGGACAAATACAAGTATTAGAAGGTCTTGAAGCAGTACGCAAACGTCCTGGAATGTATATCGGTTCAACGTCAGAGAGAGGTCTACACCATCTCGTTTGGGAAATCGTAGATAACAGTATCGATGAAGCGTTAGCAGGCTATGCAGATACTATTGAAGTGACGATTGAGAAGGATAATTGGATCAAGGTAACTGATAATGGTCGTGGTATCCCTGTAGGTATGCATGAAAAGATGGGGCGCCCAGCAGTGGAAGTCATACTAACAGTGCTTCATGCCGGTGGTAAATTTGGCGGAGGCGGTTACAAGGTCTCAGGTGGTCTTCATGGCGTGGGCTCTTCTGTGGTTAACGCTTTATCTGAACGATTAGAAGTCTATGTACATATCGATAACAAGATTTATCATCAGGCTTACGAACGCGGCGTACCGCTTTTCGACCTTAAAGTAATAGGTGAAACAGACGACGATCATACAGGTACAGAAATAAGATTTAAAGCTGACTCTGATATTTTTACGGAAACGACAGTATATGATTATGATACTTTACAACAACGTATTAAGGAGCTTGCCTTTTTAAATAAAGGTATCATGATTACGTTGCGTGACGAACGTGATGAAGATGAAGTAACTGAGGACAAGTATCACTATGAAGGTGGTATCAAGTCATACGTTGAAATGATGAATGAGAATAAAGAACCACTTCACGATGAACCGATTTACATTCATCAAACTAAAGACGATGTCGAAGTAGAAATCGCTTTGCAATATAACAGCGGTTTCGCTACAAATTTACTCACGTATGCTAATAATATTCATACCTATGAAGGGGGCACGCACGAAGAAGGATTTAAACGTGCGCTTTCACGCATCCTTAATAGTTATGGAATTCAGAGTAAGATTATTAAAGACGATAAAGATAAGTTATCCGGTGAAGACACTAGAGAAGGTCTGACAGCAGTTGTCTCCATCAAACATGGTGATCCACAATTTGAAGGTCAAACGAAAACTAAACTCGGTAATTCTGAGGTTCGCCAAATCGTAGACAAGTTATTCTCGGAACAATTTGAGCGCTTCCTATATGAACATCCTCAAGTAGGACGCGTGATCGTGGATAAAGGAATAATGGCTTCAAGAGCGAGAGTAGCTGCTAAAAAAGCACGCGAGGTGACACGCCGTAAGTCAGCTTTAGAAGTCTCTAGCCTGCCAGGTAAACTCGCTGATTGTTCAAGTAAAGATCCTGAAGTGAGTGAGATATTTATCGTCGAAGGGGACTCTGCCGGGGGGTCTACGAAAGAAGGTCGAGATTCGACGACTCAGGCTATCTTACCGTTGAGAGGAAAGATCCTAAATGTCGAGAAATCACGCTTAGATAGAATCCTTAACAACAATGAAATTCGCTCAATGATTACCGCTTTCGGTACAGGTATTGGCGGTGAATTCGACCTCAGTAAAGCGCGTTATCATCGCATCATTATCATGACAGATGCAGATGTGGATGGGGCTCATATACGGACGTTATTACTCACATTCTTCTACCGTTACATGAGACCGTTAATTGAAGCGGGTTATGTCTATATTGCACAGCCACCTTTATATAAAGTGACGCAAGGCAAGCAAAAATACTATGTCTTCAACGATCGTGAATTAGATAAATTGAAATCAGAGTTATCTTCATCTCAAAAGTTATCAATTTCTCGTTACAAAGGTTTGGGTGAGATGAACGCTGATCAATTGTGGGAAACGACGATGAACCCTGAGCATCGCTCAATGTTACAAGTCACTTTAGACGATGCCATAGATGCCGACCAAACGTTTGAAATGTTGATGGGCGACGTAGTTGAGAATCGTAGACAATTTATAGAAGATAATGCAGTTTACGCCAACCTAGATTTCTAAAATCATGAACCGAAATTTTGAAGGAGGACACCTTGATGTCTGAACTACCTGAATCAAGAATTAATGAACGTAATATTACGAATGAAATGCGTGAATCGTTCTTAGACTATGCGATGAGTGTCATCGTATCGCGTGCCTTACCAGACGTAAGAGATGGACTCAAACCTGTACATCGTCGTATATTGTACGGGTTAAATGAGCAGGGAATGACGCCTGATAAACCATATAAAAAGTCAGCGCGTATCGTTGGTGATGTCATGGGTAAATACCATCCACACGGCGACTCTTCAATATATGAAGCCATGGTGAGAATGGCTCAGAACTTCAGTTATCGTTATCCCCTTGTAGACGGGCAAGGTAACTTTGGTTCGATGGACGGCGATGGCGCAGCAGCTATGCGTTACACTGAGGCTAAGATGACTAAGATCACCTTAGAAATGTTACGTGATATTAATAAAGATACGATCGACTTTATCGATAACTATGACGGTACAGAAAGAGAACCAGTAGTCTTACCTTCACGTTTCCCTAACCTGCTCGTTAACGGTGCAAGTGGTATCGCAGTGGGTATGGCAACGAACATCCCACCTCACAATTTAACGGAAATCATTAATGGTGTATTAAGTTTAAGTCATAATCCAGACATCACAGTCGGAGAGTTGATGGAAGATATTCAAGGTCCAGACTTCCCTACTGCAGGCTTGATTATGGGTAAAAGTGGTATTCGACGAGCTTATGAAACAGGACGGGGCGCTATTCAAATGCGCGCCCGTGCTGAAATAGAAGAACGTGGCGGAGGACGCCAACGCATCGTTGTAACAGAAATTCCTTATCAAGTTAATAAAGCACGTATGATTGAAAAAATTGCTGAACTTGCACGAGACAAAAAAGTAGATGGCATTACTGATTTGAGAGACGAAACAAGTCTTCGTACAGGCGTACGCGTAGTTATTGATATCCGTAAAGACGCCAATGCGAACGTTATCTTAAATAACTTGTACAAACTAACGCCATTGCAAACGTCTTTCGGAGTAAATACGATCGCGTTAGTCAATGGCCGACCTAAACTGATCTCCCTCAAAGAGGCTTTAGTACATTACTTAGATCATCAAAAAGTAGTAGTGCGTCGCCGTACGGAATATAATCTTAAGAAAGCACAAGATCGCGCTCATATATTAGAAGGTTTAAGAATAGCATTAGATCACATCGATGAAATCATCAATACAATTCGTGAATCTGAAACTGATAAGATCGCTATGGAGCGTTTACAAGAGCGCTTTAAACTTACCGACAGACAAGCTCAAGCTATCCTAGATATGCGTTTGAGACGCCTCACAGGATTAGAAAGAGATAAGGTTGAATCAGAATACAACGAGCTTGTGCAATATATTAAAGAATTAAAAGAAATCTTAGCTGATGACGAGTTGTTATTACAAATTGTGCGAGATGAATTGATTGAGATACGTGATCGTTTCGGAGATGAGCGAAGAACTGAAATTCAGCTCGGTAGTATCGACAACATTGAGGATGAAGACCTCATACCTGAAGAACAAATTGTCATCACTTTAAGTCATAATAATTACATTAAGCGTTTACCCGTCTCTACATATCGTTCTCAGAATCGAGGAGGCCGGGGCGTACAAGGTATGAATACGCTTGAAGAGGACTTTGTAAGTCAGCTAGTGACGTTAAGTACCCATGATCACGTGCTCTTCTTCACTAATAAAGGACGTGTGTATAAACTCAAAGGTTACGAAGTGCCAGAACTCTCACGTCAGTCTAAAGGTATACCGGTAGTTAACGCTATAGAGCTCGATACAGATGAGAGTATCAGCACCATGATAGCTGTTCAAGACCTTACTACTGAAGATCACTTCTTGGTCTTCGCGACGAAACGCGGTATCGTCAAACGCTCAGCATTAAGTAACTTCTCTCATATAAATAAAAACGGTAAGATAGCAATTAGTTTCAAAGAAGATGATGAGCTTATAGCGGTACGTTTAACAGATGGTTCAGAAGACATCTTATTAGGTACTGCGCATGCCTCTCTAATTCGCTTTAAAGAAAGTACGTTGCGTCCACTAGGTCGAAATGCGGCTGGTGTTAAAGGGATTAGTTTAAGAGAAAATGATGTAGTGGTCGGTTTAGATGTCGCACATGAGAACAGTGAAGATGAAATTCTCGTAGTAACTGAACACGGCTATGGTAAACGGACGCCGGTTAATGAATACCGTCTATCAAACCGTGGTGGAAAAGGTATTAAGACAGCTACTGTCACTGAACGTAATGGAAATATTGTTTGCATCACTACAGTGAACGGCGACGAGGATATCATGGTAGTGACTAATCATGGTGTGATCATACGGATGGATGTACAAAACATATCTCAGAATGGTCGTGCAGCTCAAGGTGTAAGGCTCATTCGCTTAGGTGAGAATCAACACGTCGCTACCGTAGCTAAAGTTAAAGAAGAAGAAGCGGAGGATACACAGGAAGGCAGTGAAAATGTTGAACCTGGCACTCCAACTCAAGAAGAAGTCATTGAAGATGACGCACCAGGTAATGCCATTCATACAGAATTAGATACACACGAAGAGGCTTCTGGTCAGTCTACTGACGAAGGGCCTACAGAATTAAGACAAGACTTTATGGATCGTGTTAATGAGGATATTCAACAGGATGAGGACGATAACGAGTAGCTCAATACGTTAAACTCATCGATCAATTGGGAGCGGGACAGAAATCTAATTTGAACAAAAGATTTCGTAGTCCCGCCCCGGCAAAGATGACTAGAATTGAAAAAGCTTGATACAAGCGCGTTTTCAAATCAGCCATCTACTGCCGAGATGTTGAAGGGAGCGGGACAGAAATCTAATTTGAACAAAGAGATTTCGTAGTCCCGCCCCGGCAAGGATGACTAGAATTAAAAAAAGCTTGATACAAGCGCCTTTTTAAATCAGTCATCTACTGCCAAGATGCTGAAAGAGGGAGCGGGACAGAAATCTAATTTAAATAAAAAGATTTCGTAGTCCCGCCCCGGCAAGGATGACTAGAATTGAAAAAAGCTTGATACAAGCGAGTTTTCAAATCAGTCATCTACTGCCGAGATGTTGAAGAGGTTGAGACATTACATTATGTCCCAGCCTCAATTTTTTTACGCTAAACCACGAGTTAATGAGTTTCTACGAGCAATGTCAGTCGAACGTCGCAAAGCTATTATGGTATAAATAAGAGGGAGCGGGGCAGAAATCTAATTTGAATAAAGAGATTTCTGTCCCGCTCCCCTCTTTTAAGAATTTATGAGGTCGGACTAAAGCGTTGAGGAGTTGAGCAGCACCGAACGATGAGCACAATGGGTTTGTAAATTTTGTCGCGTCGTGCGCGTATCTGTCGACAATCCTGGTGTTGGGACGCCGTTAAACATTTTCCCAGAACACAGAAACTTTATGTCTCAACTTCATGAAACTCCACTACTCTTCTAATTGTTTCATAGCTCGTGGGATTTCATTAATAATACTTGTAGGCGGAACGACATACATCGTTTTGGAGAGTTCTTCGCCAATATAACTATGGATGTACGTTGCACTCGTCACAGCATCCTCAAGATTATCAAATTGGCCGACAAAACTTGTAATCATACCAGCTAGCGTATCTCCCATACCGCCAGTAGCCATGGCAGGTGTTCCAATAGATAGCTTATAAGTGTTTTCCTCGAAGTATAATTCGGTTCCATGTTGCTTTAACACAATTGTAGCATTTAATTCACGCGCCGCTTCTAAATTACGTTCCGGCGTTTGATCGGCAATCTCAATACCACTTAAACGTTGCCACTCCATCTGATGTGGAGTAAAGATGATACGACAATTTGGTAATTGAGGCTTTAACTTACTAAATATTGTAATCGCATCTCCATCGATGATTAAGGTTTGATGTTCTTGAATATTTTGTAGAAGAAATGTAATAGCGTTATTACCTTTGAAATCACATCCAAGGCCTGGCCCTATGAGTATACAATCTACACTCTCAATATGTTGAGTTAACGTCTTCGTATCATTCATATCAATCACCATTGCTTCAGGGCAACGAGAATGTAACGCGGCATGATTATTAGGATGAGTAGCTACAGTAATAAGCCCACTACCACTATAGACGCAAGCAGTTGCGGCCATCATGATTGCACCACCCATGTTGGCATTGCCGCCAATCAAGAGTATGCGACCGTAATCACCTTTATGTGTTTCATCGTTACGACGAGGGATAGTAGTTGTTGATAAAGTTTTCATCATTGGAGAACCTCCCTTAGACTTTGAGTCCTCATTCGTTTTTATAGAAGAAATTGAATGATTTACCATTGATTCATTCTCATTATCCATGAGCGTAGTTAAAGTATTAATGCTTTTGCCTCTTTTACTATGAGTTTAGTGAAAGAGCTTGGAAATTTAACACTAGAATTATGCGGACTAGCGAATACACATTGACTCGTGTGCTAGTTGCTTGGCTCTGTTAGAATCTTGGTCAACGGTACGAAAGTGTAACAAACACGCATTAGATTTCTATCTGACTTTTTCCTCTATGTTTCAAATACAATAAATCATACTATACCTCGTAAACTTAATAGTCAATAGAATTTAACTATTTTTTATATAGGTCAATCAAGGCACTCGAAAGGGAAGTGCTATCACCCTACTTTATCTTACTAATATGTTAACTCAATACCTCATTACGGATTGTGGAAGAAGCATTGTCACTAATGAAATGTAAGCGTATACTTTTTACAAATGCTCGTAAGGGGGAATGGGTTATGAAATTAAAGCTCAATGGGGAAACATTATCTATTAGTGATATTCAACACTTCTTAGCTTTAGAAGGACAAGTAGAAATAACAGAAGATTCACTGAAGCGAGTAGCTCAAAGTTGTGCTACTGTGGAGCGTATCATTAAAGGCAAAGCAAAGGTTTATGGGATTACTACAGGCTTCGGCCTATTTAGTGATGTTCGCATTGATGATGCTGAATACAATCAATTACAAGTCAATTTAATTCGTTCCCACGCGTGTGGTGTGGGTGAAGCTTTTGAGGAAGAAGTCAGCTTAGTCATGATGATCTTACGTTTAAATACTTTATTGAAAGGTCACTCAGGGGTTACAGTAGAGCTAATTGAGCAGCTTAAGTACTTCATCAATCAGCGCATCTTACCAGTTATACCACAACAAGGGTCACTTGGAGCTTCGGGTGACTTAGCACCATTATCGCATTTAGCGTTAGCTTTGATTGGTGAGGGTAATGTGAGTTATCAGGGTGAAATTAGAGCTAGTAGCAGTGTTCTACAAGAGTTAAACCATGCTCCTCATCGATTACAAGCCAAAGAAGGTCTAGCACTTATCAATGGAACGCAAGCAATGACTGCTCAGGGTGTGTTAAGTTATATTGAAGCGGAACATTTAGGCTATCAAGCAGAGTGGATTGCTTCACTTACACATCAAGCGTTAAATGGCATTATAGACGCTTATAATGATAAAGTGCATCAAGTGCGAAATGTTCAAGAACAAATCGAGGTAGCAGCGCGCATGAGAGACTGGTTAGACGGATCTCAATTGACGACACGTCAAGCAGAACTACGCGTTCAAGACGCTTACACTTTACGCTGTATCCCGCAAATCCATGGGGCAAGCTTCCAAGTATTTAATTATGTTAAAGAAAAGCTGGAATTTGAAATGAATGCGGCGAATGATAATCCACTTATCTTTGATGATGATGACGAAATATTAGTTATTTCTGGAGGTAATTTCCACGGTCAACCGGTAGCCTTTGCGTTAGATTTCTTAAAAATTGGTATGAGTGAGTTAGCTAATGTAGCAGAACGGCGACTGGAACGATTAGTTAATCCCCAATTAAATAATGGTATGCCTGCCTTCTTGAGCCCCCAACCAGGTTTACAAAGTGGGGCTATGGTCATGCAATATGCAGCTGCAAGCCTCGTGTCGGAGAATAAAACGTTAGCCCATCCGGCAAGTGTCGATTCAATTCCATCTTCGGCCAATCAAGAAGATCACGTCTCTATGGGAACTATAGCTGCCCGCCATGGCTACAAGATTGTAGAAAACGCGCGTCGTGTTTTAGCTATCGAGAGTATTATCGCGCTTCAAGCAGTTGAATATCAAGGTATAGATAAGTTATCGCCTAAGACGCGTGTTAAATATGATGCGTTGCGAAATATAGTACCTTCAATAACCGAAGATCGACCGTTTCATAAAGATATAGAAGCTGTGGCTACTTATTTAAAGGAAGGTGCCTATAAGGGAAGTATAGATGGAGGTCAGTAAGTTGAGGTTCTAATCTAGGGACCACTCACTTGAATATCCTTTAAATAGAGGCGTTACATAGTGACCTTCCCCCCAATAATTTGAAAGAGAACGAAATTAACTCTGATGGGACTGCTTGAAAGTTTTTAAACAATTTGCTATATTTAGGTTAATTCAATATAAAATTGTTCGTAGGCTAAGTAGTATTAATGAGATGATTTCAGAGAACTTGTGGGTGGTGTGAACAAGTATTCGTCCTTAATGTGAATCTACCTACATATTTGAACAATCGGCAATAACCGTTATTTTAGTGAGAGTGCAGACTTAATCATTAGTCATTAAGCTGTTAAATAGGGTGGCAACGCGTAGACCACGTCCCTTGTGAGGGACGTGGTATTTTTTATGCGTCTAACTCTAAATATATTTAAAGAAGGAGATAGAGCAATGTTAGATATTCGACTATTCCGTACTGAGACAGACATGGTAAAGGACAAGATTGCGAAGCGTGGCATGGATCCATCTGTTGTCGATCGTGTCCTTGAATTGGATGAAAAGCGTCGTGATTACATTAGTAAGACTGAAGAGATGAAAGCAGAACGTAATAAAGTAAGCGGTGAAATTGCTGAGAAGAAACGCAACAAAGAAGATGCTGACGATGTGATCAAAGCTATGCGTGAGTTAGGAGACAAGATTAAAGAAGTAGACACGTCTCTAAATGAAGTCAACCAAGAACTTAAAGACACGCTTGCGAGCATTCCAAACTTAATCCATGATGATGTGCCGGAAGGTGAGTCAGATGAAGACAATGTAGAGTTGAAACGTTGGGGTACTCCGAGAGAGTTTGAATTTGAAGCGAAACCGCATTGGGACTTAGTAGAAGATTTGAAGATGGCAGACTTTGATCGTGCAGCTAAAGTGTCTGGTGCTCGCTTTGTGTTCTTGACTGGAGATGGCGCTTTACTAGAACGTGCTTTGATGAACTACATGATTACTAAACATACGACACAACATGGATATACTGAAATGATGGCGCCCCAATTAGTCAATGCCGATTCAATGTACGGTACAGGACAATTACCTAAGTTTGAAGAGGATCTGTTTAAAGTAGAGAAAGAAGGATTATATACCATTCCAACTGCTGAAGTGCCACTCACTAATTTCTACCGTAATGAAATTATTGATTTAGATCAGTTACCTGCTAAATTTACAGGTCAGACTGCTTGCTTCAGAAGTGAAGCTGGATCTGCCGGACGTGATACACGTGGACTTATCCGTCTACATCAATTTGATAAAGTTGAGATGGTGCGTTACGAGAAGCCTGAAGATTCATGGGATGCGCTTGAAGAACTAACATTGAACGCTGAGGCTATCTTAGAGGAACTTGGACTCCCATACCGTCGCGTGAATTTATGTACTGGTGACATCGGATTCGGAGCGAGTAAAACATATGATTTAGAAGTGTGGTTGCCAAGCTATAATGATTATAAAGAAATCAGTTCTTGTTCAAACGTTACTGATTTCCAAGCTCGACGTGCAAATATTCGTTTCAAACGCGATAAAGATGCGCGCCCAGAATTTGTACACACACTAAATGGTAGCGGTCTCGCAGTGGGACGTACGTTTGCTGCTATTGTTGAAAATTATCAAAATGAAGATGGATCAGTAACTATTCCTGAAGCACTCGTACCGTTTATGGGTGGAAAGACTGAAATACGCGTCGATGAATAATAGTCGTGCTGTATAATGAGAGGTTAAGACGATAGTGTATAGATTGATATTCGACCTAGCACTTAACGTCTTAACCTTTTTTGTTAGTACCTAGTCTAAGTGCTAGCGATCACACTAAGGCGGTGAAAAGGGAAGACTAGGAGATTTAATACAGAAGTATGTCTAACATCAGACAAACGGAAGTCTAACCCCTAAGAATATTTATTGAACTATTCGCAATTTTCTATTAGAATATAGTCTAACTTATACTAATCTAAAAATATGACATTATGAATATGATCTTATTCAGAGAAGCGGAGGGATTTGGCCCTGAGAAGCTTCAGCAACCAACTATGTTAGCACGGTGCTACTACCAACGATATGTTACTCGGATAATAAGTATTTAATGGAGGTCGGGACACAAGCGATGAGGGTTTGAGCAGGGGGCCCCAACACAGAGAAACTGGGACATAATGGTCTTTGCCTGGGCTGGACTATGAAATCTTTTTATTCAAATTAGATTTCTGTCCCGCTCCCTTTTGAAATGCCGTTAATCGGTATCCCAGAGCACAGAAACTTACGTCTCAACCTCCTTTTTGATTCGAAATATCGCAGAACCTGTCAGCTTTTAAGTAATAATGAGGAAAGTCTAGAAGTTTATTCAATAATAGGGGGCGAATATAATGACGTATTATACCGTTGATACTTTAGAACTAGGTGAGTTTCAGACAGAATCTGGCGAACTGATCCAGAATTTAAAGTTACGTTATGAGCACGTAGGTTACAAAGGGCAGCCGCTCGCGCTCGTTTGTCATGCTCTAACAGGCAATCACCTCACATATGGAACTGACGATGCCCCCGGCTGGTGGCGTGAAATTATTGATGGTGGCTACATGCCTGTACACGATTATCAGTTCTTAACTTTCAACGTGATTGGTAGCCCCTTTGGTTCAAGTTCACCTCTGACTGATGAGCACTTTCCCCACCAACTAACACTGAGAGATATTGTGCGTGCCATAGAATTAGGTATTAAAACATTAGGCTATGAGCGTATAAACGTATTAATCGGAGGCTCTTTAGGTGGTATGCAAGCTCAAGAACTCTTATATAATAGACAATTTCAAGTGGATAAAGCGATCATTCTAGCTGCCACGGATAAGACGTCTTCTTATAGCCGCGCTTTCAATGAAATAGCAAGACAAGCGATGGATATAGGGGGAGTAGAAGGGTTAAGCATAGCTCGTCAACTAGGATTTTTAACTTATCGTTCCTCTAAAAGTTATGATGAACGGTTCACACCTGATCAAGTTGTCTCCTATCAGAAACATCAAGGGAATAAATTTAAGAAGAACTTTGATTTAGACTGTTATTATACGCTGCTTGACGTCTTAGATAGTCATAATTTGGATCGAGGACGGGATGATGTAGATGAAGTGTTAGGGTCTCTTGAAACGAAAGTATTAACACTTGGATTTACTGATGATTTGCTCTATCCAGATGATCAAGTACGAGCGATGGGGCGTCGCTTTAAATATCATCGTCATTTCTTTGTACCCGATAATGTCGGCCACGATGGTTTTTTACTTAATTTTAATGATTGGGCACCTAACTTATATCATTTCTTAAAAATATCTAAAGTTAGACGTTAATTTTTGAATTTTATATTCTAGAAAAAACACTTCTTACATTCGCTTTGGAGAATTGACAATAATTGTATAAACCTTTTAAAGAGGTTAAAATGGTTATTATAGTCAAATTTAGTATAGGAGTGGCGAAATTGTTTTCAAAAGTAAATCCTAAAGCTACCATCATAGGTATTATCGTATTTGCTATTGTAGCTTTAGTCACAAATTTATTGCCTCCACTAGGTTTCGTGTTGTGTTTCTTCGCAACCATTCCTGGCGTTGTATTATGGCATAAATATAAAGAAAGTTTTGGCATAGTAGCGTTAGTATCAGTGATCATTACTACTTTGTTCGGTAACGTTATCACGCTAAGTGCTATGGTCGTCGTCTTGATTACAGGATGGGTAATAGGACAATTATTGAAAGAACGCGCAACTAAAGAGCGTATTTTCTACGTCACAACTACATACTTAAGTTTATTTACTTTAATAGCTATACTTATCTTACAAGTAACTCACCGCTTTCCTAAGGGACAAGACTTGGTTCAACCACTAAGAACGATGTTAGATCTTCCCACAACTCTTAGTGATAAAGAGCTGAGCACGAGTGTGTTAGATCAATATAACCAGGTAATAGATGTTGCAACGAATCAATTCTTAATGGAGTTTCCAAGTCACATCATTGTGAGTATCTTCATCATTGTGTTACTTAATTTGTTGATTACTTTTCCTATCTTACGCAAATTTAAAGTGGCAACGCCGGTATTTAAACCGCTTTATGCTTGGCAAATGCCACGTTTTTTACTGTTCATATATGTGATCGCAATTGTATGTACTATGTTTACATCGGTGAGTGAACCTTCTACCTTTCAAAGTATCGTCTTAAACTTTAAAGTTGTGTTATCATTATGTATGTATATTCAGGGATTAAGTGTCATTCATTTCTTTGGTAAGTCGAAAGCGATGCCTTTAGCAATTATTATTCTGTTGATGGTGATAGGGTCATTGATCTCATTAATTGCACCAATCATTATCTTAATTGGTATGGTAGACTTACTGATGAATTTAAAAGCTATCATTAAAAAATGATTTGAGGTGGAAGAATGAACCGGCAATCCACTAAAAAAGCTTTAATCTTGCCATTTATCTTAATGGTGTTAACAGGTGTAGCAATTGTCATCGCTTGGTTTGTCTTTAACCACGTTTGGGCAACGATTGCGGCTATCGTACTTATCGTCATGATCAGCGTGTCGGTATACTTAGTACGTAAAGCTTTGTTAAAAATGGATAATTATGTTGAAGAATTAAGTGGACACATATCAGCTGGCAGTGATACTGCAATTAAAGAATTACCTATCGGAATGATTATTTTAGATGAGAATGAAAATATTGAATGGATGAACAAATTTATGACTGAACGTTCTGAGCGTAATGTGATTTCAGATCCAGTCAATGAGGTTTATCCAAATATTTTAAAGCAGTTAGAGAAGACGCAAGAAATTGAAATTGAAGATCATGGCTATCATTATCGTGTACGCCATGCAGAAGATGAAAACATCCTGTATTTCTTCGATATAACTGAAGAGGTTAAAACGAACGAGTTATATGAAGAATCAAAACCGATCATTGCAACGCTTTTCTTAGATAACTATGATGAAATTACGCAAAATATGAATGATACGCAACGCTCAGAAATTAACTCAATGGTAACACGTGTAATTAGCCGATGGGCTTCTGAATACAATATTTACTTTAAACGTTACAGTTCTGATCAGTTTGTGGCGTATTTGAATCAACGTATATTAAATGAAGTAGAAGATAGTAACTTTGATATCTTAAGTCAATTAAGAGAGAAAAGCGTCGGTTATCGCGCGCAGCTCACACTCAGTATCGGTGTGGGAGAAGGCTCTGAGAATCTGATTGATCTAGGTGAACTGTCTCAGTCCGGGCTAGACTTAGCTCTAGGAAGAGGCGGTGACCAAGTAGCGATTAAGCATATTAACGGTAACGTACGTTTCTATGGCGGTAAGACTGATCCTATGGAAAAGCGTACGCGTGTTAGAGCACGAGTTATTTCTCACGCGTTAAAAGATATTATTATGGAAGGCGACAAAGTGATCGTGATGGGTCATAAGCGTCCTGACCTAGATGCTATCGGTGCTGCTATCGGTGTGACGCGCTTTGCGATGATGAATAATCTCGATGCATACGTCGTCCTTAACGAGTCCGATATCGATCCGACATTAAGACGGGTCATGAATGCTGTCGATGAGAAACCAGAGTTAAAAGAGCGTTTCATTACCTCTGACGAAGCTTGGGATATCATGACTTCTAAGACAACATTAGTCGTAGTTGATACGCATAAACCTGAAATGGTTCTCGATGAAAATATTCTAAATAAATCTAATAGAAAAGTTGTCATCGATCATCACAGACGGGGCGAAAGCTTTGTATCTAATCCGCTACTTGTCTATATGGAACCTTATGCCAGCTCTACAGCAGAACTGGTTACAGAACTATTAGAGTATCAACCAACTGAGCAACGGCTCACTAGACTTGAATCAACCGTCATGTTTGCCGGAATCATTGTGGATACTCGTAACTTTACATTGCGCACAGGTTCAAGAACGTTTGACGCTGCTAGCTATTTAAGAGCACACGGCGCCGATACGATTCTAACGCAACACTTCCTTAAAGATGATATAGATACCTATATTAATCGTACTGAATTAATACGTACAGTAGATCTTCAAGATAATGGCGTCGCTATAGCGCATGGACCGGATGACAAGATCTATCATCCCGTCACCGTTGCACAAGCTGCCGATGAGTTGTTAAGTTTAGATGGTGTAGAGGCATCATATGTAGTAGCGCGACGTGAAGATAATTTAGTAGGTATGTCTGCACGCTCACTCGGTGCGTTTAATGTTCAGCTAACTATGGAAGCACTTGGTGGAGGCGGGCATTTAACGAATGCTGCTACACAGATGAAAGATGTTACAGTAGATGAAGCGATAGAACAATTACAACAGGCAATAACAGAACAAATAAGTAGGAGTGACGAAGCATGAAAGTAATATTCACACAAGATGTTAAAGGTAAAGGTAAAAAAGGTGAAGTTAAAGATGTACCAGTAGGTTACGCTAACAACTTCCTATTTAAAAAGAACTTAGCTGTAGAAGCTAACAGTGGCAATCTAAAACAATTACAACAACAAAACAAACGGGCTGAACAAGAAAGACAACAAGAAATTGACGAGGCCAAAGAATTAAAAGAACGCCTAGAAAATATTGAAGTAGAAGTGAGTGCTAAGACTGGAGAAGGTGGAAAGCTTTTCGGTTCTATCAGCACTAAACAAATTGCTTCAGCACTACAAGACCAACATGATATTAAAATCGATAAGCGTAAGATGGATTTACCTCATGGTATCCATGCCTTAGGTTATACGAATGTTCCAGTTAAGCTAGACAAAGAAGTAGAAGGAACAATACGCGTGCACACAGTAGAACAAAACTAATTACGGATTGAGATATGAGGTGTAGAACAAATGGACGGAATGTATGAACAAAACAAAATGCCGCATAGTAATGAAGCGGAACAATCTGTTTTAGGTGCCATTTTTCTCGATCCCGAACTCATGAATGCAACTCAGGAAGTCTTACTTCCTGAGTCGTTTTATAGAGGTGCACATCAACACATCTTCCGTGCGATGATGCACATTCATGAAGATAATAAGAATATCGATAGTGTCACATTAGTAGATCAACTGTCTCAAGAAGGATGTCTAAGTGAAGCGGGTGGGCCTCAATATCTCGCAGAACTAGCTAACAACGTCCCGACCACTCGAAACATTCAATACTACACAGACATCGTGCTCAAACTGTCTACTAAACGCAAATTGATACAAGTAGCAGAGAGCATCGCAAATGATGGTTATAACAGCGAATTAGAATTAGATGAAGTACTTAATGATGCCGAACGTCGAATCTTAGAAATATCTTCTACACGTGAAAGTGAAGGCTTTAAAGATATCGTTGATGTCTTAGGAGAAGTGTATGAAAACGCTGAGTTGCTCGATCAAAATAGCGGTCAAACTCCAGGTATCCCTACTGGTTATCGTGATTTAGATAATATGACTGCCGGGTTTAATCGCAATGATTTAATCATCATAGCAGCACGTCCCTCAGTGGGTAAGACTGCCTTTGCTCTAAATATTGCGCAAAAAGTAGCAACACACGAAGATAACTTTACCGTCGGCATCTTCTCCCTAGAGATGGGCGCTGATCAACTCGTTACGCGTATGCTGTGCAGTACAGGTAACATTGATTCAAATCGATTGAGAACAGGTACCATGGAAGAGGAAGATTGGAATCGATTCACTACTTCTATTGGTAAACTATCTCATACTAAACTGTTTATTGACGACACACCAGGCATTCGTGTAACTGATGTGCGTTCTAAGTGCCGCCGTCTTAAACAAGAGCACGGGCTAGATATGGTTGTTATTGATTACCTACAGTTACTTCAAGGTAGTGGATCTCGTTTCTCTGATAACCGTCAACAAGAAGTATCTGAAATATCCCGCACACTTAAAGCAATAGCCAGAGAAATTGAATGTCCTGTTATCGCTTTAAGTCAGCTTTCCCGTGGCGTAGAACAACGGCAAGATAAACGTCCGATGATGAGTGATATTCGTGAGTCTGGTTCTATTGAGCAAGATGCTGATATCGTAGCGTTTCTATATCGTGATGATTATTACGAGCGTGCAGGAGAAGATGATGACGATGAGGATATAGGCATGGAACCTCAAGTCAATAATGATAATGGAGAAATAGAAATCATTATCGCTAAGCAGCGTAACGGCCCAACAGGTACAGTTAAGCTTCACTTCATGAAACAATATAATAAATTCACTGATATCGATTATGCACATGCAGACATGTAAACATCGTTAATAAGTGTTAAACCGTACGATAAATTGCGTATTCGTAATTATTGTACGGTTTATGTTTGTTTAGGTGCCTTATTAAAACTAGGAAGTACGGCTAAAATAATGTTTGCTAAGCTACATAATAGCTTGATATTAAAGTTTTCAAGATCTGTAAAGATAGGTTGAAACTTCGATGGACAGAATTTTGATTACTTATGATAATGTTCGATTTTTATTTGCAATCTTAAAGTAATATTGGTAAAATACTGAATGGTTAAAATGAGATAAACTTGGAGGTGCTCATATGTCATCAATCGTAGTAGTTGGGACACAATGGGGAGACGAAGGTAAAGGGAAGATTACAGATTTCTTAGCAGAACAAGCAGATGTCATTACACGTTTTTCAGGCGGAAATAATGCTGGTCATACTATCAAGTTTGATGGAGAAACATATAAATTACACTTAGTACCGTCTGGAATTTTTTATAAAGATAAACTCGCAGTGATCGGTAATGGTGTAGTAGTAGATCCTGTAGCACTTTTAAAAGAATTAGATGGCTTAAATGAACGCGGTGTTTCCACAGACAACTTACGCATTTCTAATCGTGCGCAAGTCATCTTGCCTTACCATTTAAAGCAAGATGAATACGAAGAAGAACGTCGTGGCGATAATAAGATTGGTACAACGAAGAAAGGTATTGGTCCAGCATACGTGGATAAAGCACAGCGCATGGGTATCCGTATGGCTGATTTACTAAATAAAGCGTCCTTTAAAAAACGTCTGCAAGAAAATATTGATTATAAAGAAGCTTACTTCCAAGGTATGTTCAATAAATCGTGTCCAACGTTTGATGAGATATTCGAGACATATTATGAAGCAGGACAACGTTTAGCTCCGTTCGTGACAGATACTGCGAAGACATTAGATGATGCCTTTGTGAAAGATGAGAAAGTATTATTTGAGGGTGCGCAAGGCGTGATGCTCGACATAGACCACGGAACGTACCCATTCGTTACATCTAGTAACCCAGTGGCAGGTAACGTTACAGTAGGTACAGGTGTAGGTCCTACCTTCATCTCTAAAGTGATTGGAGTATGTAAAGCTTACACTTCTCGCGTAGGCGACGGTCCGTTCCCAACAGAATTATTTGATGACGATGGTCACCACATTCGCGAAGTAGGACGTGAGTATGGTACTACAACAGGTCGCCCTAGACGTGTGGGTTGGTTTGATTCAGTCGTTGTCCGTCATGCACGTCGTGTTAGTGGTATCACAGACTTATCTATCAATTCTATTGATGTGTTGACAGGTTTAGAAACAGTGAAGATTTGTACAGCTTATGAGCTTGATGGCGAACGAATTACTGAATACCCAGCTAACTTAGATGAGTTACAACGATGTAAGCCAATTTATGAAGAGCTTCCAGGTTGGACTGAAGATATCACATCTTGTCGCTCATTAGATGAGTTACCAGATAATGCGCGTCGTTATTTAGAACGTATTTCTGAAATATGTGGCGTAAGCATTTCAATCTTCTCTGTGGGTCCTGATCGTAACCAAACAAACTTATTGACGAACTTATGGGATTAACCAATCATCTAAGAAGATGTTAATCAATTTCAACGGAGGTTGAGACATAAAGTTTCTGTGCTTTGGGAAACCGATTAACACCGTCCCAAAGCAGGATTGTCGACAGAAATGCTTATGTCCCGACCTCCTTAAAAGTAAAATGACATGTTAATTCGAAGTGTTTAGACTCCTGAGGGCGGGGCCCCAACAAAGAGAAACTGGGACATAAATCCCAGCCTCTTCAACATCTTGGCAGTAGATGACTGATTTGAAAATGCGCTTGTATTAAGCTTTTTTCAATTCTAGTCATCCTTGCCGGGGCAGGACTACGAAATCATTTTATTCAAATTAGATTTCTGTCCCGCCCCCAACAAGCACAGCGAGTTGGGGTGGGCCCCAACATAGAGGCTGGGACATAAAGGTCTTTGACTAGAGAGAAAGAGGCTGGGACATAAATCCCAAAAAAAATAGCACTCAGATGATTTATTTCATTTCATCTGAGTGCTTCTTCATATTCCATACTTCGTATTATTGGCTCGCTTTCCTAGGGTGCCGTCTCAGCCTCGGTCTTCGACTGGCACTGCTCCCTCAGGAGTCTCGCCACAAATACTCAGTGTTAACATGTAAATTTACATCAAAATACTTTAAAAAAATAAGGCCCTTTCGTATAATTTAATTAAGTCCATAAAACTAAATTAACGAGGTGCCTTATGTATAAAAATTATAACATGACTCAACTTACACTACCAATAGAAACATCAGTTCTAATCCCCACAAATGATCTATCACGACATGTTAATGAAATCGTTGAAACAATTCCTGAAAATGAATTCGATGAATTCAAGCATCATCGCGGTGCTACCTCATATCACCCCAAAATGATGTTGAAAATTATTTTATATGCCTACACACAATCTGT
>NZ_JAOPKZ010000010.1 GCF_025519785.1 Staphylococcus marylandisciuri | reverse complement strand
AATTAGATTTCTGTCCCGCTCCCTCTTTCAGCATCTTGGCAGTAGATGACTGATTTAAAAATGCGCTTGTATCAAGCTTTTTTTAATTCTAGTCATCCTTGCCGGGGCGGGACTACGAAATCTTTTTATTCAAATTAGATTTCTGTCCCGCTCCCTCTTTCAGCATCTTGGCAGTAGATGACTGATTTGAAAATGCACTTGTATCAAGCTTTTTTAATTCTAGTCATCCTTGCCGGGGCGGGACTACGAAATCTTTTTGTTCAAATTAGATTTCTGTCCCGCTCCCTTCAACATCTCGGCAGTAGGTGACTGGTTTGAAAACGCGCTTGTATCAAGATTTTTCAATTCTAGTCATCTTTGCCGGGGGCGGGACTACGAAAATTTTTATTCAAATTAGATTTCTGTCCCGCTCCCGAATCGTGAGCGTTTCTGTTGAAAATCCTGCTTGTGGAACGTCGTTAATCGGTTTCCTATAGCACAGAAACTTTATGTCTCAATCTTAAATATACAATAGGTGGAGGGGTGTCATATTTATAATGCGTAAAAAGTTGAATGTTTACAGGATTGATACAATTGTTTTTAGGAAGAGTTGATAGGAAGAGACTGAGTGCAAGTGTATTTATCGCATCTTAATATTTACGATAAATCTATAGAGAAGTAAATGAGTAGGAGAGGGTAGTTATAATTTTCTACAGATGAGTCAGTTAAAATTCGTATTTAACTGGGAGTTAGATAATGAAACGCTGTTCGACTCCCAGTTTATTATTTATAAATTTTGTTGAGCAGATAAGAGGTTATCATAAACCGATTTAAATTGTTGTTCTGCTTTCGACGTAGTTTTCGGCTCATAATATATTCTGTTTTTAAGTTTAGTGGGTAAATATTGTTGAGGTACAAAGCCACCTTGATGATCGTGAGGATATTTATATCCCTGCGCACGTCCTAATTGTTTTGCACCGGTATAATGCCCATCACGAAGATAATTAGGAATTTGACCGACCTGGCCGTTTCGAATATCACTTAATGCAGCATCAACTGCTTTAATTCCTGAGTTAGATTTAGGAGATAAACTTAGTTCAATAACCGCTTGACTTAGAGGAATTCTAGCTTCAGGTAAACCTAATCTCTCTGCAGATTCGATAGCAGCAAGTGTCCGTTGGCCCGCACTGGGAGATGCTAAACCGATATCTTCGTAACTGATAACAAGAAGTCGTCTCGTTATTGTAGGCAAATCTCCAGCTTCGATTAAACGAGCAAGGTAGTGTAATGCAGCATTCACATCACTGCCCCGAATCGATTTTTGAAACGCACTCATAACATCGTAATGCATATCTCCATCCTTATCACTCAAGAATGCTCCTCTTTGTAAACAATCTTCAGCATCGTCAATAGTGATGTGGCGGTGGTCGTCTTTAACCTCACTACTGAGTACAGCTAATTCTAAAGCGTTTAGAGCGCTACGCACATCCCCTTGACTTTGGGTAGCAAAATAATCTAACGCTTCACTATCAACTTGTGGTTGGTACTCTTTAAGACCTCGCTCTGAATCCTCTAAAGCTCTTTCTAATGCCTGATAAATATGTTCATGATTTAATGGATAGAGTTCAAAAATTTGTGCTCGAGAACGTATTGCAGGGTTGATTGCATGATAAGGATTAGAAGTTGTAGCACCAATTAATACAATTTTACCATCCTCTAGATGAGGTAATAGGAAATCTTGTTTCGCCTTATCTAAACGATGGATTTCATCTAACAATAAGATGACTCGACCAGACATTTTTGCCTCATCGACGATCATTTGCATATCTTTCTTTGAATTTGTCACTGCATTTAATTGTCTAAATTTATAATTAGTGCTTCCCGCTATAGCTTTTGCGATACTCGTCTTGCCGATGCCTGGTGGGCCGTATAAGATCATCGATGATAGCTGCTTAGTATTGACCATGCGTCGAATAATACCTTTATCTCCAACAAGATGTTGTTGCGAAATGATCTCATCAATATTTTTTGGCCTCATTCTATAGGCTAGAGGTTCCCTTGCCATATTTCTCACACCTTTCTCGCTTAAATTCTAACATAATTGTTTCGGTTAAAGTGATCTCTTATTATCCAATTATCATTTGAGTATGATACAGAGATACACTATACTAGATGATTAAGAAACTTAATAGTATGTTTATTATTTTGATTTCACTGTTATTTTATAAAAATAGAAGCCACTTAAGGGATTGAAATGTTATAATAATTAGGAAATGGTAAAATAATAGTAATAAACAGTATTTGAATTAAGCGAGGTATAAATATGAAAATATCAACTAAGGGTAGATACGGGCTAACATTAATGATTTCCCTTGCTAAAAAAGAAGGTCAAGGGTGTGTTTCACTCAAGACAATAGCTGAGGAAAATAACTTGAGTGATCTTTATTTAGAACAACTTGTAGGGCCGTTAAGAAACGCTGGTTTAATTCGAAGTGTGCGTGGTGCCAAAGGCGGTTATCAATTACGTGTTGCAGCAGAAGAAATAACTGCTGGTGATATTATTCGTCTATTGGAAGGACCCATAACTTTTGTTGAAAGTATTGAATCTGAACCACCAGCTCAAAAACAACTGTGGATTCGCATGAGAGATGCAGTAAGAGATGTATTAGATAATACTACTTTAAAATATTTAGCAGAGTATAGAGAAACTAATAATTTAGATGGCTATATGTTCTATATTTAATCTTGCTTAAAAAATTTAATATAGATGTTTAAGGACAAGTAAAGGTGGTATAATTTAAATACATCATCTAAGGAGGAACATAATTATGGCCAATGAGAATAAATTCGAACAAGCTAAAGGTAACATCAAAGAAACTGTAGGCAACGCTACAGATAATAAAGATCTTGAGAATTCTGGCAAAGAAGATAAAGCATCTGGAAAGGCCAAAGAATTTGTCGAAAATGCTAAAGACAAAGTGAATGAAGCAATCGATAAATTGAAAAAATAACTTTTAATTTGAGGAAGGAGTTTTTTCCATGAGTGAAAATTTCTTAGATAAAGCAAAAGATGCAGCTAAAGATGTTTCTGACAAATTAAAAGACACTGATAATGATAAAGCTAAAGAAGTAAGCGATAAAATCGATTCAGTGACTGGCGAAGATAAAAAAGACGATAAATAAAGTCGTTAATATAAGGGAGCGGGACAGAAATCTAATTTGAAAAAAGATTTCTGCCCCGCTCCCTTCTTTTACATATTATGAACTAAAAATGTTATGCAGTCGGCGATAAGATTCATCTTGCGCGTTTCGATCATAGATATAACTTACAGCCATCAATTCATCGATTTCTCCATAATATGATTTAAATTGCTCGAATTGTTCTCTTACAGTTGCTTCAGAACCAATGAGCGAGTGTTTAAATCTTTCTTCTACCATAGCGTACTCTCTAGGTGTAAGTATCTCCTGTAAATTATCAGTTGGTGGTTGAACAGGTTGCATACGGCCCCGTAGGATACTAACCATCACTTGTGCTTGCGTTGAAGCTAAATACTTAGCTAAGTCATCTGTTTCTGCCACAATCGCATTTAAACAAACGATCACATACGGTTTATCAAGATAGTCTGAGGGTTCAAACAGCTCTTTATAAATTTCAAGCGCTTCTTTCATTTGTTGAGGTGCGAAGTGTCCGGCAAACACATATGGCAATCCTTTTCGTGCAGCAAGATGAGCAGAATCAGTTGAAGAACCTAATATATAAAGTGGGACTTTTTTACCGACAGCTGGATAAGCCCTTACATATGCTTGTTGCTTAGCAGGACCAAAGTACGTTTCAAGTTGAGCTACATCTTCTGGGAACTCATAAACACCGTTGTGCTGATCACGGCGGAGAGCGCTAGCTGTCATCATATCAGTACCTGGAGCTCTTCCTAGACCGAGGTCTACACGGTTAGGGAATAGAGTTTCCATCGTTCCAAACTGTTCAGCTACAACGAGGGGAGAATGGTTAGGTAACATGATACCACCAGAGCCAACACGTATCTTTTTAGTATGCTCTAACGTTCGTTGAATGAGTAGAGCTGTAGCAGAACTGACTAAATTAGGGGCGTTGTGATGCTCAGCGATCCAATAACGTTCATAATTGAGGTGATCGAGATGTTGTGCCAGTTCCACCATATCCTCTAAAGCATCTTTATCTGTTTGTCCTTCACGAATTGGAACTAGATTCAATGCCGACAGTTTCATATTAGACATACTTGTCCTCCTATACTTATATATGTACACATATTCTAACAGCTCAATTTTGACACTAGTAGAGAAACGCTCAAATGATTTACTTTTCATAAACAGGTAGGTAGAAATTTAAATTTTTAGGTGCTATCATTATAGCGTTAAGATTAATGATTGGAGTGTTACAGACATGGGAATTTATCTTGATTACGCCGCCACTACCCCAATAAAACCAGAAGTGCTAACTCAAATGATAGATATTTATGAAAATCATTATGGAAATCCTTCATCAATTCACAGTATTGGCAGGGACGCTAGAAAATTCTTAGATGAATCTCGTAGGACTGTAGCAACTTCATTAGGAGCACAGCCTAATGAAGTCATATTCACTAGTGGCGCAACAGAATCCAATAATACTGCTATCAAAGGTATCGCTTATGCTAATCAACACAGAGGTAGACATTTAATTACTACTAAAATAGAACATCATTCTGTCTTACATGTATTTGAACAACTTGAAAAAGAAGGGTTTGAAGTCACTTATCTCGATGTGAATAAAGCGGGCATCATCGATTTAGAGCAGTTGAAAAATGCTATTACAGACGAGACTATATTAGTTTCTATTATGTTTGTAAATAATGAAGTAGGTACTGTGCAACCTATGTATGATATCGATTATATTCTGCAAGATAAAAATATTCTTCTTCACGTGGATGCTGTTCAAGCCATAGGTCATTTACCTATTGATTTCCATGAACTAAACATCGACACGATGAGTATCACAGGTCATAAATTCGGTGGTCCTAAAGGGATAGGGGCTCTGCTAGTAAAGACTGACACTCCAATTCACTATAATCAGTTAGGTGGAGAACAAGAAGTCAAAAGAAGAGCAGGAACTGAAAATCTTCCTCAAATTATCGGCTTAGCCCAAGCTATTAAAAATGTATCAAGCCAGATAGATGAAAATAACCTTCATTTAATGACGCTAAAGAATCAACTTCTAGTATCTTTACAAGAACGGTCAATACCTTTTGAACTTAATGGTTCGATGACCGAAACCACTGGTCACATCGTCAATCTTTATTTTCCATTCATTGATGTGGAGACCATGCTTACACTTTTAGATTTAGCAAATATATATGTTTCATCAGGATCTGCTTGCACAGCTGGTTCAACGGATCCTTCACACGTAATAACTTCAATGTATGATAAGAACCGTGCGTTTCATTCAGTTCGTTTTAGTTTTAATGAGCAAACAACAGAGACAGAAGTTAAGCAGGTTGTAGCAGAAATTCACAAAATATATCACCGTTTTAAAAAGGAGGAAGCATAGTTGAACAGAAGTGATACAAGAGTAATAGTCGGTATGTCGGGTGGTGTTGACAGCTCTGTAACTGCTCATCTTCTCAAAGAACAAGGTTATGATGTAATAGGAATATTTATGAAAAACTGGGATGATACCGATGAGAATGGTGTATGTACAGCAACTGAAGATTATAATGATGTTATAGCAGTGTGTAATCAGATAGATATTCCTTATTACGCTGTGAATTTTGAGCAAGAATATTGGGATAAAGTATTCACTTATTTTCTTGATGAATATAAAAAAGGGCGCACGCCTAATCCAGATGTTATGTGTAATAAAGAAATTAAATTTAAAGCCTTTTTAGATCATGCGCTCAAACTAGGTGCTGATTATGTCGCCACGGGACATTACGCTCGAGTACGTAGAAATGACAATGGACGTGTAGAGATGCTTCGAGGCATTGATAACAATAAAGATCAAACATATTTTTTAAATCAACTTTCTCAAGAACAGCTCTCTCATGTTATGTTTCCGATTGGAAATATGGACAAAAAGGAAGTGCGACGTATCGCAGAAGAACAAGGCCTAGCTACAGCTAAAAAGAAAGACTCCACGGGAATATGCTTTATAGGTGAAAGAAACTTTAAAGACTTCCTATCTCAATACTTGCCCGCTCAAGCAGGAGACATGCGTACACTCGACGGAGAGTTAAAAGGGAAGCATAGTGGATTGATGTATTACACAATAGGACAGCGTCACGGTCTAGGTATTGGAGGTGACGGGGATCCATGGTTTGTAGTAGGTAAGAACTTACAAGATAATGTTCTCTACGTAGGTCAAGGGTTCCACAATGAAGCGCTATATAGTGATTATCTCATCGCTTCTGATGTCTCATTTGTTAACCCGGTTGATATCAAAAATGGTTTCAAATGTACAGCTAAATTTAGATATCGTCAAAAAGATACTGAAGTGTTTGTTCAGCAAGTATCGCCAAACAGCATTCGCGTGTCATTTAATGAGCCAGTGCGAGCGATTACACCAGGGCAAGCTGTAGTATTATATGAAGGCGAGGTTTGTCTAGGTGGTGCTACCATAGACGAGGTCTTTAAGGAAAGCGGTCAATTAAACTATGTTATTTAAATATCGAAACTAAACTTAAATAAAGGGAGCTAGGCTTGTACGCATATTAAAATAATAATGAGTCTTGTCTCCCTTTCTTTAGATTTATTAGTAAAATAATTATAATAATAGTGATAAGAAAAGAGGGTAGTTTAGTGGAACAAGAACAGATTTACGACTTGATTAAAAAGGGAGAAGTTGAACAAGCACTTCAGGCTTTATTTAACAATATTGAAAGACGTCCTAAAGAAGTAGAGAACTATATCAATGCAGGCATACTTATAGCTGAAGCAGGAGAAGTAGAAAAAGCTGAAAAATTCTTTCAACGGGCACTAACATTAGATTCTGAAAATAGTGCAGTCTTCTATAATTTAGCGAACATATATTATAACGAAGGGCGTTATAATGAAGCTATTAAATTATACCAACAAGCTTTGCAACTACCTCATGTCCATCAAGTTGATGTGAATTACATGATTGGTATGTCTTTCAACCAACTTAGTGCTCACAAAGAAGCATTACCCTATCTCATGCGTGCAGCAGAATTAGATGACGATAAAGATGTAGAGGTACATTTTCAATATGGTTTAGTGCTGTGTCATCTTGAAATGTATGAACAAGCAGTAAATCAATTAGATAAAGTGTTAAATGAACAATCTGATCACGTTGATGCTTTATATAACAAAGGGTTAGCACATTATATGTTAACTGAGAACAAAGAAGAAGCGATGAGGTATTTCAAGAAAGCAATAGATATAAGTCCTGATCATCATATGAGTCAACATGCGTTACAAACGTTTAAGCAATTATAACCTAGGGAGGAGGCGTAAATTTTGACCGACAACACACTTTTTAATTATTCGATGATTAAGGGTACAGTAGAAGCCATACTATTTCAAAATAAAGAAAATTTCTACACTGTCATAAAAGTTGAGACTATTGAAACTAACGAAGATTTAGAAGAAATGGCTACTGTAATAGGTTTCTTTCCAGATATCGTCGAAGGAGATATCTATACTTTTAAAGGTCAAATCGTCTCACATCCTAAATACGGTAAACAATTAAAAGCTGAAACTTTTCACAAAGAATTGCCTCAAACTAAAGAAGCAATTATAAATTATTTATCGAGTGAACTTTTTAAAGGGATTGGAAAGAAAACAGCTCAAAAAATAGTGAATAAACTCGGTGAAAATGCTATTAGTGATATTCTAGAGGATGCTACAGTGTTAGAAAAAGTCCCTAGTTTGTCTAAGAAGAAGCAAAAACAGATAGCAGATCAAGTATATGCTAACCAAGAAACTGAGCAAATCATTGTGCGCTTACATGATCTAGGTTTTGGACCTAAACTAGCTATGAATATTTATCAGACCTACAAAGGGGACACGTTAGAACAAATTGAAAAGCATCCCTATGACTTAGTTTATGATGTAAAAGGTATCGGTTTTAATAAAGCGGATACATTAGCGAGAAACCTAGGTATTTCATTTGATGATAACGAACGTTTAAAAGCCGGTATATTGTACGTGTTAGAAGAAGAATGTATTAAGCAAGGACACACGTACTTAACTGTCCCATTTGTAATAGAAACATCTATTTCAATGTTGTCAAAGCCACCCGAAGAAACTGTTAATGAGGATCAAATTATTCAGATGATGAGGGAACTTGTTGAAGAAGGTAAAGTCATAGAACAAGATAATGAAATTTCTGTCCCTAGTCTGTATTACTCTGAATTAAAAAGTGGCCAGAATTTGTTTCGCAATTATACATACGTCGAGCAACTACAACAATTTGAGAAATCAGACTTACAAATACACATAGGGGAAATAGAAGAAGCTCAAGGTGTTAATTATGCTTCCTCTCAAAAAGAAGCTCTGGAAACATTTATAAACTCCAAAACGATGCTCTTAACGGGGGGGCCTGGGACGGGTAAGACTACGGTGATAAAAGGTATTGTCGAACTTTATGCCAAGGTACATGGTCTATCGCTCGATTATGATGACTACGATGAAAGTGACTATCCCGTAGTTCTTGCTGCCCCTACAGGACGTGCTTCAAAGCGTCTCTCTGAAGCTACGCAGCTAGAAGCAATGACGATCCACCGCTTAATCGGGTGGAATCAAGAGACCAAACCTGAAGATCTACTAGATAATGAAATTAATGCTAGCCTGATTATAATTGATGAGATGTCCATGGTTGATACTTGGTTGTTTCATCAATTCATGAATGCGGTGCCTATCGATGCTCAAATACTTTTTGTAGGTGATGAAGACCAACTTCCATCAGTAGGACCAGGTCAGGTTTTCAAAGATCTAATTGAATCTAAAGTGCTTCCAAGAGTTAATTTAACTGAGGTTTACCGACAACAAGATGGTTCAAGCATTATCGAATTAGCACATCGGATTAAGTTAGGTCAACAAATTGATATTACTCAGAAGTATCATGACCGTAACTTTATACAATGCCATCCAGATCAAATTCCGTCGATTGTCGAAAAAGTAGCGCAAAGCGCAGTCACTAAAGGTTATGATATGAGTGATATTCAAGTCCTTGCACCTATGTATAAAGGTTCAGCAGGCATTAAAAAGTTAAATAAAGTTTTACAAGATATATTGAATCCGAAAGATGATGACAAACGCGAAATAGAATTTGGAGAGGTTAAATTTCGTAAAGGTGATAAAGTTCTTCAGCTCGTTAATCGACCGAATGATAATATATTTAATGGTGATATTGGAGTTATAGTGGGGGTCTTCTGGGCACGTGAAAATGAATTAGATAAAGATATTATAATAGTAGATTTTGACGGTAATGAAATAATTTTTACGCGTCAAGATTTAATTGAGTTGACACATGCTTATTGCACTTCTATTCATAAATCACAGGGCTCTGAGTTCCCGATTGTGATCATGCCGATGGTCAAACAATATTATCGTATGTTACAACGACCTATTTTGTATACTGGTCTGACAAGGGCTAAACAATCTCTCATATTTTTAGGAGATCCAGAAGCATTTGAGTTAGGTCTCAATACTCAAGGACAGAACAGAATGACCCATTTGTGTTCTATACTTAAAATTTATTTTGATAAAGATCATTCTTCTGAGGATGAACCATTTAATTCAAATGCGAGCGATCTAAATGCACAGAATGACAGCGCTTCAGCTCAGATGATTGAACTGAGCGAAGAGACTCTATTTAAAATAGATCCTATGATCAATATGGGAGAAGTTACGCCGTATGATTTTATAAAAGAGTGATTGACTTTAAAAATGAAAGTCAATACAATAAAGGTAAACGCATAAAGATAAGTAACACATGCTAATCTATAGAGATGTATCGGTTGCTGCAAGGTACAGCTAGCTTGTGCGAACGCTCCTTTATGTTAGATTGAATAACCTTGTTTGAGTGATAAAATGATTAAGTTGTCAATTGTCGATATATCATTTTATAACTAGGGTGGTACCGCGAAACGTTCGTCCCTTGAGGATGAACGTTTTTAACTTATTTAGCTTAATTATAGAAATAACTTTAATGGAGGAAATATAATGAAGAATTTAAAGGCGAGTGAAATTAGACAAAAGTTTCTTGATTACTTTGTGGAACAAGGCCATATGATAGAACCATCGGCGTCATTGGTTCCAATAGATGACGATTCATTGCTATGGATTAACTCTGGGGTAGCTACTTTAAAGAAATACTTTGATGGCCGTGAAATTCCTAAAAAACCACGAATAGTGAACTCTCAAAAAGCTATTCGTACGAACGATATTGAAAACGTAGGATTCACCGCTCGACACCATACTTTTTTTGAAATGCTTGGTAATTTCTCAATTGGTAATTATTTTAAAAAAGAAGCAATTGAATTCGCATGGGAATTTTTAACGAGCGATAAATGGATGGGAATGGAAAAAGAACGCTTGTATGTAACTATACATCCAGAAGATACCGAGGCGTATAGCTTGTGGCATGAGGATATAGGTTTAGAGGAAAGCCGTATTATTCGTATCGAAGGCAACTTCTGGGATATCGGAGAAGGTCCGTCTGGTCCTAATACAGAAATTTTCTATGATCGCGGCTCTGACTACGGTCAGAACGATCCTGCAGAAGAGATGTATCCTGGTGGAGAAAACGAACGATATCTCGAAGTCTGGAATTTAGTATTTAGCGAGTTTAACCATAACAAAGATCATACTTATACGCCTTTACCTAATAAAAATATTGATACTGGAATGGGGTTAGAACGTATGGCTTCCATTTCACAAAATGTTAGAACTAATTATGAAACAGATTTATTTATGCCGATTATTAAAGAAGTTGAAGTTATATCAGGTAAAAATTATTTAGAAAAAGATAACTATGATGTGGCTTTTAAAATTATAGCAGATCATATAAGAACGATATCCTTCGCTATAGCTGATGGAGCATTGCCTGCAAATGAGGGACGAGGTTACGTATTAAGACGTCTACTAAGAAGAGCCGTCCGCTTTAGTCAATCTCTAGAAATAAACGAACCATTTATGTTTAAATTAGTAGATATTGTTGCACAGATAATGGAACCTTACTACCCTAATGTCAAAGAAAAATCAGATTTTATTAAACGTGTGGTAAGATCAGAAGAAAAGAGATTCCATGAAACATTAGAAGAGGGCATGGCAATCCTAAATAACTTAGTCGATAAAGCGAAAGAGGATAATGATGAGATTAGTGGCGAAGATGCCTTTAAACTTTACGATACTTATGGGTTCCCTATTGAGTTAACAGAGGAGATAGCTTCACAACAATATTTAACAATAGATATGGATGGATTTGACCGCGAAATGAGTAAGCAACGTGATCGTGCTCGTCAAGCTCGGCAAAGTTCAGATTCAATGCAAGTACAAAGTGAAGTTCTTAAAAAAATAACTACACAGAGTGACTTTGTAGGATACGAAGTGGAAGATAAAATAACAACACTTACTGATATCGTACATAACGGTAAGGCTGTTAAGCGAGTTGAAGCTGGAGAAACTATATATTTCATCCTCAAAGAAACTCCATTCTACGCTGTTAGCGGTGGACAAGTAGCCGACGAAGGAATAGTAAGTAATGAGAACTTTGAAATTAAAGTTACTGAGGTTACTAAAGCTCCAAATGGCCAAAATTTACATCAAGGTGAAGTTCAATTTGGTACAGTCCAAGTTGGCGAAAAAGTATCCGCATCTATAAATCATAATGAGCGACAAGCTATTAAGAAAAATCACAGCGCTACACATCTATTGCACGCAGCACTTAAGGAAATATTAGGAGAACATGTTAATCAAGCAGGTTCTTTAGTAGCTTCAGATTATATGCGTTTTGATTTTTCTCATTTCGGGCCAATGAGTGATGAAGAAGTTAGAAAAGTTGAAAGCCTCGTTAATGAAAAAATATGGGAAAATATAAATGTTGTTATACAAGAAATGCCTCTTGAGGAAGCGAAGCAAATGGGGGCGATGGCCTTATTTGGTGAAAAATACGGCGATATCGTTAGAGTAGTGAATATGGCGCCTTTCTCAATAGAGTTGTGTGGAGGAATTCACGTAACTAATACCGCAGAAATTGGACTCTTTAAAATAATTAGTGAATCAGGTACAGGCGCAGGTGTACGTCGATTAGAGGCTGTCACAGGGAAGGCTGCATTTTTATATCTTCAAGATATTCAAGATAAATTTAATTCAGTAAAATCTAAAGTTAAAGTTAAAGATGACAATCAAATCGAAGATAAAGTAGACCAACTGATTCACGATGAAAAAGTCCTAACTAAAAGGGTTGATCAATTCAATAAGGAACTTACAAGACTTAAAATGGGTGATATTACAGAACAAGTAGAAGAAATTAACGGGTTCAAAGTGTTCGCAACTGAGGTTGAAGTATCTAATCCAAAAGCAATTCGAGAAGTTATGGATGATTTCAAATCTAAATTACAAGATACTATAATTATTTTAGTAAGTAATGTGAATGGTAAAGTGTCTCTTATTGCTACAGTTCCAAAAGACCTAACGAATCAAGTTAAAGCTGGTAATATTATCAAAGAAATGGCTCCAGTAGTAGGTGGTAATGGAGGAGGTCGTCCTGATATGGCTCAAGGTGGGGGGACTCAACCAGAAAACATAACAGAATCTTTACGTTTTATTAAAAATTATATTAAAGAGCTATAACTTATCTATAACCTCATGCTAGAATAGAGAATGTAATTAATCTCTATACTAATCTGAAGGAGTGTCTAAAAATGGAAAACTTCGACAAAACGATGAAATTTAGTTACGATGAAATTCCAAAAGAAGATGTTAAGTCTGTGTTGCAAAATGTATATACCACTTTACAAGAACGTGGTTATAACCCTGTCAACCAAATTGTCGGCTATTTGCTGTCAGGAGATCCTGCTTATATCCCCCGTCACAATGAAGCGAGAAATCAAATTCGACGCATCGATCGTGATGACATCATGGAAGAACTCGTTTCAAATTATTTACAAGAACATTCACAAGTTTAGTAAATGCTTAAGCAAAAAATCATAGGACTGGATGTTGGTAGTAAAACGGTTGGCGTTGCAATTAGTGATTTGATGGGTTGGACTGCCCAAGGCTTAGACACACTTCGTATAGATGAGGAAAATGAAGATTTAGGTATTGATAAGTTAGTAGATATAATTAATAGAGAAAATGTAGGTACTGTTATCATTGGCTTGCCCAAAAATATGAATAACTCAATTGGCTTTAGAGGTGAAGCTTCATTACATTACAAGGATAAGCTTCAAGAAGCGCTTCCTACGCTTGAAATTAAGATGTGGGATGAGCGTTTAAGTACAATGGCTGCTGAGAAATCTTTACTAGAAGCGGATCTTTCTAGACAAAAAAGAAAAAAAGTAATAGATAAAATGGCTGCAGTATTTATATTGCAAGGTTATTTAGATTCTATACAATGAAAAAGGAGAATAATTAATGGCTGATCATAATAAAGAAGCAGAATTACACGTAAATAGTGACGAAGAGCTATTAACTTTATATGATGAAGAAGGAAATGAAGTTTTATATCGCAAAATTTTAGAATTTTTCCATCCAGAGTATAAAAAAGAATATGTCATTTTAGCTGAAGAAGGCGCTGAATCTGATGATGACGATATGATTGAATTAATACCGATGATTAACGAACCAGATGAAGACGGTGAAGGTGGCAAGTTCTTACCGGTGGAAACAGAAGAAGAATGGAGCATGATTGAAGAGATAGTTAACACAGAAATGAATGATGAAGAATAATATATTGATCTCATTAAGTGTTTAATAATTATAGCTACTGTGAGGTAGTAAGAATTAAGATGAAATGTTTTTTCTACAGTTAATGATAGCAGGTATGATTTCTTAATAGCGCCCAATCCTATTATAAACAGGACTGCAAACCATTCAGCCAGCACTTCATAGTCGTTCAAGCCTGAGAAATTTACTTTAGGTCTTCGACTAGGTGCTGGCTTTTTAGTTATCACGCTTAAACTTTAAGCTAATTTATGGTAAACTATTTCAAGTTAAACTCGGTTATGCACTACTTTGCTCAGGGGTTCACTGATTATTATTGTGGTAAATATGACAATAAGGAAGAGATACTATGGACAAGAATCAAGATTATATCTTGAAATTGATGGAAAATAATAATATAACAATTGAAGAACTGCGCTCCTATGCTGAAAAACATCACGTTCCAATCGTTGATAAGATCTCTCTCGAAACTATCAAGCAACTTATTCGAATTCATCAGCCTAAATCGATCTTAGAAATAGGGACAGCCATAGGTTATAGCGCTATGCAGTTTGCTTCTTTATCTTCAAAAATACATGTTACTACTATCGAAAGAGATAAAGATATGCTGCAAGCCGCGAAGAATAATATTAAGTACTATGGTTATGAACATCAAATTACTCTAATTGATGGGGATGCACGAGAACAGTTTGATCGTTTAAAAAACTATAATTTTGATATGCTTTTCATAGATGCTGCTAAAGCACAAACTCGTAAGTTCTTTGAACTATATACTCCTCTCCTTGGCGAGAATGGTCTCGTAGTCACTGACAATATACTCTACCATGGACACGTAGCAAATATTGAAAATGTGCAATCTCGCAATCTAAGGCGAATGGTAAAAAAAATTCAAGATTATAATAAGTGGTTGATGAACAATAATAATTTTAATACACACTTTTTAAATATTGATGACGGCCTTGCAATTTCTATTAAAAAGGAGCAATTAGATGACTGAATTATTGGTTACACCTAAATCACTCTCTCACATCGAGGACCTTATAGACAGAGGTGCAGATGCTTTCGTGTTAGGCGAACAAAAATTTGGGCTAAGGGTTGCCGGGGAATTTAACCGTGAACAGTTGTCTCAAGCAGTCTCGCTTATACATAAACACAATAAAAAAGCATACGTAGCTGTAAATGGTATCTTTCACAATTATCACTTACCTGCTTTGAAGGATTATATTGATTTCTTACATGAATTACGTGTAGATCGAATTATTTTTGGAGATCCAGCAGTTGTAATGTATGTGAAAGAACAACAAGATCCTATTCCTTTAAACTGGGACGCAGAAACTTTAGTTACAAACTACTTTCAATGTAATTACTGGGGAGGTAAAGGTGCAAAACGAGCAGTGTTAGCTCGTGAACTTAACTTGGAAGAGATATTAAATATTAAGCGTAATGCAGATGTAGAGATTGAAGTACAAGTTCATGGTATGACTTGTATGTTTCAGTCGAAACGTATGCTGTTAGGAAATTATTATACTTTTCAAGATAGACAAATGAAAATTAAAAGAGACCACAACGATAAGGAATTATTACTTTATGATGAAGAACGTGATAATCTTTATCCTGTCTATGAGGATTATAATGGAACACATATTATGTCACCCAATGATATATGTTTACTGGAAGAGTTGACACCTTTATTGGAAGCCAAAATAGATTCAATTAAAATAGATGGACTATTACACTCTGAGACATATATTAATATTTGCACTGAACAATATAGACAAGCATTAGATTTATACAACCAAGACCCTGAAGTATATGAAGACGAAAAATTTATGCTCGTAGACCCTATAGAAGATATTCAGCCGGAACATCGTCCATTTGATGAAGGGTTCCTCTATAAACAGACAGTATATTAAAGGTGGAAAGTTATATGGAAGTACTTGAAAACATTCATTCTCCTTATAAAAAAAGTATAAAGAAGCCTGAACTTCTAGCTCCTGCTGGAAATTTAGAGAAGTTAAAAATAGCTGTGCATTATGGTGCGGATGCTGTATTCCTTGGAGGTCAAGAATATGGTCTTAGATCTAACGCCGATAACTTTACTATGGAAGAGATACGTGAGGGTGTAGAGTTCGCACAAGCATATGGTGCGAAAATTTATGTGACTACAAATATCATAGCTCACGATGAAAATATTGACGGCTTAGATGATTACTTAAAAGCTATTGAATCTACTGGAGCTACTGGTATTATTGTTGCCGATCCACTAATAATTGAAACTTGTAAAAAAGTAGCACCCAATCTCGAAATTCATTTATCAACGCAACAATCTCTATCCAACTACAAAGCAGTAGAATTTTGGAAAGAAGAAGGCTTGGATAGAGTGGTTTTAGCGCGTGAGACTGGCGCGGAAGAAATGCGCGAGATGAAAGAGAAGGTTGATATAGAGATTGAAGCCTTTATACATGGCGCTATGTGCATTGCTTATTCCGGTAGATGTACGTTGAGTAATCATATGACGGCTCGTGACTCTAACAGAGGAGGATGCTGTCAAAGTTGCCGATGGGATTATGATCTATTACAAGTTGATAGTGATGGCGAACTTGATCTTTATTATAAAGAAGGAGATATTACTCCTTTTGCTATGAGTCCTAAAGACTTGAAACTTATTGAGTCCATCCCTAAGATGATGGATATAGGTATAGATTCATTAAAAGTTGAAGGACGAATGAAATCGATCCATTACATCGCTACGGTAGTTTCAGTGTATCGTAAAGTCATTGATGCTTATGCAGAGAATCCAGAACAATTTAGAATTAACCCTGAGTGGTTAATTGAACTAGATAAATGTGCTAACCGCGATACAGCGCCTGCCTTTTTTGAAGGTACGCCAGGATATGAGGAGCAGATGTTTGGGTCTGAACAAAATAAAAAAGCTCCTTACGATTTTTGTGGTCTAGTATTGGCATATGATTCCGATTCACAATTAGCTACGATTCAACAAAGAAATCACTTTAAACCAGGCCAAGAGATAGAATTTTTTGGACCGGAAATTGATTCGTTTACTCAAAAGGTAGAGGCCATCTATGATGAAGAAGGTAACCAGCTGGATGCAGCTCGACATCCTTTACAGATTGTGCAAATTAAAGTCGACCATCCTATATACGCTAATAATATGATGCGAAAGGGTCTTGCTCAATGAATAATACAACCATCATAGGTATAGCTGGAGGTTCGGGGTCTGGAAAGACAAGTGTTACAACTGAAATTATGAAAAATTTACAGGGGCACAGTGTAGCGTTAATAGCGCAAGACTATTATTATAAAGATCAGTCCCATTTAAGTTTTGAAGAAAGGCTAGAAACAAATTACGATCACCCTTTCGCATTCGATAATGACTTGCTGATCGGAAACCTTCTTCAATTAAAGAATGGGGAAACAGTTGAGATCCCGACGTATGATTATACTCGACACACTAGAAGTAAAGAGACAATTACTTTTGAACCAAAAGATGTTATCATTGTGGAAGGCATTTTTGCGCTTGAAAATAAAGAGCTGCGCGACCTTATGGATGTTAAACTTTACGTTGATACAGACGCAGATTTACGAATACTAAGGCGCCTGATGAGAGATACGAAAGAACGAGGTAGAACTATGGATTCAGTTATTAATCAATATCTGAACGTGGTTCGACCGATGCATAATCAATTTATAGAACCAACAAAGAAATTTGCTGACGTAATTATACCTGAAGGTGGTAGTAATAAAGTAGCCATCGATATCATTACAACGAAGATTAAATCACACATTCGTAACCATTAGTATATTAGGAAAAGGAAGATGACATTATGGAAAACCAAAAACAGTATCCGATGACTCAGGAAGGTTTTGAAAAATTAGAACAAGAATTAGAAGAATTAAAAACGGTTAAAAGACCAGAGGTAGTAGAGAAAATTAAAGTAGCCAGATCCTTTGGCGATTTATCTGAGAACTCCGAGTACGACGCTGCTAAAGACGAACAAGGATTTATTGAACAAGATATTCAACGAATCGAGAATATGATTAGAAATGCTATTATTATCGAAGATACTGACGACAATGATGTAGTACAAATCGGTAAAACAGTTACTTTCGTTGAATTACCGGGTGATGAAGAAGAGAGTTATCAAATTGTAGGTTCTGCTGAAGCTGATGCATTTAACGGTAAAATATCTAACGAATCACCAATGGCACAAAGTTTGATAGGAAAACATCTTGATGATGAAGTCCGTGTACCTCTTCCAAACGGTGCTGAAATGAATGTTAAAATAGTTAATATCCAATAAATTATTTAGGGAGCGGGACAGAAATCTAATTTGAATAAAAAGATTTCGTAGTCCCGCCCCGGCAAAGATGACTAAAATTGAAAAAAGCTTGATACAAGCGCATTTCAAATCAGTCATCTACTGCCAAGATGCTGAAAGAGGGAGCGGGACAGAAATCTAATTTGAATAAAAAGATTTCGTAGTCCCGCCCCGGCAAGGATGACTAGAATTGAAAAAAGCTTGATACAAGCGCGTTTTCAAATCAGTCATCTACTGCCGAGATGCTGAAAGAGGGAGCGGGACAGAAATCTAATTTGAATAAAAAGATTTCGTAGCCCCGCCCCGGCAAGGATGACTAGAATTGAAAAAAGCTTGATACAAGTGCATTTTCAAATCAGTCATCTACTGCCAAGATGCTGAAAGAGGCTGGGATTTATGTCCCAGCCTCTTTCTCTCTAGTTAAAGACCTTTGTGTCCCAGCCTCTTTTTATTTATTTTACAATTATTTAACATAAAAATTATTAATTTGGTATTTACAGGCATTCCCTTATAATGCTGTAATAAAGGATACAGGTTTTATTTCTATGATATTCGAGTGATTAGAACACTCAAATTATTTACTAATATTAAATGTATTATACAATAATCATTAATAAAAAGGAGGCTTTTGTATAACCATGCTTTATAAAAATTGATAAAATTTCATTATTAAACAACTCTACGCTAAGGATGATATAATAGTTGTTAAGCATTCGTAAGCGTTTACTTATAATGTCTTAAAGGAGGTAAAACCCTCATGAAATACAAGATTATTAACGAACAAGCAATTATGGTTTACTTTGAAGATCACATTGCAGAGACAATATTTCAACAAGTACAACAACTCGTGCATTATATACATAGTCAAAAGGTAGAAGGCATTGAAGAAGTTATACCTTCTTATAGAGCGATATTAATTAACTTCGATCTTAAATTAATCACACCAACAGAGGTTATAAGACAGCTTAATTTAGACGATATTCAAGTTGAAGATCTAGAGAAAAAAGGTAATAATAATTCGACGATATATTTACCAGTATGGTATGGCGATTCAGCAGGACCCGATATTGAAGAAGTAGCTACTCATAATAATTTATCTATTGATGAAGTGATAGAACTACACACAAATGATGAGTATTTAATTTATATGCTAGGTTTTATGCCTGGCTTTCCGTTCTTAGGAGGGTTGAATGAGAAATTACACACTCCGCGTAGATCGGAACCTCGTACTAGTCTACCTGAAGGTTCTGTAGGGATTGCGAATCAGCAAACAGGATTATATCCAAGCAGTTCTCCGGGTGGTTGGCAAATTATAGGTCGTACTCCTATTAAAGTCTTCAGTTTGGAGAGAGATCCAATGTGTATATATCAACCAGGAGATAAGATTAAATTTTATGCTATAAGTCAAGCGCAATTCAATCAGATTGTTGAAGAGCAGTTATCGGAGAATTTTGATATAAGAAAGTGGGTGTCAAAAGAGCATGAGTATATTGATTAATAATCCCGGTTTATTTACAACTATTCAAGATGAAGGTCGTTTTGGCTACCAAGACCAAGGATTTTCAACTGCTGGCGTCCTTGATCTTTTTAGCTTCAAGCTTGGACAAAAATTAATTGGGAATAATGGTCCCGCTTTAGAATTTACTATCATAGGCCCTTCGATAACTTTTAAAAAGGCAAATACTTTTGTCATCACTGGAGGAGAGTTTGATAGTAAACTTAACGGTCAACCAATACATATGAAATGTGTATACCATGCTCAAGCGGGAGATGAGCTAAAGTTAGGTAAAGCTATAGAAGGGGCGCGCGGATATATATTATTCGGCTCACAAATTGATATACCAATGATAGCGAATAGCTATTCTACCCATACGAGAAGTGGTATTGGTGGCTTTAAGGGGCGTGCATTGAAGTCTGGAGATAACCTACCAACCACTTCACTTACCCCTCACGATAAATATATCGGACTAAGTACAAACGAAAGTGTCGTAGATCATACTCGCGAGGTTATCCATATCGTAGAAGGTCCTCAATATGAAAGCTTTTCGTCTGAGTCTATAGATAAAATTACAAAATCAGGTTATGAAATAAGTGAACAATCTGATCGTATGGGCTACCGTCTGAAAGGAGATCTCATACCGCCATCGTCATCAGCAGACATCACATCAGAACCTGTAGCTTTAGGTAGTATTCAGGTCCCTAATGATGGCAATCCAATTATTCTTTTAAATGATAAACAAACTGTGGGCGGGTATACTAAAATAGCAACAGTTACCCAAGCGGATCTACCGATTTTAGCTCAGAAAAAACCAGGCGATGTCATCTATTTCAAGTGGATATCAATTGAAGAGGCGATATCAAATTTAAGCGTTGCTGAAGAGTCCTTTAATAAAATAATAGAAGATGTTGAACGCAAACCTGTCTATGATATTAATCAACTTCGTTCTACATCTAAACGTGTTAATGCATTATTGAAAGGGGAAGCGAAATGAATTTTGAAAACATCGAGCAATTAATTAAATTAGTTAAAGAGAACGAATTAAAAAAATTTAAATATAAAGATTACGAACATGAAATTGAGTTAGATTTTACAGATGAACATGTAAGTCTACCAACTTCTCCGCTGACTGGAACTGGACAAACTGAGACTTCTAGTCAAGACAATTCTCAACCTAAAGATTCTGAGGGTCAAGGGGAAGATGCACAAACTGTAAACGCTCAAATGGTCGGAACATTTTATCTACAAGAAGAGAAAGAGTTGACTGATCCTATCGTTAAAGTTGGTGACAACATTAAAAAAGGTGATGTGATAGGCTTTATTGAAGCGATGAAAGTTATGAATGAAGTGACAAGTGATGTTGAAGGCGAAATCATTGATATCCTAGTAGATCACGGATCTAATGTAGAATACGATCAACCTATTATTAAAGTTAAATAAAGTTAAAGGGGGGGAAACCATTGTATCGTTGTTTAGTTGCTAACAGAGGAGAAATAGCAGTTCGTATTATTAGAGCATGCCGTGAATTAGGTATTGAAACTGTAGCAATATATGCTAAAGGGGACGAAACAAGTCTGCATGTCAGCTTAGCTGATCAAGCAGTATGTATTGGAGAAGCTAATGCATTGGATAGTTATCTCAATCAAGAACGTATTATTAGCGCGGCAGAAATGACAGGTGCCAACGCTATTCATCCTGGCTACGGATTTTTATCAGAAAGTCCTTCTTTTGCACAAAAAGTAGAAGAAAATGACATATATTTCATAGGACCAACGCATGAAACTATGAAGATGATGGGTGATAAGATTACTGCTCGGCAAACCGTCGATAATGCAGGGGTGCCTATTATTCCTGGATCGACTGATGCAGTTGAATCCGTTGAGGAAATTAAAGAAATTGCCAAAGATATAGGCTTCCCTCTTGTGTTAAAAGCTGCAAGTGGGGGCGGCGGTAAAGGAATACGCATCGTTAAGGAACCAGAGGCGCTTGATAAAGCATTTAAGGAAGCTAAAAGCGAAGGGAAAAAATATTTTGATGACGAGAGAGTTTACGTTGAAGCATTTATCCCTGTAGCTAAGCACGTTGAAGTTCAAGTATTAGGGGATGGCAAAGAGAATTATGTCCACCTCGGTGAAAGAGATTGCTCAGTTCAACGTAAGAATCAAAAATTAATTGAAGAGTCACCTTGTTCGGCTCTAACAGAAGAAAAGAGAACAAGTATTTGTGATGATGCTGTCAAAGTCGCTCAAGCTTCAGATTATCGAAGCGCTGGTACTATAGAGTTTCTCGTTACAGATGATGGCTATTACTTTATTGAAATGAATGCGCGAATACAAGTTGAGCATACTGTAACAGAAATGAGAGCAGGTAGAGATCTACTAGCTGCACAACTCTATTTATGGATGTATAATAAATTACCATTCAATCAAGAGGACGTTATTTTTGATGGCCATGTTATAGAAGCTCGGATTAATGCAGAGAATCCTGAAAAGAACTTTCAGCCTACACCAGGTAAAGTCAAGGCACTTCATTTACCTCAAGGTTTCAATGTCAGAGTTGATTCATTGCTTTATCATGGCTATAAAGTGTCGCCTTATTACGACTCATTAGTTGCTAAAGTCATTGTTAAAGCGCCTAACCGAACATTTGCGATCAATAAGCTCAAAAGCACATTAGATGAAATGGTAATAGATGGATTCACTACTACTGCAAACTTCTTATATGCTGTGCTGTCTTATCCAGCATATGCTGAGGGCGATGCAAGTGATGTCGATATTAAATTCTTAGAACGTCATCAAATCATTAAGGAGGTTTAAAGATGCAAATCGATTTAAACTGTGATTTAGGAGAAGCATTCGGTAATTATAGCTTCGGAGGGGACCAACACATCATACCTCTCATTACTTCAGCTAATGTAGCTTGCGGTTTTCACGCAGGTGATTGGAATGTTATGAATGAAACTATAAAAATTGCGAAAGAATCTAATATAGGTGTTGGGGCACATCCGGGTTTACCTGATTTACAAGGATTTGGTCGTCGAAATATGGATATATCACCTCAGGAGATCTATAATATTGTTACTTACCAATTAGGTGCTTTACAAGGTTTTTGTAACCTACATAATAAGCGTATTAACCACGTTAAACCTCACGGAGCGCTGTATCAGATGGGAGCGAGAGACGAAAATATTGCTAAAGCGATAGCTCAAGCGGTCTTTGATTTCGATTCAAGCTTAATTTTTGTTGGTTTATCTAATACAGTTTTAATTTCAGAAGCTGAAAAAACAGGTTTAACAGCAGCATCAGAAGTATTTGCTGACCGTCGATATGAAGATGATGGACAGCTTGTCAGCCGTAAAGAAGATAACGCGGTGCTCACAGATAAAGACGAAGCAATCGAACAAGTACTTAAAATGGTAACTGAACAAAAAGTAGTTACTAAAACGGGTAAAGAAATTGACTTGAAAGCTGATACAATTTGTGTTCATGGCGATAGTGCGCAAGCGCTTGAATTCGTCAAGAGTATCAGAGACACATTAAATAAAGAAGGTGTTTCAATTAAACAATTAGGGGGTTAACATATGGGGAATAGAGAACTTCATTCAAAGGAGAAAGATTTCGAATTCACTAAAGGTCATAAGAGGTTGTTATTAGGATCAGTATTCTTAATGGCGACTTCAGCTATTGGACCAGCTTTTCTAACTCAGACAGCGGTATTTACTGCTCAATTTACAGCGAGTTTCGCATTTGCAATTCTGTTATCAATACTTATTGATATTGCAGCACAAGTAAATATTTGGCGCATACTTGTTGTAACTGGTAAACGTGGTCAAGAGGTTGCAAATGAAGTAGTAAAAGGACTAGGGACATTTATATCTATACTCATTGCTATTGGTGGTCTTGCTTTTAACATAGGTAATATTGCTGGAGCCGGTTTAGGTTTAAATGCTATTTTTGGTATCGATGTTAAAATTGGTGCTGCGATTACAGCTATCTTATCTATAGCTATATTCATATCTAAAAGTGGTCAAAAAATCATGGACGTCGTCTCTATGGTGCTTGGAGCTTTAATGATCGTAGTTGTAGCTATAGTTATGTTTAAAGCGAATCCACCATATGGGGAAGCTGCTACACATGTCTTCTTACCAGAACATCCTGTAGCATTAGTTCTACCTATCATCACACTTGTTGGAGGTACGGTAGGCGGTTACATTACGTTTGCCGGAGCGCATCGTATTTTAGATTCAGGTATTAAAGGAAAGCACTATTTACCATTTGTTAATAAAGCTGCAATCTCTGGTATTTTAACTACTGGTGTGCTTAGAACGTTACTATTTTTAGCAGTGCTTGGCGTGGTAGTCACTGGTGTCACTTTAAGTCAAGACAATCCACCAGCATCTGTATTTGAACACGTGCTAGGCCCAATAGGTAAAAATATTTTTGGTGTCGTATTATTCTCAGCAGCTATGTCATCAGTTATAGGCTCTGCTTATACAAGTGCAACATTTTTAAAAACGATGAGTAAGTCTTTATACAATAGAACAAACCTAATAGTGATTGTCTTTATAGTTACTTCAACACTTGTCTTCCTATTGCTTGGTAAACCAGTAGCTTTATTAATTATTGCGGGCGCACTCAATGGACTTGTTCTGCCAATCACTTTAGGAACAATCTTGGTAGCAAGCACTCGTAAATCGATCGTTGGAGACTATAGACATCCTACATGGATGATGGTACTTGGAATAATTGCAGTACTCATTACTATAATCACAGGAGTTCTTTCTCTACAAAGTTTAGGCCAACTTTGGAATGGTTAGACAGTCGATAGTAATATACATTGAAATTCGATTGTAAATATATAAAGTTTGTTCGCGATTGATAGGTATGTTTAATAAATAGTTGGAGAGAGCGGGACAGAAATCTAATTTGAATAAAAAGATTTCGTAGTCCCGCCGCGGCAAGGATGGCTAGAATTGAAAAAAGCTTGATACAAGCGTGTTTTCAAATCAGCCATCTACTGCCGTGATGTTGAAGAGGGAGCGGGACAGAAATCTCATTTGAAAAAAAAAGATTTCGTAGTCCCGCCCCGGCAAGGATGACTAGAATTGAAAAAAGCTTGATACAAGCGCGTTTTCAAATCAGTCATCTACTGCCGAGATGTTGAAGAGGCTGAGACATTACATTATGTCCCAGCCTCTTTCTCTCTAGTCAAAGACCTTTATGTCCTGACTCTCTTTTTATATTGCGTTTAGTATAACTAAAGAGATGCGCCAGCCTTATGTCACTTACTGACGCATCTCATTGAAAAAGCAGTAATTTGAAATGGGATCTTTATAAACCTCTCTAGACTGATAGATCTATTATATGATATGTGTTACTTAATGTGTCTATTTTAGTCAACTTGTTAACACAACGTTAGTTTTTTGTATCGGGATTAATTCCCTTTGGAATAAAGAAACTGATGACTAATGCAACTAATGCGATTAATGCTAACAAGCTAAACGCTAAAAAGTAATGAGGAAGATTTTCTAAATAAATGGATAAAATAGGTGCAATAGCGGTACCTAAGAAAAGTATAAAAGTATTTACAGATAGGAAAAATCCTCTATTCTTAGCTGCTAACATTCCAACTTTAGATATGAGTGAAGGAATTAAGAAAGCGATGGCAGCCACAAAAATAATACTAAAGAAAGTAATAATTACTATATTAGTCGTAGCACCAATAAATAGAAGTGAAATAACTTCAACCGTTAAAGCAATTTTAATAACATTGATAACACTAATCTTATCGCTAACTCTACCCGCTAGTAAAGAGAGTAACATACCTAGGACACCTAAGAGTTTCACTACAAAATTAGTGGTTAAATCTCCGTGGACAAGCGATGAGGTTATATATTCATTTAAAATAGTATACATACTTATGAAATTAGTGAGTAAGGTCAGAGAGACAAAGAAACAAGCAATCACTGATTTGTAAAGCAATATATCCTTGAAATGACTTAGAAATTGAGACAATTTAATTTCAGGCTTACGATAAGGACTTTCGGGTACTGCTTTCATAACACCAAAAGTAAGTATAATATATAATATACTAAGAACAATGTACGTGACTCTCCAGCCGTAAGCATTTGAGATGACTTCACTCAAGTTCTGTCCTATAACACCAGATAACATAAAGCTAGTACTGATGAAACTAATAGCAGTAACTCGTTTGACTGGTGGATACATTTCAGTAGTATAAGCTAGGGAAACTGGAGAAAAAGCAGCAGCAAAAATACCTTGGAAAACACGTAAGAGCAATAATATTGTAAATGAATGGACAAAACCTATACACATTGAGACAACAACCAAACCGATAAGTCCAGTTAGAATAGTTTTGACTCTCCCAAACTTGTCTGAAATAACACCATACAATAGGCAGCTAATAGAGTAAGCTAATGAAAACACGACTCCATTCAAAGTTGCAGTAGCTTTAGAAATGCCAAAATCTTTAGCTATTAAAGGTAACATAGGAATAGCTGCATATAAGCTACACATAACTATTATGCCTGTAATAAAGAAAATAGTTGTAATTCTGTTGTATTTAATATTACTATCCATAACATCTACCTTTCTTTTTTTTGCCAGAAATATTATGACATGGAAAAACTTATATTTAAACAGCAATCTAATATTTTTCACAAAATGATAACAAATAGAATCTTTATAAAATATTATTAAATCATCCCTTAACCGATTAAACCTGTGAAGTCTGTAATTTAATCGAGACTTTAATTAGATTATGATAAAATGACTAAGGTTAGGATATATGAAGAGGTGAAAGTAATGATAGGCATTATAGGAGCCATGGAAGAAGAAGTTAATATATTAAAAAGTAAGATAAAAAATTTAGAACAACTCAATATTGCGCACGTAAAATTCTTTAGAGGAGAATTAAATGGGCGAGAAATAGTATTAAGTCAAAGTGGAATAGGTAAGGTTAACGTAGCTATTTCTACTACTTTACTCATCAAAGAGTTCCAACCGGATTTAATCATTAATACGGGTTCTGCGGGAGCATTAGATTCATCTTTGAATATTGGTGATGTCGTAGTAAGTGAGAACGTAACATATCACGATGCAGATGCGCGAGCGTTTGGGTATGAACTAGGACAAATTCCGCAAATGCCAGCTCTCTACAAAGCTAATGAAATGTTATTAGATTACACTATAGAAACAATCAAAGAAGAAAAACAAATTGCTAAGCAAGGTCTTATCGTTAGTGGTGATAGCTTTATAGGTACGAATGAGCAAAGACAAGCTATTAAATCATCCTTCCCCAATGCTTTAGCAGTGGAGATGGAAGCAACCGCTATTGCACAGACCTGTTATCAGTTCGATATTCCATTTATTATAACGCGAGCTATTTCTGATTTAGCTAATGGGGAAGCTGAATTGTCCTTTGAGGCTTTCTTAGAAAAAGCTGCAGTAGTTTCGAGCAAAATAGTTGAAAATTTAATTGGTAAAATAAATTAAAGGGGATAAGACATGGGATTACTTCGTAAATATTTCTTGCCAAATGCGTATGTTTCATCTATACACAACTTAGATTGGAACTTACTAGCTCAAAGTGGTGTTAAAGGCGTTATTACAGATTTAGATAATACTTTAGTAGGTTGGGATGAAAGCGAGCCAACCGAAGAAGTGCGTAACTGGTTTAGGAAACTAAACGAGTTAAATATAACCGTTACAATTGTTTCTAATAATAATGAGGCACGTGTCGCACGATTCTGTGAATCACTAGATGTCGATTATATCTTTCAAGCACAAAAACCTCGTGGCAAATCTTTTCAAAAAGCAATAGATCAGATGAAAATATCATCGAATGATATCGTGGTAATAGGCGACCAAATGCTTACAGATGTATTTGGTGGTAATCGTCGAGATTTATATACAATTATGGTGGTACCAGTTAAACAAACTGATGGTTTAATAACCAAATTTAATCGAATGATTGAACGACGTCTATTAAATTATTTTAAACGTAAAGGATACATTAAATGGGAGGAATAACTTTTGACTGAAATAGAAATGCTGAGATGTATAGGTTGTGGAGCACCCTTACAATCAGATAATCCACGAGCACCTGGCTACGTTCCAGAACATAATTTATTTAGAGATGATGTAGTATGTAAACGGTGCTTTCGTTTGAAGAACTATAATGAAGTTCAAGATGTAGGTATGGATAGCGATGATTTTCTAAATCTATTAAATGGCTTAGCAGATAAGCCAGGTATTGTAGTCAATGTCGTAGATATCTTCGACTTCGAAGGTTCTTTTATCAACGCCGTGAAACGTATTGTGGGTAATAAAAAGATCATATTAGCTGCTAACAAGATAGATCTATTACCTAAACAAATCAATAAACGTAGAGTTAAAGAATGGTTGAGAAGAAGCGCACGTAAGTATGGGCTCGATGCTGAGTCAGTTGTATTGCTATCTGCACGAAAAAAACAAGGTATTGAAGATTTAATAGAAGCGATTAATAAGATACGAAATAAGGAAGATGTATACGTAGTTGGCACGACTAATGTGGGTAAATCTACCTTAATCAATCGGTTAATCGAACAGAGTGTCGGTGAAAAAGATGTCGTTACAACCTCACGCTTTCCAGGCACAACGCTTGATATGATAGATATACCTTTAGATGAGAATTCGTACATGTATGATACACCAGGAATTATTCAAGAGCATCAAATGACGAATTTCGTAACAGCTAAAGAATTAAAAACGATTATTCCTACTAACGAAATTAAACAACGTGTCTATCAGTTAAACGAAGGGCAAACATTGTTTTTTGGTGGCTTAGCTAGAATAGACTATGTTAAAGGTGGAAGACGCTCATTAGTTTGCTATTTCTCTAATCAACTTAATATACACCGGACCAAGACTATCAAAGCAGACGACTTATGGAAGAACCGTATAGGTGATTTATTGAAACCACCACATAATGCCGCAGACTTTGATTTTACTAAGGTTAAACGCGTTCGTCTTGAAACTGGTAAAGAAAAACGCGATGTGATGATTTCTGGCTTAGGCTTCATTACGATTGAAGCAGGTGCAAAAGTAATATTACACGTACCTAAAAGTGTAGATGTCGTTCTAAGAAAATCAATAATGTAAGGTGGTCTGAAATGAATTTTGCTGTTATTGGTCATCCTATTGACCACTCTTTATCCCCGATCATGCACAATGAAAATTTTAAAATAAATGGCGAAGATAGCACTTATAAAGCCATAGATATACCCGAGGAGCAGTTTCATTTAATAAAAGAAATCGTTCGTAAAGAAAGTTTGGATGGATTTAATGTAACGATTCCACATAAAGAAAGAATTATACCTTATCTGGATGAAATAGATGAGCAATCACGACATCTAGGAGCAGTCAATACCGTAAAGATAACTAACGGAAAGTGGATAGGTCACAATACAGATGGTATAGGTTATGTAAAAGGTTTAAAAGCTATTTATCCTGATTTAGAAAATGCTTATATTCTTATGATCGGTGCTGGAGGTGCAAGTAAAGGTATAGCGAATGAACTGTACCCGCATCTCAATAACAAGTTAACGATTGCTAATCGTACCTTAGATCGCTTTAAAAATTGGTCGATAGATATTAATGCTATTAGTTTAAAGGAAGCTGAACGCTCATTAAGTGAATTTGATATTGTGATAAATACAACACCTATAGGTATGAAGAGTGAGAGTGAACTAATTATAAATTTAAGTAATCTTGACCCTGATACATTAGTGAGTGATATTATCTATACACCGCTGAAGACCGCTTTCCTTTCAAAAGCGGAAGAAAACGGGAATACGATCTTAAACGGGTTAGATATGTTTATCAATCAAGGCGCTGAAAGTTATAAGATTTGGACAGGTAAAGAACCTAATATTAAACATATGAAAAAGGTAGTTTTAAAATATTTATGAGGAGTGGAAAGATGTTAAAAGGGAAGCAGAAACGTTATCTTAGAAGTTTAGCACATCATATTGATCCAACATTTCAAATAGGAAAAACAGGGATTAATGAGAATATGGTTGCTCAATTAAAAGATATCTTAGAAAAAAGAGAACTGATCAAAATACATGTCTTACAAAATAATTTGGATGATAAAAATGAATTAGCTGAACAATTAAGTCAAGCTACAGCTAGTGAGGTAGTGCAAGTCATTGGGTCTATGATCATACTTTATAAAGAATCTCAAGAAAATAAAGAGATTCATTTACCATCTTAATGAGTAAAACGATAGTCATTTATGGCGGACAGTTTAATCCCATACACACAGCACACCTTCTCGTAGCTAGTGAAGTTTATCATCAAATCAATCCAGATTTATTTTACTTTTTACCTAGTTATAAATCGCCATTGAAAGCACATTCACGCTCATTAAATACTGAACATAGACTTAATATGCTTAAATTAGCTATTCGTGAGTTAGGCTTTGGTGAAATTAATTATTTAGACATTGAACGTGAGGGAGAAAGTTATACCTATAACACGATCAAGACAATCAGAAATCAATTCCCGCACAGTAAAATTTATTTTATTATTGGTACAGATCAATATGTAAATTTAGGTAAGTGGTATAAAATAAAGCAATTAAAGCAGATGATGACGTTTATTGTCGTGAATAGAGATAAGAATCAGCAGTTAGTCGATGACGATTCGCTCGCTATAAACATTCCTCGAATGGATGTGAGTTCCTCTTTAATTAGAGATCGTGTCTCTAATAATGAGAGTATACAAATTTTAGTTCCTTCGTCAGTTGAGAACTATATAAAGGAGGAATCTCTGTATGAATAAACAGCAAGCTAGAGATTTAATTGAAAATAAGTTACCCGAAAAAAGATTTAAACATTCTCTCAGAGTGGCGGATACAGCTATAAAGCTAGCACAAATATATGGTGGTGACGTGGATAAAGCAGAATATGCGGGTATCTTACATGATTTTTGCAAATATGATGATTTAGGTTCAATGTATCAAATCGTGCAGCAGCATGAGCTAGATACTTCATTGCTAAGCTTTGGATCTGAAATTCTACATGGGCCCGTATGTGCGGCTTTGATGAGAACTGAATATGGAATTGATGATCCTGAAATTTTATCTGCAATTGCATATCATACAACCGGGCGTGCTCAAATGACAAAAACTGAAAAAATAGTTTTTATAGCTGACTACATTGAACCAGCTCGTCAAATTCCTGGCGTTGAAGAAATTAGAGAAATGGCCTACAATCAAGGTAGCTTAGACCGTACAGTTTATGAAATATCTAAACGAACAGTGCTACATTTAATTAGTAACGATATTACTGTTTTCAACTCAACTATAGAATGTTTAAATTATTATAATTACAGTGAAGAAAGAATAGAGGATGATTAAATGAAATCTAATGAATTACTCGACATCGTAGTTAATACTATTGAGAATAAAAAAGCTGAAGATATTATTTCGCTTAAAATGAATGAAATAAGTGATATGACAGATTATTTTGTAGTGTGTCATGGTAATAATGAACGTCAAGTTCAATCCATTGCTAGAGCGGTTAAAGAAGCTGCTCATGAAAATGGACTAAACATTAAAAGAATGGAAGGATTTAATGAAGCAAGATGGATTCTCATAGATCTTGCGGATGTCGTTATCCATGTATTTCATAAAGACGAACGAAATTACTATAACCTTGAAAAACTTTATCAAGATGCACCATCAAAAAATTACGGTCAGGCAGTTCATTAATATGAATCAATACGTAGATTTTAGTTATTACTATGATTTTTTAACTCAAGATCAACCCTATAGTAAATGGAAAGAATTAATTAAATATTATACTAATCACTCTAATTCTATGCTTGACATAGGTTGTGGGACTGGTAATTTAACCTCCATTATCGAACATTTTGATCAAGTTTACGGGATGGATTTAAGCATTGATATGTTAACAGTTGCTGCGCAAAAATCGGATAAAGTGCGTTGGTTAGAAGGTGATATGACAGATTTTAGTTTAAATCAGGAATTTGATTTAATCACTATTCTCTGTGACGCATTAAATTACTTACCTGATTTAAATGATGTCGCGGTATCTTTTAAGAATGTATATGAACACTTATCAAATGACGGTATATTTATTTTTGATGTCCACACAGAGTATAAAATGAATACTTGGTTTAATAATAGAAGTTATATCGAAGACTATGATGAATTATTTTTAGCTTGGGAAGCTATTAAAGGTGAGGAAGAACTTAGCGTATGGCACGAGCTATCGTTTTTCATAAAAGATGATAAAGATTCGTATCAGCGAGTAGATGAATCTCATTACCAACGTACCTTTAGTAAAGAGACTTATCAGTACTTATTGGAGCAACAAGGGTTTTCTATTCTAAAAGTTTTTACTGATTTCGAACCGTGCTCATTAAATTTAAAAGGGGATCGTTTATTTTTTGTCGCTAAAAAATAGAGCAATATCACTCTAATATACGTGTATATAGTAAAAGGAGTGATTTTTCTCTATGTTACTAAACTGGCAATCGGCAAGACAATTCATATTAAAGTATAAAATAGTCATTATAGTAACTATGCTTATTATAGGATTGATAGCTTTTTTTATGGTTTCTCACAGACCTGACGATCCTTCAGTGATGAATAGAGCGCACAGTGATGACTCGTTCACAATGTTAGAAAATAACGTTAATTCGACCGGTGAGAATGGCTCTGTTAAGAGTAAGCATAAAAGTAATACCAATGACCCTAATGCACCTATTTATGTTGACATAAAAGGGGCAGTTAAATATCCAAATGTATATAAAATGCGGTCCTCCGACAGAATCAAGCAATTATTAGATCAGGCCAAGCCGACTAAAGACGCTAATTTGACTAACATAAACCTTTCAGAAAAACTCGTGGATCAAAAATTAATTATAATACCTAACAAGGACGATGTGCATCAGACTGCACTCGAAGAAAAAGACAAATTAAATGTTAATAATCCCAATGTTGTAGCGACAAATCAATTGAATCGTAGTACGATTAAAGTGAATATTAATACTGCTACCGAAGAGGAGCTTCAAACTATACCAGGCATTGGTCCTTCTAAAGCTAAGTCCATTATAGAGTATAGAGATAGTGCTGGAAGTTTTGATTCTGTCGAGAAACTAAAAGAAGTAAATGGTATTGGAGATAAGACGTATGAAAAATTGCAAGACTATCTCACTGTGTCACGGTGAATTAGAGTTGAGTTAGAGTCTATTTTCTAAATAATATTAATCTTTTGAGGAGGTTATTTTGTGGAACGTCTCAGATGGGATGAATATTTTATGGCCCAAAGTCACTTATTAGCATTAAGATCCACGTGCCAAAGATTATCTGTTGGGGCAACTATAGTTAAAGATAATCGTATCATAGCAGGTGGTTATAATGGTTCAGTTGCAGGAGAAGTTCATTGTATAGACGAAGGTTGCCTGATCGAAGACGGCCATTGTATAAGAACGATTCATGCTGAAATGAATGCGTTACTACAATGCGCAAAACAAGGAGTTTCAACCACAAATTCTACGATCTATGTAACTCATTTTCCTTGCCTTAATTGTACTAAATCAATCATTCAAGCAGGTGTTGCTAAAATATATTATGCTGAAGATTACCACAATCATGAATACGCTTTAAAGTTACTCGACCAATCTGGTATTGAATATAAAAAGATTCCATTTAATAGACAACGTGTAGCTCAATACTTGCTTAATTAAATGTTCTATTTATCACTCGCTTTCCTCAGTGGTATTTTGTTAATACATCATCCTTTAATAGCAGTTTGTCTGTACATTTTACTTTTCTTGACACTTGTGCGTAAAGGTACTAATTATTTTATAGTTATATTAAGTATTATTTTCTTAACTGTTGGCTACTTATATTTTACGAATCAAATTTCTAAACAAGAAAAATTATATAGTTATTTACTTAACCATTCGCAATTTGCTGGAAAAGTTTTATTCACTCATACCCCATATTATAAAGACAATGTCCTGAAAGGAACGTTAGAGTTCAATGACAAAACATATCGCTATTTTTATTATTTAAAGAAAAACTCTGCTGAGCTTGTAACTTCTAATTATCCTCAATATTGTTATGTAAAAGGGGAACTCAAACCTCTCAGTAGTAATATTTATTCTCCCTTTAGACTTAGTATTAAGCAGATAGACTTTAACTCGTGTAAACCAATAAACAACTTCTCTCTTTCTCCTCTAACTATTCACAAAGACTTTATACAAAATAAATTAAGAAACTCTAATTTACTATACCCGGAAAGAATAATGGCTTTGATCGCGGGTGATACTTATAATTTAGATAGTATAGAACTAGATAATATGAAAAAGATAGGCATCTATCATTTAATAGCAGTCAGTGGTTCTCATATTGCTATTATATGCAGTATAGTCTATCTAATACTTCTGCGTTTAAATGTGCCAGTATTGTTCATTAAATTATCTTTATTGGGTATTCTTCCTATATATAGTTTATACACAGAGCTAGCTCCTAGTGCCTTAAGGGCGATAATAACTGCTATGTTAGTTCTAATATTACCTCGTAGTGCTTATCGGCAACCTCTAAATTTACTCGGTGTATCTTTTGTAACGTTATCAATTATATTTCCTGAATTCATATTTGATATCGGGTTTCAATTTTCGTATATGATTACTCTCTTCATCTTACTCTCTCGCCCGTTATTACAGAACAATAATAAGTTTGTAAATCTTCTATATTTAACCCTATTAGCTCAGATAGGTTCATTTGTAATTAGTGCTGTACATTTTAACGAGATACAATGGGTAGGTGTTTTAGCAAATTTATTTTTTGTCCCTTTGTACTCATTCTTATTATTCCCTTTAACTTTAATCTATTTTTTTATCATTCACATAAGTACCCATCATCAAATTTTGGATTTGATATTAAATAAAGTTTATATTCTACATGATAAATCTATCAATATTTTCTTAAATCTCACTCACATTAAATGGTTCATTCCCACTCTAAATGAATACATTTTACTAATAACAATTATATTAAACTTTTTAGTACTCCATTTTTTAGTTAAAAGAAGAATTGTAGAAACCTTTACTTTATGCCTTTTTTTATTACTCTTTTTGAACTATATTCCACAAACTCATGAAAATCGATTGACAATGCTTGATGTAGGACAAGGAGATTCATTTTTAATTGAGACGAAAAAGGGGAGGACCTTAATGATAGACACAGGAGGGAAAAGAGCTCAAAAAGAAATAAAAGACAATCATAATATTAGTAAGTACCACATTTTACCCACATTCAAAAAAAGAAATATAAAATCTATCGATTATTTAATCATCACTCATCCACATGAGGATCACATCGGTGAGTTCTCGTATTTAACGAAAGAAATTCGCTTTAAAAATGTAATAATCAACAGTGAGAGTTATACGAAAATGCAGTTAAAAAAATTAGATGAACTCAGCAACAAGTATAATATTAATATTTATGATTTCCATATGATGAAGACTTTAATGCTAGATGACTACCGAGTGAATTTAATTGACGCAACCATTAAAGATAGTAGTGATTTAAACGAGCAATGCATCATTACTTATATCATCTATAAGTCTACTCATATGCTCTTTATGGGTGATGCTACTATAAACAATGAACGATTGTTATTGAAAAACTATTCTTTTCCACGTATAGATATCTTTAAAGTTGGTCATCATGGAAGTAAAACAAGTTCTGATCCACATTTTATAAATAGTATTCATCCTAGAATAAGTCTCATATCTGCTGGTAAAAATAATCTGTACCATTTACCTAGTAAAGAAGTAGAATCTCGACTTAAAGAAGAAGGGAGTATGTTATTAGAAACCAGTAAATTGGGAGAGGTTTCTATCAATCTCGATTCGAAAAACATAACATATGAGAAAAATTGAAAGACCTGTACTTAACTTTTCATCACAATTTTATCCGATCATAGCACGTGCTATAATAGTTAAGTGTAGAAGTATGAGAAGGGACGATTTTGAATGAGCGAAAATATATATGCAATTTACGGAGAAGTTCCAGAACTGATAGAGAAAAAATGTGATGATTTGATCGCTCAATATTTAAATGAACCAAAAAATGAGTTCAACTTTATTCGTTTTAACCTTTATGAAACAGATTTAAATCAGATTATTGAAGAAACGCTTACTATGCCTTTTTTGTCAGATAAAAAAGTAGTATTAGTACAAAATGCGTTTGTTTTTACTGGAGAGAGACCACCGAAAGACGCTCAAGTTGATAATGAAGCGCTAATTAAATTTCTTGAACAATATGAGAGTGAAACTTTACTTATATTTGAAGTTCAAAATGCTAAACTTGATGAGCGAAAAAAAGTTGTTAAGACATTAAAAAAATTCGCTAACTTAAAAAAAGTAGAGCAGATGTCTGAAGAAGATATGAAGCAGTGGATAAAAAGGACATTAAATGAAGATTACAAAGATATTAAAGAAGATGCGCTTAATTTACTAATTGAATTAACCGGAATCAATTTCAATATTATTAAAAGAGAGCTAGAAAAACTAAAGTTGTTTCTAGGTGATAGAACAACGATTAATAAAATAGATGTGCAAGAGATTGTAAATCGCAGTCTAGAACAAAATGTTTTCCTTCTTACTGATCTTATTCAAAAAGGGAAGAAACGCGAAGCTATAAATTTAGTTAGAGATTTAATTGCTCTTAAAGAAGAGCCGATTAAATTGTTGGCTTTAATAACTAGTAACTACCGACTATATTATCAAAGTAAAATTCTTAACAATAAAGGCTATAGTAGTAATCAAATCGCTAAAACAGTTAACGCCCATCCCTATAGGGTTAAATTAGCTTTACAGCAAGCTCGTTACTATCAATTAAACCAGCTGTTAAATATCATTGATAACTGTGCAGAAGCAGACTATAACTTGAAATCTTCATATATGGAAAGACTGTTAATTCTAGAATTATTTATACTATCACTGTAACTTACTTCATAAATAATGGTTTAACTTTTTGTAGCATTGCAAGCAGTGGTATAAGGAGTTAGTGATTTTAATAGAATAAAAAAGAAGAAGGGAGCGGGACAGAAATCTTTTTATTCAAATTAGATTTCTGTCCCGCTCCCTTCTCAAAACACAATGTCTTATTTTTTACTTACTAGTTGACATTAATGAGGATTTAATTCTGTCAGCTTTGTTAGAATGAATTAAGTTACGTTGAGCAGCTTTGTCTATTTTTTTAAGAGCAAAGCGAATTAATTCATCTTTTTCACTTGCATCAGTTTTAATTGCTGTTTTAGCGCGTTTAATAGCTGTACGCATCGCATTTTTTTGAGAAATATTACGATGTTCAGCTTCTTCAGTCTTTCTTACACGTTTAACTGCTGATTTAATGTTTGGCATATGTGTCACCTCCTAGGTTAGGCTTGACTATCAAAATGATATTTGATTACAACAAGAAATATTTTATCAAAACAGTTCTCATTCTGCAATCATTTATTTATAGTTACTTAAGGAACTCATCTAGCTCTCTAAAGTGATTGGAAATTAACTGTTCAATATTTATAATAATAAAAAAGGGACACATAAGTAAAGTTGTATAAATGAGATGTTTGCATAAAAAGTGTTAAAACAGTCGTTTTGTAAACTCTAAATCGACTAGTCAATTTCTGAGGGATTACTCCTTGTTGATGAGGGAGAGCGACTGAGCCTGGGATATAAAGGTCTTTGACTAGAGAGAAAGAGAAACTGGGACATAATGTAATGTCCTAGACCCTTTTAGCATCTTGGCAGTAGATGACTGATTTGAAAATGCGCTTGTATCAAGCTTTTTTCAATTCTAGTCATCCTTGCCGGGGCGGGACTACGAAATCTTTTTATTCAAATTAGACTCTGTCCCGCTCCCCCCCTTAAATTAAATCATTTCGACAGTTGTATTAGGTTGTTAATAAGCTGTAATTGGTTCTAGATTAGTTAACCTATAATTTACCATAACTTATAGTTGTTCTAGTAAACTAATCAGCTAGGTATACTTATATAGAACGCTTCACATGTTGCAAATATGGAATAAAAACGTTAATATAGCAAAGATGTAATATAAGTGGGTAAAATGAAAGTGAGAAGGATTTGACATGGATAAACAAGAAAGATTAAATAGACGGAAATATATAAGAAACTTTTCAATAATAGCTCATATAGATCATGGTAAGTCAACACTAGCGGATCGTATTTTGGAGAATACTAAATCGGTTGAATCTAGAGAAATGCAAGAGCAACTGTTAGATTCAATGGACTTGGAAAGAGAACGTGGGATAACGATTAAATTGAACGCTGTCCGTTTAAAATACGAAGCTAAAGATGGTAATACATATACATTTCATTTGATAGATACACCAGGACATGTCGACTTCACATATGAGGTTTCTCGCTCGTTAGCCGCTTGTGAAGGGGCTATTTTGGTTGTTGATGCCGCTCAAGGTATCGAGGCGCAGACTTTAGCAAACGTTTATCTAGCGTTAGATAATGATTTAGAACTATTACCAGTAGTAAACAAAATCGATTTACCAGCTGCAGAGCCTGAACGTGTAAAGCAAGAATTAGAAGATGTAATTGGTCTAGATCAAGAGGACGTAGTGTTAGCAAGTGCTAAATCAAATATAGGGATTGAAGATATACTTGAACAAATTGTTGATATGGTGCCACCGCCAGAAGGTGATCCAGATAACCCTCTAAAAGCGTTAATCTTTGATTCTGAATATGATACGTATCGTGGAGTTATTTCTGCCATCCGTGTGATGGAAGGTGTAGTCAAAGCCGGGGATCGAATTAAAATGATGGCTACAGGGAAAGAATTTGAAGTTACCGAAGTAGGTATTAATACTCCTAAAGAATTACCAGTTGAAGAGCTAACAGTTGGAGATGTTGGTTATATCATCGCGAATATTAAAAATGTTGATGATTCACGTGTGGGAGATACTATCACTCATGCGAACAGACCTGCAACAGCTCCTCTAAAAGGCTACAAGAAGATGAATCCTATGGTTTTTTGTGGTCTATTCCCTATAGATAATAAAGACTATAACGACTTACGGGAAGCTTTAGAAAAATTACAACTTAATGATGCTTCACTTGAATTTGAACCAGAATCTTCTCAAGCTCTAGGTTTTGGTTACCGTACTGGTTTTCTAGGCATGCTACATATGGAAATTGTTCAAGAACGAATAGAACGTGAATTTGGAATAGGATTAATTGCCACAGCTCCATCAGTAATATACCAATGTATTCTTAAGACTGGTGATGAAGTCTCAGTTGATAACCCAGCACAAATGCCTGAACGTGATCAAATTGAGAAAGTATATGAACCTTTCGTAAGAGCAACTATGATGGTTCCTAATGACTATGTAGGTCCAGTTATGGAACTTTGCCAAAGTAAACGTGGTCAATTTGTTAATATGGATTATCTTGATGATATTCGTGTAAACATCATTTATGAAATACCACTTGCTGAAGTAGTTTTCGACTTTTTTGACCAATTAAAATCTCAAACTAAAGGCTATGCTTCTTTCGACTATGAGTTCATCGATAATAAAGAAAGTAATTTGGTCAAAATGGATATACTTCTTAATAGAGATAAGATAGATGCGCTCAGCTTTATAGTTCACCGAGATTTTGCTTACGAACGAGGCAAAGCTCTAGTAGAAAAGTTAAAAACGCTAATACCAAGACAACAATTTGAAGTGCCCGTCCAGGCTGCTATAGGTCAAAAGATTATAGCCAGAACAAACATCAAATCAATGGGTAAAAATGTATTGTCTAAATGCTATGGCGGAGACATTAGTAGAAAGCGTAAACTATTAGAAAAGCAAAAAGCAGGTAAAGCTAAGATGAAAGCGGTTGGTAACGTTGAAATACCGCAAGACGCCTTTTTAGCAGTGTTAAAAATGGATGATGAGTAAAGGTAAACCTGTTTAGGTTAATAAGGTGAATTCCATTGCATTTTTTGGTGGAATTCACCTTTATTTATAGCGACAAGGAAGGGGAGTTGCTGAGATGGAAATAAAAAGTGCTTATATCCATATACCATTTTGTGTTCATATTTGTACTTATTGCGATTTCAATAAATATTTCATCCAAAACCAACCAGTAGACCGCTACTTAGATTGTTTAATTACAGAAATGTCTACAGTTGAGGAGAACAATTTAAATACACTGTTTGTCGGTGGTGGTACTCCTACAGCCTTGAATTATGATCAACTTGAAAAACTGCTAAAAGCTATAACCCAAAACTTTACTATTCGTAAAGAGTTTAGTTTTGAAGCTAACCCGGATGAACTTACTTACGACAAAGTTAAATTATTGAAGAGTTATGGTGTAAATCGATTGTCTATGGGTGTACAAACTTTTAATGAAGAATTACTTAAACTTTTAGGTCGTACTCACCATCCTGAAGATATTTATAAAGCTATAACATACGCAAGAGAAGTTGGGATTAATTCAATAAGCTTAGATTTAATGTACCATCTTCCGCAACAAACTTTAAAAGACTTTGAAGATAGCTTAGACATAGCATTAACTTTAGATATTGATCATATATCGGGTTATGGTCTTATACTTGAACCACAAACTCAATTTTATAATATGTACCGTAAAGGAAAGCTTAAATTACCCTCTGAAGATATTGGAGAAGAAATGTATCAATTGCTTCAAAACAAGCTGAAACAAACTTCTTTTCATCAATATGAAATATCTAATTTTGCTAAGCAACACCATGAATCAGAGCATAATAAAGTATATTGGAGAAATGAAGGATATTATGGGTTTGGTGCGGGAGCCAGTGGATATGTAGAAGGTCGAAGGTATTCAAATGTAAATCCAGTAAATCATTATATTAAAAAGATAGAAAATAACGAGTCACCCATTCTTAATTCTTCGAAACTAACTTTGAATGAGCAAATAGAAGAAGAGATGTTTCTTGGTTTGAGGATGAATGAAGGGGTTAATATAGAACGCTTTTATCATAAATTCGGAATAGACATTTACCATATCTACGGACACCAGATTGAAGAACTTCTTAAGAAAGGATTAATTAAAACAAACGCCAATTATATGAGATTAACCGAGCGCGGTAAGATAATTGGAAATGAAGTGTTTGAAACCTTTTTACTCAGTGTCTAAACTTTTTTTAGAAAAATAGTACGTTAACATTGACTTACTTTGACCAATTTGATAAATTATAATTAGCACTTGAAAGAGAAGAGTGCTAATGAGGTGAAAACATGATAACACAACGGCAATTGAGCATCTTAAATGCAATTGTTGAAGATTATGTTGACTTAGGACAACCAGTCGGTTCTAAAACTTTAATTGAAAGACACAACTTAAATGTAAGTGCAGCGACGATACGCAATGAGATGAAGGTTTTAGAATCTATTCAACTGATTGAAAAAACGCATTTATCGTCTGGCAGATGTCCCTCTCAACTAGGTTTTAGATATCATGTTAATTATCTATTGAACGAAGCATCTCAACAACAACACAGTAAAAGTCAACGACTAAAGACTTTAATGGCTTCAAATCATTATAATGTCGCCTCTGCACTAAGCGAATTTGCAGAGGAGCTGTCTAAAGCCTCTCAGTACACTACATTAGTAATGAGGCCAGATTTTAAGCAGGATATAATTAATGATATTCAATTGGTTCGAGCTAACGCATTCCTTGTAATTATGATTGTTGTTTTCACTTCAGGGCATGTTGAACATTTACATTTAGCTTCCCAAGCACCTTTGACCAACGAGGAGCTTACTAAAATTGCTAATTTCGTAAGTGCTCAATTTAAATATCAACGTGATGTAAGCTTTGAAAATGAAATCAACACGTTTACCAATTCTCCAGTAGAGCGAGATTTTATCAAAAATTTAGTCTCCTCATTGGAAGTTCACATCAATGAACAGAGCAATGGGATTTTTACGGGTGGAAAGTTTAAACTCATAGACGCACTAGATGAAACCAATGTTTCTTCAATCCAACCCATTCTACAATATATTGAGTCTCATCGAATTATTAACCTATTAGAGAATATGTCTGACAAAGCTACGGATGTAAAAATAGGTGATGAGATAGACAATAATTTAAGTGATATATCTATAATTACAAGCGACTATCACATTGATAACAATTTGAGAGGACGAATAGCTGTAATCGGACCAACTGCAATGAGATATCAAAATGTTATTCAACTGCTCAATGCAATTTGGTAATGAATACGAAAAAATGGAGGGCAGAAAATGACAGAAAAAAACGAATCAGTCAACAGTCAAACTGATAATGAAGAACAGGTAAACTCTTATAATGAAGAGGAACACGAAGATAAAATTACGGAAGACCAAGAATCTCAAGAGCAATCATCAGAAGATTTAAATGAGAGCTCAGACGAGTTAAACGACGATCAAGAGCATGAAAATGATGAACCTAGCAAAGATATTGATCCTAAAGACGAAGAAATTCAAAAATTAAAAGACGAAGTAAAAGAAAATGAGGATAAATATCTTAGACTATATGCTGAGTTTGAAAATTATAAACGTCGTTTACAAAAAGAAAATCAAACTATGAAAAAATACCAATCGCAAAGTGTTTTAACTGATATTCTTCCAACTATCGACAACATTGAGCGTGCTCTTCAAATAGAAGGTGAGGATGAACAATTTAAATCACTTCAAAAAGGTGTGAAAATGGTTCATGAGAGCTTGCTAAAAGCACTTGAAGATAATGGCTTGGAAGTTATAAAAACTGAAGGTGAAAATTTCGATCCTAATTACCACCAAGCGGTAATGCAAGATGATAACCCTGAATTTGAGGCGAACCAGATCACTCAAGAATTACAGACGGGTTATAAATTGAAAGATCGTGTCTTAAGACCTTCAATGGTTAAAGTTAATCAATAAATGGTAAATAATTAGGGTATTCAACATATATATCTAGGAGGAATTTATAATTATGAGTAAAGTAATAGGTATTGATTTAGGTACTACAAATAGTTGTGTAGCTATTCTAGAAGGTGACGAACCAAAAGTAATTCAAAACCCAGAAGGCGCAAGAACAACTCCTTCTGTAGTTTCATTTAAAAATGGAGAAACTCAAGTAGGGGAAGTCGCTAAACGTCAAGCAATTACTAATCCAAATACAGTTCAATCTATTAAACGTCATATGGGAACAGACTATAAAGTTGACATAGAAGGTAAATCTTATACTCCTCAAGAATTATCAGCTATGATTCTTCAAAACTTGAAAAAAACAGCTGAAGATTACTTAGGAGAAAAAGTAGAAAAAGCTGTCATCACCGTACCTGCATACTTCAATGATGGAGAAAGACAAGCAACTAAAGATGCAGGTAAAATCGCTGGTTTAGAAGTAGAGCGTATTATTAACGAGCCAACTGCTGCAGCTCTTGCTTATGGACTAGATAAGACAGAACAAGATCAAAAAGTATTAGTGTTTGACCTTGGTGGCGGAACTTTTGACGTTTCTATCTTAGAACTAGGCGATGGCGTATTCGAAGTGCTTGCAACAGCTGGTGATAATAAACTTGGCGGTGATGATTTCGACCAAGTTATCATCGACTATCTAGTAGATGAATTTAAAAAAGAAAATGGCATCGACTTATCTCAAGATAAAATGGCACTTCAACGCTTAAAAGATGCTGCCGAGAAAGCTAAAAAGGATTTATCTGGCGTATCTCAAACACAAATTTCACTTCCGTTTATTTCAGCTGGGGAAAGCGGTCCACTTCACTTAGAAATTAACCTAACACGTTCTAAGTTTGAAGAATTAGCAGACTCTTTAATTCAAAAAACTATGGAACCTACACGCCAAGCATTAAAAGATGCTGGTTTATCAAACAACGACATTGATGAAGTTATCTTAGTAGGTGGTTCTACTCGTATTCCTGCTGTTCAAGAAGCAGTTAAGAAAGAAGTAGGCAAAGACCCTCACAAAGGTGTAAACCCTGATGAAGTAGTAGCTATGGGTGCAGCTATCCAAGGTGGCGTGTTAACAGGTGATGTTAAAGACGTAGTATTACTTGACGTGACTCCACTTTCATTAGGTATTGAAATTATGGGCGGTCGTATGAATACACTTATTGAACGTAACACAACTATCCCGACATCTAAATCTCAAGTGTATTCAACAGCAGCAGACAATCAACCAGCCGTTGATATTCACGTACTACAAGGTGAGCGCCCAATGGCTTCTGACAACAAGACATTAGGTAGATTCCAATTAACTGATATTCCACCAGCTCCACGTGGTGTACCTCAAATCGAAGTTACTTTTGATATAGATAAAAATGGTATCGTAAACGTTACAGCAAAAGACCTAGGTACAAATAAAGAGCAAAACATCACTATTCAGTCAAGCTCATCATTATCAGACGAAGAAATTGATAGAATGGTAAAAGATGCTGAAGAAAATGCTGAAGCCGATCAAAAACGCCGTGAAGAAAGTGACTTACGCAACGAAGCTGATAGCTTAGTCTTCCAAGTTGAGAAAACAATTTCTGATTTAGGTGATAACATTAGTGAAGAAGATAAATCTAATGCTGAAGAGAAAAAAGAAGCGCTTAAATCTTCACTTGAAGGCGAAGACTTAGAAGATATCAAAGCTAAGAAAGAAGAACTTGAAAAAGTAGTTCAAGATCTTTCAGCAAAAGTATATCAGCAAGCTCAAGAACAAGCTCAAGCGCAACAAGGTCAACAAGAACAAGGATCTGAATCTAAAGATAGCAACGTTGAAGATGCTGACTTTAAAGAAGTCAAAGACGATGACAACCAAAATAAATAATGCTTCTTAATTAAATAGCGTTACTATTTCATAGCCAAAACAAGTCAAAGTCAATTGAACATTGGCTTTGACTTTTTCCTTTTTATTTCAGTACACACATTATTAAAAGGAGAGAGATAAAGTGGCCAAGAGAGATTATTATGAGGTACTTGGAGTTAGTAAAGATGCCTCTAAATCAGATATCAAAAAGGCTTATCGAAAGTTATCAAAAAAATATCATCCTGATATCAATCAAGAAGAAGGCGCTGATGAAAAATTTAAAGAAATATCCGAAGCCTATGAAGTGTTAAGTGACGACAATAAACGTGCTAATTATGATCAATTCGGACACGATGGACCTCAAGGTGGATTCGGAAACCAAGGTTTCGGCGGTCAAGACTTTAGTGGTTTCGGTGGTGGCTTCGAAGATATATTTAGTTCCTTCTTTGGAGGAAGTCGTCAAAGAGATCCTAATGCACCCAAAAAGGGTGATGACTTGCAATATAATATGACAATTACATTTGAAGAAGCTGTATTTGGCGCAGAAAAAGAAATATCTATCAGAAAAGATGTAACTTGTCATACTTGTAATGGCGAAGGCGCTAAACCAGGTACGAAGAAAAAAACATGTCACTATTGTGATGGTGCTGGTCATGTAGCAGTTGAACAAAATACTATTTTAGGTCGAGTACGAACTGAAAAAGTTTGTCCAGTTTGTAATGGTGCTGGTCAAGAATTTGAAGAAAAATGCTCTACTTGTCACGGCAAAGGCACAGAAAATAAAAATGTGAAAATTAATGTCAAAATACCTGAGGGTGTAGATAATGAACAACAAATTAGATTAGCTGGAGAGGGTGCTCCAGGAGAAAATGGTGGCCCACAAGGTGACTTATTCATAGTATTTAGAGTTAAGCCTTCTTCAAAGTTTGAGCGGGAAGGCGACGATATATTCTACAATCTTAAGTTAACTTTCCCTCAAGCTGCACTGGGTGATGAAATAAAAGTACCTACGCTTAAAAATACGGTAATGCTTACGATTCCTGCGGGTACTCAAACAGGTAAGCAGTTCCGTCTCAAAGATAAGGGCGTTAAGAATGTACACGGATTCGGTTACGGTGATTTATTCGTCAATGTTGAGGTACAAACACCGACTAAACTAAGCGAACGCCAAAAAGACTTGCTTCGTGAATTTGCAGAAGAAAGTGGAGAATCAGTAGAAGAACAACCGTCAAACTTTAAAGATAAAGCTAGACGTTTCTTCAAAGGAGAGTAGTCAATGAAATGGACCGAGGTATCTATCACTGTAAATCATGAAGTTATGGATAATATAAGCCAAAAGCTTGAAACTATGGGGTCAAACGGCGTAGTTATTGAAGATTCAAATGACCTCAATCGAGAGTTTGAAGACCGCTACGGTGAAATCTATGATTTGAACCCTAACGATTATCCTCTTCAAGGTGTGCGTCTCAAAGCCTACTTTAATCAAGTAGATTATAATTCTCACGTTGAAGAAGAAATTAACACCTACTTAGAGAATTTACAGCAGCTCGATAAGCATATTTATCAGTTGAGCACGAACACAATAGACGAGACAGATTGGGAAAACGAATGGAAAAATTATTTTCATCCTTATCGTGCATCTGAGCACTTTACTATTGTTCCAAGTTGGGAGACTTATAAAAAAGTCGAGGAAAACGAATTATGTATTAAACTAGATCCAGGAATGGCATTTGGGACTGGAGATCATCCTACTACTAGAATGTGTCTTGAAGCTATAGAGACATATGTCACACCTAATGCTTCAGTGATAGATGTCGGTACGGGTTCAGGTATTCTAAGTGTTGCTGCTCATTTAATTGGAGCTCACCCCATAAAAGCAATTGATGTAGATGAAATGGCTATAAATATAGCTAAAGATAATTTTAAGCAAAACTATTGTGATGACTGTATAGAGACAGAAACAACCCATTTACTATCGACTGAAAATAAACGTTATGACATAGTTATTGCAAATATTTTAGCCCATATCATTGAAGAAATGATTGATGATGCTTATAATACTTTAAATGAAGAAGGATACTTTATTACTTCTGGAATTATTGATGATAAGGAATCATCAATAGTTACTCAGATGAAGCGTATTGGGTTTAAGATCATTTCTATTAATCACGATAATGGTTGGGTATGTATTGTGGGGCAGAAAGTGAGCGAATAGATATGCAAAGATATTTTATTCACCAAAACGCTGATGAAAATCAGCGTTTTTTTATTAAAGATGAAAATGATGTACATCATATTAAAAATGTAATGCGAAATTCCGTGGGTAATCAGATAATTGTTACTTTTAATGATGAAAAAGTATATGAGTGTCAGATTACTCAAATAGAAGAAGGTTTGATTGAGGTTAGTTTGACTAAACAGTTAGAGACCGAAACAGAATTACCGCTAGATATCACTGTATGTAGTGGTCTAATTAAAGCGGATAAATACGAGTGGTTAGTTCAAAAAGCAACAGAGCTAGGAGCAAACCATTTTATAGCTACGGAGATGGAAAGATCAGTCGTTAAATTGAACTCGAACAAAGTCACTAAGAAGCTTCAACGGTGGGAGAAAATAATCAAAGAAGCCGCTGAACAAAGTTATCGTCTTACCATACCTACTATCGATTATGTATCGAATTTAAAACAAATTTATGATAGAATAAATGAATATGACTATGTACTGATTGCATATGAAGATGCTGCTAAACGTGGGGAAAAGAGCACTCTTAAGCAATTAATAAAGCAATTCAATAACTACGATCGTGTATTAGTCATATTTGGGCCTGAAGGTGGCCTATCTGAAAAGGAAATTAATATGTTTACAAATAAAGCTTATCAAGTAGGTTTAGGTCCTCGAATTTTACGGGCTGAAACCGCACCACTTTATTTTCTTAGTGCTGTGAGTTTTGAAAAAGATTTAACGGGGTGATTATATGTCTACTGTTGCATTTCATACTCTAGGTTGCAAAGTTAACCACTATGAAACTGAAGCAATATGGCAATTATTTAAAGAAGCTAATTACGAGAGAGTCGATTTTGATACAAATGCAGACGTCTTCGTTATCAATACATGTACTGTAACTAATACGGGTGATAAAAAAAGCCGCCAAATTATTAGGAGAGCGATTCGTAAAAATCCTGAAGCAGTCGTTTGCGTTACGGGTTGTTACGCTCAAACTTCATCTGCAGAAATCATGGAAATACCTGGTGTTGATGTAGTTGTTGGTACACAAGATCGCACTAAGTTACTAGACTACATAAAACAGTATAAGAGTGAACGCGAACCGATCAACGGTGTGAGTAATATAATGAAAAACCGTACATATGAGGAGTTAGAGGTTCCTTACTTTACTGATAGAACTCGCGCCTCTTTAAAAATTCAAGAAGGCTGTAACAACTTTTGTACATTTTGTATTATCCCTTGGGCAAGAGGTCTCATGCGTTCTAGAGAACCTGAAAAAGTCATTGAGCAAGCGGCGCAACTCGTTAACTCTGGTTATAAAGAAATCGTACTAACTGGTATTCACACTGGTGGGTACGGTCAGGATTTGAAAAACTATAATTTAGCGCAGCTTTTAAGAGACTTGGAAACGGTTGATGGTTTAGAAAGAATCCGTATCTCATCTATAGAAGCGAGCCAGTTAACTGATGAAGTTATCGATGTTATAGCTAAATCATCCAAAGTAGTTAGACACTTGCACATACCTTTACAATCTGGGTCAGATAGTGTACTTAAACGCATGCGTCGTAAATATTCTATGGCTCATTTTTCTGAACGTTTAACTAAATTACACAGCGTCCTTCCAGGTCTAGCGGTTACGAGCGATGTGATAGTTGGATTCCCTGGAGAAACAGAGGAAGAATTTCAAGAGACTTATGATTTTATAATTAATCATCAATTTTCTGAATTACATGTCTTCCCATATTCACCAAGAATTGGTACCCCTGCAGCACGTATGGATGATCAAGTAGATGAAGAAATAAAAAACGAACGTGTACACCGTTTAATTAACTTGAGCGACCAACTTGCTAAATCTTATGCTTCTCGCTTTGATCAAGAAGTATTAGAAGTTATACCTGAAGAATCTGGAGATGAACCAGGAACGTTAATAGGCTATGCAGATAATTATATGAAAATACAATTTGAAGGCGACGAATCCTTAGTAGGAGAATTAGTAAAAGTTAAAATTACACAAGCTGATTATCCTATGAATAAAGGTAAGCTCTTAAGAGTGGTTCAACATGCTACTAATCGAAGTGAGGAAGCTGTTACAGTTTAATTGCTTAGAATGTAAATTTTTCTAATTGACCAGTTTTATAAGATATATTATACTGTTCTATGAATAGTCTAAGGCTTAACACAGCCTGTGAGTATGTTTTATTTGGTTATTAAAGCTAGTATTTTTATTAACTAATTGAAGTTATGCTCAACTGACTATTAATGAGAATAAAGTTTCGTTGATATTTGGAGGGAGGGAAATACAGATGTCTAAAACAGTAGTCCGTAAAAACGAATCACTTGAAGATGCGTTACGTCGTTTCAAACGTTCTGTTTCTAAAAGCGGTACAATCCAAGAAGTGCGTAAACGTGAATTTTACGAAAAACCAAGCGTTAAACGCAAGAAAAAATCTGAAGCTGCACGTAAACGCAAATTCAAATAATTAATTGTTCGTTGACTCCCTCAACATTAACATTAATTATAGATGAGCCTAGGCGAGATGACGTCTAGGTTTTTTCTTCTCTTTATATCTGATTTTATAGCTCAACTCCTATAACATTTAACCAAAGACTATTTACTAGTTCACTTTGAATATAGGCCTCTTTTCACTTCATCATTAGTTTCACAGTCTAATGAGAATGGTAGTTTGTTCAACCTCTTTCTACCCAACTGTTTAATACTCCTAAATACTACTTCTTTACGTATATCTAATTCCTAATTGCTCACTTTATTAACAATTCTACAATAACTTTCTATATCAATTTATTTTTGAATAATATTACAATTAATTTAAATTATATAATATAATTTGAACTTTCTAATTATAAGTATAAAAAGCTATAACCTAGGTGCTATTTCATGTATAATCAAATAGGGGAGCGAGGTGAATTTATGACTAGAATAGGTGATATACATAACATTTTTCCAACAATGCTAACTCAAGAGGATAACTGGGTAACTCAAATATCTCATATTATAGTTCATCCTTTCGTGACGTTAATACTAACTTGTTTTATTTTTTGTGGTTTTTTATTCCAATTGTATTCAAGGCGAATCAATGGGATAGGTATCCTTTCAACAATTATACTTCTCATATTTTTCCTTGGTTTCTTTGTTGTCGGCGAAGTTAACTTGCTTTCAGTCATTTTATTTATTCTTGGAGTCATCTTAGTTGTGATTGAGCTTTTCGTAGTTGGGGCTGTTATAGGAATTTTAGGTCTCACCTTAATTGTCTTTAGTATTGTTACTTTAGGCAGTAACCTAGTTTATATGGTCGGTAATGTCACTGTTGCATTCATTTTATCTATTATTGAATGGGTCATATTAACTAAGATCTTCAAGCGTAATATACCGTTACTAGACAATGTTGTTCTGAAAGCTTCAACGAGTAGAGAAGCCGGTTATACCTCACATGATGATCGTTCACATTTAATTGGCCAACACGGTGAAACTGTGACTGATTTAAGACCAGCAGGAATTATAACTATCAATGATGAGCGTATAGATGCAGTATCTGACGGTTCCTTTATCCTTAGAAACAAGAAAGTAGAAGTATTAGAGGTTGAAGGAACGCGTGTGGTAGTTAGAGAATTTAATCTTTAGGAGTGAATTAAATGCCAGATTTATTTAGCTTTATTATTATTGCTGTAATAATTTTAGTAGTAATTTTTATATTTTTCTCATTTGTACCCGTAGGATTGTGGATTTCCGCAATTGCAGCAGGGGTAAAGGTAAGTATAGGTACACTTGTAGGTATGCGTTTCCGTCGAGTGTCTCCTAGAAAGGTCATTGAACCGTTAATCAAGGCGCATAAAGCAGGCTTACAACTTGAAACAGTTCAGCTGGAATCGCATTATTTAGCTGGGGGTAACGTCGATAGAGTGGTAGATGCTAATATCGCTGCTCAACGTGCAGAGATAAATTTGCCTTTTGAAAGAGCTGCAGCTATTGATTTAGCAGGTCGAGATGTACTAGATGCCGTTAAGATGTCCGTTAATCCAAAAGTGATAGAAACGCCTTTCATTGCTGGGGTAGCTATGAATGGTATTGAGGTCAAAGCTAAAGCGAGAATAACTGTCCGCGCTAATATTTCTCGTCTAGTAGGTGGTGCAGGAGAAGAAACAATTATTGCTCGTGTCGGCGAGGGTATCGTATCTACATTAGGATCTAGTGATTCCCATACTCAAGTATTAGAGAACCCCGATAACATTTCTAAGACAGTATTAAGTAAAGGGTTAGACTCAGGGACTGCTTTTGAAATCTTATCTATTGACATTGCAGACGTGGATATTAGTAAAAATATCGGGGCTGACTTACAAACTGAACAAGCGATTGCAGATAAAAATATAGCTCAAGCTAAAGCAGAAGAACGTCGTGCTATGGCCGTTGCCAAAGAACAAGAAATGAAAGCAAAAGTACAAGAAATGCGTTCTAAAGTAGTTGAAGCTGAAGCTGAAGTTCCGCTCGCTATGGCAGAGGCACTACGTTCAGGCAACATCGGTGTTAAAGATTATTATAATTTGAAGAATATAGAAGCCGATACTGGAATGAGAAATGCTATTAATGAACGAACGAATCAACAAGGCGATGAATCACCAGAAGAATAAACAGGGGTGGTGATCGAATGCAAATAGGTATATTTATTTTTGTTATGACTGTCCTAATATCTATTGGTCAAGCTCTATTAGATAAGGATCATAAAGATCGAGATACTAGCGAACCTACTCAACATGAACAGACTAATGAAGAGGATGGTGATAAAGTTGAAGAGCAAATGAGTGAGGCTAAAGATTTGAATCAGCCTAACTCTCAACAGGGTAGTCCTAAGGAGAGAACTAGACCGGAAAAAATGAATAACGATTCGCCTCAACCCAGTACTATTTCTCCTATTAATCCTGAACAACAATCTAGTGAAGCAAGTAAATTGAAACAACGTCAGCGTGAAAAAGATAAAGAAAAAAGACTAGAATTAGAACGGGAAATGTATGAACGAGTAGATGGGATACGGGCTGTGCTTGATCGTGAGAAAGAGATGAAGCTCGAACGCTTAGAAAAGAAGGCACAAGCGATTATTACTGATTCAACGCTTTCCATTCATACTAAACGTATAAGGTTAAAACAACTTTATCAAGCTAAAAATCAACCTCACTTAAATGATGACAAAATATTTGCTTATGATGAAGATGCAGTTATTAATGGTTTAATATGGTCTGAGATATTAAATAAGCCTAAACAATTAAATTAGTACAATCCTAAACTGGAAGGGAACAAATTTCTATACTATGTTCTCCTCCAGTTTTTGTAGTTTTAATAAATGTTTCGAGGGTACTTTATATAAACGAACTGAACTAAAGATGTATTGAGATGATACATTTAATCTACTGTACACTTTTACAATTACAAATTATCCTTAATATTTAATAGTTAGTATAAAAAATCCTTGATAAATCGACTCGCTTATTATATAACCCTTTGTAAGAAAGGTGAACTTAAGCTAAAATATAGATGAAATCATTAATATGTAAAGGAGCGGCTATATGCCTGGAATTATTCAAATTGATGACATCAACGTAGTTCAAGCTTTACTAGGTAGTAATGACGAACACATCGAAGCGATTGAAGATGGGTTTGATGTTATCATACATGCAAGAGGGCAAGAGATTGCTGTTAAAGGAACAAAAGTAGAAGAAGTAGAAAAAGCTGAAGATGTCCTCATCAACTTAAGAAAAGTGATAGAACAAGGAGTAACTATTACAATTAAAGATGTCGAAGCAGCAATCAAAATGGCAAAAAATAATACAATAGACTACCTTCTAGACTTATACGAAGAAGAAATAACTAAAGATGCGTTTGGTAAGACTATTCGCGCTAAGACTATGGGGCAACGTATGTACGTTAACGCTATGTTCCATAACGATCTTGTACTTGGTCTCGGACCAGCTGGGACAGGGAAAACTTTTTTAGCCGTAGTGTTTGCGGCTAAACAACTTCGTAAAGGCAATGTTAAGCGCATCGTGCTCACCCGTCCAGCAGTGGAAGCAGGTGAATCATTAGGGTTCTTACCTGGTGACTTAAAGGAAAAAGTTGACCCATATTTGCGTCCTTTATATGACGGTTTAAATACCGTATTAGGTAGAGAGCAAACAGCGCGCTTTATTGAGAGAGGTATAATTGAAATAGCCCCTTTAGCATACATGCGTGGTCGTACGCTCGACGATGCCTTTGTCATCTTAGACGAAGCACAAAATACCACCCATGCTCAGATGAAAATGTTCCTTACGCGCCTTGGGTTTGGCTCAAAAATGGTTGTCACTGGCGATCAATCCCAAATTGACTTACCTAAAGGTATTAAAAGCGGTCTAAATGAAGCTGTTAAAAAACTTAGAGATGTCAAGGGTATCAGTATTATGAAGCTTGATCAAACTGATGTAGTGCGACACCCATTAGTTAGTAGAATAATTGATCGATATGAAGGGACTGATTAAATGTTTACCGTAGATTTTAGTGATCATACTGATCAAGTATCAGAACAATGGCTTACTAACATAGAAGCGTTACTTAACTTCGCAAAGAAGAAAGAGAATATCGATGATGATGCTGAATTATCAGTCACTTTTACTGATAAAGAAGAAATTCAACAAATAAATAACACTTATCGCAATAAAAATAAAGTAACCGATGTGATATCATTTGCATTCGAAGAAGATGACCAGGAAATAGTGGGTGGTGAAATGCCACGTGTATTAGGCGACATTATTATCTGTACCGATGTAGCTGTGGAACAATCACAAGAATTTGGGCACTCGCTTGATAGAGAACTAGGTTTTCTAGCCCTTCATGGATTTTTACATTTATTAGGCTATGATCACATGACTGAAGAAGATGAAAGAGAAATGTTTGGTCGTCAAGAAGCGATATTAAGTGAATTTGGATTGAATAGATACTAGCAGATGAAACGCTTTACATACGCTTATCAAGGTTTAGTATCTTTATTACGAAAGGACCATAAATTTCTTTTACATTGTATTATTGCAACACTAGTCATTTTCTTCGGTATTTATTTTCATATTAATAAGTATGAATGGTTAATTATTATACTATGTATAGGTCTCGTGCTTGCTTTTGAAGCAATCAATACAGCAGTAGAGTTTGCCGTAGATTTAGCTACAGAAGAGTATCATCTTTACGCCAAATATGCTAAAGATATTGCTGCAACTAGTGTGCTCATTATTAGTATAATGGCTGCTATAATAGGGTTTGCCATCTTCTTACCTTATATTTTTAAATAAAGATGTATTTTTAATTTAAATAGTAAAAGGCAGGTAAAACTATGACAGAATTTAAATCAGGGTTCGTTTCCATTATTGGACGCCCTAATGTAGGTAAGTCTACATTTGTAAACCGAGTAGTCGGACATAAGATTGCCATTATGTCAGATAAGCCTCAAACTACTCGCAATAAGGTCCAAGGTGTTATGACTGAAGAAGATGCCCAAATTATCTTCCTTGATACGCCAGGCATCCATAAACCTAAGCATAAATTAGGTGATTATATGATGCGAGTAGCGCGTAATACGCTAGCGGAAATAGATGCTATCATGTTCATGGTAAATATCAATGAGGAAATTGGTCGTGGGGACGAATACATTATGGATATGCTAAAAGATATAGATACTCCTATATTCTTGGTGCTTAATAAGATAGATTTAGTACACCCTGATGAACTAATGCCTAGAATAGAACAATATCAAACATATATGCACTTCACAGAAATTGTACCTATGTCAGCGTTAGAAGGCTTAAATGTAGAGCATTTTATAGAAGTACTAAAATCACATCTTCCTGCAGGACCTAAGTACTACCCGGACAATCAAATTTCTGATCACCCTGAACAATTTGTAGTTAGTGAACTCATTAGAGAGAAAATTTTACATTTAACTAGTGAAGAAATCCCACATTCTATTGGCGTTAATGTCGATCGAATGATCAAAGAAGACGAAGATTTAGTACGCGTTGAAGCTACTATTTACGTAGAAAGAGATTCTCAAAAAGGCATCGTTATTGGCAAAGGCGGCAAAAAATTAAAAGAAGTAGGTAAACGTGCACGTGTCGATATCGAGCGATTACTCGGTTCTAAAGTATACTTGGAACTTTGGGTAAAGGTTCAAAAAGATTGGCGTAATAAAGTTAACTTTATCCGTCAGATGGGCTACATTGAAGATCAAGATTAGTACTGTAGAGAGTCGGTGGATATATGCTAATAAAGCAAAAGGGCATCATTATTAAATCTGTTGATTATGGCGAATCTGATAAGATCATTACGATTTTAAATGAGCATGGTGCTAAGATCCCTTTGTTGGTACGCCGGGCGAAGAAAAGTAACAGCAGTTTACAAGCTGATACTCAGCCCTTTGTCTTCGGTTTATTTATCTTTTCTCGCTGGAAAGGAATGGGAACGCTGAGCTCTGTAGATGTCATCAATCAAAATTTTCACTTGAGACTTGATATTTATGAAAGTAGCTATGCGTCATTGTGTGTTGAAACTATAGATCGATCTATTGAAGACGATGAAGTCTCACAATATAGTTATCAATTATTATCGTTCGCTTTAGAGAAGATGAGTGAAGGCATTTCAGCTCAACTCATGTCTGTCATAGTTTTGCTGAAATGTATGCCTGCTTTTGGTTTCAATGCTTCATTTAATCAGTGTGCAGTCAGTGGACAGACTGAACAATCTGCCTTATGCGGATATAGTTTTAAATATGATGGAGCTATTTCTGAAGCCTTTTTATCCGAGGATCCACATGCTGTAAGACTCTCTAATAAGACACTTTATTTACTTTATGTCTTGCAATCTTTACCTATAGATAAAATGGATGGTATAAACATTAAGCAACAGCTAGTCGATGAAATGTCTGAACTTATGATGATGTTATATAGAGAGTACGCTGGTATGTTTTTTAAAAGTCAAAAATTAATTAATCAACTACGACGGTTGGACTCCTAGTTAACGTTGTAACGTCATACTATATAGAACGAGTTACCCATATGCTAATTTATTGAGAAGCGTGAGATACGTAAAGCGCTTTAAAAGTGAGATCTTCTCTATTATATTCAATATAAACAATTGGTGAAAATGAACTTTAAAACATTCTAGCCTATACTTTGTAATCCTTAGAATAGTAATGAAAAAGGGAGCGGGGCAGAAATCTTTTTATTCAAATTAGATTTCTGTCCCGCTCCCTTTTCTCTCCTGCCCAAGACCTTTAAGTCCTAGACTCATTTTTAGTTGTTAGAAGTAATTCTTTAATTTACGTTTACTGTTTATCGACCTTAATATTTCACTTTCTCAGCTAAGAAAGCTTCTAATTCTGAAATAGGCATACGAATTTGTTCCATTGAATCTCTATCGCGCACAGTAACTTGATTGTCTTCTAATGAATCGAAATCGAAAGTGATGCAATAAGGTGTTCCGATTTCATCTTGGCGACGATAACGTTTGCCTATAGATTGCGATTCATCGAAATCTATTGAGAAGTGTGGACTTAATTGTTCAAAGACTTTGATAGCTTCGCCTGAGAGTTTTTTGCTTAATGGTAGCACAGCTGCTTTATACGGTGCTAAAGCAGGGTGGAAGTGAAGTACAGTACGAGCATCTTTACTTCCTTCTACTCCTTCTTCATCGTAAGCGTCACACAAGAATGCTAGCGTTACACGATCTGCACCAAGAGACGGTTCTATACAATAAGGTAAATATTTTTCATTTGTCTCTTGATCGTGGTAGCGGAAATCTTCACCTGAATGTTCTGCGTGCTTGCTTAGGTCAAAGTCTGTACGACTAGCTATGCCCCACAATTCACCCCAACCAAATGGGAAGCGATATTCTATATCTGTAGTAGCGTTTGAATAGTGAGAGAGTTCATCAGCATCATGGTCGCGTAAGCGCGTATTCGCTTCTTGCAAACCTAAATCTTTTAACCATTGGCTAGCAAAGGTTTTCCAATAGCTTTGCCACTCTATTTCTTCACCTGGTTTACAGAAGAATTCTAATTCCATTTGTTCAAATTCACGTGTTCTGAAAATGAAGTTTCCTGGAGTTATTTCGTTACGGAAAGATTTACCTATTTGGCCGATACCAAAAGGTAACTTCTTACGCATAGTACGCTGTACATTCTTATAATTTACAAAGATACCTTGTGCAGTTTCAGGACGTAAAAAGAGTTCACTAGATGAATCCTCAGTAACACCTTGGAAAGTCTTGAACATGAGGTTAAATTGACGTATATCAGTCCAATTTGCTGTACCGCTAACCGGACAAACAATTCCTTCTTCTTCGATGATTTTCTTCATTTCATCAAAGCTTAAACCATCTGCAACAAAATTCTCGTCGCCTTTTTCATTTCGCATATAATCCTCTATAAGGTTATCTGCACGGTAACGAATCTTGCTATCTTTATTATCAATCATCGGATCATTAAAGTTTCCGAGGTGTCCTGAAGCTTCCCACGTTTTCGGGTTCATTAAGATAGCCGCATCTAGTCCTACATTATACGGTGACTGAGTTATAAATTTTTGCCACCAAGCTCTTTTAATATTATTTTTTAACTCAACACCTAATGGTCCGTAATCCCAAGTGTTTGACAAGCCGCCATAGATATCACTGCCGGGAAATACGAAACCTCTGTGTTTAGCTAAATGAACTATACTTTCCATATCTTTTGCCATCAAATTTACACTCCTTCAACTTAAAAAAGTCCCAAGACAAAGCTCTTCTATCATACTTTGCCTTGGGACGAGTTGTGATTTTAATAATTATATCTAAGTACTAATCCATCACATTATATATTTGAATTAGTAGCTTATTTCTTTAATCTTTTTAACCCGCGGTTCCACCCAATTTAGTGTAGACACTCACTTTAATATCATTTAATTGTATGCCAAGTAAATTGTTAAGCTTTCACTTTTCTTAACTCGCTGTAACATACATTTTAATGGATACAGCTATCAATAGCAAGTAAATATATCAGTTTGTGAGTCGAGTTATTTCATTGTATAATAGTTATCTGTATAGGTGAAAGAGGTGAATAGCGATCGAATTGAGTAAAAGGCAACAACAAATTATAGAAATAGTAAAAAGTAAGGGGCCGATTACGGGGGAAAACATCGCCGAGAAACTCAACCTTACACGTGCTACGTTGCGACCTGATCTAGCTATACTAACGATGTCAGGGATTCTAGAAGCAAGACCGCGTGTTGGCTATTACTATACCAATAAATCTCAGAATAAGATCATTACTGAAGAGTTAAGCAAGTATATAGTAAAGGACTATGCTTCTCATCCAATTATCATCAAGAACGGCGTGTCTATTTATGATGCAATATGTACAATCTTCATGGAAGACGTGAGCACACTTTTTATTATTAACAACAAAGGGGACTTTGTAGGTGTCTGCTCTAGAAAGGATTTACTAAGAGCTTCCATGATGGGTGAAGATATACATACAACTCCTGTTGATATTATCATGACACGCATGCCTAACTTAAGTTATGTCACTACTCAAGATAAAGTGATTACTGCTGCACAATTGATGATTGAAAAGGAAATAGATTCTCTTCCTATCGTACAACATAAGCAGACAGGCACAGTAGAGATTAAAGGACGTATCTCGAAAACAACCATTACCAAACTGTTTGTATCATTATTTAAAGAATAGGTGGAAATATCAAATGGATAAGTTAAATATAATTGTTGCTTCAGATTCGGTTGGGGAAACTGCTGAATTAGTGGCACGAGCAGGACTATCGCAATTCAAACCAGATCAGTGTGAACAAGATATAACACGTTATCCTTATATTGAATCGTTTGAAAATGTTGATGAGGTTGTTCAAGTAGCAGAAGACACAAATTCAATTATCGTTTATACCTTAGTTAAACCTGAAATTAGAAAATATATGGAAACGCAAATTAGAGAGGCCGCAATCAAATCCGTAGATATTATGGGCCCGTTAATGCGTATTCTCACTGATGAATTGGAAGAAAAGCCTTTTTACGAACCTGGTTTAGTACATAGATTGGATGAGGCATACTTTAATAAGATTGAAGCCATTGAATTTGCGGTTAAATATGATGACGGTAAAGATCCGAAAGGTATAGCGAAGGCTGACATCATTCTACTCGGTATCTCCAGAACATCCAAGACCCCTTTATCTCAGTATTTAGCTCATAAAAGTTATAAGGTTCTTAACATACCGGTGGTGCCTGAAGTGACTCCTCCTGATAACTTATTCGACGTGGATCCAAATAAAATTATCGCCTTAAAGATTAGTGAAGAAAAATTAAATAAAATTCGTAAGGAACGTCTTAAACAGTTAGGATTAGGTGACTCAGCTCGATATGCTACTGAACAACGTATTCGTGAAGAACTTGATTATTTCCATACGCTCGTGAATAAAATTGGTTGCACTGTAATTGACGTTTCAGATAAAGCGATCGAAGAAACCGCTAACGATATTGTAAATATTATTGACCAAAATAATTTTAGTGATTTAAAAAAAGAAATAGATTCATAATTTAAAATGCTAGGTGATCCATAGTGCGCATAGATCAATCTGTTATTAATGAAATCAAAGAGAAGACTGATATATTAGATGTAGTAAGCGAATACGTCAAATTAGAAAAAAGAGGGCGCAATTACATAGGATTGTGTCCTTTTCATGATGAAAAAACACCTTCATTTACAGTTTCTGAAGATAAGCAAATTTGTCATTGCTTCGGTTGTAAAAAAGGCGGCAATGTATTTCAATTCATACAAGAAATTAAAGATATACCTTTTCAAGAGGCAGTAAAAGAACTAGGTGAGAGAGTCAATATTCAAGTCAATGTACCTACTGGCTCTGAGTCTTCTTCACATCAAATTGCTTCAGATGATTTACAGATGATTGAGATGCATGAACTCATGCAATCCTACTATCACTACGCTTTACTGAAAACCGTTGAGGGAGAAGAGGCGTTAAATTATTTAAAATCAAGAGGTTTTACAGAAGAAATAATTGAAAAACGAAAAATTGGTTTTGCACCTGATCATCCTCAGTTTTGCCATGATTTCTTACAGAAGAAAGGCTATGATATTGAACTTGCATATGAAGCAGGCCTCTTAGCTAGAAATGAAGAAAGCTTTAATTACTACGATCGATTCAGAAATAGAATAATGTTTCCTCTTAAGAATGCCCAAGGACGGACTGTAGGCTATTCAGGACGTACTTATACGAATCAAGAACCTAAATATCTTAATAGCCCTGAAACACCTATCTTTCATAAACGGCGCCTTCTTTATAATTTAGATCAAGCAAGACGTTCCATTAGAAAGTCTGATGAAATTTATTTGTTAGAAGGCTTTATGGACGTCATTAAATCAGACCAAGCTGGTTTGTCTCCAGTCGTTGCGACGATGGGGACTGAGTTATCCCAAGAACACTCTACAGTAATACGGAAATTAACTAACAATGTTACGCTGTTATATGACGGTGATGAAGCAGGCCAAAATGCTTCCTTAAAAACAGGTCAGCGCTTATTAGAGCAAGGGTTTAATATTTTTGTTATCAAATTGCCTAATAACATGGATCCTGATGATTATATTAAAACTCACGGAGAAGAAGCATTTACTCAGTTTGTCGCACGCGAGAAGAAGTCATTTGTTACATATAAAATTAATCTACATAAAGACGAAATACTACATAATGACTTAGCATACGAAAAATATTTGAAAGAAATCACTCAAGATATTTCATATATGTCATCATCAATTTTACGTAAGAAAGTCTTGCAAGAAGCGGCAGAATTGTTTAAAGTGAATTCTGATAGTCTTAATCGCTCTGTAAATCAATATTCACGTTTCGAGCCTTCTCATGATAGTGATGTCCGAATCGCTCCTGATTTTGGTCGACTCAATAAATATGAAAGAGCGGAAGTTTCTCTATTAAAACATTTCACTAGAGATAAGGATACTTTCTTGAATTATCAACAAAAACTGGAAGTAGAAGACTTTTCAAATAATTATTTTAAACACATATTTGACGTTTTGCGTAATTTTTATGCTGAGAATGATGTCTTTAAGCTGAGTGATGTTTTACAATATGTTGAATCTGATGAATTGAAGGAAGCTTTTATGGCACTTGATAACTATATGTTAAACGATATGCCATATGAACAAGAATTAGAAGATTATATTAATATTCTGCTTGCTAACAAGCAAGATGACTCGATAGATATACTTAAACATAGATTACAAGAAGCAAGTCGGTTAAATGATTTAGAACTACAAAAGTATTATTTAGAGAAAATCAAAAAATATTATCAAAACACGAAACTATAGTGTACAAAACAACCTTATATTTAGTATAATAATAGGGTTACTGAATGTTTAACACCAGGAATAGTTGTGAATGAATATAGTGTAATTTGTACTCGTTATTAATACATTGTTGACATTATAATCGGGAGGCCTTTTCATGTCTGGTAATGAAGTGAAAATAAAAAAACAAACGATCGATCCATCTCTTACTCTTGAAGATGTAAAAAAACAGTTGATTGAAAAAGGAAAAAAAGAAGGACATCTAAGCCATGAAGATATCGCTGATAAACTCCAAAACTTCGAAATGGATAGCGATCAAATGGACGATTTCTTCGACCAACTCAACGATAATGATATCAACCTGATAAATGAAAAAGATAACTCAGATACTGATGAGAAACTTAACCCTAATGATCTCAGTGCGCCTCCAGGTGTCAAGATTAACGATCCTGTGCGGATGTACTTAAAAGAAATTGGTCGCGTTGATTTACTCAGCGCTCAAGAGGAGATCGAATTAGCTAAGCGAATCGAAGAAGGGGACGAGGTCGCTAAATCTCGCTTAGCTGAAGCTAACTTAAGATTAGTTGTAAGTATTGCGAAGCGTTATGTAGGCCGTGGAATGCTGTTCTTAGATTTAATTCAAGAAGGTAATATGGGACTAATTAAAGCTGTAGAAAAGTTCGACTTTAATAAAGGATTCAAATTTTCTACTTATGCTACCTGGTGGATACGACAAGCAATCACTCGTGCTATCGCTGACCAAGCACGTACAATTCGTATCCCAGTTCATATGGTTGAAACGATTAATAAACTTATTCGTGTGCAAAGACAACTACTTCAAGATCTTGGACGTGATCCAGCTCCAGAAGAAATTGGAGAAGAAATGGACTTACCACCTGAAAAGGTTAGAGAAATCTTGAAGATAGCACAAGAACCTGTATCTCTTGAAACACCTATTGGCGAAGAAGACGATAGTCATCTTGGTGATTTCATAGAAGACCAAGAGGCTCAAAGTCCTTCAGACCATGCAGCATATGAACTACTAAAAGAGCAATTAGAAGATGTGTTAGATACACTGACTGATAGAGAAGAAAATGTGCTTCGGTTACGTTTTGGACTCGACGATGGAAGAACTCGAACGTTAGAAGAAGTAGGTAAAGTGTTCGGTGTAACGAGAGAACGGATTCGTCAAATAGAAGCCAAAGCTTTAAGAAAGCTAAGACATCCAAGTCGTAGTAAACGACTTAAAGACTTTATGGATTAATTTAAAATGGGGTGTGACTACTGATCCTTCTTACTCGGATATAGTCTCATCCCTTATTTTTACACTTGAGGAGTTATCTTATGATACATATTAATAGAAGACTGCAACTCGTTAGCCAGTACATCCAAGGTCCTAAACTCGCTGATATAGGTTCAGATCACGCGTATTTACCTATCTATGCCTTACAACACAATATTGTAAATACAGCTATCGCTGGAGAAATTATTGAAGGACCTTTTCGAGCATCGATTAAAAATGTCGAATCATATGGTTTATCTGAATTAGTAGACGTTCGCAAGGGAGACGGTTTATCTATTCTAGCTTCCGATGAAAAGGTAAATACGATTACGATTTGCGGTATGGGCGGGCCTTTGATAGGCCAAATATTAGAATCGGGTAAACATGCATTGCAGTCAAATCCTCGTCTCGTACTTCAAAGTAATATTCAAACCGCAGCTCTTCGTCAAACCTTACAAAATCTGAATTATTCTATCGTTGATGAACTAATATTTTTTGAAAAAAAGTTTATTTATGAAATTGTTGTAGCAGAAGTGCTAGATAAACAACGTCAACTGTCGCCACATGAAATTAAATTTGGCCCTATATTAATGCGTAATAAAAATGAAGCCTTCAGATCTAAATGGACAAAAGAACTTTCTACTCTGAATGAAATTAGCTCTAAATTAGATGAAGTAAAGCATAGAGAACGTCTAATAGCTTTAAATAAGGAAATAGATTCAATCAAAGAGGTGCTATTCACATGAAGTTACAAGAATTAATCCATACGCTTAATTATCAAGTCCCTTTTAATTCAGCAGAATCTTGGGACAATGTCGGTTTGCTTATCGGGGATGAGACCTCAGAAATTACAGGTATATTAACTACGCTGGATTGTACGGAAGGAGTAGTAGATGAAGCGCTTGAAAAAGATATGAATACAATTATTAGCCACCATCCTTTAATCTTTAAAGGGATTAAAAATATTAATCAAAGCGATGGGTACGGAGCAATTATACGTAAATTGATCAAACATGATATGAATCTCATAGCGCTACATACTAATTTGGATGTTCACCCTAATGGAGTGAATGCGATGCTAGCAAATCGTATACAACTGCTTGATACATCGATATTAAGCCCTAATCTTCATCACTATTATAAAGTTCAAGTCTTCATTCCTGAAGACTCTTCAGAAACTTTTAAAAGCAAACTGAGTGAATTAGGTTTAGCTCAAGAAGGAAACTACGAATCATGCTTCTTTCAAACCACGGGGCAAGGTCAATTTAAGCCAGTCGGTGCAGCAAATCCAACCATAGGGACCCATGATAAAATAGAATACGTAGAAGAAACTAAAATTGAATTCATGATTCGTTCAGATCAAAAAGTTCTAGCTCAAAATGCGATTGAAAAGTACCATCCATATGAAACGCCGGTATATGATATCATGCAAATGTCTAAGAACAGCAATAGCGGTTTAGGTGTAATTGGACATTTAGAAAAAGCGCTTTCTGTTGAAGAGTTTGTCCAACATGTGAAGAAGCAATTAGACATGAAAAGTGTACGCTTCATTGGTAACTTGAATGACAAAATTCAAAACGTAGCAATCATAGGTGGCGCTGGTATAGGTTTTGAAGAGTTAGCTCAACAGGCAGGTGCAGACATTTTCCTCACAGGAGATATTAAACATCATGAGGCTTTAGATGCTAAAATAGCTCATATAAACATGCTAGATATCAATCATTATAGCGAACACGTCATGAAGGAAGGTTTAATTCAATTGCTACAACGATGGTTCGAAGACTTAAATGTCCCTATTGAACCTTGTAAGATCAATACCGATCCGTATTATTATTTCTAGTACTTATTAAATAACGAATACTTATAGAGGAGTTAATATTAATGTCAAAGCATCCTTTTGAACATTTTAATTTAGATCCATCATTAATTATGGCGGTAAAAGATTTAAATTTTGACAAACCGACACCTATACAAAATCGAATCATTCCAAAAATAATCAAACGAACGAATTTAATCGGTCAATCTCAAACAGGTACTGGTAAATCTCACGCTTTCTTATTACCTCTAGTCCATAATATAGACCCAAATATCAAGGAACCACAGGCAATTATCGTAGCACCTACAAGGGAACTCGCTCAGCAATTATTTAATGTGGCTCAGCATTTAGTTCGTTTCAAAGAAGGCGTAACGACTAGATTATTTATTGGAGGTTCGGACATAGAAAGGGATAAACAGCGATTAAATCATCAACCACAACTCATTATTGGTACACCTACGCGTATTAATGATTTAGCAACACACGGTGATTTACACGTTTACCAAGCCTCTTATCTTATTATAGATGAAGCAGATTTGATGATTGATTTAGGATTAATAGAAGATGTAGATCATTTAACTTCTCGTTTAGATCGTTCTGCTCATATAGCTGTATTTAGTGCGACTATCCCTAAATCGCTTCAGCCATTTTTAAATAAATACTTAGAAAATCCGGATTATGTGAAAATTAATAATCAAACTCAAAATAAGAAAAATATTGACTTTTATTTAATACCTACCCGCAGTGAATCTAAAGTAGAGAAAACCCTTAAATTGATCGATATTCTCAATCCATACATTTGCATAATCTTCTGTAATAGTAGGGAAAATGCAAATGAGCTTCTAAATGAATTAAATCATGAAGGTATTAAAGCAGGCATGATACACGGCGGTCTTTCACCTAGAGAACGTAAACAGCAAATGAAACGTATTCGTAACCTTGATTTTCAATATGTGATAGCTAGCGACTTAGCTTCTAGAGGCATTGATATCGAAGGGGTGAGTCACGTTATCAATTTTGATGTTCCTCATGACATTGACTTCTTTACCCATCGAGTTGGTCGAACAGGGCGTGGACAATATAAAGGTATAGCTATTACACTTTACAGTCCTGATGAAGAAGATTATATAAGCCTCATTGAGGAAAAGGGATATCAATTTACTAATGTAGATATTAAAAACGGTGAACTCAAAGAAATTAAAGCGCATGATAAGCGTAAAAAGCGTCAAAGAAAAGAAGATCATTTAACTCAAAAAGTAAAAAGCAAAGCCCAACGTAATAACAAAAAGAAAGTCAAACCAGGATATAAAAAGAAATTTAAGAAAGAACTTGAAAATCTCAAACGTCAGGAACGAAAACACTATAGCAAAAAGCAAAAACGTTTAAAGAGAAAGAACAAATAAGGATAGGTGAATTATATGTTATTAGGCTCACATGTGTCTATGAAAGGAAAAAAGATGTTACAAGGCTCTGCCGAAGATGCTCATAAAAATGGAGCGACTACCTTCATGATTTATACTGGAGCACCTCAAAATACTCGCCGTAAAGCTATAGAAGATCTCAATATTGCCAACGGACACAAAGCGATGGAAGAATTTGGCTTATCAAATATTGTGGTACATGCGCCTTATATTATAAATATTGCTAATACACAAAAGCCACATGTATTTGAACTCGGTGTGGATTTTCTACAAAGTGAGATAGAGCGCACTCAAGCTATAGGAGCTAAGGATATCGTGTTACACCCGGGCTCTCACGTAGGAGCAGGCGCAGATACTGGAATTAAGAAAATTATCGAGGGACTTAATGAAGTTCTTACTCACGATAATGATGTTCGAATCGCATTAGAAACGATGGCAGGTAAAGGTTCAGAAATAGGCCGTAATTTCGAAGAGCTAACTCGTATAATCGATGGAGTAGAGCACAATGACCGCCTCTCAGTATGCTTTGATACTTGTCACACGCATGATGCTGGTTATAACGTTAAAGAGGATTTTGATGGCGTACTGAACGAGTTTGACAAGATTGTTGGTATTGATCGTATTAAAGTCGTTCACGTTAACGACAGTAAAAATGAAATAGGCGCACATAAAGATAGACATGAAAATATTGGATTTGGTCACATCGGCTTCGATGCGCTTAATTATATTGTCCATCACGATACGTTTACTGATATTCCTAAAATACTAGAAACACCTTTCGTTGGTGAAGATAAAAAGAATAAAAAAGAGCCTTTCAAATTCGAGATGAATATGCTTAAATCTCAAACTTTCGATCCAAATCTTAAAGAAAAAATCATGAATCAATAACACCTCATCTTCGATAAAACTATTGTTTGAAGTGAAAATTGCTCTCGATCTACAACATATTAGAAAATTATTAATTATAATAAAGGGAACGCCCTTATGACATTTTTATAAGAGATAAGTACTACGTCGTGTTACGTCCTAACATATCATTAAAATAAATTCTTCGGGAGCGGGAGAGAAATCTAATTTGAATAAAAAGATTTCTCTCCCGCTCCCATGTTCAGGTTCTGCTCAAATCCAAAACGCTTTTGTCCCGCCTCTTAGAATTCGTCCTTACATAAAGATGACTAACGATGTTAACTATACTGTTTGCCATTTCTCGTCTATAACTTTTTTAAAGCCATTAAGTGCTATTGTAGCCAGGCTCTTTTTAAGTCGAAAACATTACTATTTACAATAAATATACTTACCTGTATAGTATAATACGAGGTGAAAACATGTCTGAACCAGTTTTTGAATTAAGAAATATAGATTACTTTTACGACCACAAACATGTTTTAGAAGATATTAATATTCAAATTAATAAAGGGGAGTTTCTCGCAATAGTGGGCCCTAATGGGGCGGGAAAGTCAACACTATTGAAGCTCATTTTAGGGCTTTTGCCTTTGCAAAGAGGCGAGATATTTATCGATGGCGAGAATTATAAAGAACAACAAGAAACTCCTAAAATAAGTTACGTTTCCCAAAAAGCACGGGCGTTCAATGCCGGTTTCCCTGCAAGTGTTAAAGAAGTAGTTCTGAGCGGGCTTACCAAACAAAGACGCTTAATGCGGTGGTTTAGTAGTAGTGATAAGAAAGCTGTCTCAAAAGTGCTAGCAAGGCTTAATATTGAGCATCTCATCGATCGAAATATTTCAGAACTATCCGGGGGGCAACAACAGCGGATACTTATTGCACGGGCGCTCATAAGCGAACCGAGCATATTAGTATTAGATGAACCTACAAACGGAATCGACGCTAAACACGTTAATGAATTCTATCAAACGTTAGAATCTTTAAAACACGAAGGTGTCACTATTATTTTAGTTACTCATGACATCGGCGTCGTAGCGGATACAGCGACTGAAGTTGCTTGTTTAAACAAACATTTGCATTTTCATGGTTCAACTGAAGAATTTAAATCTTTAGATGAAGTTGAAATCTCTAAAATCTATGGCCATCCGGTTAGGTTTGTAGACCATCAACACGACAGGGAGTGCTGTAACTCATGATCGATGCAATATTGAATTTTGATTTCGTTAGATACTCTCTTATCAGCGGAATTTTAATAGGGTTAGTTGCACCCTTGATCGGCGCGTTCATCGTCGTGCGTAGACTTTCATTAATTGCTGATGCACTTAGTCACGTGACGCTCGGTGGTATTTCATTCGGGATGTACTTAATTTCAATTATGCCTGCAGTTGCTCTTATCAATCCTATGTGGTTTGGTATTTTGTACGCTATAGTAGGAGCATTACTAATAGAGAAATTACGTTCTTCTTATAATAACTATCAAGAAATCGCAATACCTATTATCATGAGTGCAGGAATTGCTTTAAGTGCGATCTTCATCTCTTTAGCTGATGGCTTTAATCAAGAGATTGTGGGACTATTATTTGGTTCTATTAGTGCTGTTACATTTAGTGATACGATTACTATTACGATCATTACTGTAATTGTTCTACTCTTCATTTTATTATTTTACAAAGAACTATTTATATTATCTTTTGATGAAGAATATAGTACTGTTATAGGTATACCGAAATGGATACAATTCTTGTTTATTGTTATTGTCGCAATGGTCATTTCAGCCTCTATGCGTATCGTTGGAATCTTACTGGTAAGTGCTTTAATTACCCTTCCAATTGCAATTTCTTTACGTATTACTCGATCATTTAAACAACTTATTGGATTAAGCATTCTTATCGGTGAATTTTCGGTAGTTGCAGGTTTAGTGATATCTTTTTATATGAATATCTCTCCTGGCGGTGTTATTGTACTGTTACTCGTTTTATTACTAGCGATAACGATGATTGCTCAAAAATTGAGATCGAGAAAAGCTAAAGGAGCTATAAGTTATGAAAACAGATAAAGCTATTAAAATATTGAAAGATAACGGTCACAAGTATACGAATAAACGTAGAGATATGATAGCTCTATTCGTAAAAGAGGATAAATACATCAATGCTAAACACGTGCAACATTGTTTAGAGCAGAACTATCCAGGTATTTCTTTTGATACGATCTATCGTAATTTACATTTGTTTAAAACTTTAGGCATAATTGAAAGCACAGAATTAGATGGGGAAATGAAATTCAGAATAGCTTGCACAAATCATCATCATCACCATTTTATTTGTGAAGTTTGTGGAGACACTAAAGTGATAGATTACTGTCCAATCGACTACATTAAATCTTCGTTACCCGGTGTTAGCATCAATACTCATAAATTAGAAGTTTATGGTGTTTGTGAAACTTGCCAGTAACGCTATCATTTTCAAATTAATCAAAATTACGGGAGCGGGACATAATGGTCTTTGACTAGAGAGAAAGAGGCTGGGACATAATGTAATGTCTCAGTCTCTTTCAGCATCTTGGCAGTAGATGACTGATTTGAAAATGCGCTTGTATCGAGCTTTTTTCAATTCTAGTCATCCTTGCCGGGGCGGGACTACGAAATCTTTTATTCAAATTAGCTTTCTGTCCTGCTCCTTTGTAATTTTTGATTTTACGACATAGGCCATTAGTATGAAATCTGATAAAACTACTCATATTGAGCGTAAAAATGTTTAATTAATCGTTATATGAGATATAATATAAACGTAAAAGATAACAATAGGTAGTGATTTCACAGAGTAGATCAAGCAAAATCTTTGTTGTCATCATTTAACATTGTTATTCTATAGCTTAACACAGTACTTAGGAGGATGATTATTTATGGCTTTTGAATTACCAAAATTACCTTACGATTACGATGCGCTAGAACCATATATCGATAAAGAAACAATGACTATTCACCATGACAAACATCATAACACTTATGTAACTAAATTAAATTCTGCTATTGAAGGTACAGATTTAGAATCTAAATCTATCGAAGAAATCGTTGCTAATTTAGATTCTGTACCTAGTGACATTCAAACAGCTGTTCGCAACAATGGTGGTGGTCACCTTAACCATTCATTATTCTGGGAAATGTTAACACCTAACTCAGAAGAAAAAGGTACAGTTATCGACGAAATTAAAAAACAATGGGGCTCATTAGACTCATTTAAAGAAGAATTCGCTAACACAGCTGCTGGACGTTTTGGTTCTGGCTGGGCATGGTTAGTAGTTAATAATGGTAAGCTTGAAATAACTTCAACACCTAACCAAGATAACCCAATTACAGAAGGCAAGACACCTATCTTAGGTTTAGATGTTTGGGAACATGCTTACTACCTTAAATATCAAAACGCACGTCCAGAATATATCAAACAATTCTGGAACGTTGTAAATTGGAGCAAAGTTGACGAATTATATAATGCAGCTAAATAAGTCTATATATTTAAGTGACATCCGTTCAACTAACTTAATAATTAATTAAATTAAGTAGAAAGGTACTAAGGCGGCAAAAATAATGCCCTTGGTGCCTTTTCTTTTATTTAAAATCTATTATTTTTTAAAAGCACTTAAATAAGTGTAAGTTGACTATTTCAATTAATAAATCATCCTAGTCATTATTAACTGATCAAGCTCTGGTTAATTATACTGTGACTCACGTATGTCACGGGTTTTGAAAACTTATAATACTTAATCATTTAACCGAATTAAATTCTTCTTCATTTATTTGATTAAAATGATAGAAAAATCTAGCAATATCATTTATGCTTTTAAAAGAGAACTTTTGAATAGAGGTAGGTTGACTTGTTAAAAAGGTTAAAAGAAAAATCTAATGATGAAAAAATTAGAAATACCATGAATAAAAGAATAAGGTTTATTTTTGGTATAATTGTTTTTATTTTTGCAATCATCGTTTTACGACTAGGTTATTTACAAATAGCCCAAGGTTCTCATTACAAACAACAAATAAAAAATAGTGAAAACATAACTGTTAATGAGTCTGTTCCTAGAGGTCGAATTCTCGATAGAAATGGCAATGTGTTAGTAGATAATGCTTCAAAAAAGGCTATTACCTACACGCGTGGTAAGAAGACTTCACAAAAAGAAATTTTACAAACAGCGAAAAAGTTATCTCATTTAATACATATGAAAACTGATAAAATAACTAAAAGAGATAAACAAGATTTCTGGATTCAGCTTCATCCTTACAAGTCTCAACAGATGATGAAGCATGAAGAAAAACTATTAAATGACGGTAGTATTTCTCAGGAGCAGTTTGACGATGCTCAAAGAGATAAAGTTGGTAAGAATCAATTCAAACAGTTAAGCAAAGATGATTTACAAGTTCTTGCTATTTATAGAGAAATGATGGCCGGAGCTACCTTAAATCCTCAGATGATTAAAAATGAGGGTGTTACCGACAAAGAATATGCGGCTGTTTCTCAAAAGTTATCTGAACTTCCCGGCGTGAATACGACGATGGATTGGGACCGTAAATATCCTTATGGTAAAACGTTAAGAGGCGTCTTCGGCGATGTATCGACACCTGAAGAAGGATTGCCTAAAGAATTGACAGATAAATATCTTTCAAAAGGTTATTCACGAAATGATAGAGTGGGTAAATCTTATCTTGAATATCAGTACGAAAATGTGCTTAAAGGTAAGAAAAAAGAGATGAAATATACGACTGATAAGTCAGGAGAAGTAAAAAACTCAAAAGTAGTTAACCCAGGCTCTAGAGGTGACGACCTTGTTCTAAGCATTGATATAGATCTACAGCAGAAGACAGAAGAATACTTAGAAAAGGAAATTAAGAAGCTAAGAAGTGAAGGCGCTAAGAATATGGATAAAGCCATCATAGTAGTTCAAGATCCTAAAAATGGTGATATTCTTGCTATGGCTGGTAAACAAATTGATAAAGACGGTAGTTTAACCGACTACGATATCGGTAGCTTTACTAGTCAATATGCTGTGGGCTCTTCTGTTAAAGGTGGAACTTTACTAGCCGGTTATCAAAATAATGCTATAAAAGTTGGAGAGCACATGATTGATGAACCACTTAAGTTTGGTGGTGGATTAACAAAACACTCTTACTTCAACCAACATGGTCGTAAAGAAATCGATGATCGAGAAGCATTAATGTATTCCTCAAACGTTTATATGTTTAAAACGGCACTTAAAATAGCTAAAGACGCATATTATGAAAATATGCCTCTACCACACAATATTTCTGATGCAGGGAATAAGCTGCGAAAAGGTTTAAATCAAGTGGGATTAGGTGTTAAAACGGGCATCGATCTACCTAATGAAACTAGTGGACAAATAGAGAAATTAGATACAAATGCAGGTAATTATTTAGACTTAGCAATTGGTCAATATGATACTTACACACCGATGCAACTCCTTCAGTATGTCTCTACCATCGCTAATAATGGCTATCGTATTCAACCTCATATAGGTCTTGAAGTTAGGGATGCTACGAATAAAGATGAGTTAGGACCAGTTAAACATAAAATAAAAGGTAACGTGTTAAATAAGGTTAATAACACCCCTGATCAACTAAACGAAGTTCAACAAGGTTTCAAAATGGCATTTAATAAAATACAAGGAACAGGTTACCAAAGTTTCCATAATACCGAGGTACCTTCAGCTGGGAAAACAGGTACAGCAGAAGTTTTCCAAGATGGACATCCACGCGTTAATTCAACTTATATTGGTTACGCACCAGCTGATAATCCTAAGTTGGCATTCTCGATAGTTTACACCAACCAACCTGTACCAGAACCATGGTTGAATGGCGGTGACTTAGGACGGGACGTTATAAATTATTACTTTAAAAATCATAAAGAAGACTAAGTGTTGATATCTCTCCTTTAATATTTTTGAATCGTAAAATAAAAAGGGAACATCAAATTATCATTTATTTACTACTTTTCAATTTACTTATGAAGTGGTATCATAAATAAGTCGTATTATGAAGATATAAGGAGGATTAAACATGCGCGTAGAAGTAACTCTTGCTTGCACTGAATGTGGTGACAGAAACTACATTTCATCTAAAAACAAGCGTAATAATCCAGAGCGTATTGAAATGAAAAAATTCTGTTCACGCGAGAATAAACACACTTTACATCGTGAAACTAAATAATATTTTCAATATTATAGAGAGGTCGGGGCAATAGCGTTTAGGATTTGAGCAGAACCGAACGATGACCAAATTTGTTTTTCAAATTTTGTCGAATCGTGAGCGTTTCTGGCGACAATCCTGCTTTTGGGACACCGTTAATCGGTATCCCAGAGCATAGAAACGTTTTGTCTCCACCTCTCTTTTTTATTTCAGAGCTGCCCCTGAATGACAGCTTAGAGATAAGGCGTTATAATAGGAATAGTCTTAAATGAGTGGGTGATATCAGTGGATAAGATGCAAATTAGACAATTAACATTAGATCAGATGAAGTCTCTTGATTATGAAACAAAATTATCTACTGATCAAATTTTAGCTAATAGACTGTTTAATAGTAATCTATATCATGATGCTAGAAACATCGGCATAGTACTTTCTATGCCTCACGAAATAGATACCAAACCTATCATTCAACAAATGCTTAATTCTTCCAAAAGGGTCTTTGTACCAGAGACAAATTATGAAACTAAGAAGATGGATTTTAAATTATTACCTAACCTAGATGGCTTAGGTACTGATGAAAAAGGTATCCCATGTGTCATTGAAGATACCCTAATATGTAACGAACTCGACCTATTGATTGTGCCGGGCGTTGCTTTTAATAAAGAAGGTTATCGTATCGGATATGGCGGTGGCTTTTTCGATCGATTTATCAGTCAATATAAACCTAAAACAATAAGTTTAGTATATGACTTTCAACTTAAAAGTTTTAATCATGAAACACATGATCAACCAGTCGATAGTATGATTATTGCATCAACCTAATCGGAGGCTACTATGATATCAGAAAAAGAGTATTGGAAAGAAATTTATTTTTGGATTAAATATAGAAATTATTATCTAGTACATACAAAAGACTCCTATTCAGAAGTCTGGTTAGCTCATAAACAATCTTCCAAAATAAGTATTTTTCATTATGGTGCACAATCTTCACAAGACATTCGTTTTCTTAAAGCGCGAGTTGAAGAACATTATAATGATATTTCACAACACTTAGATTTTAAACCCAAAGCCTTTAATATATATATTTTTACAGATGTCTCTTTGACCGAGAACCTCTCTACTGAAACTAACTATGCTAAATATGACTATAGAATAATAAATTCTTCACAATATTTTCACAACCAACATTCGAATATATTCTATAAATGGAGTAGTAAACTTGAGGGCAAGAAGACCAAATCTCATTATAAAAGGTTAGTCTTGAATGATAATCCGATAGAAAAACATATGATTCGTTTCGCTCCAATAACCTATAGTCTTATTGCACTGAACATTTTAATATGGCTAATCATGTTCTTAGTAATCAACCGTTTTTCAGATATCAAACTGTTAGACGTAGGCGGATTAGTGCACTTTAATTTTGTTCATGGAGAATGGTATAGACTTATTACTTCGATGTTTTTACACTTTAATTTAGAGCATCTATTTATGAATATGATAAGCCTATTTATATTTGGTAAGATTGTTGAATCTATAGTGGGGCACTGGCGAATGCTCGCCATCTATTTATTTTCAGGGATTTTTGGAAATTTCGCCTCTCTTTCATTTAATACTCAAACTGTTTCTGCGGGAGCGAGCGGTGCCATCTTCGGATTAATTGGTGCAATCTTTACTTTTATGTTTATTGCTAAAACGTTTAATCGTAAAATGGTAGGACAGCTACTCATTGTTCTAGTCATACTTATAGGTATATCGATCTTTATTCCTAATATTAATATTATCGCGCATATTGGTGGCCTCATAGGAGGCGTGCTCATAACTTTAATTGGTTATTATTATCGTTCAAATCGCAATGCTTTTTGGATCACTTTAATTATAGCTTTAATACTTTTTATCATTGCTCAAATTCGAATTTATACTATACAAGAAAAGAATATTTACAATCATATCATTGCGAATGAAATGAAAAAGGGCGACTACTCCAGTGCTAATAAGATGGTTAAACACACTATTTCCAAGCACTATGACGATGATTATACGTACTATTTAAAAGGTTTAATCACGGCAAGCCAAGAGTCAAAGACAGAAGCTATATCAGTGTGGCAGCGTGGTTTGCGTATCTATCCTCGTTCGAGTATACTGAACTACGAGCTTGCAGTAGCTAGTCGTGCTTTAGATAATAAACAGAAAGCTAAAAAGTATATAAAAAAAGCAGTTAGCGAAGACCCAAATAATAAAGCTTATCAACGGCTAAAAGACGAGTTGGATGATTAGCATGAATTATAAAATTAATGACTTCTATGACGTTTTACAACTTTTAAAACAATTTGGCTGCATTATTTATTTTAAAGACCCGCTAGATCGATTAGAAATGATTGAACAAGAAATCAACTCCCTTTATCACTATGAGTTGATTTCTAAGGATGAGTATCTTAAGTGTAAAGTTATCATTAGTCAAAAAAGGAAGTAATTAAATATGTCAGAAATAATATTAGCAGCAGATATCGGTGGTACGACTTGTAAACTCGGTATTTTTAATTCTAATTTGGATCAACTTCATAAATGGTCAATTAAAACTAATACAACTGATCCGACGGGCTACAAACTTTTAGAAGACATTTATTTATCATTTCAAGAACAATTAGATCATCTAGATTATACATTTGATGATGTGCTTGGCGTAGGCATTGGTGTACCCGGACCTGTTGATTTTAAATCGGGTGTAGTCAATGGTGCCGTCAATTTATACTGGACAGGTCAAGTCGATGTTCGTCGCACTTTCCAAAACTTTATTGATTGTCCAATCTATGTTGATAACGATGCTAACGTAGCAGCACTAGGCGAAAAACATAAGGGAGCTGGAAATGAATCTGAGGACGTTGTAGCTATAACGCTTGGTACAGGTCTTGGTGGTGGTATTATTTCAAATGGTGAAATAGTTCACGGTCACCAAGGTTCTGGTGCAGAGATAGGTCACTTCCGTATTGATCAAGATCAAAGGTTTGATTGTAATTGTGGTAAATCAGGTTGTGTAGAAACAGTTGCTTCAGCCACAGGGGTACTCAATTTAGTTTATTTTTACTATCCCAAACTGACATTTAAGTCTTCAATTCTAGAAAAAATAAAAGCCCATAAAGTAACTGCTAAAGATGTGTTTGATGCTGCTAAAGCAGGAGATCAGTTCTGTATATTTATCACAGAAAAAGTAGCTAATTATATCGCCTACGTGTGTAGTATTATTAGTGTCACGAGCAATCCGGAATATATTGTCTTAGGCGGTGGTATGTCTACAGCAGGAGATATTTTAATTGAAAATATTAAAACCGAATATTACAATTTAACTTTCACCCCAGCGCAACATGACACTAAAATAGTTCAAGCTCAACTCGGTAACGATGCAGGTATAACTGGCGCAGCTGGATTAATATACACTTATGTAATTGAAAGAGGAGGACTAAAGTAATGGCTATAGTTGATGTGGTAGTTATTCCAGTAGGTACAGAGGGACCTAGTGTGAGTAAGTACATAGCTGAGATTCAAACTAAATTAGAGGAATATAAAGCTAAAGGTAAAATTGATTACCAGCTCACTCCTATGAATACACTAATTGAAGGCGATTTAAATGAGCTATTTGAAGTAGTACAAGCAATTCATGAGTTACCGTTTGATAAAGGCTTAAACAGAGTCTGTACGAATATCCGTATCGATGATCGTCGAGATAAATCGCGTAAAATGAATGATAAATTAGACTCTGTTCACAAACATTTAAATAAAGATGGTGAAAGTTAATGTATATTTCTCACTTAACATTAGGTATTGCAAGTACTAATACTTATTTTATCGAAGAGAATAATAGTATGATATTAGTAGACCCTTCTAGTGAAAGTTAAAAGATTCTAAACAAAATTGAATCAAGTGATTCAAAACTAGTAGCAATATTACTTACGCACGCTCACTTTGATCACATTGGCGCTTTAGATGATGTGCTTGCAAAGCATGATGTTCCAGTTTACTTAAGTGAGAAAGAATTTGACTTTCTCACAGACCCAGAAAAGAACGGGGCTGCTAAATTTAAACAATATGGGCTACCTGAAATAAGAAGTTATGCCGATCCTACTCCTCTTGCGGAGGGGGATCTTACCATAGCGGATTTTAATATAAAGGTGCTGCATACACCTGGGCATTCTCCTGGTAGTTTAACTTATATTTTTAAAGACTTTGCTATTGTCGGTGATACTTTATTTAACAATGGTATTGGGAGAACAGATCTCTACCAAGGTGATTTTGAAACTCTTATCGATAGCATTAAATTTAAACTCTTCGATTTAAATGAAGTCTTACCTCTATATCCGGGTCATGGGCCGTCTACAACTATAGAAAAAGAGATCGATAATCCTTATCTTTTAGGTTACTAATAATTAAGGCTGGGATAAAAAGGTCTTTGACTAGAGAGAAAGAGGCTGGGACATAATGGTCTTTAACTAGAGAGAAAGGGTCTGGGATATTATATAATGTCCCAGACCCTTTCAGCATCTTGGCAGTAGATGACTGATTTGAAAATGCGCTTGTATCAAGCTTTTTCAATTCTAGTCATCCTTGCCGGGGCGGGACTACGAAATCTTTTTTTAAAATTAGATTTCTGTCCCGCTCCCTTCAACATCTCGGCAGTAGATGACTGATTTAAAAATGCGCTTGTATCAAGCTTTTTTCAATTCTAGTCATCCTTGCCGGGGCGGGACTACGAAATCTTTTTTTAAAATTAGATTTCTGTCCCGCTCCCTACTAATAATCCCCCATTGAATAAGAGTAATATTAACACCTCCTACGTGTATATAAATAGGAGGTGTTTTTTTGAAGCTTTTATTTAAGGAAATTATAAGCCGAGCGATTAACAAAGAGGCTTCAGATGTACATTTTATTCCAGCTGAGGAAGTAGTTTATATTAAATTTCGAATCAATGACAATCTAATTAACTTTGAAACAGTGAACCGAAATACTTATTCTAAGTTACTTACTTACATGAAATACTTAGCAGGATTAGATGTTTCAACGCATATTACGGCTCAAAGTGGTCGATATCTCTATCAATCGAAGCAACCCTTTTATCTAAGAATTTCAACCTTGCCTTTATCCCTAGGTATCGAAAGTTGTGTTATACGTCTAATACCTCAATATTTTAAAGGGCAAAAGGATTCTAAATCAACTCATGTTCTATATAACCTTATGAATAAGAAGCAAGGGTTAATTCTTTTTAGTGGTCCGACTGGCTCGGGGAAAAGTACTTTAATGTACCAAATGATATTACATGCGAAAAAGAAACTCAATGCTAACATTATTACTGTAGAGGATCCTATAGAACAGCGAATTGAAGGGATAACCCAGATCACTATTAACGAAAAAGCTGGTATAACTTATTCCTCCTCATTCAAAGCGATTCTAAGATGTGATCCAGATATAATCCTTATAGGAGAGATAAGGGATAACAATGTAGCTAAATATGTTATTCAAGCAAGTTTAAGTGGACACTTAGTATTATCAACCATTCATGCAAGTGATTGTGTGGGGACACTGTTGCGTTTACGAGAAATGGGCATTACTGAACAAGAGATCAAACAATCTGTATTAAATATTACTAATCAACGTTTACTCCCTAATAGTGAAGATCAACGAGAGTTAGTTTGCGAGATGATGTCGAAAGCTGATATTAACTATTTCTTTGCGAACAAAGAAACGCTTCCTTTCGAATTTAATAATTTGTCATGTATTCTATCAAAAATGTCTAAAGAGGGGGTAATATGTGAAGAAACTATCGATAGATATCTCTAAATTACTCAGCAAGAAGCCTCTTAATACGCTAAACCAAATTGAATTACTTAAACGTTTAGCTGATCTATTAGCACATGGATTTACTTTAACTGAAGCATTTCAGTTTCTATTTCAATATCTCACATTAAAAGAACAATCGTTACATCATAAAATTTTAGACAAGCTAGAAGAAGGAGAATCTTGTACTACAGTTCTATCGTTGCTTAAATATCCTAAAACTATTATTACTCAAGTTTACTTTTCAGAGAAATTTGGTGAATTACTCAGCTGTTTAAATTCTGCTATAGAATTTATGGAGCAGAATCATAAAGCTAAACAACAGTTACTTAAAACTTTGCAATATCCAATTGTATTACTATCAGTATTCATTGTTATGCTTGTAACATTGAATCAAACGGTTATACCTGAGTTCCAACATTTATATGCTACGATGGATGTTCCACTTTCTCCATTTCAAACATTTTTGACAAACTTTATTAAACTTTTACCTCCTTGTATATTACTGTCCTCTATATTTCTATTGCTTATGTTTTTAATAGTAAAAGTTATCTTTTCAAGAATGACGATAGCCCAACGTATTAAATTCTCCCTCCAAATACCTATATACAACAGTTATTACAAATTATTTAAAACATATCGTTTGGCTAATGAATTCTCACTTTTTTATAGGAATGGTGTTAATTTGAATCACATAGTAAACATCTATACTCAACAGCAAGAAGATACTTATTTGCACTATTTAGGCTACTATATAGCTACGAAGACTGAAAAAGGAGTGGCACTTGAAGGCATTTTAGCTGAACTTGGTTGTTTTGAAAGCGAATTAATAACGTTTATAGCTCAAGGTCAAAAAAAGGGAAAACTTGAAGTAGAACTTAAATTATATAGTTCTATACTCATTTCTAAAATCGAACGCCTTATATTAAAGCATTTACGCTTTATCCAACCTACAATTTTTACCTTACTCGCTCTCTTAATAGTTTCTTTATATCTTGTTATTATGCTACCTATGTTTGAACTAATGCAGTCAATCAAATAGAAAGGAACCTTCATGAATAAATTTAAAGTTAAAAATTTAAAAAAAGCATTCACTTTAATAGAAATGTTACTAGTACTTCTTATAATAAGCTTACTATTAATATTAATTATCCCCAATATCTCAAAACAGTCAGAGCATATTCAATCTACCGGGTGTAATGCTCAAATTAAAATGATAAATAGTCAAGTAGAAGCATATACTCTAAAGAATGACCGTAAACCTAATTCGATAGATGATTTAGTTAAAGAGGGCTATATCAAAGAACAACAAAAGCACTGTAAAAATGGGCAAAATATAGTTCTTCAGAGTGGAGAAGCTCGTGCTGAATAGCAATTGTAAAGGCTTTACTTATATAGAGACACTATTTGTTATGTTAATCATTAGCATACTACTTTATATTCAAGCACCTTCATCTAAAATTAATTATCAGTTTAATAAGTCCGATCACAAAAATATAGCTCAGTTAATCACTCACTTTAATCTTTATAAATCTTTAGCAATTAAAAAGAAGCATTCTATAGTTCTTTATTTTCATAAAGGGGCTAATCGAATAAAAGTAAAGGAAGAAGGAAATAAGAAGGAAGATTATATCTTTTTGAGTAAAGGGTTCATTGATAACAGAAGCAATTTGAACTACATTAACTTCGATAAAAAGGGCCATATCAATCAATTTGGCTCTCTATACATTAACATCAATTCAAATGTTTACAGAATTATATTTCATATCGAAAAGGGGCGAATTCGTTTTGAAAAAGCTTAATGTTAAAGGGAGTCTGTTATTGGATGGGTTAATTTCCTTGAGTATCATATCACTACTCTGCTTTCTATTAGTGCCATTAATGATAAAGCTAGATCACACTTTAACAGAAAAGGAAAGTGAAATCGAAATGAAACGTTTATTAGCAACTGTAAGTCATAAATATTCTTTAAGAGAATTAAAGCATGGTTTACAGATTTCAAATTCCAATATTTATACCTACAATGACCAGTTATGTATTACTTCCAAACATAAGTCTTTATGCACAAGTATTTAAAATTAAATAGTTTTACATTTATAGAACTTTTACTCGCTTTATCCCTGACTTCTGTTATTTTGTTAACGCTCCCTTTATTAATAAAGAGTACCTCCTTTTTCGATTCCCAATTATTAAACAATACTGATATAGATTTAGAATTCTTTGCTCGAGATTTAATAGATGATTTCTCAAATGCTCGCAATACTGTTATTTCACAAAAGAATCAAGTTACTACGATCAAGTCACCTAGTTCAAAAGTCAGCTATACATTTAATCATCATAAGATAATTAAACAAATAGACGATAGAGGTAACATTACTGTGTTAAACCATGTAAGTTATTTTGAAGCTCACAAAATTAATAAGTTGCTCATCGAAATTAGAATTAAAATACAGGATAAACAATATGATAAAGAAAAAATCTTCTATATTTAAAGTAAACGCTTATTTATACCCTTTAGTTATGGGGGTTTTTATGCTATATTTATCACTAATTTCAATCTATGTTGTCCAGTATACAATTAAGATCAAAACATTGGATAACATTGAAAGTTATTACGACGATAAAATTAAACACTCAATACTAAAGGGAGATTACAGTGAAAAAAAATATTGAAGCTCCAATTATTATTACCGGGTTTATGGGAGTAGGGAAAACGACTTTCGGTCAGTATATAGCTGATTTGAATAACTTATCCTTTGTAGATTTAGATGAATATATAGTTAAAAATGAGAGTCAAAGCATTCCAACTATTTTCAATGACTACGGCGAAAGCTATTTTAGATCTCTAGAAGCTAAATATTTACACGAATGTTTAACAAAGTTTAACGTTATAGCAACAGGAGGAGGTATCATTGAAGGAGATGAATCTTATGAATTATTACGAAAGCAAAAGTTCGTGATTTGGCTAGATTGTCATATAGAAATAATCTACAACCGTATTAAAGAGGATAAAAACCGACCAAATGCAAATAAGAAATCATTAACTGACTTAAAAAACTTGTATTTTAATAGATATTCAAGATATAATGAAATCGCATTCATTAAAGTGAATAGTAATCAACCTCTTAAAGATTTATACAGTGCAATCTTTAGAGATTGAACATGCGATTGATCAGTGTTGGAGAGAATGAGGTCGGGTTAAGTTATCTTATAGTATCTTTGAAAGATTCAGATTTAGGCTTTCTTATGAAATATCTAGTAGATCTAATTAATGAAACTCAGCAAATCATTTCTTATTAAATCTACTGCTGTCTATTAGATACTAAGTTAATATCTTGCTAACACATGCCGTTACTCATCGCCGAAGGTGCAAGTTCTAACGAATCTCTCAGGCAAAAGGATATCACTGTGACGCATTCCTGAAACACGATGACAGGGTAGCTTTATCTAGCTACTCTGTTTTTTTAATATTCATAGAGGGGGCAAAAAGATGACAAGTGAACTTAAACAAACGCCACTTTATCAAACATTCGTTGATAGTGGCGCGAAAATTGTAGAATTTGGTGGATGGGCAATGCCTGTTCAATTTTCAAGTATAAAAGAAGAACATAACGCTGTAAGAACAAATAAAGGATTATTTGATGTCAGTCACATGGGCGAGGTATTAATAAGCGGTAAGGAAGCCGCTAAAGCTGTGCAATACCTTCTATCAAATGATACCGATAAACTTGAAATTGGTAAAGCACAATATACTGCTTTATGTAATGAACAAGGCGGAGTTATTGACGATCTAATTACTTATCAAATAGGAGATAATGAATATTTACTAGTAGTCAATGCCGCTAATACTGAAAAGGATTTCAATTGGATCCAACAACATGTTCAAGAATTTGATCTTAACGTAAAAAATGTTTCTGATCAGTACGGTCAACTAGCTATCCAAGGTCCAAAAGCGAGAGACCTTGTACAAGAACTAGTCGATGTCGACGTTTCTGAGATGAAACCTTTTGAATTTAAACTAGATGTCACATTGTTTGATAAGAAAGTTATTCTTTCTCAATCTGGTTACACAGGTGAAGATGGTTTTGAAGTTTACTGTAACGCTCAAGATTCAGTAGATATATGGAATGGATTTTTAAAATATGATGTAGAACCGTGTGGTTTAGGTGCTCGGGATACTCTACGTTTAGAAGCAGGTTTACCACTTCATGGGCAAGATTTAACTGAGACGATCACTCCATATGAGGGCGGCATAGGTTTTGCTGCTAAACCGCTTATTGAAGCAGACTTTATTGGTAAAGAAGTTCTTAAAGATCAAAAAGAAAATGGTTCACCTAGACGAACAGTAGGTATTGAAATGATAGAAAAAGGTATTCCTAGAACTGGTTATACAGTTATGAATAACGAGGGAGTAGAAATCGGTGAAGTTACATCCGGTACTCAATCTCCTTTAAGCGGTAAAGCTATCGGTCTCGCTCTTATAAAACGTGAAGAATTTGAGATGGGTAAAGAAATTATAGTTCAAGTGCGTAAGAGACAGGTTAAAGGTAAAATAGTTAAGAAAAATCAAATCATTAAAGAATAGTGGAGGTAGAATGAATGAGTCATCGTTATATACCATTAACAGATAAAGACCGTGAAGAAATGCTTGAAACGATTGGTGCCGACTCAATCAACGATTTATTTGAAGATGTCCCTCAAGACATATTACTTGGAAGAGAGTTAAACATTCCGAATGCAGAACCTGAGACAAGCTTATTAAAAAGACTTACTCGTATTTCTCATAAAAATGTTACTAAAGCTACGCATACTTCATTTTTAGGTGCTGGTGTATATGATCACTATACTCCGGCTGTCGTAGATGCCATGATATCCCGCTCAGAATTTTACACAGCTTATACACCTTACCAGCCTGAAATATCTCAAGGTGAGTTACAAGCTATCTTTGAATTTCAAACATTAATATGCGAACTTACCGATATGGATATTGCAAATTCCTCTATGTATGATGGAATGACAAGCTTTGCAGAAGCCTGCATATTAGCTTTTAATCAAACTAAGAAGAATAAGATTGTCGTATCTAAAGGTTTACATTACCAAGCATTGCAAGTCTTACATACTTATGCAAAAGTAAGAGAAGAGTTTGAGGTCGTAGAAGTTGATTTAGATGGCACGATAACTGACTTGGCTAAATTAGAAGAAGCTATTGATGATAATACAGCAGCAGTAGCAGTTCAATATCCAAACTTCTATGGTTCAATTGAAGATCTAGAGAAGATTAACGCTTTTATTGAAAATAAGAAAGCTTTACTTATAGTTTACTCGAATCCGTTGGCCCTCGGGTTATTGACACCACCTGGATCATTCGGTGCTGATATTGTAGTAGGAGATACTCAACCATTTGGTATACCAACTCAATTTGGTGGCCCACACTGTGGCTATTTCGCTACAACGAAAAAGCTCATGCGAAAAGTACCTGGTCGTCTTGTAGGACAAACCGAAGATGAAGAAGGCAACCGCGGTTTCGTTCTTACGTTGCAAGCTCGGGAACAACACATCCGCAGAGATAAAGCTACTTCGAATATCTGTTCAAATCAAGCACTAAATGCACTTGCATCATCTATATGTATGTCCGCTTTAGGGAAGCAAGGTATCTATGAAATAGCGTTACGTAATTTTGAAAATGCTAATTACGCTAAGTCAAAATTTAAAGAAGCTGGTTTTCAAGTATCAGAGGCGCCAACTTATAATGAATTTGTAGTAGAGTTCAATAAACCTGTTTCTGAAATAAATGACGCACTTATTAAAGAAGGATTTATTGGTGGATTTGATTTAGGAGAAGCTACAGATCAGTTTAAAAATCATATGTTAGTGGCGGTTACAGAACTTAGAACTAAAGATGAAATTAATACATTCATACAGAAAGCTGGTGAATTAAATGGTAGTAAGTAAATCTAGTCCTCTAATATTTGAGAGATCAAGAGCGGGACGTTCTGCATATTCATTGCCTGAAAAAGAAGTTGAAATCCAAGCTGTTGATGAATTATTAGACAGTAAATTTATCAGGAAAGATAAAGCAGAACTCCCTGAAGTAGCAGAGCTTGATTTAGTAAGACATTATACTGAGCTTTCTAATAAGAACTTCGGTGTGGATTCAGGTTTTTATCCTTTGGGCTCTTGTACGATGAAATATAATCCTAAAATTAATGAAAAGGTAGCTCGATTGGATGGGTTTGCTGAAGCTCATCCCTTACAAGACGAATCACAAGTTCAAGGTTCTCTAGAAATAATTCATAGTCTGCAAGAAGAACTTAAAGAGATAACAGGTATGGATGAGGTTACGCTTCAACCTGCTGCTGGTGCTCATGGCGAATGGACCGCTTTAATGATATTTAAAGCCTATCATCAAGATAATGGGGAAGGACATAGAAATGAAGTAATTGTACCCGATTCTGCTCATGGAACGAATCCTGCCTCAGCTGCTTTTGCCGGGTTCAAATCAGTTACAGTTAAATCTAATGAGCGTGGCGAAGTAGATATAGATGATCTTAAACGAGTGGTTAGCGACCGCACTGCAGCGATCATGCTTACTAATCCAAATACACTTGGTATTTTTGAAAAAAATATCATGGAAATTAGAGAAATAGTACATGAAGCTGGTGGCTTACTATACTACGATGGTGCCAATTTAAATGCAATCATGGATAAGGTGCGTCCAGGAGATATGGGCTTTGATGCAGTACATTTAAACCTGCATAAAACGTTTACTGGTCCTCACGGAGGAGGAGGACCTGGTTCCGGCCCTGTCGGCGTTGTTAGTGAACTAGCAGAATATTTGCCTAAACCTCTCGTAATCAAAGAAGGTAACACATATAAGTATCAAAATAATATTAAACGTTCTATTGGTCGAGTTAAGCCATTCTATGGTAACTTCGGAATATATTTAAGAGCTTACACTTACATTCGTTCAATGGGGAATAAAGGTCTCGAAGAGGTATCTGAAACCGCGATACTTAATGCGAATTACATCAAAGCTCGTTTGAAAGATCACTTTGAAATTCCATATCAACAATATTGCAAACATGAATTCGTTTTAAGCGGTTCTAAACAAAAAGAACTTGGTGTACGTACATTAGATATGGCTAAGCGACTGCTTGATTTTGGGGTACATCCACCGACTATATATTTCCCGATTAATGTTGATGAAGGTATGATGATTGAGCCAACCGAAACCGAATCTAAAGAAACGCTCGACTATTTCTGTGATGCTATGATACAAATAGCTGAGGAAGCTAAAAATGATCCTGACAAAGTCTTAGAAGCACCGCATCATACTATTATAGATAGACTCGATGAAACTAAAGCAGCTCGTAAACCAGTGCTCAAATTTGATGAATTACACGAAGAAAAAAAGTGACAAATAGCTTTAATATAGAATGATATTTTAAAGGGAGCGGGGCAGAAATCTAATTTGAATAAAAAGATTTCTGTCCCGCTCCCTTAATTTATTCAGTTCATAGCTTTTAACCTATTGATTATAGCTTAGTCATCCACACGCGCTAGCTTGTAAGCTACGAACTCATTGCTTCTACAATTTACAACTGAAATTCTTCTGATTAGCTCATCCTATTACCGAAGAAGCTAAGGCGAATGATTGGTGATAAATAATTTAAATAATCTATACAAAAAGGGCGTGAGATAAAACCCTAAAAAGAGCAGAGGTCAGGACAAAAGCGTTTCTGTCTAAAATCCTGCTTTTGGGACGCCGTTAATCGGTTTCCCAGAGCACAAAAGCTTTATGTCCCAAACCCTGCTCTTCTTTATTTATACAATAACCTGTATTATACCTAAAGTGTCGTCATAAACTCCTCTAGCTTCAAATATAATAATAGAAAACTGAGTGTTTAGAGAGTTACTTTTTTGATTTAATTTTCCCAGTCCACTTTTTATAGCCGCCCTTAAGCATGTATATATCTTTAAATCCATTTTTCTTAAGGATCCGTGCGGCACGAAAAGCTGCTACTCCATTAGCATCACAGAGGTAGATGGGCTGATCTTTTCTCAAACCTTGAAACCTTTGCTTAAACATAGTAATTGGTATGTTTCTCGCACCATTAATATGGCCGTAATCATAATCTACTTTTTCACGTACGTCGATAACTTGAGCTTTGCGTAAACCCTTATGAAATTCATTTTGATCTAATTCAGTAACAGCGCGTTTATTCCAAATCATTTGTATAACCATGTATAAAATAATTAAGACAATAATGATTAGCGCTATGTATACAAAATTACTCATCTTGCATCCTCCCTCATAAATCGCTATTATATATTATAAGACTGCAACTACAATTAATCAAAATTTTTATAGCAACACATCTAAACGAGTAAATACATATTATAAGGTTGAGATATGAAGATAATGACGTTTTTAGTATGTTATTAAATTATGAAGTAACTTAAGTAGTTTTGTCGAAATCCGTTCTATCATCTTATAATAGATTACTTCTAACGTTCCTTATATCTTGACCTCTTTTAATAAGGGGTTTTATTAATGACTGAAACATGGAATTTTATAAATACTGGGAGCCATGATCCTTTTTATAATATGGCTATGGATGAGGCTTTACTAAATTTTGTATCTCAGGGTGAAATAGAGCCTGTTATACGGTTTTATACGTGGGATCCTCCTACTTTATCTGTAGGATATTTTCAAAGGCTAGAGAAAGAAATTGATATCGATAAAGTGCGTGAGAAAGGCTACGGATTGGTGAGAAGGCCTACGGGGGGCAGAGGCGTACTCCATGATAAAGAGTTAACTTATAGTGTGATTGTTCCGGAAGATCATCCTGAAATGCCAACAACTGTAACAGAAGCTTATAAGGTTATCTCTCAAGGATTATTAGAAGGTTTCAGAAGTCTTGGCTTCGACGCTTATTTTTCAATACCTCGATCTGAAGAAGAACGCGCTAAATTGCGTCAACCGAGAAGCGCCGTATGTTTCGATGCCCCAAGCTGGTACGAACTTGTAGTTGAGGGTAAAAAGATTGCTGGGAGCGCTCAAGTACGACAAAAAGGAGTCATTCTTCAACATGGCTCTTTGCTACAAGACGTAGATATAGATGACTTGTTTGATATGTTTAAGTTTAAAAATCCTAGATTAAAAGAAAAGATGAAGGCCGCTTTTCTAGAAAAAGCGGTTGCTATGAACGATATATCACAAAAGCATATTACGATTGAGGAAATGGAAGAAGCATTTGAACAAGGGTTTAAAAAAGGGCTAAATATCGATTTACAGCCTTTACAACTTACTGAAGAGCAACTAAAAGAGGTAGAGAAAATTAGAGATAAATATAAATCGGACGAGTGGATGTATAGGAAATAATTTAAGTTATTACTTGATTTGAAAATAACTATAAAACCGATCCTTGATAATTCATAAGAGATGTTTAAGTTATTACGTATGACTGAACATCCTAATGATTTAAGGATCGGTTATATTTATATTAATTTTTTCTTTTGTACTTACGTTGGGCACGTTTGTACTTTCGTTGATCTTCGGTTAAGAAGAAGAAATAGTATATTAAGTAAATGATTAGAGCAATTACACCGAGTGTAATCAACGTGCGTATAATACTAAAGAAAAAGACATCGATGTTCATTATTAAGCCAAAAGCAGCAATAATAATGACAATCCAAAATAGTACATTTTTCAAAGCTGACACTCCTATAAAACTTTAAGTTAGCCTTCTTTATGACTCAATTTTAACTTCTGAGAGCTTGTTCTGACCTTTTTTTAATTTCTTATTATCTTTATTAGCGTACCCTTGATGAATATAATGAAAAGCTGTTTTCAAAGATTTATGCAGATCCGATATAGCTCTATCTTTACGTTTGTCATCACTACTTATATTATTTTTATCAAATTGATCTTTGTAGTTAGAGTATGCATCTTCAATATCCTCGTTGATACGCGACAATTTTGATTCAATTTTGTCAGACTGTTTATTGTTGTTTACTTTGCCTTTAATTTTTTCATAATCTTCTAGTGACTTTGTCACATCTTTATAATATTGTGAGGAAACTTTATAATTTGATGCTTTCTTTTTATTACTCTTAGTTTGTTTCATATTCTTTTTATCTTTTTCCAACGATTTTATTTCTTCATTAAGTGAACTTTTATCTTGTTCTATTTCTTGAATTTCAAGCTTTAGCTTGTGGTTTTCATCACGTAAGTTTGTGGTTTTTTGTTCTAGTTGAGATAGATTCTGACTCCCGCATCCAGCTAATAAACTCGATGCTAGTAGAATAGCGATAAATTTTCTTTTCATTATTTAACTCCTACATTAAAAAAACTAAACATCTCTAAGTTAATTATGCTATCATTTTATGATATAAACGGTAAAAGTACAAACTTAACGAATGGGGGATTTCAGAGCATGACTCGTTTAGAACGAATTGATCAACTACTTGAACAAAAAAATTTAGATGCTGTAGTGGTGCTATCAGATTTTAACAGACGATATTTATCTCAGTTCACAGGTACAAGTGGTGCGCTAATCATATCAAGAAATTCTCGCATATTACTTACAGATTTCCGCTATATGAAGCAAGCCAATACACAAGCTACTGACTTTGAAATTATAAATCAAGATGGCAACCTGATTGAAGCTATCAAAACTAAATTATCAGCGCTTAACCTACAAAATATTGGGTTTGAGGGAGATTTAGTTTCATATGATACGTACTTACAGTTAAGTAAAGCTCCTATTAGTCTAGTAAGTGTTTCTGGCTATATTGAAAAGATAAGGGAAATAAAAAATGACACTGAAATAGAAATCATTCAAGAAGCAGCTCAAATTGTAGATGATGCTTATGAATATATATTAACAATTGTGAAACCTGGAATGACTGAACGAGAAATTAAGGCTAAATTAGAAAGTAAAATGTTAGAATTAGGTGCTGACGATACCTCATTCGATACGATTGTAGCTTCAGGTCATAGAGGCGCATTACCACATGGTGTAGCAAGCGATAAAGTAGTAGAAAGTGGAGAGATGATCACTCTAGATTACGGAGCTTATTACCAAGGGTATGCTTCCGACATTACCCGTACATTTGCATTGGGAGAACCAGATGACAGATTGAAGACTATACACCAAATCGTCTTGGAAGCTAACATAAAAGCAATTAATGAAGCTAAGCCCGGTATGACTGCTAAAGATTTAGATCAAATTGCGAGAGATTATATTAGTCAATACGGATACGGCGAATATTTTGGTCATTCTCTAGGTCACGGCATTGGATTAGATGTTCATGAGGGTCCTGTGCTCTCTCATCGCAATAAAGACGTTCTCAATGTTGGTAACTGTGTTACAATAGAGCCTGGTATCTACATTGAACATTTAGGAGGAGTTCGCATCGAGGACGATATATTAATTACGAATGAGGGATGTGAACGCTTTACTAAATCAAATAAAGAGCTTATTATTTTATAATAAGAGTGTATAAGAGGAGGAAACTGAATGATTTCGGTTAATGATTTTAAAACAGGATTAACAATCTCAGTTGATAATGGTATTTGGAAAGTAATTGATTTCCAACACGTTAAACCTGGTAAAGGTTCTGCGTTTGTCCGCTCAAAATTACGTAATTTAAGAACTGGCGCCATTCAAGAAAAAACATTCCGTGCCGGTGAGAAAGTGGAACAAGCTATGATTGATAATCGCCGTATGCAATATTTGTATGCTGATGGTAACTCTCATGTCTTTATGGACAATGAAACATTTGAACAAGTTGAGTTACCAGGTGACTATCTTGAAAATGAACTAAACTTCTTAAAAGCTAATATGGATGTTCAAATCCAAAGTTACGAAGGCGAAATTATAGGCATTGAACTACCTAAAACAGTTGAACTTGAAGTAACTGAAACTGAACCGGGCATCAAAGGTGATACAGCTACAGGGGCAACTAAATCAGCTACTGTAGAAACAGGTTACACTTTAAATGTGCCATTATTTGTTAACGAAGGTGATATATTAGTCATCAATACAAGCGATGGCAGTTATGCATCTCGTGCCTAAATGTATAGCAACTTCAAGGGCAAATTTATACATTGGCTAAACCTGAAATAAATAAAGCATACTAAGATTAAAGTCTGGGACATAAATCCTAGAAAAAATAGGGGAGCGGGACAGAAATCTAATTTGAACAAAAAGATTTCGTAGTCCCGCCCCGGCAAGGATGACTAGAATTGAAAAAAGCTTGATACAAGCGCATTTTCAAATCAGTCATCTACTGCCAAGATGCTGAAAAAGGCTGAGACATTACATTATGTCCCAGCCTCTTTCTTCTTTCTATACTTCATATTGAACGGCTTCGCTTTTATAGAGCCCCAACTCGCTGTGCTTATGAGAGCGGGACAGAAATCTTATTTGAATAAAAAGATTTCGTAGTCCCGCCCCGGCAAGGATGACTAGAATTGAAAAAAGCTTGATACAAGCGCATTTTCAAATCAGTCATCTACTGCCAAGATGCTAAAAGGGTCTGGGACATTACATTATGTCCCAGCCTCTTTCTCTCTAGTCAAAGACCAATATGTCCCGCTCCCTATATAAAATCAATATTTCTATACTTGAATTGAATATTTTGGTCAAGTAAAATAAAATAGATAGATGAAATCAATCTGAAGGAGTCAGTTCTATGAATTTTAAAGAAATAAAAGAGTTAATTGAAATACTTGATCAATCAAGTTTAACTGAAATTAATATAGAAGAAAAAGATAAGGTAGTTAACCTAAAAAAAGAAAAAGAAACTGAAATCATCACACCACAAGTAAATGCTCAACAACCGGTACAAGCTTACTCAGCTCCAGCAGATCATACAGCTAATCAATCCCAAGCTCCTAGCGAAAGTGATGAAGCTACAAAGGATGATAATTCTCAAACTATCAATGCACCTATGGTAGGTACATTCTATAAAGCACCTTCACCAGAAGAAGATCCGTACGTACAAGTAGGAGATACAGTATCAAATGAGACAACTGTTTGTATATTAGAAGCGATGAAATTATTTAATGAAATTCAAGCAGAAGTCTCAGGGGAAATTACTGAAATATTAGTTGAGGACGGTCAAATGGTAGAGTATGGCCAACCGTTATTCAAGGTGAAATAATATGAACAAGATACTAATAGCTAATCGTGGCGAAATAGCAGTTCGCATTATACGAGCATGTCAAGAATTAGGTATACAAACAGTTGCAATATACTCTGAAGGCGACAAAGATGCTTTACATACTCAAATAGCAGACGAAGCGTACTGTGTCGGACCTACGCAATCTAAAGATTCATATCTAAACATCCCCAACATCTTGTCTATTGCTACTTCAACTGGTTGCGATGGCATCCATCCTGGTTATGGATTTTTAGCTGAAAATGGGGACTTTGCAGAACTTTGTGAAGCTTGTCAGTTACATTTTATAGGCCCAAGTTTTGAGTCGATTCAAAAGATGGGTATTAAAGACGTGGCTAAAGAAGAAATGAAGCGAGCTAATGTTCCAGTCGTACCTGGTAGTGAAGGGTTAGTTGATTCCATTGAAGATGCACAGACGCTAGCTAAAGAGATTGGATTTCCTGTAATCATCAAAGCTACTGCTGGCGGCGGCGGAAAAGGTATTCGTGTCGCACGCGATGATAAAGAGTTAATTAATGGATTTAAGATGACGCAGCAGGAAGCAGAAACTGCTTTTGGTAACGGTGGCTTATATCTAGAAAAGTTTATAGAAAACTTTCGACACATTGAGATTCAGATTATGGGAGACAAACACGGCAACATTATACATTTAGGCGAGAGAGATTGTACTATCCAACGACGTATGCAGAAATTAGTAGAGGAAGCACCATCTCCAATCCTTACCGAAGATAAACGGCAAGAAATGGGAGAGGCAGCCATACGTGCGGCTAAAGCAGTGAATTATGAAAATGCTGGCACAATAGAATTTATTTATGACTTAGATACTGACGACTTCTACTTTATGGAAATGAATACACGTATTCAAGTTGAACATCCAGTAACCGAAATGGTGACGGGAGTTGATCTAGTTAAGTTACAACTCAAAGTAGCTATGGGGGAAAAACTCCCTGTCACGCAGGACGATATTCGTATTGATGGACATGCCATGGAGTTTAGGATCAATGCTGAAAATCCCTATAAGAACTTTATGCCTTCACCCGGTAAGATTAACCAGTACTTAGCGCCCGGAGGATTTGGTGTACGTGTAGAATCAGCTTGTTATACTAATTACACTATTCCTCCATATTACGATTCAATGATGGGTAAATTAATTGTTCATCAACCTTCACGTGATGAAGCGATAATGTGTGGTCTGCGTGCTCTGAGTGAATACTTAGTATTGGGGATTGATACTACTATTCCATTCCACATGAAGCTCTTAAATCATGAGACTTTTAGAAGTGGTGAATTCAATACTAAGTTCTTAGAGAAATATAGCATTATGGATGAAGAAACTGATTAATCTCTCATTATTCAACTCAATTTATTTAGTATTTACTAAAATGGTTAGTTTAACAGTGCTCATTATCCATATTGAACGAGTCGAGTTCAATATAATGGGGTAATCATTATCAAATTTGTAGCACTCTTAGGTAAACACATCCTTAAAGGTGAGTCTCTGAGATCAAATTGATATTTATCTCACTTTAATACCAAAATTCAAAATTTGAAGGAGTTTAACATGAGTCGTAAAGAATCAAGAATTCAAGCATTCCAAACTCTATTTCAATTAGAAGTTGAAAACACAGATTTAACTATTAACGAGGCGATCGATTTTATTAAAGATGAAAACACGGAAGTAGATTTTGACTTTATACATTGGCTGGTTACTGGTGTGAAAGACCACGAAAGCGTGTTAGATAACAATATAAAACCTCATTTGAAAGATTGGACCTTAGAGCGTCTCTTAAAAACAGATAGAATTATCTTAAGAATGTCTACCTTTGAACTTCTCAATGGAGAAACACCACCAAAAGTTGTTATAAATGAAGCTGTAGAATTAGCTAAACAATTTAGCGATGAGAATCATCATAAATTCATCAACGGAGTCTTAAGTAATATTAAGTAAAGTGTGGTGCCTACATGTCTAATTATTTATCTGTTTCAACGTTAACTAAATATATTAAGTATAAATTTGACCGTGATCCACATTTACAATCTGTCCTTATTAAAGGAGAGCTTTCTAACTTCAAACGTCATTCTAGCGGACATTTATATTTCAATGTGAAAGACGATCAAAGCGTTATCAATGCTATGATGTTTAAAGGGAATGCGTCAAAATTAGATTTCGATCCTAAAGAAGGAGATCAAGTCTTAATCGAAGCTAGAGTTTCGGTGTTCGAAAAAAGAGGGAACTATCAAATTTATGTTAATAAAATGCATCAAGACGGTGTAGGTAATCTATATCAGCGTTTAGAACAATTGAAGAAAAAACTGAATAAAGAAGGGCTATTTGATAACAGTGCTAAGAAACCGCTCCCAACTTATCCTACTAAAATAGCGGTACTTACAGCTAATACAGGCGCAGCAATACGTGATATACACTCTACATTGAATAATCGTTACCCTTTAGCAGAACAAATTCACATCAGTACACTCGTACAGGGCCAACAAGCTAAAGATGATATAATTAAAAACTTAAAATATGCTGACCAACTTGGGGTAGATATTATTATCGTAGGACGAGGTGGGGGCTCCATAGAAGATTTATGGAACTTCAATGAAGAAGAAGTTGCCAGAACCATCTACGCATGTAAGACTCCTATAATTTCTGCAGTTGGTCATGAGACAGATTTTACCATAAGTGATTTCGTTGCCGATGCTCGAGCAGCCACTCCTACACAGGCGGCAGTGATGGCCACGCCAGATCAATTTGATATTACGCAAAGAATCAAACAAATGCAACTCAACCTCTCACGTGCTGTTCAACAGAACTTAAAGAGCTATCGAAAACATTTAGAACATACGACGTCTTATTATAAGCTTCAAACTCCTACTCTCCTGTATGATCAACAAATACAGCGTAGAGACGAATTAGAGAAACAACTTATTTATAATGTTAAATTGAGAATTTCTCAAACGCACCATCATTTTAATATAATTTCACAAAAATTAAATGTAAAATTATTATTAAATGAATTATCCAATAATAAAGCTGAACAGGTTAGACTCCATGATGCGTTAATCAATCTATTGCGCCTTAAGCTAACTAATAGTAAACATAAGCTACAACATCAAGTAGAATTGCTAAATAACTTAAGCCCAACCAATACTATGCTGAGAGGGTACGCTATTGCAAAAAAAGAGGATAATGTTGTAACTAGTACGCATGATATCAATAACGGCGACCGATTATTTCTTGAAATGAAAGATGGCACAGTCGAAACTAAAGTAGAGGAAGTTAGGTGTAAAGATGAGTGAAAAGAAACAAAGCTTCGAAGAAATGATGAGTGAATTAGAAAATATTGTTCAAAAACTTGATGATGAGACGGTTTCTTTAGAGGAATCTCTAGACTTGTATCAACGAGGAATGAAATTATCTGCTTCATGTGAAGAGACGCTCAAAAATGCTGAGAAGAAAGTCAATGAACTTATTAAAGAAGAAAATGATGCTTCTAATGAGGATGAACAGAACTATGAATCCACAAATGAATAAGTATATTTCATTAATTAATGATGAATTGAAGCAAATCGTTCCTTCTTCTTTTTTAGGGACTAACCTAGAAGAAAGTATGCAATATTCATTAGAAGCTGGTGGTAAGAGAATTCGTCCTTTACTCACTCTATTAACTCTTCAAACTTTAAATAAGGATATCCATTATGGTATGCAGACTGCTCTAGCTTTAGAAATGATACATACCTATTCTCTTATACATGATGATCTACCCTCTATGGATGATGATGATTATAGACGTGGTCAATTGACGAATCACAAGGTATTCGGTGAATGGAAAGCAATATTAGCTGGCGATGCACTTTTAACTAAAGCTTTTCAACTTATTAGCAATGATCATCTTCTTGCTACAGAAGTGAGGATTCAAATTATTAAACGATTATCTGAAGCTAGCGGTCATATGGGAATGGTAGGCGGCCAAGTACTTGATATGGAAAGTGAGAATAAAGAGATCGACTTAGAAACATTACAACTCATCCATAAAACTAAGACAGGAGCCTTATTAAAGTTTGCTGTTATGGCCGCAGTAGATATCGCTCAGCCCAATAATCACATCGCTCAGTCATTAGAACGCTTCAGTGAACATCTCGGCTTAATGTTTCAGATTAAAGATGATTTACTAGACGTCTACGGAGATGAAGATAAGTTAGGTAAATCGGTAGGGAGCGACGTTTCAAATCATAAGAGTACTTATGTTTCTCTACTAGGTAAAAAGGGTGCAGAAGAAAAACTAAACGATGAAGCAGTAGCAGCTAAATCAATCTTAAATGAAATAGAAAGAGACTATGATGTTAGCAATCTTAGTGAAATAGTAGACCTGTTTGCTAATCGTGATCATTAATAAGAACTATTACTAACTACAATCTTGTCTTATATGACCCAGTTTTCTACTATGTTTAAATCAGAAAACTGGGTTTTATTGATAACTCTAGATCATTATAAGATTTGAAGTAAGTATTTGTTATATCTTTAAATATACATCTCTATGCGTCTAATGACATTAGCATAAAGTATTATCATAACTTCTCTAAAGCTTTATGAAGCTTAAAATTTCATCAGTAGTAGAACGATGATCAATATGCTAAAATTAATGTATAAATATTCGTTAAAGAGGTGGACAGGATGGCAAAAAAGTCAGTGCGTCACATTAAAATACGTGAAATAATTTCTAATGAAAAGATCGAAACTCAAGACGAACTCGTACGACGTTTAAATGAATTTGAGCTTAACGTCACTCAAGCTACTGTATCAAGGGATATTAAAGAGCTTCAATTAATAAAGGTGCCTACACCTACAGGTCAATATGTATATAGCTTACCAAATGATCGCAAATACCATCCTTTAGAAAAGTTAGGTCGCTATTTAATGGATTCCTTTGTAAATATTGACGAATCTAACAATTTATTAGTACTTAAGACTTTGCCTGGTAACGCTCAATCGATAGGAGCCATCTTAGATCAGATAGATTGGGACGAAGTATTAGGTACGATTTGCGGTGATGATACATGCTTGATTATTTGCAGAGACAAAGCAGCAAGCGAAACTACTAAGACAAGAATCTTTAATTTATTATAAGAATAAGGAAGTGAACAATTCATGTTACAAACCTTATCTATTAAACAATTTGCTATTATAGATACGCTTGAAATTCAATTCTCTGATGGTCTCACTGTACTCAGTGGTGAAACGGGTGCTGGTAAATCTATAATTATCGATGCTATTGGTCAATTAATAGGTATGCGAGCTTCTTCTGATTATGTGCGTCATGGCGAGAAAAAGGCTATTATTGAAGGTATATTTGATATAGATGATAGTAAAGATGCTATTAGCATACTAGAAGACTTGTCGATTGATGTTGAAGAAGATTTCTTATTAGTTAAGAGAGAAATTTTCAGCACTGGTAAAAGTATTTGTCGTATCAATAATCAAGTAGTTACTTTAGCTGTGTTGAGAAAAGTAATGCAAGAATTACTAGATATCCACGGTCAACACGAAACACAAACACTGTTGAAACAAAAATATCATTTACAATTACTTGATAACTATTCTGAAGGCAGTTATCAAGAGTTGTTAGATCAATATACTACAACTTATGATAAGTATATAAGTAAAAAGAGAGAACTGTCAGATTTAGAATCAGCAGACCAAGCATTATTGCAACGCTTAGACCTGTTGAAATTTCAAAATGATGAGCTCAAAGAAGCACACTTAAAAGAGAATGAAGTCGAGCAGTTAGAAGCAGATATCAACCGCATTAAAAATTCTGAAAACCTAAATCTTGCTCTTAATAATGCTCATCTTACATTAACAGATGAGCATGCAATTACAGATCGGCTTTATGAGTTGAGCAATCAACTTGATACGATTAACCAAATTCTACCTGAAAAATATGACTCATTAAAAGAGGAAATTGATCAATTTTACTATACTTTAGAAGATGCTAAACACCAGTTATACGATGAACTAACTAACACCGAATTTGATGAACAATATTTAAACGAATTAGAATCACGTATGAACTTACTCAACAATTTAAAACGAAAATATGGTAAAGATGTTAGTGAATTAATTACTTATCAAGAGAAAATTGAAAGTGAAATTAATAAAATCGAGAATTATGAAGCAAGCACCTCTCAGTTACGTAAAGAAATATCTGAACTCTACCATCAAGTCATTACAATAGGAAAAGATTTATCGAAAGCTCGGCGTCAGGTAGCTCAAACGTTAAGAGATCACATTGTTGATGAGATTCAAAACTTACAGATGAAAGATGCAAATCTAGAAATCTCTTTTAAGCCTTTGGATGAACCGAATCGCGAAGGAATAGAATTTATCGAATTTCTAATAAGCCCAAATAAAGGTGAGCCTTTAAAAAGTTTAAATAAAATCGCGTCTGGTGGCGAACTTTCACGTATCATGTTAGCTTTAAAGACTATCTTTGTGAAATCACGTGGCCAAACCGCTATACTTTTTGATGAAGTTGATTCAGGTGTATCAGGACAAGCCGCACAAAAAATGGCAGAAAAAATGCGTGATTTAGCAAACTACATCCAAGTTATTTGTATTTCTCATCTCCCTCAAGTTGCTAGCATGAGTGATCACCATCTATTAATATCTAAAGATACGTTAGATGATAGAACAACTACTAAAGTAGAAGAATTAATTGATGAAACACGAATAGATGAAGTTGCTCGGATGATATCTGGGGCAAACGTAACTGAATTAACCCGCCAAAATGCAAAGGAAATGATCGAGCAAAATCATAAACTTTAAAAAGTCTTTTTACTTTAACTTCGTCTTAATTAGAGCGGGACGACTATTTTTATTTTAAATGTGTTCCGCTCTTATATCATAAATGGAATTTATAAGCTTTAATAATTTTATATTATTACTTTATATTGTAAAATAAATATGATTATTAGTTCTAATATCTTTGATTAAACTTACATAAGACATTGTTAGACGTTTTTTAAAGGTTCAAGCTCTATAAGAGTGAAAAAGAACTTCCGAGTTTATTTAGAATAGTAGTGAGTCTTAAATAGATATCGCTAAGAAAACGTATAAATTATATTCAACTTTATTGATTTTTAATCACTCATTGCTAATTTATTAGATTGGAGAACTGTTATGGCAGAAGAACAATATGATTTAGTAGTATTAGGCGGCGGAACTGCTGGTTACGTGGCTGCTATCAGAGCATCGCAACTTGGTAAGAAAGTTGCTCTCGTTGAAAATGACTTACTAGGTGGGACTTGTTTACATAAAGGTTGTATACCTACGAAAGCACTTCTCAAATCAGCAGAAGTGGCTACAACTGTTAAAAACGCTACTGATTTCGGCGTTAATGTCAATGAATTTAATTTTAGCTTCCAAAAGATGATGGCTAGGAAAGAAGAAATAGTACAACAAATGTTTCGAGGCATTGAGCAATTAATGAATAATAACGCCATCGATGTATTTAATGGATATGGAAGAATACTTGGACCATCTATATTTTCTCCTAGAAGCGGTACGATTTCAGTGGAATATGAAGATGGCGATTCAACGTTGATACCGAATGATTATGTACTTATTTCCACAGGGTCTAAGCCAACTGCTTTGCCGTTTATTCCATTTGATCATACAACAGTGTTATCAAGTGATGACCTTCTCAATTTACAACAGTTACCTCAGTCCATAGTCATCATTGGGGGAGGCGTAATTGGTTTAGAATTTGCTTCATTACTCAACGACTTACAAGTAGATGTAACCGTTATTGAAGCATGCGAGCGTATCCTGCCTAGTGAAAGTAACACGATAGCAAGATCACTAAAACGCGCTCTCGAAGATAAAGGCGTTACGATAATTGAAAATACGAAACTCACTGAAGATGATGTAATTGTTAAAGACCAAAGCATTGAAATATATATCAATGAAGAACCTCAAGTATTTGACAAATGTCTAGTTGCTATAGGAAGACAACCGAATACAGCTGACATCGGTTTGCAAAACACTCATATTTCAACGGATGAGCAAGGCTTTATTAAAGTGAATGATTACCAGCAAACAGCAGATAATCACATCTATGCAGCTGGTGATTGTATTGGACAGTTACAACTTGCTCATGTAGGTAGCAAAGAAGCTATCACAGCTGTTGAACATATGTTTGACGCTTCACCGCTATCAGTGAATTACTCACAAATGCCGCGTTGTATTTATACAGCGCCTGAAATGGCAGCGATCGGATTAACATATGAAGAAGCAAAAAAACAAGGATATGAAGTTAAAACTGCAAAGGTTCCTTTTAGAGCTATCGGTAAAGCAGTTATTGAGAGTTTGGATCTACAAAGCGCTTTCTGCGAAGTAGTCTATAATGCGACAGATAAAGAAATTCTTGGTATAGCAATGATTGGACCTCACGTAACCGAACTTATCAATGAAATTTCACTGTTATCGTTTATGAATGGTTCTGCACTGGAATTAGGGTTAACTACACATGCTCATCCATCACTCTCAGAAGTATTGAGTGAGTTAGGTTTAAACATTGAAAAGAGAGCAATCCATATCTGAAGGAGGAAAACCGATGATAGACTACAAAAGTGTAGGGCTAAGCGAAGAAGACTTAAAAACAATGTATAAGTGGATGGATTTAGGTCGAAAAATTGATGAAAGAATGTGGCTATTAAATCGAGCAGGTAAGATCCCTTTCGTTATAAGTTGTCAAGGACAAGAAGCTACACAAATAGGTATGGCGTACGCTATGAAAGAAGGGGACATATCTTCCCCTTATTATCGTGATTTAGCATTCGTTACCTATCTAGGTATGACACCATTAGATACGATGCTTTCTGCCTTCGGTAAAAGGGATGACATCAATTCTGGTGGTAAGCAAATGCCTTCTCATTTCAGTCAGAAGTCCTTGGGTATATTATCTCAAAGTTCGCCAGTAGGAACTCAAATATTACATGCAGTAGGAGCAGCTTTATCCTTAAAGATGGATCGAAAATCTAATATTGCTATCACCACTGTTGGAGAAGGAAGTTCCAATCAAGGTGATTTCCACGAAGGTCTAAACTTTGCTGGAGTTCATAAACTCCCATTCATCTGCGTTATCGAAAATAATAAATACGCCATTTCAGTGCCTGATAATTTGCAATACAGCGCTGAAAAACTATCAGATCGTGCGCTTGGCTACGGTATCCATGGGGAGCAAGTAGATGGCAACGATCCCATTGCAATGTATAAAGCAATGAAAGAAGCAAGAGAGCGCGCTATTAAAGGGGAAGGCTCTACCCTCATCGAAGCTCTGTGTACACGCATGACGCCTCACTCTTCTGACGATGATGACAAATATAGATCTCAAGAGGTACGTGATGGTCTTAAAGATTTGGATTGCAATATAAGGTTTAAAAACTATTTATTAGAACATAATATGATTAGCGAAGAGTGGTTGGCTGACTTGGAGAAGGAACATAAGAGTATTGTTAACCAAGCAACCAAAGAAGCTGAAAAAGCGCCTTATCCAGACGCCCAAGAAACCTATACACATGTCTATGACGAAAGGAGCTCTATCTGATGAGTAAACTATCCTATTTAGAGGCTATACATCAAGCTCTAGAACAAGCAATGGAAAAAGATAATAACGTATTTATATTGGGCGAAGATGTCGGTAAAAAAGGCGGCGTTTTTGGTGTTACGTCGGGTCTACAAGAGAAATTCGGCATAGAACGTGTTATTGACACTCCATTAGCAGAGTCAAATATAGTGGGGACGGCTATTGGCGCTGCTATGTTAGGTAAAAGACCTGTAGCAGAAATTCAATTCGCAGAATATATACTGCCAGCTACTAATCAAATAATGAGTGAAGCAGCTAAAATACGGTACCGCTCTAATAATGATTGGCAATCCCCAATTACAGTGCGTTCTCCTTTCGGAGGGGGCATACATGGTGCATTGTATCATTCTCAAAGTATTGAAAGTGTCTTCGCGTCAACTCCAGGACTCACAGTCGTCATACCTTCCTCTCCTTATGATGCGAAAGGTTTGTTACTTTCTTCTATTGAGTCAAATGATCCAGTGCTATACTTTGAACACAAGAAAGCATATCGACTGTTAAAAGAGGAAGTCCCTGAGGAGTACTACACAGTACCGCTGGGCAAAGCAGACATCAAACGACATGGCGAGGATTTAACAGTTTTTACATATGGTCTCTGCGTTAATTATAGCATTCAAGCCGCTGATGCTCTTGAAGAAGAAGGAATCAGTATAGAAGTAGTGGACTTAAGAACAGTTTACCCATTAGATAAAGAGACGATCATTCAGCGTGCTAAAAATACTGGTAAAATTTTATTAGTTACCGAAGACAATTTAGAAGGTAGTGTGATGTCTGAAGTGTCTGCAATTATTGCTGAGCATTGTCTCTTTGACTTAGACGCTCCCATAATGAGATTAGCTGGTCCTGACGTGCCTTCAATGCCTTTTTCTCCACCCCTTGAAGATGAGTTTATGATCAATCCAGATAAGATTAAGAAAAAAATGCGTGAGTTAGCAGAATTCTAAGGAGGTTCAACGATGGAACTTAAAATGCCTAAGTTAGGTGAAAGCGTGCATGAAGGCACAATTGAACAATGGCTTGTAGCAGAGGGAGAACAAGTAGAAGAGTATGACCCGATCTGTGAAGTAATTACAGATAAAGTTACAGCTGAAGTCCCCTCAACTCATGCTGGAACGATCACCTCTATTGTTGTAGGCGAAGGCGATACCGTTAAAGTAGGAAGTGTCATTTGTCATTTAGACACTGAAGAAGAGGTTACTCATTCTAACGCTGAGATTACGGAAGAAAAAGATAATCAATCCTCACATACTCAGCGCGATGAACAAGAAGATTCAACTAGCTATGATAATTTAAGAAAAAATACTTTTAATAATAATGATGTAGAAACTTCTCAACCTAAAAATAATGGAAGATATTCGCCAGTCGTCTTTAGATTGGCGAGTGAACATAACATCAATTTATCCGAGGTGGTCGGTACCGGCTTTGAAGGACGGGTTACTAAAAAAGACATTCAGAAATTAATTTCGCAATCCTCAAATCAAGATTCATCAGACAAGCAAACTCAATTTGATTCCACTACGGATAAGAAGGAGGACGTTCATATATCTGAAGGTGGAGACTCTATACCAGTCACTGGCATCCGTAAACAGATTGCCCAGAATATGGTTAAAAGTTCTACTGAAATTCCTCATGCTTGGATGATGGTTGAAGCTGATGCAACGCAACTTGTGCAAACTAGAAATCACTATAAAGACACTTTCAAGCACAACGAAGGCTTTAATCTAACCTATTTTGCTTTCTTTATAAAAGCAGTGGCCGAAACACTTAAATCATATCCAATGCTTAATAGTAGCTGGCATGAGGATGAAATCAAAGTTAATAAAGACATCAATATTTCTATAGCGGTGGCGGATGAAAATAAATTGTATGTGCCGGTCATTAAACACGCTGACGAGAAATCGATTAAAGGTATAGCTAAAGAAATCAATGACTTAGCTAATAAAGCACGCAATAATGAACTCACTTCTGAAGATATGAAGGGAGGCACCTTTACGGTTAATAGTACAGGTACATTTGGCTCTATATCTTCAATGGGTATCATCAATCACCCACAGGCGGCAATATTACAAGTAGAATCTATCGTTAAGAAACCGGTAGTAATCGATGATATGATAGCAATTCGCCATATGGTAAACCTTTGTTTATCCATAGACCATCGTATACTCGACGGTCTACTAGCTGGTCGTTTTATGCAAATGATAAAGGATAAGATCGAAAGCTATTCAATTAACCAGACGAGTATTTATTAATACAAACATGTTTATTGATGATTGCTTAATGAGTTAGTAGAATATGTATATGAAACTGCAACGGAGGCTGATTGAATGGATTTAAATTTTGATTTATATATGAATGATGTAGTAGAACAAGCTCGTAATGAAATTGAAGAAGCTGGTTATGAACAACTAACCACTGCAGATGAAGTTGATCAGGTGCTCAACCAAAAAGGTACAACGCTTGTAATGGTTAATTCTGTTTGTGGTTGTGCTGGCGGTATAGCTAGACCAGCCGCTTCACATGCTTTACACTTCGATAAACTACCTGACCGATTGGTAACAGTATTCGCTGGTCAAGATAAAGAAGCTACTCAACAAGCACGAGAGTATTTTGAAGGTTATCCACCATCAAGCCCTTCATTTGGCCTCGTGAAAGATGGAGAAGTAAAAGCTATGATAGAACGACATCAAATAGAAGGACATGAAGTTATGGATGTTATCACACAGCTACAAAATCTTTTCGATGAATACTGTGCGGAAAGATAGGGGAACTCAAAATGTTGAGTTTAAATCCTTACCGAATAGGGTTTAGAACGATTAAGACGGCAATTGGTATGGCGCTAGGCATTATTATCGCTAAATGGCTCGGATTAGATAATTTTGCTTCTAGTGCCATTTTAGTAGTGTTATGTATTAAGCATACTAAAATACATTCTGTGCAAGCGATCTTCTCTAGGTTTGTATCCTGTTTAATGATATTGTTGATTGGTATGTCTGCGTTTGGTTTGCTTGGCCAACATGCTCTAGTAGTCGGTCTCATCGTTCTACTTTTTATACCTTTAACTGTTGTATTTAAAGTACAAGAAGGGGTCATAACTAGTTGTGTCATCCTTCTACACGTTTTTAATGCCAAGACTATTGATATACACTTATTTATAAATGAAATCTTACTCTTGTGTGTAGGTTTAGGAATCGCTTTTCTAATGAATCTGATCATGCCTAGCATGGACGCTGGCTTAAATAAGTATAAGGTGGATGTTGAGGACCGTTTCGCTCAAATCTTCGAAGGTTTTAGTTCTCAGTTGAAAGAAAGAGATCGCTCTAAATATATAGATAAGCAAATCGAACAGTTACAACTTGTTATTAAAAAAGCTAAATCATTTGCTTTTAGAGATGTTAAGAATCACTTCGTTAGAAATGAGAATTCATACTATCACTACTTTGATATGCGCGAGGAGCAACTTGATTTATTAAAGAGGATTTTTAACCTGTTAGACCATATTGTGACTCGTGATGATTCTTTAGAGGAACTATCTGAATTGATGGCTGAAATTGCTCTTAACGTAAATAGCAATGACTATACTGCTCTCAGATTACATTCTTTATACCAAATTCGTTTGCATATTAAATCAGCTGATTTACCTACGACCCATGATGAACTTGAAACACGTGCTAGTATTATGCAAATATTATACGAATTGGAAGCTTATTTAAATATCAAATCCCAGTTTGGCTCACTACGCATGCATAACGATGTTAAAAATTCTTAAAAGAGGGACGAGACCATAAACATTGAGTTAAGCTATTATCGCTAAATCAATGTTTATGACCTCGTCCTTTTTATTATCTAACTACCCACTAAAGGGACTAAACTTGTAAGTAACAACGCGAGTATCACAGCAATGAGCATTACTATGATAATGACTCTAAATACTTTATTATTCATACTATGTTCCTCCACATAAATTTATGTTTATACTTTCATTATAGCACGTCATATAACGTTTATTTATATTATTTGTCGATCTTATTAGAGGCTGGGACAGAAATCTTTTTTATTCAATTTAGATTTCTGTCCCGCTCCCATTGTAGTTTGCATACAAATTCAGTTAGACTAAATTTATATCTATTTTGGGAGGCGATTACTTGATTAATAACAAGAGATTACTTAATACATTTATCGAATTAGTTAAAATAAATTCAGAAACCGGAAATGAAGCTGAAATACAGTCTTTTCTGAAATCAAAACTATCCCGCTTAGGATTAGAAATAGAAGAGGATGAAGCGCAAAAAGAGAATGGTTTAGGTGCTAATAATTTGGTTTGTACTTTACCCTCAACAGAAGGTTACGAAGATTGTGAGATAATTTATTTCACTAGTCATATGGATACAGTTGTTCCGGGGAAGAATGTTAATCCTATTATTAAAGAAGATGGCTATGTTTATTCGGATGGTACCACAGTGTTAGGCGCTGATGATAAAGCAGGACTTGCTACTTTAATAGAAACAATAGAAGTTATTCAAGAACAAGACCTACCACATGGACCAGTACAATTTGTACTAACTGTAGCAGAAGAAGGTGGTTTGCTGGGAGCTAAAGTGCTAAATTCCCGTCTGTTGAAAGCCAAGTACGGGTATGCAGTTGATGCAAGCCAACCGGTTGGCACGACTGTTATTGGGGCTCCTTATCAAGCCAAAATTAATGCAGTTATATATGGGAAAACCGCTCATGCCAGCACGCCCACTAAAGGTATTAGCGCCATTAATATCGCAGCTAAAGCTATTAGTAGAATGAAGCTGGGACAAATCGATGAACTAACCACTGCTAATATAGGTCGTTTCGAAGGAGGGACTGCTACCAATATAGTCGCTGAAAAAGTAAAAATTTATGCAGAAACGCGCTCTCATGAAGAAAGTCGGGTTCTTAATCAGGCTCATCATATGCAGAACATCTTTGAGCAGACAGCAAACGATTATGGAACTTCAGCAGATGTTGAATCCAATGTTAGCTATCCAGGATTCAAGATATCACCTGAGGCTCCGGTGACTCAATTAGCTATGGCAGCTGCTAAGTCATTGAATTTAGTGCCTAAGACAGTGATAGCTGGAGGAGGATCAGATGGAAGTATATTCAATTCTCTAGGCATTCCCACAGTTATCTTAGGAGTGGGATATGAGAACATCCATACTACATCTGAACGTATTGCTATTGATTCGCTTAATTTGTTGACCGGGCAGATATTAAAGATTATAGAATTAAACAGTTCTGGTTGCAAAGCATGAAGTAGGCCTTAAAGGTATGGTACAATGAGAGCGAAAATTTATACAAGAGAGGTTAGTATTATGGCACAACAAATTGGAGTTGTAGGACTAGCGGTGATGGGTAAAAATTTAGCGTGGAATATTGAATCACGTGGCTACAGAGTTTCAGTCTTTAATCGCTCCCCTGAAAAAACGGAAGAGATGGTTAAAGAGTCTCAAGGTAAAAACATTCACCCTACCTATTCTTTAGAAGAATTTGTAAACTCACTAGAAAAACCACGTAAAATTTTACTCATGGTTAAAGCAGGGCCAGCTACAGATACTACGATCGATCAATTATTGCCATTATTAGATAATGATGACATTCTAATCGATGGTGGTAACACTAATTACGAACATACAATTCGTCGTAATAGAAATCTAGCTGAAAGTGGTATTAATTTCATCGGTATGGGCGTTTCAGGTGGAGAAATAGGTGCTCTAACTGGTCCGTCCCTCATGCCTGGAGGTCAGCGCCAAGCTTTTGAAAAAATGGAAGATATATTGCGTTCGATTTCCGCTAAAGCAGACGATGGCGCGCCTTGTGTGTCTTATATAGGTCCTAATGGAGCAGGGCATTATGTCAAAATGGTACATAATGGTATAGAATACGCGGACATGCAACTTATTGCTGAGAGTTATATTATGATGAAAGATTTATTAGGCATGTCTCATGAAGAAATTTCTAATACCTTCAGCGAGTGGAATAGTGGGGAGCTATCTAGTTATTTAATTGAAATCACAGGTAATATTTTCACTAAAATAGATAAGGAAACAAATGAACCGCTAGTTGAAAAAATACTAGACACCGCCGGCCAAAAAGGTACAGGTAAATGGACTTCTATCAACGCGTTAGAATTAGGTATCCCACTGACAATCATAACTGAATCTGTATTCGCGCGCTTTATCTCATCTATCAAAGAAGAACGCGTGAAAGCCTCAAAACATTTAGAAGGCCCTAAAGTTACTTTTAACGGCGATAAAAAAGCATTTCTTGAAAAAATCCGTAAAGCTCTTTATATGAGTAAGATATGCTCTTATGCTCAAGGATTTGCGCAAATGCGAAGAGCTAGCGTCGAAAACGATTGGAATTTACAGTTAGGTGAACTTGCTATGATATGGCGTGAGGGGTGTATCATACGCGCACAATTTTTACAAAAGATAAAAGAAGCTTATGATAATGATGCCAACTTAGATAATCTCTTACTTGACCCTTACTTCAAAGATATTGTTACTCATTATCAAAGTGCTTTGAGAGAAGTAGCGTCTACAGCTATTCAACATGGTATTGCGACTCCAGGATTCTCCGCAAGTATAAATTACTATGATAGCTACCGAACTGAAGATTTACCTGCTAATTTAATACAAGCACAACGCGATTATTTTGGAGCTCATACTTACGAGCGCAAAGATAGAGAAGGTGTCTTCCATACTGACTGGGTTGAGAAATAAACCAATTCTAAGTATAGAGCATTAAGTAATATGTCATTCTGTAACAACTTCGTTATACGAAGAAATGAGGCTGGGACATAAATCCCAGAAAAAATAGCACTCAGATGATTTATTTCATTTCATCTGAGTGCTTCTTCATATTCCATACTTCGTATTATTGGCTCGCTTTCCTAGGGTGCCGTCTCAGCCTCGG